>ONPU01000022.1 GCA_900319795.1 uncultured Eubacteriales bacterium | reverse complement strand
ACTTCATTTGATGACCTCCATTTGTATGCGGTAATCCCTGTTACCATTTGTCTTTGCCGACTTGTAGTATACAGGTAAATCCACGTGGCTACAAATCGGGGGTCATTACATATTGTCTAATATGAGTGAAAAAAGAAAGGATAACAGAGGAAGAGTTTTACACAACGGAGAGATCCAGCGTAAGGACGGAAGGTATCAGTTCAAGTATATAGATGCCAACGGAGAAGAAAAATTCGTTTACAGTTGGAGGCTTGATCATAATGATGCTACGCCACAGGGAAAAGTCAGAACTTTATCACTAAGGGAAATGGAACGTCAGATTCAGGCTGATCTGTTTGATAACATCGTTTCGAACGGGGGCAATATGACGGTGCTGGAACTTGTGGAGAAATACATTTCTACGAAGACCGGTGTGAGACCTACAACAAAGGCGGGGTATAAGACGGTGATCAATTTCCTGAGTAAGGATCCCTTTGGCAGAAAACGCATTGATACAGTGTGCCTCTCAGATGCAAAATGCTGGCTTATTAAGCTTCAGGCAGATGGAAAGAGTTACAGCTCAATTCATTCTTTAAGAGGCGTCTTAAGACCGGCTTTTAAGATGGCTGTGGATGATGATCTGATCCGTAAGAGTCCGTTTGATTTCGAATTGGCACCCGTGATAGTAAATGAAGCCATACAAGGCTTTCGATAACCAGGGACGAAGAGAGAAAATTCCTTAAGTTTATAAAAGAAGATCCTCATTTTTGCAAATACTATGAAGGAATTTATATTCTTTTCCACACGGGGCTTCGCATCTCGGAGTTTTGCGGACTGACTCTTGGAGATATCGATTTTGAGAATCACAAGATCAATGTGGACCATCAGCTTCAAAAGCGTGCACATATTGGATACTACATCGAGAGCAAAAAGACTACTTGCGGAACCAGAGTACTGCCTATGACAGAAGACGTTGAGGCTTGCTTTAGGAAGATCATTTCTGAACGCAACACACCCAAGGTTGAGCCGATAGTTGACGGGTATACCGGATTTCTGTACTACGACAAGGATGGAAGCATTACATACTCGCTTCACTGGGATCATTACTTTAAGCACATAGTGGACAAGTATAATTCCATCTACAAGTTTCAGATGCCCGAAATTACACCTCATGTATGCCGCCATACCTACTGTTCCAACATGGCGAAGTCCGGGATGAATCCGAAAACGCTTCAGTATCTCATGGGACATGCGGACATTGGAACCACGCTTAATGTCTATACTCACGTGAATTTTGAGGATGCAAAAGCAGAGATCGAGAAGTTGAATGTTGTGTGAAAATCTTAAGGTGTAAACGAAAAATAATTACACCTTACTTTACACCTTTTGCCGGTGTAAATATGCCAAAATATGCATATATTATGCCGGCAAATGAAAATGAAAAAGGTGTCTAAGCCCTGATAAAACAAGGAAAATCGATATGATAAAGATACTATTCATCTGCCACGGCAATATCTGCCGGAGCACCATGGCTCAATACATGATGGAAGATATGATTCGAAAGGCCCATGCCGAGAATCGTTTTTACGTGGATTCCGCAGCGACTTCCCGCGAAGAGATCGGGAACGGTGTTCATTACGGTACGCGGCGGAAACTGGCTGAGGTGGGCATTCCCTGCGGCAATCACAAGGCGAGACAGATGACCCGCCGGGATTATGACGAGTTCGACTATATCATCGGGATGGATGATGAAAATATGTACTACATGAAGAGAATTGCCGGCGGCGATCCGGAAGGGAAGATCCATCTTTTGCTCGAATATGCCGGCCTGAACAGGGATATCGCGGATCCGTGGTATACCGGCAACTTCGACGAGACTTATGAAGATCTGAAGCTCGGGCTAAACGCTTTCGCAAAGGAAATCGGGCTGTGATTATTCTGCGGCTCCTGCGCCGAGGACAGAATCAATCCAGGAAATGATATTCGCAGAGCCGCCGGCATCTTCGGAAAGCGCCCAGGAGGCCTTGTACTCAAGGGAAGAGACGGCGTCATCATTCTTCAGCGTGTAGAAGAGGTTGATGTCAGACGGGAGAATGCAGGCCGGGTCAGTGACCGAAGACCGGATCCTCCAGACCGGCGCGACCCCGGAACTTCCGAATCCGTCGTAATAAGGATTCAGGAAATAGAGCGGGCTGTACATCAGTACGCGGATGCGCATGTCGCTGCCGTTGTCGTCGGCACAGGCCATGTCGCCGGCAAGCTCGTCTGAGTATGTGCGGGGCCATTCCTTAAGACGGGAATAGGTGCTCGCGTGCTCATTAATCACTGTGTACAGCAGATAGCTGAAGTGCCGGGTGTCGGAGCGGAGCGTGCCGAAAAGGCTGTTTTCGGGCGAGCTGAAATCAAGACGGTCGAACGCCGGGCAGGGTAAGGGCTCGGCGTATTTTTTTCGGATAAACGCACTGAAAGAGGTGATTTCGGCGCGGGCATTTTCAGGATCGTAGCTGAGCCATTTGCCATCCGGGTCGAGGTCTTTAGCGGCAGCTGCCGGGTCTTTGCTCTCGGCAAGATAGTCTGAAAGAGCATTATTCAGGATGGTCTCAAGGACCGTCCTGTAACCGCCGGTTTCGAACGCGTGATGATCATTGTCGTCAAGCAGAAGGTCGGCGCCGTTTTCGTCTTTCAGCGTCAGGGAATTGATATAGGCACCATAGCGGCTGGTCAGATCCTTGGACAGCGAGGCAGTCCAGATTTCGCCTGTGCGCGAAGCATCCTGAAAATGAGTTCCGCAGAACCACTCATAAGCTGCGTCAGCCGTATCCGGCGAGGCAGCGGGGCAGCACACATCGGCACCAAAAATGGTGTCGCTGATAAACTCGCCCTTTTCATCATACATCGCGGCTCCGATGGAAATGAGATAATTCAGATACAGACTGCTGTCTCCGCTGGCGGCCATAATCGCCGCATAGGAGGCGCCTTCGTGAGTACCGGCCACAAACATACGGCTGGAATCACCCGGCAAAGAGGCTTTGTTGAGACGGCAGAATCGAATTGCGGCTTTCAGATCCGTGACAGCATAAGGCGCACCGCCTGCATATTGCAGGGCGGTTTTTTTGTCTATGCCGTTTGATTTGCCGCGGAGGCCGGCGTAAACGCATATGATCCCGTGTGAGGTATAGTCCGCGCAGCAAGAGGGGTCATAAGTGGTGACCGGCTCCTGGGCTTCATATTGTTCTGAGGTAATGGGAAAGATAAAAGGCGCGTCAGCAATGGTGTAGTTCCCGCATTCGCCTGCAGGGTTGATTGTGCAGGTATAGGTGCCGTCGCCGTTCACCTTCGGATTCATATAGTTGCCGGGCACAAAGATGCTCAGCGTTTCGTAGGAGGATGCCGAAGGAAAAGAACAGTACGGGACATTCAGCTGATAGTAGATGTCGTTTTCATTGTCGTAGAGCCAATCTCCCTCGTCCAGAAGCATGCCTTCCGTATCCTGTTTGTAGTCGCGCAGGATTTCACGGATCATGTTCTGGCTCAGATAATCACTCAGTTTCGGAAGAGAGGGAAGCAGGTGTGCGACTCCCTCTTCAGAGGCTTTTTTGCCGTCATTTTCAGACGCCGGAACCGGAAGCGCCAATGAAAAAAGGAGGAAGACTGTCAGAAAACATGCGGTGAGGACGTTCCGTCTTTTGATCGCGTGGCGTCCGGAGTGCGCTTTTTTCATCATAAGAAGCCTTGCCTCCTTTCTTGGGATATATCTGCTTTCTATGTCAGGGAAAGCAGCTGTTTTATTTCTCCGGAACGATAATTCCGAGGATCTTCTTTTCGTCGTAGCGGGACAGCACGACCGCACCGGCCAGGCAGATCACGGCGGCTACGATTGCAGCGATCCTGTATCCGAAGCCCGTTTCCGGGGAAATGCTTGCGAATGCCGTAAAGAGCAGCATGGAAATGCTCTGTCCCATTTTGAACGCAAATGTTCTCGCCGCGAAGAACATTCCCTCGCGGTTCTCGCCGGTTGTCATAGCGTCGGCCTGGGCAATATCCGCCACGATTGCCTGCGGAAGAATACCGAGAATCGCCATCGGAAATGCCGCGACCACGACGACCAGAATGCCAAAGACCATTCCGGCGCCCATCAGGCCCGAGATCGCTGTGATGATGTACGCGCAGCTGAGGCCGATGAAGCCGATGAGAACGAGTTTTTTCTTGTTCATGCGGTGCGCCAGGAAGTTGACCAGCGGATAGCAGAGGAAGCTGAGCAGCGTCATGCCGACATAGAGGATCGTCGTCATGGTCTCGGGCAGCTTCATCAGAGCCGTGATGAAGAACGGAAGTCCCGTCTGGAAAATGGTGAGTCCCACGAAGTAGAGAACGTCGCTGCCGACGAAGACGCGGAAGTCGCCATTTTTAAATGTCTTTACCAGTGAGTCGAATGCGTTGTCGTTGGATGGCACCGTTGTGACGTAATCTTTTTCATTGATTGTAAATGTCGGCACAAAGAGCGCGATCAGGCCGATTACCGACAGAATGATAAATGTGATCCGGATGGCCATGACTCTGCCGAAAGACGGAATCAGCGCGCCCCAGATATAGGGAGCAGCATAGCCGATCGCGGATCCGAGCAGGAATGTCACGGAAATATAGGTGGAGATGCTGATGCGCGTGTCCTGTGTTGTTCCGAGTTCCGAAATCAGGGCATTGTACGGCGTACAGTAAGTCGTCATGAAAAGATAGAAGAGGAGCAGTGTGACCAGAAGCCAGATGCAGTTGACGGTTGAAACTCCATTGACCGGTGCCATCCACACAAGAGCTGTAACCAGCGCAAAGGGGATCGCGATCTTCTGCATAAACGGGATACGGCGTCCGCGCGGGTTTTTGGAACGGTCGGAAAGGTTCGCGATGAGCGGATCCGTGACCGCGTCGAAGATACGTCCGAGGGCCGCGATACCGCCAATGATGGTCGCGATACCGAAAACGACACGTCCCTGGGGGATGAAAAGCGTCTGGCCTTCCGCGATCGAGTCCGCGTTTGGCTGATAGAAATAGACCAGCCAGTTTGTGATCAGAGCCGACAGGAGCGACCAGCCGAACTGTCCGATCGCAAAACACCACATCTTGCCTTTAGTCAGTTTTTTCATGAGTTCCTCCGATGTATTTATTTGGATCATATAGGGATTTATTAGCCCCCCTCGGGCATTTTTTACAGAATTAGTGTTTCAGAGCTCCCTGGAACGTTTCGTGCAGGCCTTCATGGCTTCGAACACGGCGCTGCGGAACCCCTTGTTTTCAAGTACGCGGACTGCCTCGATCGTAGTGCCGGCGGGGGAGCAGACCATATCCTTGAGTTCTGCCGGATGTTTCCCGCTCTCAAGAACCATCTTCGCGCTGCCGTAAACCGCCTGGGCCGCAAATGTATACGCCTGAGCCCTCGGCATACCGTCAGCGACGGCGGCGTCTGCCATGGCTTCAATCAGCATGAACACCCATGCCGGCGAACTGCCGCTTACGGAGGTGACAACATCCATCAGATGCTCCGGAACGACTTCGGTTTTGCTGAAGGAACCAAGAAGAGTCAGGGCTGTCGAAAGATCATCATCCGTGACATGCTCATTTGGGCATACCGCGGTCATGCCTTCCTGAACCATGGCCGGAGTATTCGGCATGGTACGGATGATCTTCAGCTCTTTGCCGCCGAACGATTCTTTCAGCCAGGCAAGTGTTTTGCCCGGGGCGATCGTGATGATCAGCTGATCGGAAGTGACCAGATCCCGGATTTCTTCGATCACGGCCGGGTAGATCTGCGGCTTTACTGAAAGGAACAGGATGTCCGCGTTTTTGACGGCTTCACGGTTATCATTTGTAAAATGAATCCCGAACCGCTCCGACACATGGTCCGTGAGGTCGGCTGCCGTGATTTCATTTGCCGAAACAATACCTTTCGCAAGGATTCCGCTTATAATGGCGCCGGCCATATTTCCGGCGCCTATAAAACTGATTCTCATATATTTCTCCAATAGTTGGTGTGCTGATCGATCAGCCCTGAACGTCTCCGTTTTCGAGAAGATCCTGAAGTTCTTCTTCCGTCAGTTCCGGTTCGTCCGCGTCTTCTTCCCCGTCCGCTTCAATGTCGCCGAGGTCTTCTTCGTCGATTTCGACCTCTTCGCCGTCAAGGTCTTCCTCATAGAAGCCGTAGAGCGTCAGATCCTTTTCGCTTTCGTTCCAGAGCTGTTCGTCGGCCGCTTCTTTTTTATCCTTGTCGAGATAGAAGCCGTAGCCGTCCGGAACTGACGGATAGAATGTGCAGCCTTTGCCGACAGTACAGGTCAGGACTTTTTCGTCTTCGGTGCCCGGATCCAGGGTCAGCGTCAGTGTATGGGAATCGGAATTGTTCAATTTGTCCAACAGTTCCTGATCCGGAGTAAGAGCTTCTCCGTCAAGTGTCATGGTAGAGGAACCGATGTCGACGGAAGTGCCGTCTTTGTGATAATAAAGGGCGGAGGAGCGAAGGAATTCCTTCGTGTCCTTGTTGAAGACGAGCTTTCTTTCGATATAAGAGTCCGCTTCGACTTCCTCTTCCTGATCGTAGAAGACCATGTCCAGCATGGAATTGTCGCGGATGTAGCAGGTAAATGTCACTTCATCGCCTTCTTCTGACTTCTCCTCGGCGCCTTCGCCCGGCCAGAAATAAACGAACTCGTCATAGGTGTCGTCCTGCTCCTGAACGCTTTCTTCATCATAGAAGACATAGCGGTAGGGCATGTTGAGCTGGGTATCGAAGCCGCTGTATGTGCCATTGTCGGAAAATTCCTGGTCTCCGTTTGCGTAGCGGATCATGCGCAGTTCCGGGCTGACAAACATATCATAGGCATAGAGCTCTTCGCCGGAAGAGTTTTTCATGGTCTCGGTGAAGAGGATATTTTTGTGGTTTTTGAGCAGCTCGGAGGCCGTATTTGCCTCAAAATAGCTCTCTGCTTCCTTATCATACGGGGCAGGCTCTTCTTCCTCATCATCCAGGACTTCCAGATCCTCTAAATCGAGTTCTTCTTCATCGCCTTCAGAATCTTCGGAGTCGACATCTTCTTCCTCAGCAACATCCGTATCTTCGTCGACGGCTTCATCGGCCGCATCTTCGGATTCGGCGGGAGCTTCTGCCGTGCCGGCTGTGCCTGATGTAGAGCTGCCGCAGCCGCCTGCTATGGCGAGGGTTCCGGCTAATGCTGCTGTAAGCAATAAAGTGCAAATCTTGTTTTTCATAGATGATCTCCTTATTTCAAATAGAATTTCCTGCTGACTGCCTGCTGCTTTGCTCAGGGCTTTGTATAGCGGGCCGCGAGCTTACAGATCGAATGCCCGAGATTGGAGAATTTCCGCTCGTATTCCGTCATGATATTGCCTTCTGAGAGCACGGGATCCCGGTGAAGATCCGTGGTTTCATAGAGAAGCTCCCAGTTAGGCGCGAGGCCGATTTCTTCCAGAGAGAACGCGAAAAGATCTTTGTTGTCCGTCTTGAATTCGAGGACGGCGCCATTTTTCAGGATCTTTTCATAAATGTTCAGGAAGTTCCGCGAAGTCAGACGCCTTCCGGCGTGTCTTGCCTTGGGCCAGGGATCGGAAAAATTGAGAAACAGTCCGTCTACTTCCTCTTCATTGAAGAAATCCGCGACACCTCTGGCATCCGCCCTTATCAGACGGAGGTTTGAAGGAATCTCCAGATCTTCCGCTTTGATTCCGTTGAGTGCCTGTTCAATCTGGTCGGCCGGTGTGCTGTACGGCACGCCTTCCATTCTGAGGCAGGCTCTGAAGAGGACGGATTCATAGCGCTCGATTCCGATGTAGTTATTTTCGGGATGCGCGAGAGCGGTATCGATGATAAAACGGCCCTTGCCGGTTCCGATCTCCAGATACAGCGGCTGTTCCTTTTCAAATGCAGTCTCACGAATCCGATCTTCTTTTCTCGGATTCTGAATGACATATTTGCTTGCTTCTACGATGCCCTTTGCTTCGGGAATATTTCTCAGTCTCATAATCTACCAGTTTACAATAGAGCGGAAGAAGTTTCAATCTTCGGCATCCCATACTTGTACCGTATTTTTGTGACTTCTCTGTGTTCTTTGGCCGGATTTGGCAAATGTCTGACAAAAACTTATCCACAGCCGAAATAGAAAGTCTTCGAAAAATGGCCTTGGTTTCCATAAAATGGCCCCATAAAATGGTGGACAAAGTGGATAAATCCGTGAATAAACTCGAATATTTGAGAAAAATCGAGCTTTTTCGATTTTTTGCCCTGTGGATAAGTGGATTTTGTTAGTTGACTTTTATTTTACGTCGAAATTGCTTCTTTCTCTTATGTGAAAACGATATTTTAGTCAAAGTTCATCCGGAGAGTCAGGTCATTTCCGGAAACGGAGATTTCAGCATGGCTTCCGATGACAAGGGGAAGCATCGGGGAAATATGCCCGATTTCCGCGTCCATGATGATCGGAACCGAAAGGCCTGCCAGAGGACCGGTGACAGCGTTGTAAGCATCGACCCCTCCGAATTCCTGCCGGAACGCGGCGAGCGGTCGGCCGATCAGGAAACCGGCAGCGGTGTCGAACCAGCCCTGGGCGCGAAGGTGCCAGAGCGTTCTGCGGATCGCCATGACGCTCAGGTCACAGGCTTCGATGGCCCAGATGACGGGTCCCTGAGTCTTCAGAAATTCGCGAACCGGCGCGTATTTTGTGCCGGAGAGGTTTTCCAGAATGTCCAGACAGCCGCCGAGAAGGAGACCCTTCATTGAAACCGACTGGCCGGATATTTCCTTGAACCAGGACTCGGAGGCGGCAGAGGGGACCTGCAGGGGCGCGGAGGTATTTTCCGCAGGGGCTGCAGGGAAGGCGGCTGTTTCTGCAGGGGCTGCAGGGAAGGCGGTCTGAGCAGAGACATTTTCAGGAACAAACGTGCGCAGGATCCGGGGCTCAGTCAGGTGATAGGGAGCGATCGGGTTCAGTGTGCGTGTTTCATCGTCCGGAAGTTCGAAGAAGGGAAGGCCGGAGAAGACATTTTTCGTTCCTTCCAGAATGGCAAATGTATATTCCTCCGTAGCCTCCCAGTTCTTCCCGAAACCCGTGGCGCAGGGGGCGTAAATGCCGGCGACGTTCGCGATCAGGGCCATCGGGAAAATCATATTGGTGTTGTCGGAGTAGCCGACGTACCATTTCGGGGGAGCGGCTTTCAGTTTTTCGAAATCCACATGGGAAATGGTCTCATTCATCAGCTCTCCGCCGCCCACCGAAATGACAGCATCAATGCTTTCGTCCAGATAGAAATCCACCAGGTCCTTGGCAGCTTTTACAGGATCCGTGCTGATACCGAGACCGTCATCCATATAGCAGCTTTCAGCGGCGCGTACTTTGTAGCCGCGCTGCTCGAATTTCCGGATGGCGGCTTCGAGCCGGGTTTTGTAGGGTTCTGTTGTGGCGCCGAAGGACGGCGCGACAAGGCCGATGGTGTCTCCGCTTTTAATTGACTTGGGTATACGCATATGATTCTGCCTTTCTGTGGGTCGATACAGGGGCTGCATCGGTTCTCATTTACTCTCAATAATTTCCGATATTGTCTGAATATCCCGCCTGATTTTTACCTTTACCTTTTCTGTTTCTCCTGCTTCCAGTAATTCCAGGAGATCTTTCAGACGATCACGTTCTCTCATGAGATCACTTAAGGTTCTTAATTCCAATTCGTCCATCCTTTCAGCCTCCTTTGAGGGCATTATATCACATTGATAGTTTCTTTGGTCATTCGAGGAACTCCTTGCCGGCCAGGACTCTGCGAACGGTCTTTACGGGTCGAATGATTTTGTATTCCGCCTCTTCATCGATTGCATATAGTTTTTCGCCGTTGAAGTCCCAGGTTCCGGAAGTAAAGCGGACCGTTCTGTGGCTTTTGCTTTCCGATCCGCCGCGGTTTACATTTTGCATCCCGAAATAAGACGGATCTTCCTGTTTGTGTCCGCTGATTGCCTGCTCAGCCGCCGACGCGTAGAGGCAGGTGCGGTTGTGCAGATGGAAGGAGAGATAGAGAACTCCCATGACGGATAGAATGAGCAGGGGCGCGATCAGGGCTGCCTCGATCGTGAGCGAAGCTTGAGTAAGTTGGTTTTTCATTTTGAAGACCTCATTTTCATAATGCTGATGTGACCAGGAGGATGATCCAGGCTGCGAGAAGAAATGGCATAAAAGGCATGCTTTCGTTCCGGTGGTGCCGGCGGATCAGCAGGAAGCCTGCGGGAACTGCGGCTATAAGAAAAGCGAGAGCGCACAGACTGAGAATCATGACGGGCGCGAGGAAAAGGCCGAGGGCCGTGATGACGATGCCGTCCCCGCAGCCGATCGATGAAACAGCTGCGCCGTCACGTCTGCTGATCACGGAAGCAGCTGCGCTGTTGTGGCAGCGGATTGCATCGGTATTCGCGGATACAGATGCAGTAAGAAATGAAAACGCGAGCAGGAAAAGTCCTGGAAACAGCGCCGGAATGAGATCCATGGCTGACCTGCCTGTCGCGATGGACCGGGCGAGGCCGAATACCGCTCCCGCAGCTGTCAATGACAGCAGGATCCTCCGGTGAAGCAGATCCGTAATGGTGTTGATCATGAGCAGCAAGGTGATCACACAGACAGAGACAATTTCGTCAGTCCAGCTTTGGGGCGGGTGCGTCAGGGAGGATAATACAGGGATGCTCATAGATACGTCTCCTTTCGCTTGTTTTTTGTCTGGAGGCCTTCTGCCTCTTTTGTACCTTCCACTCCTTTAGCCGGTATTATGCCGCCTGGTCCTTTTTGTCGCGAGACGCGCAGCGCTCACAGTGCTTCAAATCGGCGTGATCCGATTTTTTCGCGATGTGGACATGGCGGGTCAGTGAACCATACTGTTCTGAAGGATAGTAGTAACGGCCGCGTGCGGTTACATAGACGTCGCCGTTGTAGTTTTTCGGGAAACCTTTGCATTTTTTATATCGTTTGCCATCCTGGTTGCGCATTTTCTTTACGTCGGCCACATTGGTCTTGATGATGGTGAGATCAAGATGCGTGCAGTCGGCATGGGTGTGATACACGCTCTCATTATCTGTAAGATAAATGACACCCGCATCCTCCCCCGACCCGTCATGAGGAGTAAGATCTGCAATGCTGCAGTTGATTCCCCGCCAGGGAAAGACCCTGGCGCGGGCCGCGATCCGGAGCTTCGGGATGCCGAAGACCGGGAACGGATAGGTAAAACTGATGCTTTTGGGGATATCGATCCAGAGTCCGTCTGAGGCTCCCGATTCGCTGCCGGAGCCACTTCCGGATTCGCTGCCCGACGCGGAACTGCTGCCGGAGCCACCACCGGACCCGGCAGAATCCAGGACCGATGCCGCGGCTGCCAGCTTGCGGGCTTTATTGGAAAGCGAGAGACTTTCTTTGGTCTGCAGTTTTATGGCATTTAAAAAGAGCATGAGCGTTATGCACGCGAAAAAGAAGAGGGCCAGGGAGCCGGCACATTCGATGGACAGAGATCCTCTTAGTACGGGCTTGCTGTATTTTTCACAGAGGTGCCCGGCCCGGCTGTTCGATTTTGCAAAATGTGAATTCTCATGATATACAGTCAAAACGGATCACCTCCAAACAAAAAACAGATCGTGTTCACGCTGAGATGAATACGATCTGTTTTCTTTGAGTATTAAAATGATTTACCTTTTTCCGAGGATGATTTTGAGTTTTTCCTCTTTTCTTTCTTTGATTTTGGTAAGTCCGGCAGCGGTTTTGACCGCGCCTTCTTCCAGAGCCAGTTTGATCTGTTCTTCCAGCTCGGCGATTTCGTCCAGCAGGATAGAAGCATACTGCTTATCGGTCATTCCTTCTTCTCCCATGATGTATTTCTCCTTATAATGACACGAACAATTCTTTCATATAAAGAGAGTGTAACATTTTTACAGATCTGATTCAATATTTGACGCATGAGTTTTTCTCTATTCATTTGTCAAGGTGCGAAAAATGGCTGCGAACTTTACAGGTCCATGTAGGAGGCCGACATTTCCACAGGAAATGTCACCTTCCGCTCCGCCCGCATCTCCGCCTCAGCCGTGAGAGCTCCGATGCAGGAATCCAGCCGGAAGTCGCTTCCGGTCTGGCCGCGGATCTCGCTTTCTACGATGTCCATGCACCGCATCGTCAGCTTTTTGTCTCCGAACGCGAGCAGAAGCGCATCCAGAAAATGACTGTACCGCATGCCCCACGGACAGTCCTCGGTCAGGCCGTCAAGGCTTCCGCCGGACTTCGCCAGGCCCTCGGCATCGGTCTGCCAGCTTGAAGAGTCTTTGACATAGGGAACCCGTTTTCCCTCCAGAAGTGCTCTTACATCCACAAGGCTTTCCGCGTACGCCCAGCCCGCCGCCAGAACGAGTTTGATGATCGGCTCCGCCTCCGGAATCGCTAAAAATGTCGCGATCATCAGCGACAATGTGCTGAGTTCGGCGCTCTTTATTTCATCCGTAAGAAGGCAGAACATATTGACGGCCTCTCTCGTAAGGAGAAGCGTTGTCACCACTGCGTTCAGATTGGCGCGGTCGCTTTTCTTTCCGTTCAGCAAATATTCCTTCTGATATTTGTAAGCAGAATGCGAAGACGGATCCGTAAAATCCCGGAAATGCGTAATGATCCAGGCCTTGAAAAACGGATCACCGTTATCCCCGGCTTCGCCGATGTCAATGAGGCCGGCGCCGGAGGCAAGGTCCCGGCCGCTGACCAGTTCGCTTTTGTCTACATTTTCGGAAGGGATCGCTGAAGGATCCGGGACGACCAGGTTGAGGACTGTCAGGGACTGGAGCTGTTCCAGGATCGGCAGCGGGTTGACGAAATCGTCGGGGACAGAGCTTTCCCCGGTGTCTCCGGAGCCTCCTTCTTCGGAGCCCTCTTCCACGCCTGTTTCGGTTCCTCCGTCACTGCCTCCATCCCCGCCGCTATCGCCTCCGCCGCCTTCCGAGGCTGACTCGGCGGCTTCAGCGGCCATATTTTCAATATCGTTGTAGCTTACGGACTCGGAGTCATTGAGAAGCTCCTTTCCTGTTTCTTCTGCATTTTTGCCGGCTGTCAGTTCTTCCTGCAATAGAGAGACCGCCTCAAGACCCACAGTATCTTTCATGCACCGAATGGCCTGCGCCCGAAACGGAGCCCCGCCGGCATCGGTCGCCAGTGTAAACGCGGTGAGCGCCATGGCTTCCCTCTTCAGATTCAGGAGATTTTTCCCGGTGAGCACAGAGAATCCTTTATTCGGCTCCAGGATATAGTTCATGGAATCTTCCAATGAGGTGATCACTGCCTCGAGATCCGGCCCGGATCCGCTGCCGCCCGCGTTCAGGAAGAGGAGGCCGTATTCTTTCGCCAAAGGGCCATAATAATGCCCAAAGAGCGAGAAGAGAGCCTGATCCATGCTGTTCGCGGCCTGCATGCGGCCCGCGCTGACCTTTGCCGAGGTGATCTGCGCCAGAATAAGCGGCACGATGACGGCCATTACCAAAACAAAATAGATTGTGATACTGCCTTTTCTTTTCAAGACGGCCTTCTCCTTTGCTTTTATAGAAGGATTGACAGAAACCTCAGAGAGTGGTGAGAGAGGTTGACGTTGCAGGCTATGCTACGAGGTTGGTCCCGGCAGGCTGAGTTGGGGAGTTGGGCCTGGCAGGCAAAGCTGCGGGGTAGGCCCTGGGAGACTGAGCTGCGTGCCTGGCAGCGTCAACGAATCCTGCGCTCCCTGAGATGCGCTTCATACGCTGTTGCTCTGGGAAGCGACTTTGCTCATCAGGGATTTCAACAGTTTCGTCAGCTGTTCTTTAAAAATCAACACTAGAGCAATGAGGACCAATAGGATAAGTACGATCTCTACCGTCGATACTCCGTCTTCCTCGGAAAGATAGGCTTTGAGTTCATTTGACATGCGATTCACCTCCTTTTTATTACCCTTTTCCCCTGAATTCTTCATATGAATATTTAAGGAAGTGCACGCCCTTTTGAAGGGATGCAAGTTCCGGTATTGCGTCTTGCCTCTGCCGGAGGAATCCGGATTGGATTTGGATCATGGAAATTTCCGGAGGAATCCGGGATGAAATCCGGATGCGCAGGCCCCGCCGGAGAGGAAAGACGTGTATCGACTATAGCAAAACGATACAAGATTTCGCAAGACGGCATATTTTACGAAAATAGAGGGAAATTTTCGGAGGAATATACAATAATAGAAAAATCCGAAGCGAATTATGTTAACTGAAACGAAATACCGTGTTTTATTGATAGTTCTTATGTTGACTTGGGTGTGGAATTGGCAAAAATTTGGCGGATTATGTTAACTGAGAGGGATTTTCCCTCCTCAAAGTGACAGTCCCACCCGCGTATGATAAAATCATGGAAAAGACAAAGAAAGCGCAAAGCATACAGCGCGCGATAGGAGGATTCCATGAAAATCGCAGTATATCTGGGCTCCAGCTTCGGAAATGACCCCGCCTACAAAGAAGCCGCCGAAGAAGTCGGCCGCTGGATCGCAAAAAATGGCCACACCCTGATTTACGGGGGCTCTGGAGTCGGCCTCATGGGAGTGCTTGCGGACGCTGCGCTGAGTGAGGGCGGGGAAGTGATCGGCGTGGAGCCGCAGTTTTTCCTCGATGCGGGCTTGGTTCATGATGGAATTACGCAGACAATCGCCACGGAAACAATGGCGGAGCGCAAGGTGATCATGATGGATCTTGCGGACGCTTATATTGCGCTGCCCGGCGGATCCGGGACGCTGGACGAAATCTCGGAAGTGATTGTCCTGGCTGCACTCGGGAAGCACAGCAAACCTTGCATTCTTTATAACAAGGCAGGGTTTTATGAGCCTCTGATGGCCCTTTACTGCAAGATGCGCGACGCCGGTTTCATGACCGACGAGGCCGTGAATCTCATTCGCATGGTTTCGACGCCTGAGGAGTTGGAAAATATTTTGTAAAATGTGACCCGCCCTTAAGTTTCCCGGTCTCTATAGGTAGAGGCGAATCACACAAAACCAAAAGGATCAACAAAATGGATGATCAACAGATTATCAACCTGTACCTGAACAGAAATGAACAGGCAATCAGCGAATCCTCCGCGAAATACGGCCGTTATTGCACGCGGATCGCCATGAATGTCCTCCGGAACAGCGAGGACAGCGAAGAGTGCGTCAATGACACCTGGATGGCTTCGTGGAACAGCATTCCGCCGCAGGTGCCGCGGATTTTGAAGGCATTTTTCGGGAAAATAACACGCAACCTGTCCCTGAAAAAATGGGAAGCCGAGCATGCCGCAAAGCGCGGCGGTGGGGAGGTGCCGCTTGTCCTCGACGAGCTTCAGGAGTGCGTGGAAGATCAGCGCATTGCCGGCTGGTCCGCGGACGGGGCCGTCATCAAAGACGTGCTCAACGACTTCCTGAAGGACCTGCCGGAGGACGCACGAAGGCTCTTTGTGAGACGTTATTTTGAAATGGAACCCGTCAAAGACCTCGCCTCGGACTTTGGCTTTAGTGAAAGCAAGGTAAAAATGACACTGCTGCGCACCCGCAAATTACTCGCGGAGCGCCTCATCAAAGAAGGAATCGAGGTATAGGGATGGACGCGAAAGATCTTCTCCACGCGATGGGAGAAATAGATGAAAAATATATAGAAGAGGCGCACAAAGCCCCGGCTAATGTGAGGAAACCACGGTTCCGCCCGTGGATGGTAGGCGGGGTCGCAGCTGCTATCTTCGTAGGATTCGTGAGTATCACAATGCTGACGCGGCTGAATCAGAAGCCGGAAACTGCGCAGATGACGGAAGGCTTCGCAATGGAGGCTGACGAAGCAGCGGAAGCAGAAGCGACTGAGGATTCTGACACGGTAGTTCCGACATTGGAAGCGCCTGAGGTGGAAGTGCCTGAGACAGCAGTGCCTGACGAAGCAGCAAAGACTGAGGGAGCAGAAGCAGAAGACGACGAAACACTCGAAGCCGCTAACGCAGACGCCGCCGCAGCATCATCAGAGGAAGAATCGGAAGCAGCGGCAGAGGAGCCGAATGCGATGATTGCAAACCCATTTTCTGAATATGACAAGCCGGAAGAGGCGGAGAAGGCCGCGGGGTTTTCATTTGCCGTACCGGATGAGGCGGCAGGCGGAAAGCCGTCGGTGTATCGTGTGATTCCGGGGCAGCTTTACGAAGTCATTTTCAGAGGAAATGATGGAAATGAAATCCTGCGTCTCCGCAAAGGCCCCGGCGAAAATGACATCAGCGGCGATTACAACGATTACAGCTCCACTTCGGCCGAGACGATTGACGGCCGGGTGGTGACGCTGCGGGGAGAGAGAGAGGACATTTATCTGGCGACGTGGGTTGAGGACGGCTATTCTTACGCGCTGATGGCGGAGCGTCCGCTTAGCGTTGATGAAGTGAGGGAAATTGTTGCAGAAGTGAAATGATCTGCGGAAAGGAGCGAGCCATGAGGAAAATGAGATGGAAGCTGGCGGCATTTGTCGCGGCGAGTGCGGTTTTATTTGCCGGATGCACGGGGGGATCGTCGGAAAACAGCGCGTCCTACAGCAATCCGGCGGCGGAGTCGGCGAAGGCGGCTGAGGAGTATGACATTTCCGAAGAAGCGGTCGAGGGCGAGTATGATGTCGGGACGGCCGGGTTCGACGGAGACAGTGCGTATGCGATGAACGACAGCGCGTATGTGGCGGATGACGCGGAGCCGAGGGCGGATGATGCAGGGACGGAAACGACCGGGACAGAGGCCGGGACGAGTGAGAACGGCGCCGAGGATGCGACCGAGGAGGCCAACCCCGACGAGAAGCTCGTCTATACCTGTGATATGCGGATGCAGACGCTGACGTATGATGAGACGCTCGCAAATGTGCGCGCGGAGATTTCCAAGGTTGGCGGGATCATTGAGAGCGAGAACGAGACGAATTCCGGGACGAACTGGTATTACGACGACTATAATAAGACGCGCGGGGAGAAGACCATTTACCTGACGGTAAGGATTCCTTCGAAAAACTATAAGGGCTTTCTGGAGTCGCTCGAGGGCCAGGGCAAGATCCTGAGCAAGAATTCGTATGTCGAGAATATCACTCGTCGCTACCACGACACCGAGGCTGTCATCCGCAATCTGGAAATGCAGGAAGAGCGGCTCCAGGCGATGATGGAGCAGGCGCGGACGATCGAGGACATGATCACGATCGAGACGAGGCTGACGGAGGTGCAGACGCAGCTGGATCAGAACCGGACGTATTTGAGTTCGATGGATACGGATGTGGCATTTTCGACGGTGAATCTGACGATCGAGGAGGTCGTGAGGTACAGTACGGATCCGCCGAAGACGCTGACATTTGTGGATCGGCTGCACAATGCGCTGGTCGGGTCGTGGAGCAATTTCCTCGGCTTCCTGGAGACCGTCCTGTTCGCCGCGATCTATATCGCGCCGCTCGCGCTTACGGTGCTGGCGGTCGTGCTGATCATCCTCGGCATCAACAAGGCGTGGCGGAAGAACCACCCGAAGAAGCCGAGGCCCCCGAAGCCGCCGAAGGGTGCACCAAAGGTGCCAGACCCCCGTGGTGCAAATGCACCAAAGGGGACAGACCCTCGTGGTGCAGGTGCACCACAGGTGCCAGACCCCCGTGGTCAAAGTAATAAACCGACAAGCACCTCATTTTCCAAAGAATGATTATGAAAAATAACATCCTCACCAACAAAACCTATCTCTACATGACCGAATTCTTCGCCGGCATGTCCGTCATGGCCGTCGAACTCGGCGCAAGCCGTCTGCTCGCGCCGTATTTTTCCTCGTCGCAGATCGTCTGGACGATCATTATCGCGACCATCATGATCGCCATGGCCCTCGGAAATATCTACGGCGGCCGTTCCGCCGACCGCGACCCGAACCCCGACCGGCTC
>ONPU01000020.1 GCA_900319795.1 uncultured Eubacteriales bacterium | reverse complement strand
ACAGAAAAAAAGAGAGACCACAGTTGTCTGCTGTGATCTCTCCTTTGCTTTTCATAGAGACCTTGTAACCAATATCATCATAACTTAATGACATTGGGCATTAAGCCCCGCTTTTTCTTTTCTCCTTATTGAAATGCGCTCACGAATGCTGTAAAATCTTAATTTGTGAAAATGCAGGATCGATTTCTGTGCATTTTAAAGACTTCACACAGATTAATCGAACATGAGTTGGAGGTAAATCATGCAGCAGGTTGCAAAAAGAAACGTTATCGTAGGACAGTCCGGCGGACCGACAGCAGCTATCAACTCCTCTTTGGCTGGGGTGTACAGAACTGCGATTGACCGCGGATACAAGAAAGTTTACGGAATGCTTCACGGAGTACAGGGTCTGATCGAAGGCCGTTACATCGATCTTTCAGAGCATATCACAAGCGCTCTGGATTCCGAACTTCTGAAGAGAACTCCGGCTTCCTATCTCGGATCCTGCAGATACAAGCTTCCGGAAATCTTCCAGGACAAGGAACTCTATGAGAAGATTTTCAAGATCCTCGAAGACCTTGAGATTGACTGCTTCATCTATATCGGCGGCAATGATTCCATGGATACCATCAAAAAGCTGAGCGACTATGCGATGCTGACCGGTTCCGATATCCGTTTTGTCGGCTGCCCGAAGACGATCGACAACGACCTCGCTCTGACCGACCATACACCGGGCTACGGTTCAGCCGCGAAGTATATCGGCACTTCCGTCAAGGAAGTCATCCGTGACGGCCTTTCCATGAGAAACGCCAAGGGTCTCGTAACCGTGATCGAGATCATGGGCAGAAACGCTGGATGGCTTACGGGCGCGTCAGTTCTTGCCAAGGGCGAAGACTGTGACGGACCGGACGCGATCTATCTTCCGGAACTGGATTTCGACGTCGACGCATTTGTCGAAAAATGCCGCAACCTGCTTAAGACCAAGAATTCCGTCGTGGTCTGCGTTTCCGAAGGTATTCACACAGCTGACGGCAAATACGTGATGGAACTCGGTGAAAATGCCGAATTCGTCGACGCGTTCGGCCACAAGCAGCTGACCGGTACAGCCAGAGTTCTCTGCAATATCTTAAGCAGCGAGCTCGGATGCAAAGCCAGAGCGATCGAATTCTCCACCCTTCAGAGAGCTGCTTCCCACTGCGCTTCCAGAATCGATATCAACGAGGCGTTTGAGGTCGGCGGTGCTGCCATGAAGGCGGCCGATGAAGGCGACTCCGGCAAGATGGTGGTCTTTGTCCGTACATCTTCCGATCCGTACGCAGCTGAGACCGAGGTCAAGGATGTTCATAAGATCGCGAACGACGAGCGTCTTGTCCCGAGAGAATGGGTTACGGAAGACGGCTCCTATGTCACACCGGAGTTCCGTTCCTATGTTGATCCGCTGATCCAGGGCGATGTCTCGCCGGTTATGGTCGACGGTATTCCGCGCCATCTTTACAAGCCGGGCTATCAGGAACTGCTTGAGCAGTCATGAGTTGAATTGAAATACAGTTGAAAGAGCGCTTCGGGCGCTCTTTTTGCTTAAAATAGGAGGCACGCATCATGAACCAATCTGTAAAACGGATGACACTGGTATTTTCCATCCTTTTGATTATGCTTTTTCCTGTCACGGCCCATGCCGCGCGTTTTCGGGTGACGCCCAAGGCGAACGCATTTTCCATATCCGTAAAATGGGGAAAGAAGAAGGGGGCCGTTAAATACGCGCTCTATCGTGCCGATGTGACAAAGAATTACAACAGCGGGTGGGATACTCCTCTTCCCGCAAAGAGCGCGTATAAGAAACTGAAGACCTTGAAGGGAACGACCTATACGGATCAAAAAGTAAAGAAGTATCATTTTTATACGTATTATGTGACCGCCTACAACAAAAAGGGCAAAGCAATTGCCAGTACCTACAGTTCGGATGACATCACCTATATGTGCAAAGGTTTTGGCGAGCCGGGCCTGATCAATAACGGCATCGGTGAAAACCATACCAATACGACCAAAAGGCTCTATCTCTATGTCGAACCCAGTTACGGGGGGCTGGACACGAACGGAGCTTCGGTCTACATTTACCGGAGAAAAAAAGGGTCTAAGAAATATAAGAAAATAGGGGAATTCATTTCTGAAGAAGGAAATCATGAATATACGGACCAGACCGTGAAGCCCGGTCAGACCTATTATTACAAGGCGCAGATTGTGGGAACGGCGGAAGGCCGGACGCTGCGCTCCAAAAAGTCAAAAGCCCTGAAAATTTCGGCCTGTCATTTTACAGCGAAATATAAAGTAAAATGTCTCACTTTGGCGGGAACAGAACGAAGCGCGAATAAGAAGGAGATTCTTCTTCAGCTTTCAAATGGCAACAAATACAACGGCGAAACGGTTATTAAGCCCGCGGAGGGGATCTACAACTGTACGACTTCTAAGGGAGAGCCGCATTCGTACGGGTTCCATTTTACAAAATACAGTACAGACGGCAAAAACTGGCATCCGATCCCTTCAAAGGGTGTCGCTCTTCCAAAGAAAAAGGCCCTTTATCTGAAAGGGGACATCCTTAAAGGGGATCAAAAGGAGATTGTATTTTGCGGAACCGGCGGAACGTCGTCACTCATCACTTCGGAAGAAGAGGAGATCTTCGACTATTCCGGACCGGGAGTCGGATGGACGCTTACGACGCTCAACCTGACAAAAGGAACCGGGAAGGCCTTGGAGATGGCCGATTATTGACGGCGATGTAATTCAGCTTTCGTGCATGCCTCGTTATTTCGTGGTAAGATAGAAAAAATCATTGAAAGAGAAAGGTAGAGAACATGATCAAACTGATTGGGAGCGATATAGACGGAACTCTGGTCAGCGAAGGCGCTCACCGGATCGATCCGCAGTATTATGAGGTCATCCGGGAGCTGAAGGAACTCGGCATCCGTTTCTGCGCCTGCAGCGGGAGACAGTATCCGAGCATGCGGGAGCTGTTTGCTCCGGTCGCGGACGACATCTACTTTATCAGCAACAGCGGAACTTTGATCCGCACTACGGAGCGGGAGCTCTTCAGCTGGAGCATCAAACCCGAAATCTGCCTGCCCCTGATACGGAAGATCAAATCCATAGAGGGCATGAACCTGATTGTGGGTCTTTCCGACGTGACCTTAATTGATGCCGAAGAAGGAAGCGAGTTTCTGCATTTTGTAAGGGATGAATACCATTACACGATCCGGAAGGTGGAAGATCTTTCGGCAATCGATCCCGAAGGGGTCATCGAAGTTTCCATGTATTGCGACAACGTCCAGTCGGTCGCGGAAAAACTGAAAAAAGATCCGGCGTTTTCGGATCTGCTGTGGTCTGTTTCCGGCGTAAGATGGTGCGACATCACGGCGAAAGAGGCCGGGAAGGGCGAAGCGTTCGCCCTCCTGCAGGAGTATCTGGGAATCGGGCAGGAGGAGACCGTCTATTTCGGGGACAATCTCAATGACCTTCCGGCGTTTCGTGAAGCGGGAGTGGCGGTGACCGTGGCGAATGCCCGCTCGGAAATGCAGGAGGAGGCGGATATTGTGGGGGAATCCTACAGCAATCTCGGCGTTCTCAGGCAGCTTCAGAATATTGTCAGGCACGCCAGGGACTATCGGGAAGCCTTCCCGGAAGAATCATAACGGGATGTATACACCTAGAGGTCTGCTGAAGATCATTGGATAAACACTTCAGACATCTGCACAAGTGATTAGTACTTCTTAGCTCGCCGGAAATTGTGTTGTTCGAAAAAATCAGCACTGTCTGAGCGCAGCGAGTTTGCGATTTTTTCGAACGCTTTTAGCAATTTTCGGGGAGGTTAGAAGTTCTTCGCGCGGAAGCCGTCTGAAGTGTTTATCCAATGATCATAAGCTCACGTTTGGCATTTTAGTTAAAATATGGAGTATTCTTCCGGTATATACTTCCGTTAACAGTGGAGTTGCCATATAATAGAAAACGAAGCAAATACTGCTCTTTTAAAAGGAGGTGCCCAGATGAAACGTGGAATACTGGCTTTCTTACTCGCCGCCCTGATGGTCGCTCAGACCGTTGCCGTATCAGCTGCCGAGCCGGCTGCCGACGAGAGTCAAAAGTCGATCGGACCGCTTGAGGAAGTGAAGACAATTGATGATGCGGAAGGAGAGCTGAGATTTTCCGGGACCAACGGACTTATTTACAGGACGGAAGGCCTGAACAAGATTCTGTGCGACAGCGACGGCAACGCGTTTTCCGATCTTTCGTTCCTTCAGTGCGATCAGATCTGCGGCGATGTCTGGCAGCTGAAACGGCAGGGTGATGAACTGCCTGAAACATGTCTTGTAAAGACAGACGGCACACAGATCACGGACTGGGCCCTTTGCGTGTACAACGTCAAGAACGACTATTTTGCCGAAGCTGTTTACGGTGACGAACAGACGAAGGACGAAAATGAAGCCATGATGTATGTCACGCCGGATATGTTCGCTACAGGCTTCCCCGGCGACGACGATGTTCTGTTCAAGGGCAGGAAGATGCTCGTGGATCTGAAAGAAGGGAAACTTCTTGAGGATGTGGTCCTGACAAATCCCGCATCGAGCTTCACGGTTGTCGGTTATTCCTATATTGTCAACGATGTTGACGGCGCGAGCAAAATTATGGATGCGAGCGGCAAGGTGCTTCTCGATGATCCGTCAGGCATCTACAACGCGGGTGATTATTACTATCAGATGTCGGAAGGAAAGCTCCTCGTCTATGACGACACGATGACCCGGATCGCGGAAAGCGACAAGGCCAATAACGTTGTCGAAGGCGGTTTCTTCAGCTTTAATGATGAGGATTACAATTACGGCCTCATGACCTTCGATGGCGAAGTGATTCTGGAGCCGACGAGCAACTACGCGCCCAGAATGCAGAAGGGCGGCCTCTTCGTTGTTTCCAGGAAAAATGACGCGGGCGAGATCCTCTACGGACTCGTGGATCAGAGCGGCAAGGAAATTCTGGAACCGAAATACTATTCGCTTCTGGAAGTGGAAGGCGAAGGCTATCTCTACGCCAAGGAAAAGCAGGACAGTGAAACCATGACGCTTCTTGCCCCGGACGGAAGGGTGATCAGCGACCAGCTGGTGAATTACCCGAATAAATCGCTGGCAGTGGAAATGGGAGAGAAGACTTACCTGGTACTGAATACCGGAGAAACACTGGATCTTGGCGCAAAAGAATCGATTGAAAGCGTCGGATGCGCGCTTGTTTCCTATCGGAATCCGGATTCGAAAAAATACGGACTGAGCGAACTCTATAACGGAACGGAACTCCTCGCTGAGGAGTGGGACGCCATTCAGACCGCTTACGGCAATATTTACGCCTATAAGGATGGAAAATGGCATGTCTTCTCCGCATCCGCTGAGAGTCAGGCTGTGTAAGGAACTATTTGAAGGAGAACTATGGGCATACAGGATCGTGACTGGTACAGAGAACATGCTGCAAAAAGAGAGGCGGAATCGGGTGCTCCTATGATTTATTCGGCTGTCTGCTTTTACTGCAGGCATTCGTTCCGGATCAGGATCCCGGGTTCAGCCGCGGCCAATCCGACCATTCAGATCAGCTGCAACTGCCCGAAATGCGGAAGGCCTTACTCGGCTACCGTCCGTACTTCCGAACAAAAAGTAACAAAAAAAGAGAATGATCCGGCCCGGATCGGCGGGATCATTCTCGCTGTGCTTGTCCTGATTGCCCTCGTACTATGGGCAGTCAACCGTTTTGTCGGAATACCGGTCTTTGAAGAGTGGGCCCGTTCCGATATCTGGAAAAGTGTCAATACGGATCAGCTGATGGTCCTTCTGGCCAGGCTGATTGTTCTTCTCATCTGCATGCCGGTACATGAAAGCGCTCATGCGTGGGCGGCTTTGAAACTCGGAGATCCCACCGGAAAGAATCAGGGCAGAATCTCTCTCAATCCGTTCCGCCATCTGGATTTTGTCGGAACCCTTGCGATCTTCCTTCTGGGAGTGGGCTACGCGAAGCCGGTCCCGGTCAATATCAACCGTTTCAAAAACAAAAAGAGAGATTTCGCGCTGACTTCCCTGGCAGGCCCGCTTTCGAACCTGCTGATGGCTGTCTTTTGTCTTGCGCTGCTGAAACTGGTGACCGTTTTCGGGGATCCGAACGCGAAGGACTATTTTATTGTGCTCCTTCTGACATATGCGTCCTTTATCAATGTGTCCCTGGCCGTGTTCAACCTGATCCCGGTTCCGCCTCTGGATGGTTCCAGGCTATTCATGGCTGTGCTGCCGGACAGACTCTACAACGGCATGCTGAAAAACGAGAGGATGATCTCAGTCGTCCTTATTGTCGTTCTGATTTTCCTTGGCCAGGTGGGCATTTCACCGATCGGTCAGGTCTCCGGAATCGTGTTCAATTCTCTTTTCAATCTGATTATGTAAATATCCGACCAAAAACATATAAAATCAGGAGAAAATCGTCCTGTTTTTATGACATTTTTAGGGTGTTTCGGATCAGAAAATATGGTACAATATGTAATGCCTGTTTAATAGGAAGAGTCTGTCTTTTGTGTCGGTGTGAACGGCCGCAAAAAATGATCCTTCCAAAATAGTATGAGTATATGATCAGGAGGAAAAATTACATGGCAAAATGGGTATATCTGTTTACCGAAGGCAATGCGGATATGCGCGAGCTCCTTGGCGGCAAGGGCGCAAACCTCGCAGAAATGACCAACATCGGTCTTCCGGTGCCGCAGGGCTTCACGATCACGACAGAAGCCTGCACTCAGTATTATGAGGACGGCAGAGAGATCAACGAAGAGATCCAGGCTCAGATCACCGAAAATATCGCAAAGATGGAAGAGATCACGGGAAAGAAATTCGGAGACAGCGAAAACCCGCTCCTTGTTTCTGTTCGTTCCGGCGCCAGAGCTTCCATGCCCGGTATGATGGATACGATCCTCAACCTCGGCCTTAATGAAACAGTCGTCAATGCGATTGCCGAAAAGTCCGGCAACCCGAGATGGGCATGGGACTGCTACAGACGTTTCATCCAGATGTATTCGGATGTCGTTATGGAAGTCGGCAAAAAGTATTTCGAAGAACTGATCGATAAAATGAAAGCCGAAAAGGGCGTCAAGCTGGATGTCGAACTGACAGCGGATGACCTGAAGGAACTGGCAAGCCAGTTCAAGGCCGAATATAAGGATAAGATTGGCGTTGACTTCCCGTCTGATCCGAAGGAACAGCTCATGGGCGCGATCAAGGCCGTTTTCCGCAGCTGGGACAACCCGCGTGCGAACGTCTATCGCCGTGACAACGATATCCCGTACAGTTGGGGCACAGCCGTCAACGTTCAGGCGATGGCATTCGGCAACATGGGCGATGACTGCGGAACAGGCGTTGCCTTCACAAGAAACCCGGCTACAGGCGAAAAGGGCCTCTTCGGCGAATTCCTGACCAATGCTCAGGGTGAAGACGTTGTGGCCGGTGTCCGTACACCGATGCATATTTCCGAGATGGAAAACAAGTTCCCGGAAGCTTTCAAGCAGTTCAATGAAGTCTGCAAGATTCTGGAAGATCACTATCGTGATATGCAGGATATGGAATTCACGGTTGAGCATGGCAAGCTGTTCATGCTTCAGACCAGAAACGGCAAGCGTACGGCACGCGCTGCTCTGAAGATTGCCTGCGACCTCGTCGACGAAGGCATGAGAACAGAAGAAGAAGCTGTCGCGATGATCGATCCGAGAAATCTGGATTCCCTTCTGCATCCGACATTTGACGCGGACGCTCTGAAGAAGGCTACACCGATCGCCAAGGCTCTCGGCGCTGCTCCGGGTGCTGCCTGCGGCAAGATCGTCTTCACTGCCGATGATGCCAAAGAATGGGCAGAAAGAGGAGAGAAGGTCGTTCTCGTTCGTCTTGAGACCTCTCCGGAAGATATCGAAGGCATGAAAGCGGCTCAGGGTATCCTGACAGGCCGCGGCGGTATGACAAGCCACGCTGCTGTTGTCGCGAGAGGCATGGGCAGCTGCTGCGTATCCGGCTGCTCCGAGATGGTGATGGATGAAGCCAACAAGAAGTTCACTCTTGGCGGCAAGGAATATCATGAAGGCGATATCATCTCCTTCGACGGCACAACCGGCAATATCTATGATGGCGCCATCCCGACAGTCGATGCGAAGATCGCCGGCGAATTCGGCCGCATCATGTCCTGGGCTGACAAGTATCGTACACTGAAGGTCCGCACCAACGCTGATACACCGCACGACGCACAGAAGGCTCGTGAACTCGGCGCTGAAGGCATCGGGCTTTGCCGTACAGAGCATATGTTCTTCGAAGGCGACAGAATTGACGCGTTCCGTGAGATGATCTGCTCCGATACAGTAGAAGAGAGAGAAGAAGCTCTGAAGAAGATCCTGCCGCTGCAGCAGGGCGACTTCGAAGGACTCTTCGAGGCTATGGAAGGTGACCCGGTCACGATCCGTTTCCTGGATCCGCCGCTTCATGAGTTCGTTCCGACCGAAGAAGCTGATATCGAGAAGCTTGCGAAGGCGAAGGGCAAGACCGTTGAAGAAATCAAGGCCATGACCGAAGCTCTTCATGAGTTCAACCCGATGATGGGCCACAGAGGTCTTCGTCTTGCGGTTACCTATCCGGAAATCGCCCGCATGCAGACATCTGCTGTGATCCGTGCCGCGATCAACGTCCAGAAGAAGCATCCGGATTGGAACATTGTTCCGGAAATCATGATCCCGCTTTCATCTGACGCGAAGGAACTCGGCTATGTGAAGAAGATCGTCGTTGAGACGGCTGACAAGGAAATCGCTGACGCCGGCGCTGACCTCAAGTACGAAGTCGGTACGATGATGGAAATCCCGAGAGCCTGCCTGACAGCTGAAGAGATCGCGAAGGAAGCTGAATTCTTCTGCTTCGGTACAAACGACCTGACACAGATGACCTACGGCTTCTCCCGTGATGACGCGGGCAAGTTCCTCACAGCTTACTATGACAAGAAGATCTTCGAAAACGATCCGTTCGCAAAACTGGATCAGATCGGTGTCGGCAAGCTGATGAAGATGGCCATTGCAGACGGCAAGGCTGTTCGTCCGTCACTTCACTGCGGCATCTGCGGCGAGCACGGCGGAGATCCGTCCTCGATCGAATTCTGCAACAAGATCGGTCTGGACTATGTTTCCTGCAGCCCGTTCCGCGTACCGATTGCCCGTCTGGCAGCAGCTCAGGCAGCGATCGCAGCGAAATAATCAAAGACTTCATCAAAAAGGGTTCTCCGCTTGAGGAGAGCCCTTTTTTTACGTATATAAAAAATGGATTGAACGGAATCGTTCAATCCATTTTGTCGGTCCAGGCAATCTTTCTTTCCATTTCTTTCTTTTCTTCCTTGATTTCCCAATGAATGAGGAACGTCAGCGCGGCTCTCAAAATGATGATCGCGCCGAGAATACCGAGTTCCGACCATTCCCGGACGACGACCGTACGAAGAACCTCGCCGCCCATTTTGAACTCGAGGGCAAGCGCGATGCCTTCCGCGAGGTCCATCCGGACATTTTCCTTCTTTGTGAACCACAGGAAGAAGCATTTGACGGCAGTGGAGACAAGCACCCAGATGCCGAAGAGTTCCAGCATGGTAGTGGCAATTTCGACAATATATAAAAGGATCTGGCTGATCATATCAAACATCGCGGATAATTCTCCTTTTGCTTCAGACTTTTCCGAGTGTATTGCATAAGAACAATTTCACGTTTGTGATGAAAATACCGTATCATATTTTCCCCTAAAGAGCAAGAAATCAGGGAACCCTGTGCAATTCCTGACATCTTACTGCCTGCACTTGACAGTGTACGTTAAAGGTATTAAACTGTAGTTCGATAAGTTGCACTAAAACGTTTTAGGAGGACATGATGTTTCTGGAAGTGCAAGGACTGAAAAAGGGATTCGGTCAGGGTTCTGCCCGGGTGGAAGTGCTGAAGGGGATTGACTTTACCTGTGAAAAGGGTGAGTTCTGCGTGCTTCTCGGGCCTTCGGGCTGCGGCAAATCGACACTGCTCAATATTATCGGAGGAATTGACAAGCCTGACAGCGGAGAAATCCGGATTGAGGGCGAGGCCATGAGCCTGATGAAAGAAAAACGGCTGACGATGTATCGGAGAGAGCATCTGGGTTATATTTTCCAAATGTACAATCTGATACCGAATCTGACGGTGCGTGAAAATATCGAAGTAGGAGCGTATCTCAGCAGAAATCCGCTCGATGTAGAGGAATTGATGCATACCCTCGGGCTCTATGAACACAGGGGCAAACTGCCGAATCAGCTGTCAGGCGGCCAGCAGCAGCGATGCGCAATCGGGCGTGCGATCGTTAAAAATCCGGATATTCTGCTTTGCGACGAGCCGACCGGGGCTCTGGATTACAATACGTCCAAAGAAATCCTGAAGCTGATTGAAACGGTGAATCAAAAATACGGCAACACCGTCATCATGGTGACTCACAACGACGCGATCCGGTTTATGGCCGACCGCGTGATCAAGCTGAAAGACGGAATGGTCAGACATAATATCCAAAATGAAACGAAGATGAGCGCCGAGGAACTGGACTGGTAAAAAGAACAGCTTCTTGAAAGACTTCAAGTACAGCTGAAGCGAAAACGGTACACACTATGAAGAAGACAAAAAACCCGCTGAGGCACCGCCTTCCGAGGGAACTGAAGAGCGATTTCGGAAAATACATGGTCATTTTCCTCCTGCTCGTACTGTCGATCGGACTGATTTCGGGATTTCTGGTCGCGGATGAGAGCATGATCGCGGCCTATAATGATAGTTTTGAAAAATATAACATCGAAGACGGTAACTTTACCGTTGAGTACAGGGCGAATAAGAGCAGCATCCGCATGATCGAAGATCTTGGCGTGAAGGTCTATGAACTGTTTTTTACGGACAGAAAGATGGACAACGGCGTGACGGTCCGCATTTTCAAAAACAGAACCGCTGTGGATCTGCCTTGTCCGATGGAGGGATCGCTGCCGGAAGAGACCGGCGAAATTGCAGTCGACCGCATGTTTGCCGATAACAACTCTCTGAAAACGGGAGATATCCTTGTGTCTTCCGGAAAGGAATGGAAGATTACAGGGCTTGTGGCGCTTTCGGATTACAGCGCTCTTTTTTCGGACAACAGTGATACGATGTTCGACGCCCTGCACTTCGGGGTGGCTGTGGTTTGCGAAGAGGAATTCGAATCATTTTCAAAAAATGAAATAACCTGGCGCTATGCATGGAAATATAACGAAGGAATCGGAGACAAGGCGTGGCAGAAGGACAGGGCGGAGAGCTTCTCCGAAGATCTGTCCGGGATCGTGGACCTGGTCGGCTTTAATCCCCGTTTTCAGAACCAGGCGATCATCTTTACGGGAGATGACATGGGGTCGGACAGGGCGATGATGATGGTGCTCCTGTATGTCATTATCGTGATTATTGCCTTTGTTTTCGCAGTGACAATCAGCAATACCATCGTAAAAGAGTCAAATGTAATCGGAACGCTCAGGGCTTCCGGATACACGAAAGGAGAGCTCATCAGGCATTATATGACAATGCCTCTTTTCGTGACGCTGGTTGCGGCCCTGGTCGGCAATGTCCTCGGTTATACCGTATTTAAAGATGTTTGCGCGGATTTGTACTACAACAGCTATTCGCTTCCTACTTATGTAACACTCTGGAACGCGGACGCTTTTTTTGAGACGACCGTCGTTCCGGTCGTGATTATGATCGTGATCGACTTCGTGATTCTTTCGCGCAGGCTGGCGCTTTCACCTCTGAAATTCTTAAGGAGGGATCTGAAAAAAGGAAGATCCCGGGGAGCATTTCCCTTAAGTGCGCACCTCCCGTTTTTCACGCGGTTCCGCGTGCGCGTCATTTTCCAGAATATGCCCAATTATATTGTGCTTTTCGCGGGCATCTTCTTCGCTAATTTCCTGCTTATGTTCGGTCTGATGCTGCCGGAGATTCTGCACCACTATGAAGAGACCCTTCCCGACAGCATGTTTTCGGAATATCAGTATATTCTGCAGCTGCCCCAGGCGGCCGTCGATGAAGACAAAAAGCTGGAGAGCATGATGAACATGCTGAAATTTCAGAATGCCGTGGAAACGGATGTGGAGGACGCGGAAAAATTCAGTGCCTACGGCCTTCAAACCGTTCTCGGCGAGACAAAAAGAATCGAAGATGTGCTGGTTTACGGGATTGCGGATCACAGCCGGTATCTGCCTTTGGACGACCGCTTCAGGGAAATGGAGAAAGCCGGTTTTGAGAATCCCGTGCTTGCTTCTTCAAACTACCGGGACAAAATGAAACTGAAGATCGGAGACAGGGTGACACTGAAAGAAGAATTCGAGGATGCCCAATATTCCTTTACGATTGCGGGGTTTCTGGAATATACCGGTTCGATCTGTGTGTTTATGCCCAAGGAGAAGCTGAACGAAATTTTCGATCTCGGGAAAGGAACCTTTACGGGCTACTTTTCGAACACTCCCATCACGGACATCGATAAGAGCTATATCGGTCAGACGATCGACAGGGAGTCTCTGACGAAGGTATCCCGCCAGCTGATGAAGTCCATGGGAGGCATGATGTATCTGGTGGATTATTTTTCCATGCTCATGTTCATGATCCTCATCTATATCCTCTCCAAGATTATTATTGAGAAAAATGCCCAGTCCATATCCATGACGAAGATCCTCGGCTACCGGAATGGTGAGATCAGCAGGCTGTACCTTCATTCCACGACCCTGATGACGATTCTGGAAATCTTCCTCAGCCTGCCTCTTTGTACGACGGGCCTCGTATGGATTTATGAGCAGATGATTGTTTCGGAGATGACCGGCTGGATTCCCTATTACCTGCCCCGGAAAATATACATTCAGATGATCATTATGGGAATTGTGACTTATGCTGTCGTGGCGGTACTGGAATATCAGAAGATCCGGAAAGTGCCCATGGATGAAGCTTTGAAAAATGTGGAGTAAAAAGATGAAGAAGAACAGAATACTTGCTTTGATACTTTGCCTTGGTCTTTTGCTTACAGGCTGCGGGAAAGCCGTTTCCGAAGAAGTTCAGCCCGCTTTGGAGGCCGTTGAAGAGGAGAAAGACGAAAGACCGTCTTTTGATCCCGAAAAAGCGGAGGCCGCCGGAAAAAAGGAAGAGACAGTGATGGTCTATGCCAAGCCGGACGGGAAACCGAAGAGAAATGAAGTGACATCGGTTCTTACAGACCTGCCGGCTTCGGAATTCATTCTGGATGCTTCGGATCTTTCGGAAATCCGGAATACGGAAGGAGACGAGGAGTGGGAGGCCTATGAGAACGGTAGCCTTTTATGGGAGAATTCCGGAAAAGATATTGTCTATAAAGGCGTATCGAATAAGGAACTGCCTGTTCAGGTGAAGGTCACGTATATGCTGGACGGAAATGAGGTGTCCCCCGAAGAAATCCGCGGAAAGAGCGGCGATGTGAAAATCCGCTTTGACTATGTGAATGAGAAGCGCATGAAGGTGAGCCTCGATCAGACTGTCATTGAACTTCCTGAGAAGAAAGAAGATGAAGAGGATTCGGAGGAAGACGAGGAGGATTACGAACCCGAAACATTTGACTCGGCTGATGACTATAAAAAACAGAAGACCGTGGAAAAGGAAGTGCCGGTTCCGTATGTGTTTATGACCATGGCAGTTCTTCCGGAGGACCATTTTTCGAATATAGAAGTGGAAAATGGCTCCCTCAATACATTTTCCGGGACACAGGCAGTGATCGGGTTCGCGGTTCCCGGCATCGATGAGATTCTCAATCTCGACAGCCTGAAGGACGATGATAAGAAGAACAAGAATAAGGATCAGGAGAAGGACGAGGAGAACCCGGGTATTCCCGAATTTGTCGAAATCTCAGCCCATGCGGAGGACTTTGAGCTTGGTTTTACCGCGACGGTTGTCACGAGCGGCCTCATTAAGGACCTGGAGGATGAGGACCTTGAAGACATGGATGAGATGACGGCCGGAATCGGGGTTCTTTCGGAATTGATGGATCGGATCATCGACGGCAGCGACGCCCTTCAGGAAGGCGCGAATAAATTCAGCGACGGCCTGACTGAGTATACGGATGCCATTGACCAGCTGAACGATGGTGTCTGGCAGCTTCAGGACGGGGTGGCGACCCTGGACGCGAACGGCGCGGATCTTGTTTCCGGCGCGGACGCTTTGAGCGAAGGACTGGAAAAAATAGACGAAGCTCTGGCTGATATCGACCTTTCCGCTCTGTCCGGAGGCATTGATACGACGGATCTTGAGAAAGCGGCAGCGGCGGCAGCGGCCGACGGAGCAACCCTTACGACCGGTCTTACGTCGCTCGGAACCGCGTTTGAAAACCTGGAGCCCTCTATAAGCGGTCTGATCGGAGCGGTTTCTTCCTCGTCCGAGGATCTTTCGGATTCGCTCGATGAACTTTCGGCCGCGAAAGAGAACCTCTCAGCTGCCGAGGGCGCGCTTGCTGACGCGAGGACTTCCCTTGCGGAAGCCGAGTCTGCCTGCGTCACCCCAGAGGAAGCCACGGAGGAAGAGCAGGCGGCTGCAGAAGCGGTCCTGACAGCTCTGGAAGCGGCAGACTCAGGAGTGGAGAGCGGAGAAATAGCCGTAGATGCAGCAAAGAAAGCGGTGGAATCCGCGGAAGGGTCTGTAGGATCGGCCCTTGGCGCCTTTGCCGATATCAGCGAGCCGGATTTAAGCGGGCTCGATTTGAGTTCTGTTTCGGAAGCTGCGACCGACCTTTCGGAGCAGATGGGCGTCATGCAGAGTTCCTTTGAGGAACTCTCCTCGATCAGCATGCCGGAAGACCTTGAGAAGCAGGTAAAAACCCTGAAAAAAGGAATCTCGGACCTTTCCGATGGCGCGTCAAAACTCAGCGAAGGACTGGAACTCTATGCTTCCGGTGTCAGCCAGCTTAACGAGGGAATGGGGGCCGTGGCTGAAGGAACGGACCAGCTTTCCTCTTTAGGCGGAGAACTAACAGACGGCTGCGGAAAACTGGCGGATGGGATCGGCAAGCTGAAGGAAGGACTTCAGGATTACAATGAAGAGGCTTTGGAAGAACTGAGCGAACGCGGAGGATCAAAACTCAAGGATGTCATCACATCTCTCAGAGCTCTTACTGCCGCTGACCGGGAGGAGAAGGATTTTACCGGATCGGCGCCCGGAACCAAGACAGAGGTGAGGTATATTATCGAAACGGAGGAGATCTCCGCCTCCTGATTCACGCATTTATCAAAGGGAATCAACTTGAAATTTGCGGGGGCGTGTCCTATGATGAAAGGGATTTCTTTATAAGAACCCGTACAGGAGGATACCCGTGACAGATAATTATCTAAAGGCAAAGAGGCTTGGTGACAGAACGATCCGCAAAGCGCAAAGAGAAGGCCGATATCCTTATCTCCCTTCCCTGAGCGATTTTGTGGAAGAGCAGGATGCTCTTCCACAGTATCCGGTAGGAATCAAGGAGATTCCCTGCTGGATGATCGTCGGATGCAGGACACGCGCAAGAACCAATGCTTTTGCCGCGGACTTTATGCCCATACTGGCACCTGAATCCGAATTTGCCTCAAAATGGTCTTCTCTCTATGAATCCGCGCGGGAAGAGGGCATTCGTGAAGCCATAAAAGTGTACGAGTATATGTGGAACTTCTATGTCGAGGAAGGCAATAAGAGGGTTTCCGTATCAAAGTACGAGAAGATCCCGGACATTCTGGCGGACATTACGAGGCTCATTCCGAAGAGGAACGGCGATAAGGAAACGGAAGTCTATTATGAATTTATGGACTTCTATAATGTCTGCCCGCTTTATGAAATCCGCTTTTCCGAGCCCGGCAGCTATGAACGCCTGGCCGCTTTTCTGAAAAGGGACTTAAAAGAACCCTGGCCGGAGGAGGTCCGGGAGACACTCCGCTTCGGTTACAGAGCTTTTGAACGGGCGTATGCGCAAGAGGGAGCATCTGAAATCCAGATGACCCATGCGGACGCGTTTTTGACTTATCTGAATATCTATTCTCTAGAGGATCTGAATAACCTGGATGAAAAAACACTTCGGAGCCAGATCGCGAAAATCCGCAAGGAACTGCTCATTGAAACGGGGCAGGACACAGTCTCTTACGCGGATGCTCCGGAGAGCTCCGAAATGGAACAGCGTTCCGGCGAGCTCCTTCATGACAAAATCGGAGCCCTGCTGAAAAAAAGACACGGCCGTTCTGATGATACCCCGCTTAGAATCGCGTTTATCTATGACCGGAATCCGGAGACTTCCTCATGGGTTTACGGGCATGAGCTCGGTCGGAATCATCTTGAGGAAGTTTTCGGGAAACGCATTGAAACGATCAGCTTCCCGGACTGCGATACGGAAGAAAAAATTGCGGCGGCAATCGAAGCGGCGGTTGCGGATGAGGATCATCTGATCATTACCACGACGCCTTCCATGATGCCGGAGACTCTCAGGGCTTCGGTGAAAAACCCGTCCGTTGAATTTTTCAACTGCTCGGTGAATCTGCCTCACAGTACTGTGAGGTGCTTCTACGGCAGAATGTACGAGGCGAAGTTCCTGATGGGAGTCCTGGCGGCAACCCTTTCCGATAACCACAAGATCGCATACAGGGCTTCGATGCCGATTTACGGAACGATCGCGGATATCAACGCGTTTGCCATAGGAGCCGCAATGGCCGATCCCGAAGCAAAGGTCTATCTCACATGGATGTCGCAGAAGGAAGTGGACTGGCGGAAAGAGATGTATGATGCTGGAATCGGCATTTTCTCGGGTCCGGATCTGATCCGCGCGGGAAAGGAATCCCGTGAATACGGACTCTACCGTTTTGATGAAAACGGGCAGATTGCCAACCTTGCCATCCCCGTGTGGGACTGGGGTGTCTACTATGAAAAACTTGCGGCAAGTACCCTTTCGGGAAACCGCACGGTCAAAAGCGGTGAGTCGGAGCAGAGCATCAATGACTGGTGGGGGCTTTCTTCCGGTCTGATCAATGTGATTCTGTCCCCGAAGCTGTCCTATTACACAAAGAAGATGATCGGGATCATCAGCAATGCGATCGCGAGCGGAATCTTAAGTCCTTTTGAAGGAGAACTGCATTCGCAGACAGGTATTGTCCGTACAGAGTCCGACGGCCCGCTGAGCTTCGAAGAGATTATGAAAATGGACTGGCTGAACGACAATATTGTCGGCCGTATTCCGGAAATGGATGAATTGAATGAGCTTTCGAAAAAATCCGTGGTAGTCAGCGGAGTTCTGGAAGGGAGTTCGAGAAAATGAAAATTCTGTTTCTGGCGGATGTGGAAAACAAGGCTCTCTGGGATTTTTACGATCCCGAGAGGATGAAGGGCATCGATCTCATGATCTCCTGCGGAGACCTGGATCCCGCGTATCTGGAATTTTTGGTAACGATGACCAATGTGCCGCTATTGTACGTACGGGGCAACCATGACAATAAGTACGATATGAAGCCGCCTCTCGGATGTATACCTATTGACGATAAGATATATAATTTCAGAGGGCTTCGCATACTGGGACTTGGAGGATCCATGCGATACAAGCCCGGCAAAGATATGTATACCGAGTCGGAGATGGCCAGAAGAATCCGGAAAATGACGCCTCAGATTACTCTTTGCGGCGGTTTCGATCTTCTGGTAACACATGCGCCCGCAAAAGGATGGGGAGATCTGGATGATATTCCGCACAGGGGATTTAACTGCTTTAATGACCTGATGAACAGATGGAAACCCAGCTATATGGCTTTCGGACACGTACACAAGGACTACGGTGAATTCACGCGTGAACAGGTCCATGAATCCGGTACGAAGCTGATCAACGCCTGGCAGTCTGTTGAAGTGGAGATGACGGATGAGATGTATCCGCCGAAGGGAAGGACCGGGTCTCCGCTGTATGATCTCTATATCACGCTGTTCGGAGACCACTCATAAAAGGTCCTGTTCAGATACCCGAATGTTTGCGAATGGCCGCAAATGTGGCTTCGCTGATATCGTGTTCGATCTTGCACGCGTCTTCCCTCGCTGTTTCGGAATCGACGCCGATGCTTTCGAAAAATGTCGTCAGAACCTTATGTCTTGTGTAGATCTTTTCCGCGATTTCCATGCCCTTGTCCGTAAGAGTAATCATGCCGTCCCGGTTCATGGTGATATAGCCGTTTTCACGCAGCCTTTTTGTGGCGTAGCTGACGGAGGGCTTGGTCACTCCGAGGTGTTCCGCGATATCGATGGACCGGACGTAACCGTGCTGTTCTTTCATCACGAGCATGGCTTCAAGATAATCTTCAGCGGATTTTCTGATTTCCATAATAAAAAACCTTTCTGATTTCAATTTTTGGCCTTCGTTTTGGGAGTCCCTTTTCATTGTATACTAGCACAAGACGGTGTTTGATTCAACTAATTTGAGTTAAATAAAACGGGGGACTGGCATATTTCCGATTTATTCGGGAAACTCATGCAATTTTCTTGTGCAATTCCTACATTGATTGTATAATGATTACAATTGAGGCTTTAAAATATGCCCAAAAATTACAGGGAGGTTCGTTTTATGAGTCAAAACAATATGCTTGCGATGATCCTTGCCGGCGGACGCGGAAGCCGCCTTCTGGATCTGACGAACAAAGTCGCTAAACCTGCAGTGGCTTTTGGCGGAAAGTACAGGATCATCGACTATCCGCTCAGCAACTGTGCAAACAGCGGAATTGATGTTGTCGGCGTGCTGACACAGTACGAATCCGTTCTTTTAAACAGCTACGTGGCAGCAGGCGGGAGATGGGGCCTTGATTCCAGAGACAGCGGCGTGTTTGTGTTGACGCCCAGAGAAAAAGCGGATGAAGGACTCAGTGTTTACAGAGGCACTGCGGATGCTATTTCCCAGAATATCGATTTTATAGACAGCTACTCACCGGAGTACCTTCTGATTCTCTCCGGCGATCATATCTATAAGATGGATTATGATGAGATGCTGAACTATCACAAGGCGCAGAAGGCGGAACTGACAGTGGCGGTCCGTCCGGTTCCCTGGAAGGAAGCCAGCCGTTTCGGTATCATGAATACCAATGAAGCCGGCGAGATCATCGAATTCCAGGAAAAGCCGAAGGAGCCGAAGAGCAATCTGGCTTCCATGGGTATCTATATCTTCACATGGAAATCCCTGAGAAAAACTCTGATCGCGGACATGAAGAATCCCGATTCTTCCCACGACTTCGGAAATGACGTCATTCCGTGCTTCCTCGCTGAAAACAGGAAGATGGTGGCCTACAAGTTCGAAGGCTACTGGAAGGATGTAGGAACGATTGATTCGCTCTGGGAAGCCAATATGGACCTTCTGGACAAGAAGAGTGAGCTGAACATGAACGATACTTCCTGGGTGATCTACTCAGACGATACGGCGGCTCTTCCCGCTTATATCGGACCGGAAGCGGAGATCGACCGCGCATATATCACACAGGGATGCATTGTGGAAGGTGCTGTCCACAATTCGGTACTCTTTACGGACGCCGAGGTCAAACCGGGCGCGATTGTTGAAGACACCGTCCTTATGCCGGGCGCTGTCGTGGAAGAGGGCGCAAAGGTCACCCGCGCGCTTGTCGCCAACGGTGTCACCATCGGCAAGGGAGCCGTCGTCGGTTCCAGGGACAGTGAAAACATTCTGCTTGTTGCAAAACGCGTAAAGGGGGAAGAATAAGATGGCTAAAGCATTGGGAATCGTAACAGCGGCACCGACCCGCTACAAAGTCGAGGGAATGCAGGAACATCGTCCGATCGGATCCTTTTCGTTTGCCGGCAGATACAGAATGGTGGACTTCCCTCTTTCCAATATGAGCAACAGCGGCATGGACCGCATTCTGGTTTATATTAACGGCAATCCGCGCTCATTGGTAGAACATCTGGGTAGCGGGAGAACCTACAATATCAACTCGAAGCGCGGCAAGCTGCAGCTTCTGTTCCACGACGAAGCCAACACAAACGAGATCTACAATACCGATATCGCTTCCTTCCTGGACAATCTGGCCACAATTGAGAGAAGCCATTTCGAATATGTGATCATCACTCCCAGCAATATGGTCTTCGTTCAGGACTATGACAAGCTCCTCAAAACGCATGTCGAAAGCGGCGCGGATATCACGCTTCTCTATCACAGGACGGATGAAGCCCGTGAGAAGTTCCACGGATGCGACGTGCTGAATCTCAACCGCCAGAAGGGAGTTCTCTCCATTGAGATGAACCTCGGCAATACGAAGGACAAGAATATCTTCATGGATACCTATATTCTGAAGAAAGAGCTCCTTCTTGAACTGATTGACAGAGCGAAAAATCTGTCATCCATGTACACACTGTCACAGATGGTCTCTGACGTATGCAGCGAATACGATGTGCGCGGAGTGGCGCACAGAGGATTCTTTGCCGCGATCACGGATCTGAAGAGCTACTATGACGCCAATCTCTCCCTCATCGATGTGAAAAACGCATCTTCGCTCTTTGATCCGAAATGGCCCATCTATACCAAGACAACGGACTCCTGCCCGACACAGTATTTCGAAGGCGCCAGCGTGAAGAACTCTTTGATTTCGAACGGCTGTCTGATTGAAGGAACCGTTGAGAATTCCGTTCTCGGACGCGGTATCAAGGTAAAGCCGGGTGCTGTGATCCGAAACAGTGTGGTTCTTGCCTATGACGAAATCGGCGAAGGCGTTCATATTGAGAACCAGGTCGTCGACAAGTGGGCCAAGATCACACACGCAAAAGAGATCGTATCGGATCCCGAAAAGCCGGGCTATGTCCGCAGGGACGATATCCTGTGATCTCTTTTGAAGCGGCACCGATGGAGGGGATCACGGATCCCCCCTTCCGCCGCGCAGTTGCGGAGATTTTTGGAGGGATTGACAGGTTCTATACGCCTTTCGCGGCTCCGAACAGAAACTGTTCCCTGAAAACCAGAGAAAAACGCGAGACGGCACCGGAGAATAACTCCGGTGTCGTTCTTGTGCCGCAGATTCTTACAACGGATCCCGAAATCATGATCTGGTTTGCCCGGGAGATGGAGAAACGCGGATGGCATGAGGTGAATCTCAATCTGGGCTGTCCTTCGCCCACGGTGTGTTCCCATCACAAAGGATCCGCTTTTCTAAAAGACCTTGAGACCCTGGACGCTTTTTTCGACAGGGTGTTTCATGTACTGGAGCCGGAGGGGGTTCGCATTTCCGTAAAAACAAGAATCGGGTATGAAGAGGACCTGTCGGAGCAGCTCGTCAAACTGTTCAACAGCTATCCGATCAGTGAACTGATAGTCCACCCGCGGCTTCGCTCGGATTTTTACAAAGGTCCGGTAAGGCTTCCGTCGTTTGGTATTTTTTATGAAGCGAAGATACCGGCGCTCTGCTATAATGGGGATATCTGCGGAAAAGATTCATTCTCTGAAATTTCCGGCCGGTTCCCCGAGACGGAACGTTTTATGCTTGGAAGAGGGCTGGTCTCGAATCCGGCTCTTGCGAGGGAACTGAGCGGGGGAACGGATCTTTCGAAAGAGGAATTAAAAAGGTTTCACGACCGTGTATTTGAAGACCGCCTTTACGATCTGGAGGGCTTTTCAAATACGGTCGGCAAGATGAAAGAGCTTTGGTTTTACATCGGTGCCCGGTTCGATCATGCGGAGAAGGCATTGAAGGAAATCAGGAAAGCGGGACGCGAAGACCGCTACCGTGCTGCGGTTCAGGCACTTTTTGATCATGGAGATCTTAAAAAAACGGGGCGGGAGGTCTCATTTTCATAAAAGCTCTTCTGGTATGAGGTTTATGTAAAACATGGCGAAAAGAAATCGGGATCTGGAGAGACTGGACAGGGAAGAGGCTGTCCGGAAGACCATCATAAAGATTGCGGCCGCAGTGGTGGGAGTGATTGTTCTCATCCTGCTTATTGTTGCCTCCATAAGGAAAATGCGTGCTGCCGAGCTGAAGAAACAGGAAGAGCAGGCAGCGGCGGAAGAGGCCGCGCGCATTGAGGCCGAAGCTGCGGCGAAAGCAGCGGAAGAAGCCAATGACTACGAGGAGATCGTATTTCCTTCAGATGCCTCTTATACGGAAAAAGTAACCATTCTCGGTACCGGTGACAACCTGATCCACGAGTCGTTGTATAAGGATGCCGAAACGGAAGAGGGTTATGATTTCAAGCCGATGTACGAACACATCAAGGAGGCTGTTTCTTCGGCGGATATCGCGACTTTGAACCAGGAAACGCCTCTTGCCGACGCGGTCGCTCCGATCAGCGGTTATCCCAAATTCAATTCGCCTCATGAAGTCGGGAACGCGCTTGCCGACGCGGGATTTGACGTGATCAACGAAGGCAATAACCATGTCATGGATCAGGGCGTGGATGGCCTTCTTGCCACTCTTGATTTCTGGGATTCCATCGGGGTTCCCTATGTGGGCGCCTATCGCGATATGGATGATCTTCTGAAGAGGCGCATCATCGAAGTCAACGGAATCAAAGTGGCGTTCCTCGGATTTGTGGAAGATGTCAATGAGGCGATCCCGTCCGACAGCGGGGTTCAGATCGTTCATTTCTATGATGAGGATATGATCGAGGATCTGATCAAAGACGCGAAGAACAACGCGGATCTGGTCGTGGTTCACGCGCATTGGGGAAATGAAGACGAAGATGTCATCTCCGAAGCCATGCAGGTCTATTCCCGGAAAATGGTCGACTGGGGCGCGGACATCATCTTCGGAAATCACACCCATATCCTTCAGAATCTGGAAATACTGAAAAGGGAAAGCGACGGAAAGCTCTGCCCCGTGATCTATTCTCTGGGAAATTTCGTATCCGGACAGCAGAAGCGCGAACAGCTTCTGAGCGGCCTTATGACAGTTACCTGCGGAAAAAATCCGGAAACGGGAGACACGCGTGTCGAAGGAATCTCATTCAGGCCGGTGGTTACGCACTACGAAGGGGACCGGGAGAATGTCACAATCTATCCGGTCGATGAGTACAATGACGATCTCTGCTGGGAAAACGGCGTGAAGACGGATGATTACCCACTGACCATGGACTTTTTGTGGGATGCCGTGAATAAGCACATTTCCAAGCAGTTCCTCGATGCCAAGAGCAGGGCAGCCTATGAGACCTATGTGAAAAACAAGGAACTGAAGGCCGCGGAAGAAGCAGCTGCCCAGGCGGAAGCCGAGACAAAGGCGGAGGGAGAAAAACTGAGCCTCCTTGTGGAGCCGGAAGAGGACGGAGAAGCATAAGCATGCCGAAGGAGAATAAACAAAAAAACAGAAAACACCCGATGCTGGATCCGGAAAGCTCCTTTGTAAGCTTTCTGACCCTGCTCGCGAATCTGATGATTGTCAATCTGCTGACGCTGTTTTTGATGATTCCGGTATTTACAGCGGGTGCGGCGTTTACGGCTATGGCTTCCGTTCTGATGGCTCAGTGCGAAGGTGAGGACAGTTCGGTCGTAAAGAGATATTTTCATTCTTTTTCTCACAGCTTCGGTGACGCCACGATGCTGTACCTGATCTATCTGGCTCTGTTTGTTCTTCAGCTGGGACTGGTCATCTTTTCACTTTCCGGAGCATTTTCCATATCTGCTCCGATTTTGGCCGTATTTGCCGTAATTGATATCATCTTTTTCGGCAGCGGCGTTTACGGATTCGCGTTGACGGCCCGTTACAAAAATACGGTTACCGGCACATTTGTAAATTCGATGAAACTGTTCTTCGGCTTCCTGCCGATGTCTCTTTCCATAACAGGAGCGTTTGTGCTGATGGGTCTTCTGATCTGGAAAACCTGGCCTTATCTCGGGCCGGTCGGAATTCTGTTCGGTCTTTCGCTGCCGGAGTATCTGTCCGTGAAGGAGATTCTGAAAATATTTGACAAAGTAAGCAGCGGATCATAGTCGAACTATACTATTTCAGGTATATTTATGCTAGAATAAACACTATATATAACGTTCCATTCAACTCAAGTTCATTCTATTAAGGTGAGGTGAGACTATGCTTAGAGAAGGAAAAATCTGGCTGGCCAACAACGGAGAGGGCATGCCTCTCTATCTGCTGCCGAGGATGGCGAACAGGCACGGACTTGTCGCGGGCGCAACCGGTACCGGTAAAACCGTGACGCTGAAAGTCATGGCCGAATCGTTCAGTGAGATGGGTGTTCCGGTATTTATGGCGGACGTAAAGGGCGATATAGCCAGTATCATGGTTCCCGGAAGCGAAAGCGCGGATATGAATGAGCGTATTCAGAGATTTTCACTGGCGGAGAACGGCTTCTCCTATCAGGGTTATCCGGTGACGCTGTGGGATATCTACGGTGAGAAGGGAATCCAGCTTCGCACGACCATTTCCGAGATGGGACCGATTCTTCTGGCCAGAATTCTCGAGCTGAACGAACTTCAGACGGATGTTCTGTCGATCATTTTCAAGATCGCGGATGATGAAGGACTTCTCCTTATCGATACGAAAGACCTGAAATCCATGATCAACTATGTTCAGGAAAATTCCAAGGAATTCGCGGCTGATTACGGCAGAATCGCGCCCGCGACGATCGGAGCGATCATGCGCGCCCTGGTCGCGTTGGAAGTAGCGGGCGGAGACCGTTTCTTCGGAGAACCTGCCCTCAATATTTCCGATTTCCTGTGTGTCGGCGAAGGCGGCAAGGGTATGATCAGTATCCTGGATTCCGAATCGCTGATCAACAGCGGAAGACTGTATTCCACATTCCTTCTGTGGCTGCTCAGCGAACTGTTTGAGACGCTTCCGGAAGTCGGCGATCTGGATAAGCCGAAGCTGGTGTTCTTCTTCGATGAAGCCCATCTTCTTTTCAAGGATACAAGCAAGGCTCTTCTTGACAAGATTGAGCAGGTTGTGAAGCTCGTTCGCTCGAAGGGCGTCGGCGTTTACTTCTGCACTCAGAATCCGAGAGATATTCCGGACGGTGTGCTTTCACAGCTCGGAAATAAAGTCCAGCACGGACTGCATGCCTATACGCCGGCAGATCAGAAAGCGGCGAAGGCGGCAGCGGAAGCATTCCGCGTCAATCCGGCGTTCAACACCTACGATACGATTCTCAACCTCGGAACCGGCGAAGCGGTTGTCTCGTTCCTCGGAGAGGACGGCGTACCGACGATCTGCGAAAAAGCCTATATTCTTCCTCCGAAGAGCCGCTTTGGTGCAATCACCGACGCGGAAAGAGACGCAGCTGTAAAAGGCAGTCTCACCTACAGCAGATACGCGGTTGCCACAGATCCGGATTCCGCTTATGAATTCCTTGAAAGAAGAGGAATCGAAGCCGAAAAGGCAAAGCAGGAAGCTGCGCAGGCTGCGGCAGATGCCAAAGCGAAGGAAGCCGCTGAGAAACAGGCTGCCCGTGAGCAGGCTGCAGCTGAGAAAGCGGCAGCAAAAGAAGCGGAAGCCGAGAGAAAGAGAAAAGCCCGCGCCGCGAAGTCCGTGGCTTCGACTGTTGTCGGAACCGTGGGCAGAGAGGTCGGAAAGACTGCGGGAAGCACTTTCGGAAGCTTCGGAAAAACAGTCGGCGGAAACCTTGGCGCTTCTTTGGGAAGAGGCATCTTAAGCACGCTGTTCAAAATCTGATAATCACTGCTTTATCGAGCAAGGAGGTTCTATAAATGAGCGGAAATATACCGACACCCCATATTCAGGCAGCGGAAGGCGATTTCGCGGATCTTGTCCTCATGCCGGGCGATCCTCTTCGCGCCAAATTTATCGCGGATACCTATCTCGAAGATGTCAAGCAGGTCAATGGCGTACGCAACATGCTCGGATATACCGGCTTCTATAAAGGAAAGAGAATTTCCGTCATGGGAAGCGGCATGGGTATGCCATCCATCGGCCTCTATACGCATGAGCTGTTCAATTTTTACAATGTTCAGAAAATCGTGCGGATCGGTTCGACCGGCTCCATCAGCCCGAAATGCAAAGTCATGGATATCGTGATCGCGATGGGCGCCTGCACCAACTCCAACTGGGCGGATCAGTACGGCCTGCACGGAACCTTTGCTCCGATCGCGGACTGGGATCTTCTCTACAGGGCGGTAGAAGTGGCCAAAGAGCAGGGCACAAGGGTTGTTGTGGGCAACGTGCTTTCCGAGGATCAGTTCTACAATGACGATCCGAACTACAGCGACCGCTGGAAGAAGATGGGCGTGCTGAGTCTGGAGATGGAATCGGCGGCACTTTATATGGAAGCCGCGAGAGCAGGCAAGCAGGCGCTGGCCATGTTTACCGTATCGGATGATCTTCTCACGGGCGAGGCTCTTTCTTCGGAGGAGCGGCAGGTCGGCTTCCGTAAAATGATGGAGCTGGCGCTGGCTCTGTGATCGTGCTTTGTGATTGTTCACAGTTTCGCCTTAAATGTAATGTATGCTATCGGTATTAGATGAGCCCGACGCCAAAAGTCTACTCTGAGATCATTGTATAAACAATTCAGACGGCTTCCGCGCTGAGGAAGAAATCCTTTCAGGATTTCTCTGAACTCGCTCAAAGCCGCGAGGGGCTCCCCCGATCAAAGATACAGTGCTGATTTTTTCGAACAACACAATTTCTGACGAGCTAAGAAGTACTAATCACTTGTGCAGATGTCTAAATTGTTTATACAATGATCTTCAGAAGGACTTTTGGCGAGTTTGTCACCGAGTATTATTTGGGATATAGTATCTGTTGCTTACTATGTCTCAATTACAGCGGAAACATGGAGGAATTCAGGAATGAAACTCTGCAGTGAATGCGGAAAAAAACTGAAAGACAGTGCCGAGTTTTGCTATAATTGTGGCGCGCCGTGCGACAACGGCGACATCGATTATATGAAGCGCAGGGCTGACTACAGAAGGGAAAGCCTGAAGGCCGCAAGGAAAAACAAATCCAGATCGCTGATTTTAAACATCTGGTCTGTATTGATGATACTTCTGATTCTTGCGCTGATGTTCACAGTCTGGTACCTGCCTTCGAGAAGGGCCTACATGGACGTCATGCAGGGCAACACCGAGGAAGCAAAAGCACTTTTCCATGAGAAAGTCGAGAGCAATACGCTCCAGCGGTTTATCATCCGCATGATGGTGCCGAGAGGTGCCGCTGCCCTTGTGAATGCTTATGATCAGAGGGAACTGACTTATACAGACGCGGTCGACCGCTTAAAGACACTTGCCGAGTTCGAAGAGCCGCTGAATAACGCATCCAAAGCCGCTGAAAAACTGGAAACGCTTCATACCTCGGCGGAGGCTGCCAGACTGGGCGCTCAGTATGAAAGCGAAGGCGATACGCTGAACGCGCTTCTTGCCTACCGCATGGTTTCCCAGAACGACAGTAATTATGATACGGCTGTACAGAAGATCGCGGAACTTGAGGGACAGTATAAGAGCCAGGTGATTACGGAAGCGGGTTCGCCCACTACGGAACAGGATTTCCTGAAAGCGGAAGCGCTGCTTCAGAATGCTCTGGAGGTGATTCCTGGCGACGTGAAGTTGCAGGATCAACTGACGACGATCCGACAGGCTTTTGCGGGAACAGTTAAGACAGAGGCTATGTCAAAGGCAACGGATTATATCTCGAAAGGGTATTATAAACAGGCGATCGATATTCTGGACCGGGCCCTTGTTTACAATGAGGGAGATCTGGAACTGAAGACGTTAAAAGAGACGGCTGTAAGGAACTATGAGGACTTTGTCAGAAGCCAGGTCAGTGTTTATCTTGGTAATAATGACAAGAAAGGCGCCAAAGCTCTTTTGAAGCGGGCTTCGGCAGATATGCCGGACAGCACGACCGTCAAACAGCTGACGGATACGGTTAATAATACTTGAAATAATGAAATAAAAGTTGAATGCGAAATTTAATTCCGCACATTGAAAAACGCCGCAAATATGCGGCACTAACGTCCGCATTATGGCTTTAAATCCTGTCCTTCAGCCGTTATAATGACTCCATCAGAAAGGTTTTTCTGTGTTTTCGGGCATGTCAAAAGGGCATCCGGACTTAGAGTGCGAGACTAAGTTCCGCATACCTGAAATTACTTTTGCATGTTCTGGACGCGAAATACCTGCCTGTGCACTACTATTTTATTTTAGTAATTCTGGAGTCAGCGTAACGTCATCTGGTGCGATGAGTTTACATCCCGTTGCGGATAACAGCTGTTCATCCAGAAGCAGCTGAGACAGTTCGAACGGGCTATGCCCGTTCAGGCTGTCTCTTTTTGTACTGTTGATATGGTTGGCCAGGAGAGTTACTTTTTCCTGGTCCAGGTCATCGAATGTTGATCCTTTTTTACGGACGTACCTGATGTATTCGTGGTTCTTCTCGCAGCATCCTTTCTGCCAGAAAGAATACGGATCACAATAATAAACAGTTGTCCTTTGGGTCTTTCCGTCAGACGAAGTTTCCATCCCGATACGGTCTGCAAACTCGCCTCCTCCGTCAGTCAGGATGACTTCGAAAAGCCTTTTAAAAAG
>ONPU01000013.1 GCA_900319795.1 uncultured Eubacteriales bacterium | reverse complement strand
ACCAACGACGATATCGACTACAGTACGAGCACCGTCAGGCATATTCAATTTAAAGATTTTGTTTTCATGAATGAACTATAAGGAGACACTATGTCAGGAACATATCTTCCCGGCGATACGCGGCAACGCATCCAGGACTTAATCAAAGACAGCAGCATCACCCAGGCCGAGCTGGCAGGCATTATCGGCCTTTCTGAAAGTGCGTTCAGCCGCTACCTGAAAGGCCAGACCGAGATGCTCGGTGACGGGTATATCATAAAGATTGCAAAGCACTTTAAGGTATCCACGGACTTCCTTCTGGGAGAGACGGACATCCCGGATCGGAAGAATTATGATATCGAAGAACTGGGAATATCCGCGGAAGCCGCAAAGCTTCTTTATACCGACAGGCTGGATTCCCGTGTTCTGAACCTGCTTCTGGAAAATCCTCATTTCCCGCAGCTCCTTGCTTTGCTGGCCCGCTATCAAAATGAAATCGTGAGATCCGGTATCGCTGCCATGAACCAACAGCTCACTTTCATCAATTCCCTTCTTCTGGCACAGGCTGAATCTGTCCCGGACAGTGCTGGTGCTGCCACTCAGCTTGCAGCTGACCTCAAAGATGTCCGTATGCCGGTAATCAACGCAGATACAACTGCTATTCAGAATCTTTTCATGTTGATTGTCAGGGATATCAAGGAGCAGGGTGAAACAATTGCTGCAGATAGTAATGCTGTCACAGCGCAGGTATTGCAGCGCTTACGTGAAGAACTATCCAAGGGGCAGGACTCTCTTGACCTCAGAAAAATAACCGCTGAAGATCTGACCGGAGCAGTCATGCGGGCAGTTTCGATCGCGGACATTTCCGAAGATGCTCTACAGGGCTTGGGATCTGCATTCAAAACAGTGCTGGATGAAATGAGGGACTCCATCCATGACGAATGAGCAGCTTTGTTTTCTCGCCCGGGAAGGAGATAAAACGGCCGAAGCAGCCGTGATTGAAAATGTTCTGCCGTCCATCCGGATCTCCGCCGCAAATATCCAAAAGCGTTATTCGGGCATCCTGCTCGAAACGGATGACCTGGTGCAGGAAGCCTTCATTGGAGTGCTCCGGGCTATTAAGACCTATGACCAGGAAACCGGAAATCTGTTGCTGACCTATGCGCAGACAACCGCAGAAAATGCCATGCTGGATTATGTGCGGAAATGTGCATCTGCGATCCCGGCATCAGGCAGCATTCTCAGTATTGATGCACCTCTGCCGGGATTTGATTCCGAAGCAAATGTCACTTACGCAGATATCCTCCCGGACGATTACAATAAAAATCCCGAGCAGCTCTTTATCAGAAAAGAGACGATCACAGAAGTAAGAAATGCCCTTGGAGAAATCTCTGATCGTGAACGGGCCTATCTCCATTACCGCTTTGGTTTTCTCGATTATGTTCTTCATGATCAAAGCGAAACCGCAGCGCATTTTCATCTCAGCCTGAGCCGGGCAAGGCATACGGAAAAAGCCGCATTAAATAATGTCCGCCGCGCGCTCCCCGGGTAGTAATTATTCCTCTCGTTTTTTTGATATACCTCTATTCCGCAGACCGTGCTGGTACAGGTTCCGTGACATACGTCACTTCGCCTGTACCTTTTCTTTGCTCAAGCTTTTCCCTCTGCGGGATCAGCCTTTCGCACAGAAAAAACACGGAAATGGATCGTGCTTCAACCGGGCACTCATCATTTCCGTATTCGGTCTGCTTCATAAAGGTATAACACACTAGACTTTCCACGGAAAGTCGTGTGCCAAAAGGAACGCTGTCCCCTTTGGAATCCTCTGCCACGAAACCTACGGTTTCTTTGGATTCTTCCTGCGCTGCATCATTCGTTCTCTTTACCATTTAACTACAATACTTCGCCAAATACATATTATACTGCTGCTCATAGTCTTCCTTCGAATCTCTGATGATACGTTGGTTTTCATGCATGTTCATATTCCTGTCTGCTGTGTCAAGAACACATCCTGAAATATTTGAACAGTGGTCTGACACGCGCTCCAGATTTGTCAGCAGATCTGACCAGATAAATCCTGCAGCCACAGAACATTCTCTGTTTTGAAGGCGGATAAAATGGCGGGTCCGCAGCTCTTCCTTCAATTTATCGATCACCTGTTCAAGGGATTCTGTCATCTGGGCCGAATGAAGGTCGTCTTTTAGAAATGCCTGATAAGACAGGTCCAGTATCTCTATTACTGCCTCGCAGATCACGCTGTATTCATAAGCCGCATTTTCCGAAAAAGTTACATTCTTATTTCTCATTTCTTCCGCGGATTCCAGAATGTTCACCGCGTGGTCGGCAATCCGTTCATAGTCCCCGATTAGCTTCATATACTCAGTCGCCCTGGCACTTTCCTCCTCACTCAGATGTCGGGACGTCAGTTTTAAAAGATATGTACCTATGACATCTTCCAGATGATCGGTTTCATCTTCTGCTTTACGTATTTTTTCCGCCCTGTCTTCTTCATAGTGAATTACATTTTCGAGACTGTCTTTTAAGGCCGCTACGGCTGTCTCTGCCATGAAGTCAAGCACCTGTTTGCACCTGCCCAGTGCAAGTGCCGGGCTTGCGAGTAAGCGCTCGTCAAGTTCCTTTTCCCTTTCCGGTGCTTTTGCATCAGGAAGAATCCTGCAAACCATATGTTCAAGGGCCTGGCTGAACGGAAGCATCAGTATGGTACAAAGAATGTTAAATACCGAATGGAAAGCCGCGATTCCCATCAGACTGGCAGCCTGTGCAAGAAATACTGGGGCAAAAATTGTTTTTACCACCCAGAAAACCGTCAGCCATACGGCAGCTCCTATGAGGTTGAAGGCAAAATGAACAAGCGCGGCTCTTTTTGCATTTCTGGTTGTACCGATCGAAGAAAGTATCGCCGTTATGCAGGTACCAATATTCTGTCCCATAATAATCGGTATAGCTGCACCGTAAGAAACTGCACCTGTTGAAGCAAGCGCCTGTAAAATACCTACTGATGCAGAGCTGGACTGTATAATGGCCGTCAGGACCGCACCGGCGATGACTCCAAGAACAGGATTCGTAAAGGTAAGAAACATCTGTTGGAAGGATGGATCATTTCTGAGTGCCGAAACAGCTCCTGTCATGGTGTCCATTCCGTACATAAGCGTTGCAAAACCGAGCAGTACCAGACCTGTATCCTTTCGCTTACTGTTTTTGGATACCATAAAGAAAATGATTCCCAACAGCGCAAGAATCGGTGTAAATGACGACGGCTTTAACAGTTTAACGAAAACATTGCTGCTCTCGATCCCGGCAAGACTTAAAATCCATGCCGTTACAGTGGTACCGATATTTGCTCCCATAATGACATTGATAGACTGCTTCAGGGTCATCAACCCCGAGTTAACAAAGCCTACCACCATGACTGTGGTTGCCGACGAGCTTTGTATGATAGCCGTAACCCCTAGCCCTGTCAAAAGACCGGTAAATCGGTTGGTCGTCATTCGCCCCAGGAGTGCTTTTAATTTGTTGCCTGCGCTGCGTTCCAACGCCTGCCCCATCAGTGTCATACCGAACAAAAACAGGCTTAAGCCGCCGATCAGATTCAATACATCAAACAAATCCATAATATACTCTCCATTCTCTTTTCTCAGTTACAGAATAGAGAGTCAACATCAAATCCGTTACCGCGCTTCTGTAAAAAGGATGTAATGCACTCACAAAAAGCAGGAGCCGCCACGGCCCCTGCAAAAAAACCGGTTCTCTTATATCACATTCCGTCCTCCGGCTTATTCGATATCGATACAATAAACTCCGAGCCTTCGCCGGGCCTGCTGTCCAGTCTGATTGTTCCATTATGAATCAGGACTGCATGTTTCACAATGGAAAGTCCAAGGCCTGTACCACCAGCCTCTTTACTCCTGCTTTTGTCCACACGATAAAAACGTTCAAAAATGCGTTCCTTTTCCTCCTCCGGAATACCAATACCCGTGTCCCTCACGGTAAGCACTGTATGTCTTTGGTCTTGCGATACAGATATACTGACGCTGCCTCCTCGGTGATTGTACTTAATCGCATTGTCACACAGGTTATATGCTATGCTGTACAGCAGCTGTGGGATCGCTGTTACAGGGGCTGGTTCACCGCTTAGGGTAAAACTGATATCCCTGGCAGAGGCTGCGGCTTCCAGTGTATCAACCGCAGTTTCCACAATACTATAAAAATCGCAATTCTCCCATTTCATTTCTGTCCCACCGTTATCCAGCTTCGTCAGATCGATAATATCCTCGATCAGTCTTGTCATACGTAAGGATACGGCATGAATCTTTTCCGCAAAAGTCTTTATGTCCTCTTCTTTGACCATACCGTTTTCAAGAAGCTCCGCATATCCGGAGATCGCATGAAGCGGCGTTTTCAATTCATGGGAGACGTTTGCGCTGAATTCCTGTCTGATCAATGCTGCCTTTTCAATTTCCTCCTGATCGTTCTTTAACTGAGCCTGTTGTGCAGCAATATGACGCAGCAGAGGCTCTATCTCCTCATAATTTTCTTTTCCATAGTACTGGTTCGGATGAGTAAGGTCGAGCTCATTGATCGGCTTTACGATCTTCGCAGCGATCCGTGAAGCCAGCACATAGGAAAGTATCAACGCGGCAAGGATCACAAAGCAGATCGGCTGGCCAAAACCGAAAAGAAGACTCCATACAGAGAGCTGTGCAACAGACATACGGAGTACAGATCCGTCCGGAAGCCGTTTAGCCGCATAGTACTGCTGGTCTGCCAGAGTATAGGAGTGTCTGGTCGCTTCTCCGTATCCTTCCTCCAGTGCCTGCCTAATCTCCGGCCGCTCCATATGATTCTGCATGGTCGAGGTGTCCGCCTCATCATCAAATAAAACATCTCCCTCCGGGCTGACCCAGGTGATCCTGTAGCTCCCGTCATTTAATCCTTCAAAGTATTCCGCCCCGGAAAGTGCGACTCCCTGTGCTGCCAGTTCGGTCTCCACGCGAAGCTGGTTCTTCTGTATGGAGGAAAAGTATGCATACAACGATCCCATGATCAACAGCAAAGAAGCCAGAAAAACCAGGAGGGCAACAGTCCAGATTGCCTTAAAAATCTTACTGCTCATTTTCCGCCTCCATCTTATATCCAACACCCCGAATAGTCTGGATATGATCCCCTGCATTTTCGAGCTTGGTTCTAAGCGTACCGATATGAACATCCACCGTTCTGGTCTCACCGGAAAAGTCAATGCCCCATACGCTCTGAAGGATATTGTCTCTTGTAAAGACCCTCCCCGGACTCTCCAGCAGAAGTTTCAGAAGCTCATATTCTTTCAATGTCAGCAGGACAGGCTTCCCGTCCACGGTTACAGTATGCTTGCTTTCATCCATCGAAATCATACCGCAGGATAAAATCAAATCCTGATGATTGCCTGCACGACGAAGAACCGCCTTTATGCGCGAAACCATCTCCATCATTCCAAACGGCTTCGCAAGATAATCGTCTGCACCGGAATCCAGACCAATCACTTTGTCATACTCGCTGTCTTTTGCAGTTGCCATAATTACAGGAATATCCGATGTAACAGGGGACGACCGTAATTTTTGAAGGATAGTCAGGCCGTCTTCCCCGGGCAGCATAACGTCCAATATAATCATTTCCGGCCTTTGTTCTTTCATGGCAGCCCAAAAACCGGTATCATTCTCAAAACCCATTGCTTCAAAACCGGAAGCTCTCAGTGTATAAACCATGAGATCCCGGATAGCGCTGTCATCTTCAACACAATAGATCATGTGGAAACCTCCTCCTTTGACACTCTCAATATAAATGAAGAATGTAAGCCCTGTAATCGGTGAACTGTAAAATCTCAGTAAAGTCACAAAACCGGATTGCCGTAGGATAAGCAGTCCGGTTTTGTCTGATGTTTTATGATTGATGTGGAATTCATATGTTTTCGTCTTCAATGATCCTTCAGATCATCCGAAACGCCTTAAACGCCGCAATGATCGCCTCTTCCTTTTCCTTCGGTGTCTCCGGCGACCGGCTATCCTCACTTTTCGGCAGATTGTAATTCTGCCGTTCGATGATCCCACATTTCCGCTTCGTCTTTGCGATATTCAAATGCGACACTTGGAATCCATACTTCTCCTTCACCCACTCCTTAATCTCCTGATAGGTCGCCTTACTCTCCGCCGCCGTCACTTACTCTCCGCCGCCGTCAGATCCATTTCATTCATATCGACCTTCACACTGATATGATTCTTGACTTCAGAAAGTTTGGACAATAAACATACCGTCTCAACGTGCACAGTGTGCCCAAACAGATCCGTCGGCTGCGCATATACCGGCTTAAAAGCGACCCCATCTCTGCCCTCAGCAAAAAGCTTCAGATCCCTGGCCAAAGTTGCCGGGTCACAGCTCACATACACGATCCGGTCCGGCGCCATCTTCAGAACGGCATCGATAAGCGATGCGTCACACCCTTTTCTCGGCGGATCCAATACCACAACATCTGCTTTCGGGCAGGGAACACCCGGCTCGAATTCTCCGCGGACTACGAGATCCTCCGCGGCGCCTGTATAGAAATGTACATTCCCGATGCCGTTACGAAGCGCGTTCTCCTTTGCGTCCCGTACCGCGTCCGGAACGATCTCCACCCCGTAAACCTCTCTGGCCCGGGATGCCATGCACAGTGAAATAGTGCCGATTCCGCAGTAGAGATCATAGACGACTTCTGTACCCTTCAAATCAGCAGCACGAAGTGCCTCCGTATAGAGCTTTTCCGTCTGAACGGGATTTACCTGATAAAAGCTGCGCGGAGAAATCCGGAAACGGTTTCCGAGAAGGACATCCTCAATCCATGGATTGCCATATAAAGGAAGGATCTGTTCTCCCAGAATCACGTTGCCTTTTTCCTTGTTGACATTGAGGCAAATGCTCTTGACCCCCGGCACTTCACGAAGCAATGAAATCAGTTCATCAGCATGCGGCAGCCTGTCTCCGTTGATAACGGGGCAAACAAGAATTTCCCCGGTCGCGAACCCCTCCCTGATCAGCAGATGCCGGACGAGGCCTGTATGATTCTGTTCATCATATGGGGAAATATCATATCGCTTCAAGAAGTCGACAAATCGTCTCACAATCTGCCCATTGATTTCGTGTGTCAGCACGCAGTCGTCCGTCTCAATCAGAAAATGCGTTCTTCCCGCGTAAAAGCCCGCTGCTGTCTCATAGCTCCCGTCAGGTTTTTTCACGACCCCTACCGGATACTGGGCTTTATTGCGATACCGCCAGGGATCCTCCATGCCGATCACCGGACGCACTTCCAGGTCCGGAAAGCCTCCGATTCTGACCATCACATCTTTGACATGGGCACGCTTCCATTCCAGCTGTTTTTCATAAGAGTATTCCTGGAAACGGCATCCTCCGCAGCGTCGCGCATTTGCGCAGCGAGGCTTTACCCGGTCCGGTGAGGGGACAAGAATCTCCGTCATTTTCGCGAACGCATAATTCTTTTTCGCCTTGGTAACAAGGGCCATGACCTCATCACCGATCACTGCATCCTTTACAAAAAGGGTATAGCCGTCAACATGGCCTATACCCTCTCCTTCTTTCGTAAAATCTTCTATGAACAGCCTGACGCTGTCATTTTTCTTAAGTTCAGTCATGGAAAATCAGGTTCTCCTCAGGTTGGAATCAAAGAAACGGTTAAAGCCGAGCCAGTCCTCGCTCAATGACTGTCCGTTTTCCAGAATCTCGGTCATGGTCTCCAGCTTCGCGTCCAGATTATCCGCCAGATTCAGCGCCATAGCCTCGATAATGGCAGGCTTCTTCGGTGAGCCGAACTCAAATTCACCGTGGTGTGCCAGAATACAGTGCTTCAGCTCTGTCTCCAGAAGTTCCGGAAAACCTTCAATCTTCGACGCATGGTCGTGGATCATTTCCGCTCCGATCATGATATGACCGAGCATCTGGCCGCTGTCCGTGTAATCATTTGTCGGAAAATAGGACAGCTCCTTTGTCTTTCCGATATCATGCAGAATAGCCGCTGTAATCAAAAGGTCCCGGTTGACGGCCGGATAATGGTCCGCGATATAAGACGCGAGCCTCGTTACGGAAAGCGTATGTTCCAGAAGTCCGCCGACAAAGCTGTGATGTACGGTTTTGGCCGCGGAATGCTTCGCGAACGAAGATGCGAATGCCTTATCCGTCACGAAAAAGCTTTTCAGAAGCTCGGAGAGATAAGGGTTCTTCACGCTTGCAGCAAAACTCATCAGTTCCTGATACATGGCCTTCGTATTCTGCTTGGTCATCGGCAGATAATCCGCGGGAAAATACTCTCCCTCATCCGCCTTCCTCACCTGCTTTAACGAGGCCTGCAGGGATCCGTTAAAATTGCTCACTGTCCCCGCCACATAAATATAGTCAAGAGCTTCAAACTCTCCGATCGCGTCCGAGTTGGGATCCCAGATCTTCGCATCGATCTGTCCCGTTCTGTCCTGCAGAATCAAAGATTCATAGTTCTTTCCGTTTTTCGTCACTGCCGACTGTTTGTGTTTGCACAGATAAATGTCCTGAATGCGGGCACCGTCTTTTAATTCACTGATAAATCTCACGTAAGTTCTCCAACCGTCACTGTAAATGAAAATTCGACATCCTTTTCCGCGCCGCGCCGAAGAACCGTGAATTCCAGTTCCTGATTCGGTCCCGCTTCCAACACACATTCGGAAACCGTTTGCATGTCAGCGATTTCCAGATCTCCGATCTTCGTCAGCACATCTCCCGGCATGATACCGGCTGCAAGCGCCGGCGAGTCCGGCTCCACTTCAGTGATGTAGACGCCTGCCGGCACATCGATTCCTTCCGCAACCTGTACCGTAACGCTCTCCCCTTTCAGGCCGACATATCCGGGTACTTTTCCGTCCGAAAGTCTGTCAGCAATATCTTTCAGTAAAGAGGAAGGAACGGCTGTGATGAGAGGCCATTTTTCATCTGAATACTGCTGCATGATGCATCCCACGATCTGTCCGTTGAGATCGACGAGAATGCCGCTTCCCCGGCTGCTTCCCACACAATTGGTCGTAATCAAACCGTATTCACTGTCTGTAAGCGAAACATGCCCGGAGGTAGATGTCACTTCTCCGTAAACAACAGAATTACTATACCCCAACGGATTCCCGATTGCAATCACCGAATCTCCCGTACGGACCTCCGCGGAATCCGCTATGTTCACCGCTGCCCATTCCATTTCCTCGCGATCCGATTCCCTGTCAAATGGCACGGACACTACCGCCAGATTGGTGACCGGATCCGACCCGACAACCAGAGCCGCGCGGACCGACTGGTCTTTCATCGTGACAACGACACGGCCGGCATCCGCGACCAGATTCCTGTATGTCAGAATCATCAGACGGTCATTCTCTTCCCTGATGATCACTCCCGAACCGGTCTGGGACGCGCTGTTGATATTGCTGAACCAGTCCACCGAATCCGTAATACCGGTAACCTGTACAAGGGATTTCCCCGCTTCTTCCGCGACTCCTCTTATTGCCTCATTGAGTCTTTTGTATTCGTTGAGAGCCTCCGCGTTGAGTTTCTCTTCAGCCTCGGCGCTGTTTTCCCCGGGGCCCTCTTCACCCGGAATTCCGGTCGTTCCTTCAACCTGTTCTTCGCGGGCCTCTTCCTCAACCGGCTCTTCCGTCGGTTTCATGTCTGTCACTTCTGTTTCGAGCTGCTCTGCCTGATCCACCTGGGCGGTCGGTTCTGCCTGGTCCGTTGGCTCTGCCTGGTCCGTTGGCTCTATCACTTCCGTCGGCTCTGTCGCTTCCGTCGGCTCCGCCTGATCCGTCGCCTCTGCCTGTTCCGTCGGCTCTGCCTGTTCGATCACTTCTGTCTGTTCCGCCGATTCGCTCTGTACGGTCGCTTCTTCAGAAATATTTGAGGGAACTGCGTTCACTTTGATGGCATGCAAAAAGACAAAAGCCGCTGCCGCACCAAACAGGGCGCCTGCACCAAGGAACATCAGGGCTTTCAAAAGAATGCGTGAAAAACGGAGAGGCCGTTTCTTAACAGTCTCCCGCATAAAGGAATAAGACTCTTCCTCTTCACTATCCGATTCGTTGAAACGGTTTTCTTCGTCCATGATTTTAAGCCAAAGACATTTCTGTTGAAATAACAGTATTCCCGAAGAGTTTACAGTCACAGTAAAAAGAGTATAGCATCCGATTATGAACAATTTGTTACATACGTGTAAAATGTAGTCCGCTCCCGCCCGGGCATTTCTCCTTTTCTTGGAGCTTCGCTTGGAGTAAAATAGGGATCATGAACGAGAAAGTACTTCACACACTAGAATATGATAAAATCATCGGCTCTCTGGTCTCATACGCCGGTTCCTTCCCGGGCAAAGAACTTTGCGCGGCTTTGAAGCCGTCCGCCTCCCTGCCGGAAGTGATCCGTCTGCAGGACGAGACGGAAGCCGCTCTTGGCCGTCTCCTGAAAAAGGGCACGATCTCATTCGGAAGCGTCACGGATATCCGCGCCTCCTTAAAGAGACTCGAAATAGGAAGCACGCTCGGTATTCATGAAATACTGGAAATGGCAAAGCTTCTTGAAAATACCTCCCTCGTGAAGGCCTATGCCAGAAGGGAAAGGGATGATGAACAGCCGGACCTGCTGGATCCGATGTTCCGCGCGCTGGAACCTCTCACAAATGTGTCAGCGGAAATCCGCCGCGCCATTATTTCCGAAGAGGAAATTTCCGACAATGCCTCTCCCGGGCTTCGGCAGGTACGGCGCTCGATCCGGCTTGCATCGGAACGCATCCGGACAGAGCTGACGCGCATCGTGTCTTCGGAAGCCAAAAACTATCTCCAGGATTCGCTGATCACAACCAGAGACGGACGATACTGCATTCCGGTCCGCAACGAGTACCGCGGCCAGGTTGCCGGCATTGTCCACGATCAGAGCAAAACCGGCTCCACCGTCTATATCGAGCCGGCTTCCGTCGTCAGACTGAACAATGAGATACGTGAGCTTCAGATTCAGGAGCAGAAGGAAATCGAGATCATTCTTTCGAATCTTTCCGCGCTCCTTGGAGAGAACAGCGGCTTCATCCGCAGTAATTACGAATTGATGCGGGATCTGGATTTTATCTTTGCCCGCGCGCATCTTGCTCTGGAAATGGACGCCATGCGCCCGCAGATCGCCGATGACGGAATTATCGATATCCGCAGGGCGAGACATCCGCTGATTCCGAAAAAGAAAGCTGTTCCGATCGACATCCGCCTGGGTGAGGATTTCGATCTTCTCGTCATCACGGGACCGAACACAGGCGGAAAAACCGTTTCCTTAAAAACCAGCGGACTTCTGGTTCTCATGGGACTTTCGGGGCTGCATATTCCGGCGGGAGCCGGAAGCCGGATCTGTATGTTCGAAGAGGTCTATGCGGATATCGGTGACGAGCAGAGCATCGAACAATCGCTTTCAACCTTCTCGTCCCATATGACCAATGTCGTCGAGTTTTTGAAACTCGCGGACGAAAAGAGCCTCGTCCTCTTTGACGAACTCGGAGCGGGAACCGACCCGACCGAAGGAGCGGCTCTTGCCATCGCGATTCTCGACCACCTGCACAGGCGAGGTATTCGTACGATCGCGACCACTCATTACAGCGAATTGAAGATCTACGCTCTTCGTACTCCGCTTGTGGAAAATGCCAGCTGCGAGTTCAGCGTGGAAACACTCTCTCCGACTTACAGGCTGCTCATCGGAATTCCCGGAAAGAGCAACGCGTTCGCCATTTCCGGAAAGCTCGGCCTCACGGAAGATCTGATCGAAGAAGCGAAAGCATATATAAGCCGCGAAGATGAGAGCTTTGAAGATGTCATCAGCGGTCTGGAAGAGGAACGCAAAAAGCTGGAGGCAGATGAGGCTGAGGTTGAAAACAAGCTGAGAGAACTTGAAAAAAGAGAGGCTGCTCTCGCAAAAAAGGAGCGCGAGTTTACCGAGAAGAAACAGCACGCCCTCTCCGAATCCTCGGAAGAGGCACGAAGGATTCTGCAGGAAGCAAAAGACTACGCCGACAAAACCATCAGCTGGTACTCCAAACACGGGGGCAATTCCCGGGAGATGGAAAAGCGCCGCACGGAACTTCGCGGCAGGATGGAGCAGCTGGAAAGCAATATCCGGACTGTTTCTTCGAATGAACAGCAAAAAAGCAGCTTGAAAGCGGGGGATCTGAAGATCGGCGACGCCGTACGGGTCATGTCCCTCGGTCTCAACGGAACCGTCAGTACACTTCCGGATGCCAAGGGATGGCTCTTTGTGACCCTCGGAATCATGAGGACAAAAGTCCGTCTCGATGACCTGATCCTCCTGGACGAGGACGAAATCCGTTCCGACAAGCTGAATCGTACCTCCTCCGGGAAAGTGAGGATCAGCAAATCCCTCTCCGTCTCGCCGGAGATCAATCTGTTGGGAAAAACCGTAGATGAAGCCTGCGCGGAACTCGACAAGTATCTGGACGACGCCGCCCTGGCCCACCTTGAGCAGGTGCGGATTGTACACGGCAAGGGAACAGGCGCGCTGAGGAACGGCGTTCATAAGTATCTGAAGAAAAACCGCCATGTCGCGTCCTTCAGGCTCGGTGAATTCGGCGAAGGAGACGCAGGCGTCACTATAGCAAAGCTGAAGTAACGCTCTGATACGATTGTTGCCCGGTTTTGAAAACGGAGAAATCATATGGCTTCTATTCCGAGAATACTGATTGTAGATGATGACAGCAATATTGCCGAACTGATCTCGCTTTACCTGACAAAGGAGATGTTCGACACCCGTACAGCCGGCGACGGCTATCAGGCTCTTGAGCTATTCAGAAGCTTCAGTCCGGATCTGGTTATTCTGGATCTGATGCTGCCCGGAAAAGACGGTTACGAAGTCTGCCGGGAAATCCGGCAGATCCGCCAGACGCCGATCATCATGCTCTCCGCGAAAGGCGAAACATTTGACAAGGTGCTGGGACTTGAGCTTGGCGCCGACGACTATATGGTCAAACCATTTGACTCAAAAGAACTGGTCGCCCGCGTTAAAGCGGTCCTTCGAAGAAGCCGCAATAAGGAAGATTCCAGGAAGAAGGATCAGGAGCATATCCGTTCCGTCGAATATCCGGGCCTTACTGTCAACCTCTCCAACTACGCTGTCATCTATAACGGGGAACCGGTTGAAATGCCGCCGAAGGAACTTGAACTGCTCTATTTTCTGGCCTCACAGCCAAACCAGGTATTTACGCGCGAACAGCTGCTGGATCATATCTGGGGATATGAATACGTCGGAGATACACGAACCGTGGACGTCCATATCAAACGCCTTCGCGAAAAGATCAAGGGTGAAAATGGGTGGAATATCGGCACCGTATGGGGCATCGGCTATAAATTCGAGAAGAAATGACCGCATTTTAAAAAATGAAACGTACGCTTCTCCTCAAATTCATATTGAGTTTTGTGATTCTGGCATTTGTCAGTGTCTTCGTGGTGCTCCTTTTAGGCACCCAGCTGCTTGATTCCGTTCTGACAAAGGAGCAGGCGGCTTCCTTTTACAGAGAAGCCAATTCCATCAACACCATCTGCGCCGAAACGCTCTCCTCCAGGGAAAAATCCATCGATCAGCTTTACGATGAGCTGAAGGCGGTGGCAAAAGCAAACCATTCGGATATCCGCGTCCTTGACCGCCGGGGACGTGAGCTTCTGTGTACTTCCAAACCTCTGAATACGGAATCCCCTCACGAGATTGCCGGTTTTGACTATACCGTCTTCGGTCCCGGCTATTATGAAGTAAGCGATTTTTACGGGGAATATGCTGAGGATATGCTGAATGTCATGCTGCCCTTAAACGGTTCCTTGAGAAATTCCGGCTATATCGCGATCAGTTCCCCTATGAATGAAGTTGTCCGTTTAAGGGACCGGATCCTGAACAAACTGCTCATTCTGTTCGCCGTACTGTTCGTTCTGTCACTTCTCATCCTGGTCTTCTTTGTCTATTCGGTTCATTTTCCGCTGAAGAGCATTACGAAGGGCGTGCAGGAATTTTCATCCGGGAATCTGGCTCACCGGATCATCGTCAATTCCGGAGATGAACTGGGAGACCTGGCCCACACCATGAACTACATGGCGGACGAGCTGAAGAAAAACGCGGATTATCAGAAGAAATTCATTTCCAATGTCAGTCACGATTTCCGCTCCCCCCTCACTTCGATCAAGGGCTTCACCGAAGCCATGACTGACGGCACCATTCCTCCTGAAATGCATGAGAAATATCTGAAGATCATTTCCGGAGAGACAGACCGCCTTGTGAAGATGACTCAGGATATTCTGCGGCTCAATGACATGGATCAGAACAAGGTCATTCTGACACTCAGCGATTTTGACATCAATGAGGAACTGAAGAAAACAGCGGCGGTTTTTGAAGGCTCCTGCCGTAAAAAGAAAATCTCAATTGATCTCGTGCTGAGCGGCGAGACCTTTCTCGTACATGCGGACCGTGAAAAAATCGAGCAGGTTATCTACAACCTGCTCGACAATGCAATCAAATTCAGCGGCAAAAATTCCACGATCACTCTGGAAACCACCGAAAAGTTCGGAAAATGTTATGTCTCCGTCAAAGACGAAGGAATCGGCATCCCCTCCTCGGAGATCACATCGATCTGGGAACGCTTCTACAAAGGCGACAGCTCCCGCGGCAAGGACCGCAAAGGCACCGGCCTCGGTCTGGCAATCGTCAGAGAAATCATTCAGGCCCACGGCCAGCGGATCAACGTGATCAGCACGGTCGGAGTGGGCACCGAATTCGTCTTTACTCTCGACCCCGCCTGAAAGCCATCAAATTAAGCGAAAGCCGGCGCGAACATCGAAAGGATCATCGTCAGAGCGATGACGACAGCGATGACCGCAACTACGATTTTCTGTGTTTTTCTGTTCATCATAATTCATGTACCTCTTTACTTCGAATCCTTCGCTTTTCCTTTGTGTTCTTTGCAATACTTCATGAAGGGGCAGCCTTCGCATTTCGGAGAACGGGACGTGCATCGTTCCCGTCCGAAGGTGATCAGGTGAAGATTCCACAGAATCCAATGATCCTTTGGAAGTTTCTTCATGAGATCGTATTCCACTTTTACCGGATCCGTCTCTTCCGTCATCATGAGACGTCTGGAAATCCGTCCCACATGCGTATCGACAACGATACTGGGAATGTCGAAAATATTCCCTCTGATCACGTTGGCAGTCTTTCTGCCTACGCCCGGCAATGCAGTCAGCGCGTCAATATCGGAAGGCACTTCCCCGCCGTATTGTTCTACGAGCATTTTTGCGCAGGCGATGATATTTTTCGCCTTGTTGTGATAAAACCCGCAGGGATGGATATCCTGTTCCAGTTCCTTCAGATCCGCGTTGGCAAAGGCCTGCATATCCGGATATTTCCGGAACAGGTCTTCGGTTACCAGATTGACGCGGGCATCCGTACACTGGGCGCTCAGAATTGTGGCAATGAGGAGCTGGCCCGCATTTTCATGCTTCAGGTAGCACCTCCAGTCCGTGCCATACATCTCATCAAAAATTGCCAGTATTTCGGATGTCCGTTTACTCGCCATATTACTGCCCTTTAAGATTCTTATAAAAACTTATTCCAGCGGATACTTCGCTGTCAGCTCAGCCACAATGGCCTTTGCTGCCGGAATATTGTCCGCGGATTCCTTCACCATGACAATCGCCTCGGCAATCCGATCCATATCTTCCGTATTCATGCCTCTGGTTGTCACGCTGGGTGTACCGAGTCTTAAGCCGGATGTCACGAACGGGGATCTCGGATCCCTCGGAACCGTGTTCTTATTGGCTGTGATAAATGCTTCGTCAAGCCTTGCTTCCAGTTCCTTGCCCGTAAGCTCCAGTCCTCTGAGATCGACCAGCATCAGATGGTTGTCCGTGCCGCCGGTCACGATGTTCACGCCGCGGTTCATAAGACCCTCGGAAAGAGCCTTGGCATTTTCAACGACCCTTCTTGCATAGTCCACGTAAGAAGGCTGAAGGTCTTCAAGCAGCATCACCGCTTTTGCCGCGATGCAGTGCATCAGCGGGCCGCCCTGGGTTCCCGGGAAGATGCTCTTGTTGAGCTTATGCTCTTTCGCGAACTCCTCGGAAGAAAGGATCATGCCGCCGCGGGGACCGCGCAGAGTTTTATGTGTCGTCGTTGTTACCACGTGCGCATACGGAATCGGGCTCGGATGGTAACCAGTCGCGACCAGGCCCGCGATATGGGCCATATCCACCATAAGATACGCGCCGACTTCGTCAGCGATTTCGCGCATCTTCTTGAAATCAATTGTTCTGCAATATGCGCTGGCACCGGCGATGATCATCTTCGGACGGCATTCCTTCGCGATCTCAAGGCAGCGATCGTAGTCAATAAAGCCGTTCTCGTCTACTCCGTACGGTACCGCATTGAAATAATTGCCGGAAATATTGGCCGGCGAACCATGAGACAGATGTCCGCCTTCATCGAGGGACATGCCCATGTAGGTGTCGCCCGGCTGAAGCAGCGCGTAAAAGACTGCCATGTTCGCCTGCGCGCCGGAATGCGGCTGAACATTCGCGTAAGTGCAGCCGAAAAGCTTCTTTGCGCGCAGAATCGCAAGGTTCTCGATCTCGTCGACGAATTCGCACCCGCCGTAATAACGATGTCCGGGATAGCCTTCCGCGTATTTGTTCGTAAGGATTGTACCAAGAGCGCTGGTGACGGCCTTGCTTGCCCAGTTTTCGGAAGCGATCAGCTCAATATGTGAATTCTGGCGTTCAAACTCCTTTTGGATCAGGCCGGCGATTTCCGGATCTGTCTTTAAGATGTCGTCAAATGTGTACATAATAATCTCTCCTCTTCTAAAGCCGAAGGTCTCACATCCTCCGTTGTGTTGATCCGAATCCCTTTCTCCTCACGGTTTCGGATTCACAATTCGCAAACAACACAATTAAAACATCGAAGCGCCTATCTGTCAATCTTCAGCTTCGCGGGGAGCGCTCTCTGTTCGCGAACTTCGTCAGTTCCGGAATCCATACCAGTTTAATGGTCCCGATCGGGCCGTTTCTCTGCTTGGCAATGATGATTTCCGCAATATTCTTATTCTCTTCAACATCCTTATGGTAGTATTCGTCACGATAGATGAACATGACAACGTCGGCATCCTGTTCAATCGCGCCCGATTCTCTCAAGTCGGAGAGCATCGGTCTGTGGTCCTCTCTCGTCTCGACGCCGCGGTTCAGCTGTGACAGGGCGATAATGGGAATATCGAGCTCACGGGCCAGAGACTTCAGTGCGCGGGAAATATCGGAAATTTCCTGCTGACGGTTATCTCCGCCCCGGCCGCTGCCGGCCATCAGCTGAAGGTAGTCGACAAAGATCGCCTGGATATCCGAATCCAGCTTGTACTTTCTCGCGCGCGAACGGAATTCCTGAATCGTGATACCCGGAGTGTCGTCGATTACAAGACCGGATCCCGATATAATCCCCGAGGCTTCGACCAGCTTGTCCCATTCGCTGTCATTTAACTGCCCGGTCCTTATTTTCTGGGAATCGACATGCGAAACCAGTGAGAGCAGACGGTTCATCAGCTGGCCCGCGGACATTTCCAATGAGAAGATCGCGCAGGGAATATTTTTCTTAAATGCCATATATTCCGCGATATTGAGGACAAATGACGTCTTTCCCATAGCCGGACGGGCTGCCACAAGGATCAGCTCCGATCCGTGGAACCCGGAGGTTTTCGCGTCCAGATCCCGGAACCCGCTTTCGAGTCCCGTAACGGAACTGTCTGACTTGGCTGCCGAAGAAATGGCGTCAAGCGCTTCAAATACAATGTCTCCGATCGGAACGGAGCGCGAGGCGGAACGCTGCTGCAAAACACCGAAAATGTCTTTTTCCGCCCTGTCGAGAATCTGCTCCGTTTCGTCCTGCTCTTTATAGCAGTTTTCCTCAATCCCGGCCGCAACAGAAATAAGGCGCCGAAGTGTCGCCTTTTCTCTGACAATATTCGCATATTCCACGACATTTGCCGAAGTCGGTACCGAAGAAAGCAGATCCCGCACAAAGCTCATATTCCGGAATTCTTCCGGAAGATCCTTCCGGGTCAGCGCGTTCTGCAGGGTAATCAGGTCGATCGCCTTCCCCTCATCGTTGAGCTCTTTCATCGTCTCAAAGATCAGGGCGTTCGAGCGGTCATAGAAATCCTCCGCATGCAGAATCCCGATCGCCTTCATCGCCGCGTCCGCGTTCATCAGCATCGATCCGATGACCGACTTCTCCGCCTCATTGTTGTGAGGCGGGATCCTTCTGATCAGCGCTTCTTCCATCAGTATCAGGCTCCTTCGATATGAACCTTCAGTCCCGCGGTGACCTTCGGGTGGAGTTTCAGATCCACGGTGGTCGTTCCGACTTCCTTTAACGGAGCCGCAAGCTGCAGTTTCTTCTTATCAATATCAAGTCCGAGCTGGTCTTTCACGGCTTCGGCGATTTCCTTCGCGGAAACGGAACCGAATGTCCTGCCTGCGCTTCCGACCTTAATGGCGATCTTCACCTCGCGGGCCTCGATCTCCTCTTTCAGTTTTTCAGCCGCCGCCAGGGCTTCCGCCTTCATTTTCTCTTCACCGCGCTTCTTTGCGGCAAGATCTTTCAGGTTGGAATCCGTAGCCTCGACCGCGAGCTTTTTCGGAAACAGCATATTTCTCGCGTAACCGTCGCTGGCGTTGACAACATCTCCCTTTTTTCCGAGAGATTTTACATCCTGAAGCAGAATCACTTTCATGGTTCAGATATCTCCTTCCTCTTTCATTTCCCTGATTGTACGGATCAGCAGTTCTTTTGCCTCACTGATTGTAAGGTCCGGAATCTGGGCTCCCGCCATATTGAGATGGCCGCCCCCGCCGAGCCGTTCCATAATCAGCTGCACATTGACTTCATCAATTGCGCGTGCGCTGATGTAAATCTGTCCGTTATAATTCGTTAATACAAACGAAGCTTTGACTCCACTCATGTTGAGGAGCTCATTTGCGGCCTGCGCGGCAACGACGGTCGGCGAATGAAGCCCTTTGGGATCGCATACCGAAAGCGCGTAGCTGTTATCGAAGATCTCAGCATGAGAGACAACCGTCGCCTTCGCCATAAGATCGTCCGCGTCTTCGCGGAACATTTTTCTTACGCGTGTGATATCCGCACCGTTGCGGCGCAGGTAAGCCGCTGCCTCGAAAGTTCTGACGCCGGTCCTCGAGGTGAAATTCCCCGTATCCACTACAATACCGGCATACATCGCGTCCGCTTCGATCGGACGGAGTTTCATATCCTCACTGAAGTACTGGACAATCTCCGCGACCATTTCACAGGCGCTGGATGCATAGGGTTCAATATAGCTCAGAACAGCCTCCCGGATCCGTTCATCGCCCTGCCTGTGATGATCCAGCACCACAACCGTATTCGTAAGGGCCAGCAGTTCTTCACAGGCCGTATATCCGCTTCTGTTGGTATCCACGATGACAAGCGCCGTATCCGGCCCGGTCAGTTCGATCGCGCGCTCTCGGTCGATAAACAGCTCTTTCTCATACTCCGGATCCTTCCGGAATCCGGCGATGACTTCCTGAACCTGCGGATCCACATCGTCCGCTACGATATGCGCCATCTTGCCCGCAGTTTTCGCGATGCGGTAAATGCCGATCGCGGCACCGATCGCGTCGATGTCGGACATACGGTGTCCCATGACCACCAGACGGGCTTTTCCGTCTATGATTTCGTGCAGCGCATGGGCTTTCACCCTGGCCTTTACGCGGGTCATCTTTTCGGTCGACTCGGACTTGCCGCCGTAAAAACGCGTCCGGACTCCGTCCTGAACGACCGCCTGGTCGCCGCCGCGTCCGAGGGCAAGTTCCAGAGCCTTGCTGGAAGCGTCGGCATTTTGCAGATAAGTATCAAAACCGTATCCGATTCCAATTGAAAGCGTCAGGGACATATCATTTCCGATATTGACGGTTTTCACCTCATCGAGGATTGAAAAATGTCCCTCCGCGCATTCTTCCAGTGACTTTCTCTTGATGACGAAGAAATACTTGTCGTGTCCCAGCTTTCTCAGGATGCCGTCTTTGTTGCGGAAATAATTCATGATCTTCCGCTCAACAAGCGCCATGAGCAGGGAACGGCGGACATCCTCCACCCCTTCGAGGACTTCCTCGTAGTTGTCGACAAAGACCTGCCCGAAAACCACCGTATTGGCTTCCAGTTCCCTGAAGGCCCGGACAAGCTTCGTCTCGTCGTACAGGCAGAGCGCAATCAGATAATCCGCTCCTCCCGGAGACGCCAGAGGACTGGCGTTATCCAGAAGCTCATCCGCGTACACGCGTTTCATCTCGGCGCTGAAGACTTTCCCTTCTTTCTCGACCCTGATCATCGAGGCCTTCTCGGAAGCCGGCAGATGCTCGTCTTCCACTTCTTCAAACAGCTCCGTCACATTTTTGGAATACTTCCGCTGTTTGCCGATGAGCTCACTGAACGCGTCATTCATCCAAAGGACATCACCCTTCTCGTCGAGAAGCGCGTAAGGCATGGCGAATTCCTTCAGGATTTTCTTCTGGACCTGTCCGTAATGCGTCGCGAACGCGATCATCTCCGTCATAAGGCCCGGCGTGGCTCTGAAATACAGGATCAGTATGATCAGAGTGTATACGAGTATGAAAGCGCCGCTTACGATGCCCGCTTCCGTACCGAAACGAATGGTCAGAACCACAGCCATGACCGTCCACAGCACAATCATATAGAGAGGCCACTGGAGATAGTATTTTATTTTTCCCGTTAATTTCAGAGAATTATTCATGCTTCTTCCTGAAGGACCTTTTCAATCTGTTCCCTGGTCGGAAGCGCGGACATGCCGCCTTTCACCTGTACGCAGCACCAGCCTCCGACATTGCCGTAAATGATCGCCTTTTTCAAAATGTCCGTAGTCAGATCCTCCGGTTTTGTCACATGAGCGTTGAGCACGCTCGCAAGGAAGCCGCCCCAGAAGGCATCACCGCATCCCGTGGCATCCACGGCCTTCGCCTTGCGTCCTTCCACGAAGATCTTTTCTCCGTTGAAGAAGCACTGCGCGCCTTTGCTTCCCAGAGTTTCCACAACCGCGGCAATATCGTATTCCTTCATTGTCGCGAAGACATTGTCCTCGCCGCCGATCATATCCACTTCTTCGTCGGATATTTTCAGAAAATCGACATACTTGAGGATCTTCTTCACTTCTTCGGCGCATTTTTCCTTGTCGTCATTCCACACAACATTTCTGTAGTTGATGTCGAACGCGACCAGCTTCCCCATCTCATGAGCCTTCCTCATGAACGTCACCGTTGCTTCCGCCTCGGGCTCTTCAGACATGGAAAATGAAGACGCGTGCACGAGTTTCGTCGACGCGATCTCCTCGTCCTTCAGGTCTTCCTTCCTAAGAAGCATATCCGCTCCGGGTTTTCTCGCAAATGTAAAGCTTCTTTCCCCGCCCGGATAGAGTGTTACGAATGCCATCGTTGTCACGGCTTCATCCGTGAGTTCCGGAGTAAGGATCTTAACTCCGTACTCCGCCATCGTTTTTGAAAGGAAACGTCCGAAGTCGTCATTTCCCATTCTGGTATACATACCGACATCAAGTCCGTTTCTGGCCATGGCAACTGCCGCGTTTGCAGGTCCGCCGCCGGGATTCCTTACATAGCTGGCTTCTTCTGTGCCGGGAATAAAGTCAATGAGGATCTCGCCCAACGCAATCGCATCCATAATTTGTACTCCTTTTCAAAATGAGAAAAATAAAACCGCTGCCGCAAGAAAGCGGTAACGGTTTCATTATAGCACATTCCTTAAGATTGTGATTCCTAATCGTACACACTTGCTGCCTTCGTACGCGGGAATTAATCCTGTACGTACGGAAGAATAGCCATATGACGGGCACGCTTGACAGCTGTGGTGATTTCACGCTGATGTTTTGCGCAGTTTCCTGTGATTCTTCTCGGAAGGATCTTGCCTCTCTCAGAGATGAATCTCTTCAGCTTGTTGACATCCTTGTAGCTGATGACATTGTCTTTGCCGCAGAATACACAGACTTTCTTTCTTCTGTGGAAACCGCCTTTTCTTCTGAAACCGCCTTCACTTGTTGATCTTTGAAAAGCCATAGTTCTCTTATCTCCTCATATCTTAGGTACGGCACGCTTTTATGATCATCTCCGCGTGCCCTTTCATCGCATGGAAATCATAGCCTGCAGCCAATGTGTCTGAGGCGCCTGGCTCACGTTGATCAGGCGAACGGAAGCTCCTCGTCGATACCGTCCGGTATGTTCATGAAGCCTTCCGCAACCGGTTCTGGCGCTGACTTCGCCTGAGATGCCGGAGCATCGTCGCGGCCAAATGCCGGCGCACCCTGCGGTGCCTGATACTGAGCCGCCGAAGACTGGCTGGCTGCCTTGCTCTCCGCGAATTCGATGTTTTCGGCCACAATCCTGGTGCCGTAAACTTTCTGTCCTTCGCGGTTTGTATAATTGTTATTCTCAATTCTTCCCTGGAGAACGATTTTCACGCCCTTTTTCAGGTACTTTTCCACAAACTCGGCGCTGCGTCCGAATGCGCTGCAGTCAAAGAAGTCTGCTTCCTGTCCGCCGTCTCTTCTGAACCGGCGGTCAACGGCAATCGAAAAACGCGCTACCGCGTTCTGGCTGTCTCCTTGTGAGTAACGAATCTCCGGGTCTCTTGTCAGACGTCCCATTAATATCACTGTATTCATATTCTGCCTCTTTTCTATCTAAATGTTGATCTATGCCATTCCATCATTTTGAGGAACCAAGGATTTCTCCGTCCGGGATCATCCTTAAAGCAGATACCGTGAACAGGGAATTTCTGAGAACTTATTCTTCAGCTGCCTCTGCCGCTTCTTCCGCCGGAGCTTCTTCAGCTTCTTCCTCAGCCGGAGCTTCTTCGACTTCTTCAGCCGGAGCTTCTTCAGCTTCTTCTTCAGCCGGAGCTTCTTCCGTCTTTTCCGGTACTACGGAGAAGACATCGTTTTCACCCTTGCGGACGACAAGATATCTGAGGACATTGTCCATGATTCTCATGCGGCCTTCGAGTTCGTTCGGTGTTTCGCCTTCAGCTTCAAACTGAACGAAGTAATAATAAGCTTCAGTCTGCTTCTGAATTTCGTAGGCAAGCTTGCGCTTTCCCCACTCTTCTGTTTCACCGACGACACCGCCATGACGGGAGATATACTCCTTCGCACGGTCAAGAACCGCCGTACGCGCTTCATCATCCAGCTTCGCGCTGATGACAAGTGCAAGTTCATATTTGTTCATAACTACCCAACCTCCTTCTGGTCATTTGGCCTTTCACCCCTCGTTTTGGGCGAAAGACAAGGAACAAAAACTCTCACGAGCCTCTATCTTAACACAGCTTTCAGCCTCTTGCAAGACTCATTTTCATATACGGATCTGTGAAAATACCTCCCCGATCGGGGCCGCGATTACAAGATCCGCGTAGCGGTCCCGCGAAGTCGGAGATTTGTTGATCAATACCAGCTTGTCTCCCTGGAAATAGTCCACGAGTCCGGCAGCCGGATAGACAATCAGCGAAGTTCCGCCGATGATCAGGCAGTCCGCTTCGGAGATGGCCTTTACCGCTCCCCGGATAATGCCGTTGTCAAGCCCTTCCTCGTAAAGAACGACATCCGGCTTGATCGTGCCGCCGCAGCTGTCACAGTGAGGAACATAGCTTCCTCCCGGTTCCTTTCCTTTCTTCCCGGCATCCGCGATATATTCGGGGCCGAAAAATTTGCCGCATTTTGTGCAGTAATTTCTGTGGATCGAGCCGTGAAGCTCAAAGACCTTTTCACTTCCGGCCTTCTGATGCAGACCGTCGATATTCTGCGTAACGACGGCGATCAGCTTTCCCGCTTTCTCCATCTGGGCAAGCTTCTTATGGGCGGCGTTCGGTTCCACATTGAGGATCAGCATCTTATCCGTATAAAAACGGTAGAATTCCTCCGGATTTCTCATAAAGAAACTATGGCTGATGATCGTTTCGGGCGGGTACTTGTACTGCATCGAATACAGGCCGTCCTGCGAGCGGAAATCGGGAATGCCGCTCTCTGTAGAAACCCCCGCTCCCCCGAAAAACACAATCTTTTTATGGTTGTCGATGATCTCCTGAAGCTCACGAATCTGCTCGTTCATACGCACTCCTTTCCTCTTTGGAAATGATCACACCGTTTTTATAACCATCCTCAGTCCTGAATTTCCTCGCCGTATTCCCTTACCGTTCCGTCCGGCAGGACAACTCCCTCAGCCATCTCCTCTCCTTCCGGGATCTCGTCGCCTTCACGAAGTCCGGATGTGGCCGGCTGCTGATCCCGTTCGAGAATGTCCGGAATCGCGGGATTGCCGGGAGCCTTCGTGACGAGAGGCGCCGGCTGATATCTTCTCGCGTTGGCCTTTCTCACAGGCCTCTTTGAAGAGACACATTTTCCGATGACGACACAGCGCTTTGACGAATCCGACGTACAGGTTGAAAGAACCACGGTCTTGTCATTTCTCGAAAGAGGTACGCTGTTCTTCACTTCGGACTGTGCCTGGATTCTCCTCTCCCATCTGAGGAATTCATTGCTGTTCTGGCTGAACAGGGTGTAGACTTCCGAATCCACGGGCGTCAGGAAAATCGCGAAAATATGATAGCGGTAATTTCCGTCCGGAGTCAGGATCCAGAAGAACGGATTTTCATCGTATTTCGCCTGATCCCTCATGAACTTCAGCTTGCCGAACATGCTTCCGTTCCGCATATTGTGTCCGTAGACGATGGTATTCGGATCCGCGAAATCACTGCTGTTGTGATAATCTTCAAAGATTGCTCCGGCAAATACCGATTCTTTGCGGAACGTATGGTGCAGATAGTAATCGTTGTCTTCACCGAGGCAAATGGGATAGCTGATATTGTCCATTCCTTCCACATACACCCATCCGGTGATATCGGGATTGACTTTTTTCAGTTCCGCCCAGTCCACGTTCATCGGAGGCTCGGCGTCTTCAACCAGCATCTCCTCTTCTTCTTGATCCGCTTTGTCGTCTTTCCCCTCTTTATCGCCTTCTTTGGCAGGAGTATCTTCCTCCGGCTCCTCTTCGATCACCGTGTCATCCACTTCGGCATCCGCGGACGGAGTCGGCGTCGGCTCGTTCGCATCATATTCCTTTGTAAATGATTGCTCGATCGCGTCATATTCGTCATTTGCCGCTTTATATCCGCCATATATTTTATACAGCTGATAAGCGGAAAAACAGAATACGCCGATCGCGACTATAAGAATGATCGTCCTTACAACTCCGAAGGATTCCCTCTTACCTTCCTTTTGATCTGCCATAAGCACTCCTTTACTTCATCCCGAGCGTCAGTACACGACCACTGCCGTGCCGATTTCCACGGTGTCATAGATCACCTGCATCTTATCGGGAGGAACATTGACGCATCCGTGCGAACCGTTGGAAGTGTAAATGCTTCCTCCAAACGCTCCCCTCCATGGCGCGTCATGAAGTCCCTGGCCTCCGTTGAACGGGCACCAGTAGCTGACAGGTGAGGAATATCCCTGAACGTCCATCCTTCCCAGAACGGCGGGAGATTTTTTCGCGTCAATGGCGAAAATTCCCCGGATGGTCTCTCTTTCAGGCGTCGGCGCGCCGGTTACGACATCCGCGTCCTGTACCAGTTCTCCGTCCTTATAGCACCACAGATGCTGCTCGGAAATACTGACCTCCACATACGTTCCGGTCAGGCCATTATTGCTCCATCCCATGCCTTTGTACAGCCATACAGGCACGAAATCGCCGCGTTCGGCATTTTCAAGATGCTCCCTAAGCTCCTTCGCTGTCTCTTCCCTGTCCAGGCACCAACCGTAGTCTCCGCCTTCGGGAACCGTCACGACACTGCCGTCATGCGTGGTAAAGCTCGTTTCGAGTCCGAAGGTATCGTATTTTCCGGCCCAGCTTCTCACTTCATCTTCGACCCAGTCCATGGAAAGCGTGACATGTTCGCCGTCATCCGTGATATAGGGCTTCAGGAACTCTCCGTTGATCAGCTCGCCGTTCTCACCGAAATCATAGGCGAGATAGATATTGAGAAGCCTGTTCCACTCATCTCTGCGTCTGCACAGGTTCTCATTGTCCGAGAAGATCTTCGGATGCAGGTAGCAGTCGGGCTCTTCCAGACTGACACTTTCCGCCGCCTCGTCCAGGGCTTTCAGAATCGTCTCTTCCGCCTTTTTCGGATCCAGCTCATTGCCTTCCTCCTCAGGAACTACGGCATAGAATCCGTCTTTCTGCTCTCCGAGACAGGCATCCTTGGGAGCCTTGATATCCTTCGATGTAAAACATTTGAGTTTTGAAATGGCTTCCTTTGCCATCTCACGGTCATAATCCGTCCCGGCGGCAAGATTGTACTCGAGCGGATCAATTCTGTGGCTGAACCAGTGCCAGGTATCCTGATCTTCCATGAGGGTATCCACCTTGTGATCATCCACATAGTGCCAGCCCAGTTCTTCAGCGGTCAGCTTTTCGTCCTTGCCGTCCTTTTCATCGATCCGCAGTTCATATTCCGCTATGCCGTCTACAATCATCTGCTTCACTTCATCAACGGTTTTAAATGAAACATCCTTTCCGTTAATGCTCGTCCCCTCATAAAAATGGGTCCTGTAATAATCCACATAATGATAATAGACGCCGAACAGAGCACCGCCGACAGCCAAAAGAATCACTACGAAAGTCGTAAGAAGTCCGATCGTTCCGAGGCGCTTTTTCCTTCTGGCTTTTTCGGCGGCAGCCGCCTCCGCGGCCGCCTCTTCCGCCTCCAGCCTCAGAAGCTCCTCCTCAGGAGTTTCTTCTGCAGGTTCAGCTTCTTCTGCCTGTTCTGCAGACTCTGCCTGTTCTGCTTGTTCTATGGGCTCTGCCTCTTCCGAAAGTTCCTCCGGTGCTTCCTCCCCACTCATCAGCACCTTTTCGGAATCCTCTTCAGGCAGTTCCCCGGGAATTTCGTTTTTCTCAAACAAATCCGTATTCCCCATACTGCTCCCCTTATTGCTTCTTTATTACTCTTTAGATCTCACCCAGAAGTTTTTCAATGCTGACGATCCGGACTGCCAGTGTAAAGATACTGCAGGCCTTCTTCAGTTCCCTTTCCTTCGGGAACGAAGGCGCGATACGGATATTGCTGTCATGCGGATCCTTTCCGTACGGATAGGTGGCGCCGGCGGGAGTCATTTTCACACCTGCGTCCGCGCACTTCGCGACAATTGCCTTCGCGCAGCCGTCCATGGAGTCAAATGAGATGAAATATCCGCCCCTCGGATTGGTCCAGTTCGCAATACCAAGCTCGCCCAGTTCATCCTGAAGAGCCTTTTGCACCAGTTCAAATTTCGGACGAAGAATCTCCGCGTGGCGCATCATATGGGCGCGCATATTCGCGATATTTCCAAAGAAGCGTACATGCCTTAACTGATTCAACTTGTCGTGACCGATCGTCTGGACGGTCAGCTGCTTCTTGATGTCCTCAAGATTCTTCTTCGACGCGGCAACCGCCGCGATTCCCGATCCGGGAAATGTTACCTTGGACGTGGAGATAAACTTAAATACGATATCCGGATGACCGGCTTTGCGGCACTCCTCCAGGATCTCAAGCAGGTAATCCTGTTCGTCCTCATCCTCATAGAGATGATGAATCGAATAGGCGTTGTCCCAGTAAATTCTGAAATCCTTCGCCGCGGGAGTAAGGGCAGCGAAACGGTGAACGGTTTCTTCGGAATAGGTATAGCCCTGAGGATTCGAATACTTCGGGCAGCACCAGATTCCCTTCACCATCGGATCATTGTTGACATACTGTTCCACGAGGTCCATATCCGGCCCGGTTTCGGTCATCGGGATGTTGATCATTTCCAGTCCGAAATATTCCGTGATACGGAAATGCCGGTCATATCCCGGCACCGGGCAGAGCCATTTTACTTTCTGATCCAGCTTGCACCAGGGTGTTTCACCGCATACGCCATGAGCCCAGGAACGTGCCAGAGTATCAAACATCACGTTCAGGGAAGAATTCCCGTAGATGATCATATCGTCCGGACCCACTTCCGACATTGCGCCCATCAGCTTTTTCGCTTCCGGGATGCCTTCCAGAATACCGTAATTTCTGCAGTCCGTGCCTGTCTCATCCAGGAAATAGCTGTCAGAGTCCAGAACATCCATCATCTCATTTGAAAGATCCAGCTGTGCCTTGCTGGGTTTTCCTCGGGACATATCCAGATTCAGTCTCTTCTTTTTATACTCTTCGAATTCCTTTTCGAGAGCTTCCTTTTCAAGAAGCAGTTCTTCCCTTGTCATCTCACTGTATTTTTTCATAATCTGTCTCCTTGCGCGGTCTGTGTTACCTTCTTCATCGCATACAAAATTAATTTTAGGTGAAATGCATTTTACTGTCAACTCACTTCGTTTCTCCTGATGTTCCTGCAACACCTGTCTCTACAATGAGTTCAGCAGGAATACTTGCATTCTTCATCCCTCTTCGGGTAACATAAAGAGTACATTCTATTTCCAAATAAGACGGAGGCATTATGTGGATCGCTGAAAACTGGGAAGACTTTGAAGTACTCGACGCTTCTGGCGGAGAAAAACTGGAACGCTGGGGCAGCTATTGCCTTGTAAGACCGGACCCGCAGGTGATCTGGCAGACCGAAAAGACTCAAAGTGGCTGGAAGAAACCGAACGGTCATTATCACAGAAGCTCCAAAGGCGGCGGAAGCTGGGAATTCTTCGACCTTCCCGAAAGCTGGGATATACACTACGCTCTTCCGGAAGCCGAACTGAACTTCCGTCTGAAGCCCTTTGCCTTTAAGCATACGGGCCTCTTTCCGGAGCAGGCCGTCAACTGGGACTGGTTCTACAGCCTCATCACGAAAAGCGGCCGCCCCATAAGGGTTCTCAATCTGTTTGCCTATACCGGAGGCGCGACCTGCGCAGCCCTTGCTGCCGGCGCTTCCGTCACCCATGTCGACGCTTCCAAGGGTATGGTCACCTGGGCTCATGAAAACGCGGAACTCTCAGGCCTCGGAAAAAAGCCTGTACGCTGGCTTGTCGATGACTGCAGTAAATTTGTCCAACGTGAATTGAGACGCGGAAACCGCTATGACGCGATCATCATGGATCCTCCCTCCTACGGAAGGGGACCGAAGGGCGAAATCTGGAAACTCGAAGAGACGATCTACCCGCTTCTAAAGGACTGCGCCGCTCTCCTAAGCGAGGAACCGCTGTTTTTCCTTTTGAACTCTTACACCACAGGCCTCCAGCCCGGTGTTCTCACTTACATGCTCTCTTCCGCCCTTAAAGCTTCCGGCGGCCGTCCGGCACCGTCATCCGTGGAAGCGGAAGAAATCGGCCTGCCGGTCCGCGCGAGCGGCCTCGTGCTGCCGTGCGGCTGTTCGGCACGCGTCACCTGGACTTAACGAAAAGAGGAACATCCCGTGCAGGGATGTTCCTCTTCAAGTGTGCATATAGATATCGAATTATTCGAAGAAGTTGGCGTTCGCGTAACCGGTCTGGCCCTCGAACTCAATCTTGTACCAGCCTTCCTCATTGCCGAGAACCGTAACCACATCGCCATAAGACAGAGTTCCGAGGACGTTGTCGTCATCTTCGTCAACTTCAGGATAAGAACGGACATTGACATCATCGGCGATTACAGTAGCCGTGTTGCCTTCACCATGAGCTCCGCCTTCGTCTGTCTCAGCTACATCGATCGCGTCAGCGGCAGCGACAGCTTCCGCATCCTCATCGTTCTCATAAACCGGTTCATTGTCTTCCTCAGCGCCCGCTGCGTCAGCTGAAGCTGCGGGAAGGGTAGCCGCCTCATCATCCTGAGCTGCGTTTTCAGAGTTCGCAGCTTCTGCCTGCGGTTCAGCTGTATCAGTTGCAGCCGTATCAGCTGCAGCCGTATCGTCCGCCTGCTCCGTGGCAGTTTCTGCTTCCGCGGCACCTGCATTGTCCGCTGCCGGTTCCGTCTCAATCGTCTGGGCCTGAATCTCCGGAAGAACAGCCTGACCCTGATTTTCAGTGCTCTCATTGCCGGCCGTAGTGACAGTTCCGGCAGCTGTAGCTGTCTGCTCGACTGCTGCTGTATCCTCTGTCAATGCCGCGGTAGAGTCATTGTCCGTCAGAGAAGAGATCGAGCCCGTGCTCCCACAGCCAACGATACCAATTGAACAGGCAACAGCCGCCGCGAGAAGAACTGTTCTCATCTGTTTTGTCTTCATAATCTGATCCCCTTTCAAATCATACTAAAAGAATCTGTAAAATGGATTCTTTGTCTTCAAACCCCTCTCATTCTCATCCAACCGAATCCCGAAAAACCGGCCCCCGGTCAAAACGATATTTTACCACTAACCCCATGATGCGTCAACCGTTCCGTTTTTCGCAAAACTTCGGAAATAAACAGAACCCCGCTTATTATGCGGGGTTCTGAAGTATTATTTCTCTATTGTGATTATTCGATGATGCTGGCAACACGGCCGGAACCGACTGTACGTCCGCCTTCACGGATAGCGAAGGTAAGACCCTGTTCCATAGCGATCGGATGAATCAGTTCGATAGTCATCTCGACGTTGTCGCCGGGCATGCACATTTCTGTGCCTTCCGGAAGAGTGATAACGCCAGTGACGTCAGTTGTTCTGAAATAGAACTGCGGTCTGTAGTTGTTGAAGAACGGTGTATGACGGCCGCCTTCATCCTTGGTCAGAACGTAAACCTGAGCGGTGAACTTGTGGTGGCAGGTAACAGAACCCGGCTTAGCAACAACCTGTCCACGGACGATACCGGTACGGTCAATACCACGAAGCAGAACGCCGATGTTGTCGCCGGCTTCCGCCTGATCCAGCAGCTTGTGGAACATTTCGATACCTGTAGCAACAGATGTATCGACCTTTTCCTTAACGCCGAGGATTTCGACCGGATCCATAACCTTCAGAGTACCTCTTTCAACACGGCCTGTAGCAACAGTACCACGTCCGGAGATCGTGAAGACGTCTTCGACCGGCATCAGGAACGGCTTATCCGTATCACGGACCGGTTCCGGAATCCATTCGTCAACAGCAGCGAGCAGTTCCATAACAGCATCGCCCCACTTGCCGTCCGGATCATTCAGAGCCTGAAGAGCGGAACCACGAACGATCGGTGTGTCCTCGCTGAATTCATACTCTGTAAGAAGTTCGGAAACTTCCATTTCAACGAGCTCAAGAAGCTCATCATCGTCAACCATATCGCACTTGTTGAGGAACACGACCATAGCCGGAACACCAACCTGGCGAGCAAGAAGAACGTGCTCTTTTGTCTGAGCCATAACGCCGTCTGTAGCAGCAACAACGAGGATCGCGCCGTCCATCTGAGCAGCACCGGTGATCATGTTCTTGACGTAGTCAGCATGGCCTGGGCAGTCAACGTGAGCGTAATGTCTTTTTTCAGTTTCATATTCAACGTGGGCTGTATTGATCGTGATACCACGTTCTCTTTCTTCCGGAGCCTTGTCGATGTTGCCGAACTCAACGAGCTGGTTGCCCGGGCACGGAACTCTCTTTGCAAGGACGAGTGTGATCGCAGCTGTCAGAGTGGTCTTGCCGTGATCGACGTGGCCGATTGTTCCGATGTTTACATGCGGTTTGGTTCTCTCGAACTTCTGCTTACCCATTGTAGTAAATCCTCCTTGAATAAATCGCCTTATGGCATAATTGATTCCTTAGATAGTTTAAAAAACGCTAATCGTAATTATACTAACAAGCTCCTGCTTTTGCAAGGCTTTTTGCTTCTGCTGCGGCTTTTTCGCCTTTAAATGCCTCAATCCTTGAAATTCAGGATCTTAGAAGCCACATTTTTCGGTACCGGCTCATATCTCTCGAAGAACATCGAGTAGTTGCCGCGTCCCTGCGTACGTGAACGAAGGTCTGTCGCGTAACCGAACATTTCGGAAAGCGGTACGAAACCGTTGATCTGCTTTCCGCCGCCGATATCTTCCATTCCTTCGATTCTGCCGCGTCTGGAGTTGACATCGCCGATGACGTCGCCCATGTATTCTTCCGGAGTCGTGATCTCGACCTTCATGATCGGCTCAAGAAGAATCGGATCAGCCTTTCTCATCGCTTCCTTGAAGCACATGGATCCTGCTACATGGAAAGCCATTTCAGACGAGTCGACTTCATGGTAGGAACCGTCGTAGACATTCGCGTGAATGCCGACAACCGGATATCCGCCAAGCGTACCGGCCTTCATAGCTTCCTGGATACCGTCATCGATAGCCGGGATATATTCCTTCGGAATCGATCCGCCGACAACCGTGCTTTCGAACGAATAGAGGTTGTCGCCGTTCGGATCCTGCGGGGAGAAGATGATTTTGCAGTGTCCGTACTGGCCGTGACCGCCGGACTGCTTCGCGTATTTGTACTCTTCCGTCACTTCTCTTCCGAATGTTTCCTTATAGGCAACCTGCGGGGCGCCTACATTTGCCTCAACATGGAACTCACGCAGCAGTCTGTCGACGATAATCTCAAGATGCAGCTCGCCCATGCCGGCAATGATCGTCTGGCCTGTTTCAGCATTCGTATGCTGTCTGAATGTCGGGTCCTCTTCCGCAAGCTTCGAAAGGGCAACACCCAGTTTTTCCTGTCCGGCTTTGGTCTTCGGCTCAATCGCGAGCTCGATAACCGGTTCCGGGAACTCCATGGATTCCAGGATAATCGGATGTGTCTCATCGCAGAGTGTATCACCCGTACCCGTAAACTTCAGGCCGATCGCGGCTGCGATATCACCCGAGTACACCTTATCCAGCTCCATCCTCTTGTTCGCATGCATCTGCAGTATACGCGCGACGCGCTCTTTCTTCTGCTTCGAAGAATTGAATACATAGGAACCGGAATTAAGAGTTCCGGAGTAGACACGGAAGTAAGCCAGTTTCCCGACGAACGGATCCGTCATAATCTTGAACGCAAGTGCGGAGAACGGTTCCTCGTCTGAAGAATTTCTGTGATCTTCTTCACCATCCAAAGTCGTGCCCTGGATCGCCGGAACGTCCAACGGGCTCGGCATATACTCGATTACGGCATCCAGCATCTTCTGGATTCCCTTATTGCGGTACGCGGTACCGCAGGTAACCGGAATCGCGGTGCCTTCACAGCATGCCTTTCTGAGAACCGCCTTCATATCTTCCACGGAGGGTTCTTCACCTTCCAGATACATCAGCATCAGCTCTTCATCCAGGTCGCAGATCTGCTCCACGAGTTTGGTACGCCATTCTTCAGCCAGCTCCTTCATATCCTCAGGAACATCACCGACCGTGATATCTTCGCCCTTGTCATCGTTATAGATGTAGGACTTCATCTCGAACAGGTCGATGATTCCCTTGAATTCGTCCTCTTTCCCGATCGGGATCTGGACGCATACGGGGTTCTTGCCGAGGCGGTCGATAATCTGCTGGACACAGCCGTAGAAATCAGCGCCCATCACATCCATCTTATTGACAAATGCCATACGCGGAACATTGTACTTGTCCGCCTGACGCCAAACATTTTCAGACTGCGGTTCCACACCGCCCTTCGCGGCAAAAACGCCTACCGCACCGTCAAGGACGCGGAGCGAGCGTTCCACTTCAACAGTAAAGTCGACATGGCCCGGTGTATCAATGATGTTGATACGATGTTCAAGAGCTCCGGCCTTTGGCTTTGTCTCTTCTTCAAGCGTCCAGTGGCAGGTCGTCGCAGCCGATGTGATCGTAATACCGCGTTCCTGTTCCTGAGCCATCCAGTCCATCGTCGCCGTACCGTCATGAGTATCGCCGATTTTGTAATTGACTCCTGTATAGTAAAGAATACGCTCTGTCAATGTCGTCTTACCGGCATCAATATGAGCCATAATGCCGATATTTCTGGTCCTCTCAAGAGGATATTCTCTTCCGTTGGCAGCCATTAATGTCTCTCTTTCCCTTCAATTAAAATCTATAGTGACTGAAAGCCTTATTGGCCTCGGCCATTCTGTGCATTTCTTCTTTTCTCTTCACCGAAGCGCCTGTGTTGTTCACAGCGTCGATGATTTCGTTGGCCAGACGGTCCTGCATCTTCTTCTCGGAACGGTTTCTCGAGAAGTTGGTCAGCCAGCGAAGCGCCAGAGCCTGTCTTCTTTCCGGACGGACTTCAACCGGTACCTGATAGGTAGCGCCGCCGATACGTCTTGCCTTGACTTCGAGGACCGGCATGATATTGTTCATAGCTTCCTCGAAAGCATCCACTGCCGGTTTCCCGGTCTTTTCTTCTACTGTCGCAAATGCGCCATATACAATCTTCTGAGCAACACCCTTCTTGCCATCGAGCATGATCTGGTTGATCAGCTTCGTGACGAGCTTGCTGTTGTACATGGGATCTGCTAAGACTTCTCTTTTCTGAGTATGTCCTTTACGTGGCACGTTACTTCCCTCCTAAATCATTAAGATTTCATCACAGGTACTCACCGATGCGGGTTTCATTTTTTAAAAATGAATTCCTCCGCGTTTCATGTGTTCGCGCGGTCAGATCCCGTATTCCTTCCACAGCCGGAAACGAGGATACGGAAATACCGCATGAAATTCTCTGTAATGCAGTTACAAAAAATAATTACTTCTTCGGTCTCTTGGCGCCGTATTTCGAACGAGCCTGGCGGCGGTTCGCAACACCTGCTGTATCCAGAGTACCACGGATGATGTGATATCTTGTACCCGGAAGGTCCTTGACACGGCCGCCGCGGATCATCACGACGCTGTGCTCCTGAAGGTTGTGGCCTTCGCCCGGGATATAGGACGTCACTTCAACACCATTGGAGAGACGGACTCTCGCGATCTTACGAAGAGCTGAATTCGGCTTCTTCGGTGTAGCCGTTTTGACTGCTGTGCAAACACCACGCTTCTGCGGAGAGCTTGCGCTGACCTGACGGTTTTTCAGAGAGTTGAAGCTGCTCTGAAGAGCCGGTGCCTTGGACTTTTTCACAGAAGTCTGTCTTCCTTTTCTGACTAACTGGTTAAATGTAGGCATTCCTTTTTGTGTTCCTCCTTTTCTTAGTCCGCGCTTTCGCGCGGCGTTCCGGCTGTAAACAAGCATAAAATAACGAGCGTGTCATTGACACGCTCGAATATTATACGTTTCCGAAGCAGCGAAAGTCAAGTATATTTTTTGAATCCTGACTGAATGCTTCTTCAGATCTCCTCTTCCGAACCCGCGTCCTCTTCGGAAACTGCTTCCTCAGATTCGGGTTCGGTATGAATTTCTTCAGTCTCTTCCGTAATCGGTTCGTCCTTGAAATCGTCTTCCTCTTCCGCGTAGAACTCGTCCTCTTTCCGTCTGTTGACTCCGAATTCGGCAATTCTCGCGTCCGTGTCCAGAGTGACGTTGCGGTATCTGCGAAGGCCGGTACCGGCAGGAATCAGCTGGCCGATGATGACATTTTCCTTAAGTCCGATCAGCGGGTCTACCTTGCCTTTGATCGCCGCGTCGGTCAGAACCTTTGTGGTCTCCTGGAAGGAAGCCGCGCTCAGGAAGGAATTTGTTGCCAAAGCGGATTTTGTGATACCGAGAACTACTCTCGTGCCTTCCGCCGGTTCCTTTCCTTCTGCCAGAAGCTGCTCGTTGATTTCTTCAAATGTCAGATAATCCACAAGCGAGCCGGGCAGGAATTCCGCGTCTCCGTTCTTTTCGATCCGGACCTTCTTCAGCATCTGGCGGACAATCACTTCGATATGCTTGTCGTTGATATCCACGCCCTGCAGACGGTAAACTCTCTGAACCTCGCGGAGCAGATAGTCCTGAACGGCGTTCGTACCGCGGATCTTCATAATATCATGCGGGTTCACGGAACCTTCGGTGACTTCGTCGCCGGCTTCGAGAACCTGTCCGTCCGTAACCTTCAGGCGGGAACCGTAAGGAATCAGATAGGTCTTCTGACGATCCTTGCTGCCCTCCGGAGCATTTTCATCCACGATGACGACTTCACGTTTCTTCTTGTTGTCCAGAATCTGAACCGTGCCCGGGATCTCGGTGATAATCGCGAGACCCTTCGGCTTTCTGGCTTCGAAAAGTTCCTCGACACGGGGAAGACCCTGTGTGATATCGCCGCCGGCAACACCGCCGGTATGGAACGTTCTCATTGTCAGCTGCGTACCCGGTTCACCGATGGACTGAGCGGCGATGATACCGACCGCTTCACCGACCTGAACCGCTTCACCGCTGGCCATGTTCGCGCCGTAGCACTTGACGCAGATACCGAACTTGCTGCGGCAGGTAAGGATCGTACGGATTTTCACCTTTCTGATCGGTTCGCCCTTGTCGTCCACGCCTTCATTGACGACGCGTTCCGCACGGAGCGGGGTAATCATGTGGTTTGCCTTGACGATCATTTCGCCGTCTTTGGTATAAACGCTCTCAGCCGCGAAGCGACCCGTAATACGCTCCTGTAGCGATTCGATCTCTTCCTTGCCGTCCGCGAACGCTTTCACCCACATGCCCGGAATCTCATCACGGTCCTTCGCGCAGTCGGTCTCGCGGATGATCAGTTCCTGAGAAACGTCAACGAGACGTCTTGTAAGGTAACCGGAGTCAGCAGTACGAAGAGCCGTATCACTAAGTCCCTTACGTGCGCCGTGAGCGGACATGAAGTATTCCAGAACGTCAAGACCTTCACGGAAGTTCGATGTGATCGGGAGCTCGATCGTATGACCTGTTGTATCCGCCATCAGTCCGCGCATGCCGGCGAGCTGTTTGATCTGCTTGTCGGAACCACGGGCACCGGAGTTCGCCATCATGTAGATGTTGTTGTATTTATCAAGTCCGTCGAGAAGCTTTCTGGTCAGGATCGCGTCCGTCTCTTTCCAGGTCTCAACGACTTCCTTATAACGTTCTTCTTCCGTGATCAGACCACGGCGGAAGTTCCTTGTGATCTTTTCAACCGTATTGTTGGCCTCCTGGATCAGTTCAGCCTTATCAGCCGGAACCGTCATATCGGAAATGGAAACCGTCATCGCCGCCAGTGTCGAATACTTGTATCCCATCGCCTTGACGTGGTCAAGCACTTCCGCGGCAACCGTCGCACCATGCAGGTTGATTGTCTTCTGCAGGATGGCTTTCAGCTTCTTCTTATCCGTCAGGAAATCGATTTCCGGAAGCAGATAATCTTCGGGAGCGGAACGTTTTACAAATCCGAGGTCCTGCGGAATGATCTCGTTGAACAGAAGTCTTCCGAGCGTGGTTGTAACCATGCCGGTAACCTTTTCTCCTTCCGGAGTTCTGGCTGAAACCCTGACATGAATCTCGGTCTGAAGCGTGATGTACTTATTTTCATAAGCCATGATCGCTTCCGAAACACTTCCGAAGGAACGGCCTTCGCCTTTCGCGCCCGGTCTTAACTGTGTCAGATAATAGACACCAAGGACCATATCCTGTGACGGAACCGCCACCGGACCGCCGTCCGAAGGCTTCAGCAGGTTGTTCGGAGAAAGAAGCATGAAGCGGCATTCCGCCTGCGCTTCCACCGAAAGCGGAAGGTGCACAGCCATCTGGTCGCCGTCGAAGTCGGCGTTGAAAGCGGTACAGACAAGCGGATGAAGCTTGATTGCCTTACCTTCTACCAGGATCGGCTCAAACGCCTGAATTCCGAGTCTGTGAAGTGTCGGAGCACGGTTCAGCATGACCGGATGTTCGGTGATGACGTCTTCGAGGACGTCCCAGACGCCATTTTCAAGACGCTCAACCATCTTCTTCGCGCTCTTGATATTGTGTGCTGTCCCTCTCTGGACAAGCTCTTTCATAACGAAGGGCTTGAACAGCTCGATCGCCATTTCCTTCGGCAGACCGCACTGATAGATCTTCAGCTCCGGACCGACGACGATAACGGAACGACCGGAATAGTCCACGCGCTTGCCGAGCAGGTTCTGACGGAAACGTCCGGACTTCCCCTTCAGCATATCAGAAAGGGACTTCAGGGAACGGTTGCCCGGTCCTGTAACCGGACGTCCGCGGCGGCCGTTGTCGATCAGGGCGTCAACGGCTTCCTGGAGCATACGCTTTTCGTTCCGGACGATGATTTCCGGAGCGCCAAGCTCGAGAAGTCTCTTCAGACGGTTATTTCTGTTGATAATTCTTCTGTACAGGTCATTCAGGTCGGAAGTCGCGAAACGGCCGCCGTCCAGCTGTACCATCGGACGCAGATCCGGCGGAATGACTGGGATCACGTTCATGACCATCCATTCCGGACGGTTACCGGACTCACGGAACGCTTCCACTACTTCGAGGCGCTTGATGATTCTCGCGCGCTTCTGGCCTGTGGATTCCTTCAGTTCTTTCTTCAGTTCCTCGGATTCTGTTTCCAGATCAATTGTACGGAGAAGTTCCTGAACGGCTTCCGCGCCCATACCGACACGGAAATTCCATCCGTAGGTCTCTCTCGCTTCGATATAATCGCTCTCACTTAAGATCTGCTTCTTGACGAGGCCTTCCGCGTCCGCGGGATCAAGTACGATATAGCTCGCGAAATACAGAACCTTTTCCAGCGATCTCGGGGACATATCCAGAATGAGACCCATTCTGGACGGAATGCCCTTGAAATACCAGATATGAGAAACCGGTGCCGCAAGCTCGATATGGCCCATACGCTCACGGCGTACGGAAGATTTTGTCACTTCCACGCCGCAGCGGTCGCAGACCACGCCCTTATAGCGAATCTTTTTAAATTTGCCGCAGTGGCATTCCCAGTCTTTTGACGGTCCGAAGATTCTTTCACAGAAGAGCCCGTCCTTTTCCGGCTTCAGGGTTCTGTAGTTGATCGTCTCGGGCTTTCTGACTTCACCGTGGGACCACTCGCGAATCTTATCGGGAGAGGCAAGCCCGATCTGAATCGCGTCAAATGTCGTCGGCTTATACTCTTCCTGTTTTGTATAGAACTCTGCCATATTTTCCTCCGTACCCTTATTCTTCCGGGCTCAGATCCGTATCAAAGTACTCGTCTTCAATACCGTCATCCGTATATCCACTGACAAGATCCTGGTCCTCATCATCGACAAGCTGCTCAGTCTCCTCGTCAAAACGCTGCTGCGTATATCCGGCAGCCGCAAAGTCCTCATTGCGGTGGATGAAGCTGTTGTCATTTTCGATCGAACGGAAATCGGTGTCGCCGTATTCGATCGTCTCTTTCAGCTGGACTTCCTCACGGTTCTCATCCAGTACGCGGACATCGAGGCCGAGTGACTGAAGTTCCTTCAGAAGAACCTTGAAGGATTCCGGAATACCCGGGCTCGGGATATTGTCGCCCTTGATGATCGCTTCGTAAGTCTTCACACGGCCGACCACATCGTCCGACTTCATCGTCAGGATTTCCTGCAGTGTATAGGAAGCGCCGTAAGCCTCGAGGGCCCAGACTTCCATTTCGCCGAAACGCTGTCCGCCGAACTGGGCCTTGCCGCCCAGAGGCTGCTGCGTAACGAGCGAGTACGGTCCGGTCGAACGCGCATGGATCTTGTCGTCGACCAGATGGTGGAGCTTCAGATAGTGCATGTGTCCGATCGTGGTCGGAGCATCGAAGAACTCACCTGTACGGCCGTCGCGCAGAAGCACTTTGCCGTCGCGGGAGATCGGAACGCCCTTCCAGAGCTCTCTGTGTTCCAGATGGCTGCCAAGGTATTCATAGACCTCCGGATTCAGCACTTCTTTATATTTTGCCGAGAATTCTTCCCAGCTTGTGTTGACATAGTCGTTGGCCATTTCCAGAGTATCCTGGATATCAATTTCGCGCGCACCGTCGAACACCGGTGTGGAAACGTTGAATCCGAGGGCCATCGCCGCAAGCGACAGATGGATTTCCAGAACCTGTCCGATATTCATACGGGACGGAACGCCAAGGGGGTTCAGAACGATGTCCAGCGGGCGGCCGTTCGGAAGATATGGCATATCTTCGATCGGCAGGACGCGGGAGACAACACCCTTGTTTCCGTGACGGCCGGCCATCTTGTCGCCGACGGAAATCTTTCTCTTCTGAGCGATATAGATGCGCACCGACTGATGAACTCCCGGAGGAAGCTCGTCGCCGTTTTCTCTGGAAAATACCTTCGCGTCAACGACGATTCCGTATTCACCGTGCGGTACTTTCAGGGATGTATCCCTGACTTCGCGCTCTTTCTCACCGAAGATGGCTCTGAGGAGTCTTTCCTCGGCAGTCAGTTCGGTTTCACCCTTCGGAGTCACCTTGCCGACCAGAATATCTCCGGCACGGACCTCCGCACCGATGCGGATAATGCCGCGTTCGTCCAGATCCTTCAGCGCTTCGTCGCCGACACCCGGGACGTCGCGTGTGATTTCTTCCGGTCCCAGCTTGGTGTCACGGGATTCCGCTTCATATTCTTCAATATGGACAGATGTATATACATCATCTCTCACGAGACGTTCCGAAAGCAGAACCGCGTCTTCGTAGTTGTAACCTTCCCAGGTCATGAATCCGATCAGCGGGTTCTTGCCGAGAGCAAGTTCGCCTCCGCAGGTGGACGGACCATCCGCGATCACCTGTCCGGCTTCGACATGTTCGCCCTTGTCCACGATCGGCTTCTGATTGTAGCAGTTGCTCTGGTTGGATCTCAGGAACTTGGTCAGATGATAACGGTCCACTTCCCCTTCGTCGGAAATAATGACGATATCCGTCGAAGTCACAGATGTAACAGTACCTGCGCGCTTTGCCAGCACGCAGACACCGGAGTCAACGGCCGCCTTCTCTTCCATACCGGTTCCGACTGCCGGAGCTTCGGTTGTCAGAAGCGGAACGGCCTGACGCTGCATGTTCGATCCCATCAGGGCGCGGTTCGCGTCGTCGTTCTGAAGGAACGGAATCAGCGATGTCGCCACGGAGAACACCATCTTCGGGGACACGTCCATGTAATCAAAGCGGGTCTTCGGCCATGCCTGAGTCGCTTCCTTATGACGGCCGGAAACATTTTTATTGACAAAATGTCCTTCGGCATCCAGAGGCTCGGAAGCCTGCGCGACATAGTAATTGTCTTCCTCGTCCGCGGTCATATAGCGGACTTCATTGGTAACAACCGGATTCTCGGGATCGCTCTTGTCGATCTTTCTGAACGGAGCTTCCACAAAGCCGTACTGATTGATGCGCGCATAGCATGCGAGCGAGTTGATCAGACCGATGTTCGGACCTTCAGGAGTCTCGATCGGGCACATACGGCCATAGTGAGTATAGTGAATATCACGGACCTCGAAACCGGCACGGTCTCTGGACAGACCGCCCGGACCCAGCGCGGAGAGTCGTCTCTTGTGCGTCAGCTCGCCGAGCGGGTTGTTCTGATCCATGAACTGGCTCAGCTGTGAAGAACCGAAGAATTCCTTGATGGCCGCGGTCACGGGCTTGACATTGATAAGGGACTGCGGGGTCACCGTCTCAATATCCTGAGTCTGCATACGTTCGCGGACCACTCTCTCCAGTCTGGACAGACCGATACGGAACTGGTTCTGAAGAAGTTCACCGACAGCACGGATGCGGCGGTTGCCGAGGTGGTCGATGTCGTCGTCATTTCCAACACCGTATTCAAGGTGGATATTATAATTGATGGAAGCAAAGATATCTTCCCTTGTAATATGCTTCGGAATGAGATCATGGATGCGTCTCTTGATCGTAAGCGCCAGTTCGTCATCGGAAAGGCCCTGATCCAGAATCTCTTTCAGCACAGGATAATAAACCAGCTCCGTCACGCCGGCATCCTTCTTTTCCTCTTCCGTCATGTTGATCCAGCTGTCGATGTCGACCATCATGGAGCTCAGCACTCTGACCGGATGATCCACACCTTCAATCTGAAGATCCACTGACGGAATCGCTGCGTTCTGAATACGATCCGCAAGTTCCGCGTCCACAACGGTACCGGCCGTCGCGATCACTTCGCCGGTCAACCCGTCAACAACATCCGCAGCAAGGGCAAAGCCTCTGATGCGGTTGCGGAGCAGCAGCTTCTTATTGTATTTATAGCGTCCGACCTTCGCCAGATCATAACGTCTCGCGTCAAAGAAGAGGTTGCGTACCTGCTGCATGGCGGAATCAATCGCCAGCGGTTCACCCGGACGAAGCTTCTTGTAGAGTTCCAGAAGACCATCCGTTTGATTCGTCGCCACGTCCTTGCTGAAGCTGCCGCGGATCTTCGGCTCGTCGCCGAACATCTCGATGATTTCTTCATTGGTTCCGACGCCAAGCGCTCTGATCAGTACCGTGATCGGAATCTTACGCGTTCTGTCCACGCGCACGTAAAACACGTCGTTGGAGTCTGTTTCATACTCCAGCCACGCGCCTCTGTTCGGAATCACCGTGCAGGAATAGAGCTTCTTGCCGATTTTATCGTGTCCGATTCCGTAATAGATACCGGGGGAACGAACCAGCTGGCTGACGATAACACGTTCGGCACCATTGATAATGAAAGTGCCCGTCTCCGTCATCAGCGGAAGGTTTCCCATGTATTCTTCGTGCTCTTTGATCTCTCCGTTCTCCTTATTATGAAGACGGACGATCACTTTCAGCGGTGCCTCATAGTTGGCATCACGCTCTTTGCACTCTTCTATGGGATACTTGACCTCATCCCTGCAAAGTCTGAAATCCACAAATTCCAGGCTCAGCTTGTCTGAATAGTCGTCGATCGGCGAAATATCATTGAATATCTCGCGCAGGCCATCAGTGACAAACCAGTTGTAGGAGTCCTTCTGAACTTCGATCAGATTCGGGATCTCCAGAACTTCATTCTGCCTCTGATAGGTCATTCGAATCGAACGGCCGGACTTTACAGGACGGATTCTGTTCTTCTCCATTCGTCGTTTTACCCCGCTTTTCATCTATATTTATTGTGAACAACGCTGTTTTTGATGCATTTCTCAGACAATTCAAAAAATTCAGGCCTCTAAAAAGACCAGGAGGGCACAAAATGCCGCCTGAACCTTCCAAACTCATAAAAATGCGCACAAAATGACAGCGCTCCATAATAGTGCATCGTCCATACTAACACAAGAGCCTGTCACTTGTCAAAGCTTTTTTTAAAAAATACGGGACGACTTTTAAGCAAGTCGTCCCGTGATTGTTCTTGAATATAATAGAGGCTTAATTACTTAAGAGTAACCTTCGCGCCAACTTCTTCAAGCTTCTTCTTCAGGTCTTCAGCAGCTTCCTTGTCGAGAGCTTCCTTGACTACCTTCGGAGCGGAGTCAACGACTTCCTTAGCTTCCTTCAGGCCAAGTCCTGTAGCTTCACGGACAACCTTGATGACCTTAACCTTGGATGCGCCAACTTCTGTCAGCTCGACATCGAATTCAGTCTTCTCTTCTTCAGCCGGGCCTTCAGCAGCCGGGCCAGCCGCTACCACAACACCTGCTGCTGCGGAAACGCCGAATTCCTCTTCACAAGCCTTGACGAGGTCATTGAGTTCAGTAACTGTCAGCTCTTTGATCGCTGCGATAAATTCTTCAGTAGTTAACTTTGCCATGATGATTTCCTCCTATGACAATTCCATTTCACAATATCTGTTTCCAATGAGAATCTGTAAAATATTCAATCCTGTTTCAAAATCATTCTTCAGCCGGAGCAGCTTCGCCGTCTTTTTCGGCAATCTGCTTAACCACACGCGCGAAGTTCGCGATCGGGGACTGCATGCTTCCGAACAGTCTTCCGAGAAGAACTTCTCTCGACGGGATGTTCGCCATCTCGACCAGCTTATTGCTATCCGCGTATTTGCCTTCGATTACGCCCGCTACAAACTCGAACGGTTTGTAGTTCTTCACATACTTGGAAAGAATCTTCTCCGGTGCAATCGGATCGTCTTTCGAAACAGCGAGAGCGTTCGGGCCGTCGAGATGCTCGGAAAGTGCTTCGAATTCGGTTCCCTCGAAAGCGCGCTTCATAAGGGTATTCTTATAAACCTTATAGACAACGCCGGCTTCACGGAGTTCCTTACGCATTGCAGTATCCTGCTCTACCGTAAGGCCGAGATACTTCACAAGCACTGCGGACTGAGCACCTTCGACCGTACCGGCGATTTCCTGTACAATCGGCTGTTTCAGTTCTACCTTTGCCATGAACTCATTTCCTCCTTTATTATTTATCGTAACTCTCCGGTTGAGACAATCCGGATCATTACAAAAGTCCTGCGCCGTAAGACGCAGGACCTGATGATCTCTCATTTTGAAAATGCATACGCATTCCACGAAAAATCAAATCCTCGGCAGGCGTTTTTAAGCTTACGTCCCTTTGGTCATTCATTTTGAAAATGATCCGTCCGGACACCTGCTGTCTTCGGCTTGATGCTTTATCACTCTAACACCGCATGAAAGCAGTGTCAAGTTTCTTTTTTATTTACTGAACTTTAAGCGGGTTCACCTTGACGCCCGGGCCCATCGTGGAAGCCATCGTGACAGTGCGGAGATAAGCACCCTTCACTGCCGACGGACGAGCCTTGTTCAGAGCTTCCATCAGAGCGTCGAAGTTTTCCTTCAGCTGTTCTTCGGAGAAGGAAGCCTTGCCGATCGGAACATGGATGATGTTGCTCTTGTCGAGACGGTACTCGATCTTACCGGCTTTGATATCCTGGATCGCCTTTGTGACGTCCATGGTAACGGTTCCGGCTTTCGGGTTCGGCATTAAGCCCTTCGGGCCGAGGATACGGCCGAGACGTCCGACAACACCCATCATATCCGGTGTAGCGACGACGACGTCGAAATCAAGCCAGCCTTCATTCTGGATTCTCGGTACGAGATCCATCTCGCCGACATAGTCAGCTCCGGCAGCCTGGGCTTCTTCAGCCTTTGCACCCTTCGCGAAAACGAGAACGCGAACGGTCTTGCCTGTGCCGTTCGGAAGAACGACGGCACCACGAACCTGCTGATCGGCATGACGGCCGTCGCAGCCCGTGCGGACATGTACTTCAACAGTTTCATCGAATTTGGCTGTCGCGGTCTTCTTGACAAGCGCGATCGCCTCTTCCGGATCATACAGAGCAGCGCGGTCAATGGCCTTTGCTGCTTCCACATATTTCTTTCCGTGCTTCATTTTTATAACCTCCCTGTGGTCCTTGCGGAACCGCTCGATCTGTTAGTGCGTGGTTCCTTCCACTTGTGATCAGTCAACGACAACAACGCCCATGCTGCGTGCAGTGCCTTCGATGATGCTCATCGCGGCTTCAATGCTGCCCGCGTTCAGGTCCGGCATCTTGGTCTCAGCGATCTCGCGGATCTGAGCCTTGGTGATATTGCCGACTTTCTTCTTGTTCGGTTCGCCCGATGCCTTCGGCAGATTCAGCGCTTTCTTGATCAGCACTGCTGCAGGCGGGGTCTTTGTGACAAATGTAAAACTGCGGTCAGCATAGACAGTGATGACGACCGGGATGATGGTGTCGCCCATCTGAGCGGTCTTGGCGTTAAATGCCTTTGTAAACTGAACAATGTTGACACCGTGCTGGCCCAGAGCCGGACCTACCGGCGGAGCAGGTGTTGCCTTGCCGGCCGGAATCTGCAATTTGATGTAACCCGTTACTTTCTTTGCCATGATGTATCCTCCTTTGTGGTATGGCGAGTATGAAACCCTTCCACTTTAAGAAAACCCTTTCTCCCCGGAGTGGCTCATTATTGTTTCTCCGGCGGGGCTTATCTCTTCTTTACTTCCGCGAATCCGATCTCCACAGGTGTCGCTCTTCCGAAAAGCTCTACGGAAATCGTCACAGTCTGCTTCTGGGCATTGACGGCCTGGACAGCACCTTCCGTGCCTTCCCAGGCACCGGCGATGACCACGACCATATCTCCCGGTTCGTAATCGACCACGATCTTCGGCTTCGGCTGCGAAGGCGTATCGTTCTTCGCTCCGATTCCGAGCGGCCACATTTCATCCGGCGAAAGCGGCACCGGCTTGCTTCCCGGTCCGACGAATCCCGTGACACCCCTTGTGTTCCGCACGACATACCAGGTCTCGTCATTCATGACCATGTTGACCAGGACATAGCCGGGGAACATTTTTCTCTGAACCATCTTCGTGACGCCGTTCTTGGTCTCCTGCACATCTTCGAGCGGGACACGGACATCCAGAATCTGATCCTCCAGATGGCGGTTGCCGACAGTTTTTTCGATATTGGCTTTCACCTTATTCTCATAGCCCGAATAAGTATGAATAACATACCAGTTCGCTTGTGACATATGATGTCTCTCCTGTCGTGATTCAAGAATCTTTAAAGGTTCAGTATCCAGTCGATCAGTCTAAGAGCACCGCTGTCTACCGCTGTGATGATCACGCCCAGAATGAGGGACAGCACCACGACGATACCGGTTTCCTTGACAAGATCCTCACGGGATACCCAGTTGATCTTCTTCCACTCACGCTTTACGCCCTGCATAAAGCTGGTCTTCTTCTGTTCTTTTGTCTTTGTGTTATTCTCTGCCATCGTAACTACCCGATTATCTTCCGATTACTTTGTTTCTTTGTGAAGCGTATGTTTGCGGCAGAACTTGCAGTATTTCTTAGTCTCCATTCTTTCAGGATGTTCTTTCTTATCCTTCATGGTATTGTAATTGCGCTGCTTGCATTCTGTACACGCTAATGTGATCCTTGTACGCACGGCTGTTCACCTCCAATGATTCGTTAGCTTGCGTCTTCTTTTATTTTTAAGCAAAAAAAAAGAAGCTGTTACTGGTAGCTTTTCAACTATAGCACAGCTTCTTTCGCTCGTCAATCAGAATATTTCATAAATCGGAAATGTCCTGTTTCCATTGTTTTTAAATGTTTCAGCCGACCGCTTCCTCGTCATAGACCGTCAGGCTCTGCGCCTCTTCGTCTACATAATCACCGTCGTCGCCGCCGTCATCATAATTCCCGTCATCGTCATCATCATCGTCGTTGTCATCGTCATCGTCATGATGCTCTTCTTCCTGATTGGCGTTCTGCTCCTCATGATTTTCTTCGGTGTAGTTGTCGTTATTGTTATTGTTGCTTTCGGTATTATTGCTTTCGGTATTATTGCTTTCGCTGTTATTGCCTGTGCTGCTCTGGCTTGCGTTACTGTTGGCCGCGGAAGAATCATTCGCGGATGCGGACGCCTCCGTTACGGACGGCTGATCCTCCTCTTCTTCAAGTCCCTTTTCGAGTCTCTCCGTGGATTTCTCGCTCATGTCCTTGATCGAAACATATTTCAGATAGAACACATCGTCGTCGCGCATCAGCTGGATATCGCTCATATCCTCAAGCGGAAGGTGACGCAGGATGCCGTCTCCGTCTTCTCCGAAGAGCACCAGCATGCGGAGTTTGGCCGCTTCGCCGTAATCCTTGGCCCTTTCCAGAGTCTCCGTAGGATCATAGTACAGATAGCGGGTCTCCATGTCTTTCCATACATCATCGCCGGAAAGCATATTGTCCGGCCAGTCTTCCATCCACTGATCGCGGAAGAAGACGCCCGTGATATCCACGCCGGTTGCGTTTGTAATCTTTTTCCGGATGACATTCTTGCCCTCGACCTTTTCGCCGATCAGCTTCAGGCCTTCGTCCGGATCCGGATTCGGCGTAATTTCAAGAGGCTCAATAGTGACTGCCTGTGTCGGCGTCGGTGTCGGTGTATCCGTAGGCGTCGGTGTTGCCGTCGCTGTCGGTGTCGGTGTGTCCGTAGGCGTCGGTGTCGGCGTCTCCGTCAGAATCGCAGCCGCCTGCTCATCGGTCGCGTCCACCAGTTCCGACGTGTAATCGTCCTGTTGATTATTGGCACAGCCGCAAAGAAGCACTGCTGCAAGAACCGCCGCACAGATCCCACCAGTCAGATTCCGTTTCTTCATCATTAAACTCCGTTTCTGCCGTCCCAAATAAACGGCCTTTGCCCCTTTATGAGTGTTCCACTCATACTGTTCCTAATTTTAAACCCCCATGAAAACCGAGTCAAGCACAGTGTACCAAAGGTGCCTGGCACTTGTGGTGCAGATTGCACCACAGGGGTCTGGCACCTGTGGTGCACTTTATTCCCCGAGGCAGGCGTCCAGGCGCAGCTCCAGCGCCTCCCGGTCCATGTTCTTTCCGATAAAAACCAGCTTGATCATCCGGTCCCCGTACTTTTCGTCCCACATTTCGAGGATCTGGGGATAGGTTTTCAGCATTCTCTCCTGCGCTTCCTTCGGCGCGGACGCGAGAAACTTGCCCGAAGGCGATTCCGTGATCTGCCTGCCCGCCTGTTCGAACATGAACGAAATAGACGGTTCCTCCTTGTACCAGACCATGCCCTTTGCCCTTATGATCGAATGCGGCCAGTACGCACAGAGCTCGGCCAGCTTATCATGGACAAATGGCCTCCGGCGGTAATAGACAAATGTACTGATTCCGTATTCCTCCAAATGCCCGTTTCCATCCTCATGGTCATGATGGTGGTCGTGATGATGTTCGTGGTGATGTTCGTGGTGATGTTCGTGGTGATGCTCGTGATGATCCTCATGTTCGTGTTCATCATGAAGTTCATGCGCATACGCCGGTTCCGGCTCCTCTTTCCCCGCCTTCATGCTCTGGATCGCGTCGACCCAGCCCGCTGCTGCGAGGGATTTATTGATATCGAACCGATCCGTGAACAGAATTTCGCTTAAGCCGATTTCCGCATGATTCGTCTCGAAGATCACGGCATCCTTCTGCAGCACACGGATGATGGATTTGAGCTCATCCATGCGTCCCGGATCCACCAGGTCCGTTTTATTCAGCAAAATGGTATTGCAGAACTCAATCTGCTGAATAAGCAGATTCTCAATATCATCCTCTTCAATGGCGTCTCTCAGGAGCTTCCGGCCATTGTCAAATTCCTCAAGCATACGGGCGCAGTCCACAACCGCGACGATGTTGTCCAGCTTCATGGGATAGCCGTCAAGCGTGTTCTCCTCGCAAAGCACCGAGATCGTCTGGGCAATCGGAGTCGGTTCGCAGACACCGGAAGCTTCTATAATAATGTAATTATAGAGGCCCGTTACAGCCAGGTCGCTCAGCTGCTTCGCGAGATCGTCCGCCAACGTACAGCAGATACAGCCGTTTGTCAGCGGCACGAGGCTCTTCTGCTCGACGGACACCGCTCCGTTCTTTTCAATCAGCTCCGCGTCAATATTCACTTCGCCGATATCATTGACGATCACCGCGGCGCGGATTCCTTCCTGATTTGCCAGAATCCGGTTCAGAAGTGTGGTCTTTCCGGCTCCGAGATAGCCCGTAATCAGGCAGATTCTCACAAGTTCCCTCTTTTTGCTCATCAACATTCCTCCGTCTGTCAATTTCACATCTGTCAAAAGTCCGTCAAATCATCTCCTCGGGATGGAACACCTCGTCGAAGCGCTCCGCCGTAAGGAATCCGAGCTGCACGCACGCCTCCTTCAGTGAAATTCCGTTTTCATAGGCAAGGTGAGCCGTTTTCGCGGCATTTTCATAACCGATATACGGATTGAGCGCCGTCACCAGCATCAGGGAATTGTGCAGGTTTCCGCGCATCTTTTCCTGATCGGCGCGAATTCCGACCGCGCAGTTGACGCGGAACGATTCGATCGACTCGGCAAGCAGCCTTACGGACTGCAGGAAATTGTACGCCATCACCGGCATGAACACATTCAGCTCAAAATTCCCCTGGGACGCGGCAAATCCGACGGCGGCGTCATTTCCCATCACCTGAACGGCAACCATCGTCACCTGCTCGCACTGTGTGGGATTGACCTTTCCGGGCATGATCGAGCTGCCGGGTTCATTTGCCGGAATTGTGATTTCGCCAAGACCAAGTCTCGGTCCGGAAGCCAGCCAGCGGATGTCATTCGCGATCTTCATCATGTCCGCGGCAAGCGCTTTCACTGCCCCGTGCGCGAAAACCAGCTCATCCTTTGATGTCAGTGCATGGAACTTGTTCGGAGCGGTGCGGAATTCCTTGCCGGTCAGCTTCGACACTTCCTCCGCGACAAGCACGTCAAACCCTTCCGGCGCATTGAGTCCCGTGCCGACGGCCGTCCCACCGAGCGCCAGTTCGCGGAGCGGACCGACAGCCAGCTTCATCAGGGCAAGGTCTTTTTCGAGAGAACTCCTCCAGCCCGATATTTCCTGGGAAAATGAAATCGGCACCGCGTCCTGCAGATGCGTCCTGCCGGACTTCACGATTCCCTCGTTTGCCTTCTCCAATTCGGAAAATGTTCCGATCAGGCGCTCCACCGCCGGCATCAGAGAGTCCTCCATCTGAAGGACGGCGGAAATGTGCATCGCGGTGGGAAATGTATCATTTGACGACTGGCTCATATTGATGTCGTCGTTCGGATGACAAAGGGGTTTAGATTCATTTGCTGCGAGCATATTCGCGCGGTGCGCGATTACTTCGTTGGCGTTCATATTGGACTGCGTGCCCGATCCGGTCTGCCACACAACAAGGGGGAAGTGGTCGTCCAGTTCTCCGCTGATCACCTCATCGCAGGCCTTTTCGATTGCTTCCAGCTTCTTCTGGGTCATCTTCTCGGGCTTCAAAGCGGCATTGGCCCTGGCGGCCGCTTTTTTCAGAATGCCGAATGCGTGGATGATTTCGGCGGGCATCGTTTCGATACCTACGCCGATCAGAAAGTTTTCGTGGCTGCGCTCGGTCTGAGCGCCCCAGTAGCGGTCTGCCGGGACTCGGACTTCTCCCATTGAATCATGCTCTATTCTGTATTCCATAACATTTATCCTCTTTACTTTATTGAAACACCTGCCGAGAGCGTAGTCTGAGATCATTATATAAACAATTCAGACGGCTTCCGCGCGAAGTACTACTAAGCTCCTCAGAAATTGCTAAAACCGTTCGAAAAAATCCCAAACTCGCTGCGCTCAGACAATGTGATTTTTTCGAACAACACAATTTCTGACGAGCTAAGAAGTACTAATCACTTGTGCAGATGTCTGAATTGTTTATACAATGATCTTCAGCAACCCTCTTAACACAGTAAATATAAAAGTTATACATCATCATAAAACAGTTCCGACAAAAATCAATATGCTTTTGCTGAGAATTGCACATTGAAGACAGCTCTAATCCATGATACGATAGCCGCTTAGAAGCCCGCGTGAGGACAGAAACATGCAGACATACAGGGCAGACACCAATCACTGGGATTACAGAAAAAACAGGAATAATCACCCATGACTAACACCATCAACGTAAGGGAACTCAAGCCCGCGAAAATCGACAACCGTACGTTTTACAGCAGACTGTGGCAGCTGACCCTCCCGATCGCGCTGCAATCCTTCATGCTGGCCTCCGTCGCGGCCGCCGATGCCCTGATGCTCGGCCGCATCGCGCAGAACGAAATGGCCGCCGTCTCCCTCGCCACCCAGGTTCAGTTCGTCCAGAACATTTTCGTACTGGGCATTACGAGTGCCGGTTCCATTCTGGGTGCTCAGTACTGGGGCAAAGGCGACAAAAAGACGATGCGCGAACTCTTCAATATGATGATCCGCTTCAGCGTCGCCGTCTCATTGATCTTCTTCCTCGGCTGTGAACTGACGCCCGGTCTTCTTATGCGTATATTCACCCATGACCCGGTGCTGATCGAAATCGGCATGCCGTACCTGCGGATCGCCGGATGGTCGTATCTTCTGACCGGAGTTTCCCAGTGTTATCTGAGCATGATGAAAGTCACCGACCACGTCCGTGAAAGCGCGGTAATTGGTTCGTCCGCTGTTGTGATGAATATCATTTTTAACGCTCTTCTGATCTTCGGCCTTCTGGGTCTGCTCCGGATGGAAGCCAGGGGTGCCGCTCTCGCGACCACTATCGCCCGTGCTCTGGAGCTTCTGTTTTGCCTGATCCTGTCAACGCGGGACGACTATCTCACTCCGGACTTCGCTCATTTTTTCAAAGACCGGAAAGAGCTTCTTCTTTCATTTATCCGGCAATGCCTCCCGCTCATGGGCGGCTCGCTGCTCTGGGGTGTCGGCTTTACGTCCTATACCGCGATCATTGGCCATCTGGGCGCGGACGCGGCAGCTTCCAATTCCATCGCCGCAGTCATCCGCGACCTTGCCTGCTGCGTATGCAACGGTATCGCAACCGCTGCCGCCATCATGGTTGGAAATGAGCTCGGCGCGGGCAACCTGGCCGAAGGAAAGGCCTACGGCTATAAACTGAGAAACTTCTCATTCGTCCTGGGGTTCGCTTCCACAGCTTTCATCCTGGCCATCACGCCGCTCGTTGTCCGTATGGTGAAACTGACTCCCAAGGCCCATTCCTACCTGACGGGCATGATGATCGTCATGGCCTTTTATATGATCGGCCGCGTAGTCAACACGATCATGATCAACGGCGTCATGGATTCCGGCGGCGACACGCTGTTCGATATGTATTCCCTCGCGGTTTCCATGTGGGGCCTCGCGATTCCGCTGGCTCTGGCCGGAGCATTTTTCTTCCATTGGCCGGTCGTAGCGGTTTACGCATGCACCTGCGTGGACGAGGTGGGAAAAATTCCGTGGGTGCTCATTCATTTTCGAAAATGCATATGGGTTCAGGACCTTACCATTCACTAAAAACAGCAGGTGAACAATCACCTGCTTTTATTATGCAGTCTGCGCAGACTATCCCTTATGAAAAATGCAGTCTGTGCAGCTCACCTGTACGAACCAGGTCCTTATATCCGAGCTGCCGCTCCGCTTCATAGAGCGCAATGGCACAGGACGCGGCAAGATTCAAAGAGCGTTCCCCTTCCGCCATCGGAATACGGACACACATCTCGGGATGCGGCGCCAGAAGCTCCTCCGGAATCCCCGCGCTCTCTTTCCCGAACATGAGGAAATCTCCGTCCCGGTATTCCACGTCGCTGATCGTCTGATGGGCCTTCGTCGTCAGGAACCAGACCCTGGCTCCGGGATGAGCCGTCAGAAATTCCTCGTAGTTGTCATATTCCGTCGGATTCAGCCTCGGCCAGTAGTCGAGCCCGGCCCTCTTCAAAAAGCGGTCGCTTGTCATAAATCCGAGCGGCCGGATCAGATGAAGGGACGCGCCCATGCAAAGGCAGGTCCTCCCGATGGCCCCTGCGTTGCCGGGCTGTTCCGGTTCATGCAGAATGATGCCGATACTCATGTTGCTCACCTCTTCTATAGAAATGTTTTCTGCCTGTCAAATTGTGAAACAATAAGTCTTTGAGTGGCAGTTTTCCATTTTAATTATTATAATAATTTGCTCGCTAAAAGTGAAATCTGCGATAATTGTATAAACAATTATCTCCAGCTTTCCTTTACGAATCGCAATCATTATAATTTCCTTAAAAGAAAGAAACGCTGCACCATTATTTGAAAAAAACGCGTCAGAAAATTATATCAGAAAACCAGACCTCAAGAAAGGAGGCGGCGTCTCCTGCCCCTGACTTCACTCTGAGCACTCGGCGCCATAATAATATGAAAAAAGATACCTTCGGCATCAATATGAAAGCATGGTGTGCCAAACACGAGGAAAAGCTCCGTACAGAGCCTCCTACCGAAGAACTCCTTCAGGAGCATAAGGAAAAGATCGCCTGGCTTCAGCACGAGCGCCTTATCCATCTCATTGTCACCGTGATGGTGGTAGTGGTTGAGCTGTTTGTGCTCGCTGTGGTTCTTATTTCGCAAAATGTTTTTGCCGCAGCCATCCTCATCGGTCTGGCCATTCTGCTGGGGTTTTATTTCTGTCACTACTTCTTTCTGGAAAATACCGTACAGCGGTGGTACAAAATGACAGACGACCTCCGTTTAAAACTAAAACAGTCAAAATAGTGAAGCCGCGTGCTCAGGTATGGAGATTACTTCTTTATCATGGTTATCTCTCAAATGGATACACCAGACCCCACTGTGCCCTGGCCTCATCACACATTTTCAGAACATTGGCCGTCATTTCATAAGTCACGAGCGGTGATTCCTTCAGCCCACGGCTTAAGCATTCCTGAACGTGCCGGATTTCGTACTGATATCCTTCGTCTTTCTCACCGGGGAGCGGCTGAGGCACAGGCGCCGAGAGCTTCCTCACTTCCCCATTCTTTATGATCTCCGCAGTTTGCGGTTTCCAGAAAGCCGGCACCCGGATGGAGCCTTCAGTGCCGTAGATCCAGGCCGTATCCGGCATGTCCGTCCGGACCGCGCTCGCGACTGTAAAGAGCGCGCCGTTGTCGTAGATGCCGGCGATGACATTTTGCTCATCTACCTGAAGATGGAGATGATCCGTATTAATGGATGCCAGGGAAACGACCTTCTCGGGCATTTTCCCATATATAAATCCCGCAAAATGCAGCCCGTAAACGCCCACATCCAGAAGCGCGCCTCCCGCCTGAGCAGGATCCGTCAGTCTTCCTTCATAATCATCGCCGACCCGGAACGCAAATGACGCCTGTACAGCCCGCACTTCGCCAATCGTCCCCGCTTTGATCTCATCCAGAACCTGCTGAATGACAGGAAAACAGCGGGTCCACACCGCTTCCATCAGGAACACGTTGTGTTCTTTCGCGCAGGCGACCATTTCTTCCCAATCCGCCGCGCATACGGCGGCCGGTTTCTCGACAAGGACATGGTATCCGGCTTCCATCGCGCGGATTGCCAGCTCCTTGTGAACCATATGCGGCACCGGGATATACATCACGTCGATGTCATCTCTTTTCAAAATCTCATCATAGGTGAGAGCGTCTTTGATCCCGTAGCGGTCGGCCATCCGCCGCGCCGTCTCCGGTGTGCGCGACGCAATCGCAGCCACTTCGGCGTCCTCTACCTGCTGAAATCCCTTCATCCAACGATCCAATATGATGCCTGCCCCCAGAAGTCCCCAACGTGTTTTTGCCATTTCTGGTTTCCTCCTTGCTTAGAGTAGTTTGTACTCTTTTAACAGTGCGTCGCGGAAGGCTTTGTCGGACGCTGCTCTCTCTACATCTTTCAGCCTGCCGGATGAAAGCAGGATCTTCATCAGGCTGGCGCAGAGTTCCACGCCTTCTTCATAGGCTTCCGCACGGGCTTCTGCCAGGCCTTCTGCAAAGCCCTCTGCAAAACCCTCTTCTCTCAATGTTTTTTTCCGGAGTTCTTCGTTATATTCAGTCAGAATCATGTCTCTCCCCTTTAAAGCAGATTATATTTCTTGAATAGTGCTTCACGGAAAGCTTTGTCGGACGATGCTCTCTCTGCGTCTTTCAATCTTCCCGACGAAAACAAAATGGTCATCAACTCGGCGAATAGATCTACGCCTTCTTCTTTTAATGTTTTCGCCCGGAGTTCTTCATTGTACTCAGTCAAAATCATGTTTCTCACCTCGCCTTTATGTTTGAGAAGATACTCTCTAAGATATCCTTCCTTGATGCAGTCATCTGAAGCTTTTGCAATTGCCTCTCCGAGGCTCAAGCCTCTGTCCTGATTATAACGGATCTTTTCGATCAGTACCGAATATCCATGCAGAACTTCACACTTTTCCATCAGTTCCAGATTGTGGCCGGCATTGATATTATATACATGGGCAGTCCACTCATATCCAAGCGAAGGTTCTTCGAAGGCATCAGATAGCTTCAGTTCCTGATACTCTGGCCTCGCTGCCTTCCCATTGTACATGACGAAATACTTCGGGGCAGGGATCTTCACCAGCGTGGACCTGTAGATGTCGATCTCATGAGAGGCCAGCCATCCTTCATATTCTCTGGCGAAGTACAATAATCCTCGCAAAGGCATGTTTGGATTCGGAGTACTCTGATGCTCGAAAAGATCGAGATCATCATGAAAGCACAGCGCCATGTCATTCCGCATGGTCAGGTACAGGACATCCTCCAGAGTGACAATTTCGAGATTCTCTGCATCCGTATAGGAAGTGCCGCTCACGGCATTATATAGAGAAAGAGCGTTCTCCTTCTCAGAAAACAATGCATAGAATAGTTTGTCTTTCTGTTTTCTGTTGGCGTTAGTCACAGCAGTGTTTTCTCTTTCTATAAGTTTACCATAGTCATGGCTTTTCGTTAACAAGGTATAGAGCTTAAGGCTGTCAAGCTGTTCATTTTATGATTTCATTCTGGAAATGACATCGCCGGACGGCTCTGCCAGAGTTGTAAAAGATACGTTATCACTTGAAGTACGGTGATTCAAGAGCTTGAGACAAAGACCTTAGGAAGGAGCTATTATTTCGAAAAAGAGGAAAATTTTGCTTAGGAAATGGCCGTGTTGGTGGCGGTTTCGATTCCGATTTTTACAAGCCAGTTGGAGAAGAGTAGAGAGGCAACGGATCTTGCTAACCTGAGAGCGGCGAAGGCAGCTGCAGTAACGGCAATCTTGGATGGAAATCCAAAGAAAAATTCAGTGGAAGAAATGCTGCTTAATGGGGAAACTGTTTATTATAATCCGGCTACGGGCTTATTACAGAAGAATGCTATTGCATGCGGAAAAGGAACAGAGCTTACAATAAGCAGTGTTAAATATGGTACAGATCAGCCGTATAAGGAGTATGGTTATGACGGAACGAGTACTACTACCAAGAGTATTCAATTACAATATGAAACTGATACAGATAAATTAACCGTCTCGTTTGCTTGAGCATCATAAAGATTGTTTTGAGTGACTATGGACTGCCACATTTCTATATGTGGCAGTTTACTAATCTCTTGGCTAGTCATATTTTTTTGTGGAGCAAAATAGAATGAAGAATAGACATAGTGAAAGTGGTTTCACACTCGCGGAACTCCTTATTGTTGTCGCTATAATCGCTGTTTTAGTAGCGGTTTCTATTCCTATTTTTACAAGACAGTTAGAGAAAGCACGAGAATCGACAGATATTGCAAATTTCCGTGCTGCAAAAGCAGAGGCTGTTGTGGCTTATTTGTCTGATGAATTTTTAAAAGTGGATGAAAATACTGGAATGATTCAAGACGTTACACTATGGTATGATGCTGCAAGTGGAAAATTCGTAGATACAAGTAAAAAAGGCTCTATCGTTGCGTATGGGAAAGGAACTTCAGTTCCAGGTTATGGAACCAGCACACCTGAAGAATTTGCAGGATATTACGAAATAGAAATGCCGTATGACGAGGCATTAATTGCATGTAATTATTCTCCAAATGAGGGTATTTTGGAATTGCAATGGCGGGACAGAAGTTCAGAGAATCTTATTGTCGCTGGCATGCCAGGGTTCGTTATCAAGCTTGATACTTTAGGCTGATGGAGAAGATATGATAGTCAAAAAGCGAAGTCTCTATGCAAAGGGCTTCGCTTTTTGACTATCATCATATCGGCTTTTTATAGATCCTAATTGTAAAAGCTTAGAGGGAACTCGACTAATAAACGAAGGAAGAAACCTGAAATTTAATAACAAATCCTCCGGAATTTGGTGTGCTACCCGTCAAGAGGACAGTGAATAATTAAAAAGTTTTGTGCCGCCAGTCGAGCAATCGGCTGGCGGTATTCTTATGCCGCTGAATAAT
>ONPU01000019.1 GCA_900319795.1 uncultured Eubacteriales bacterium | reverse complement strand
CACTTTCATGATCAACGTGCGAGTATTTCTGGTACGGGCGCGCGGGAAAAAGTCTGTTAAAGAATATGTTTGCCCTTTTTGAAAATAATTGTTATAGTATATCTGTATATCTTTCGTCAAAATAGCGGCCTGGTTCCGGGATGAAAGAAATTATCGGGGATTACGGAGACCCTTTCATGAATGAAAAGACGAACATAAGCCCTCACTTTCAGGTGACAATGCTTCCGCGGCTTACGGTTTCCGACGGAACAAACATGATCGACGAAGATACCATACGGTCGGACATGGTTGTAAGACTGTTCGCTTACCTGATCCTGAATCACGGTAAGAACTGCAGTTCCGAGGAACTGGCGGATGCCCTCTGGCCGGATGACGAAAGCGTCAACCCCATCGGGGCACTGAAGAATCTTACATACAGACTGCGGACGGTCCTGAAAAAAGAGTGGCCTGATATTGAAATAATTAAAACGGGAAGGGGAAGCTATCGCTGGAACCCGAGCCTTCCCGTGGTCACCGATGCGGATATTTTTGCGGCAGAATACCAGAAGGCGGAACATGAAACGGATCCGGACCGGAAGATCGTTCATTTCCGCAAGGCTTTTGATATTTATAAGGGCCGCTTCATGATGAGCCTCAGCGATGACCGCTGGGTAATCACGAAGGCCGTGTCATTTGAGAGCAATTATCTGTCGGCTGCCCGGGAGCTCACAAGGCTTCTCGGGGAGAAGGGCAATTTCCAGGAGATGGAAAAAGTGGCCATCGATGCCCTAGAGATCGAGCCGTATGATGAAAAGCTCCATATGGCCCTCATTCGTTCGTATATCGGGCAGAACAAGCCGAACGAGGCGGAAGATCATTACCGCGCCACGACGCGAATCCTGTACGACAGCCTCGGAATAGGGCCGTCGAAGGAACTGCAGGGGCTTCTGGAAAGCGTCATGGAGCAGGAGCACAAGCAGGAGACGGATCTGGCGGTCATCCAGCAGGAGCTTCACGAGGCAACGCATCCGAAAGGGGCGTATTTCTGCGAATACGGCTTTTTCAAGAAGGTCTACGAACTGGAAGCGCGCCGTGTGGCACGTATGGGGATGACGATCTACCTGTCCCTCATCACGGTTTATACGTCGAAACGGGCTGAGGAACAGAACGATAAGGACCGTGCGAGAGTCGAAAAGGCCATGATCCAGCTCTATGACACGGTGATGGATTCGTTAAGACTCGGAGATGTTTTCACGCGTTACAGCGCGAACCAGTACCTGATCATGCTCCCGGCCTGTCCGTATGAAAACGCGAAGATGGTTATGGAACGCATCCTCCGGAATTACGAGAAGGTTCGGCGCCATGCCAGAGTGCATATCCAGTACGCGCTGAAGGAAATGGACCAGAACGACAGAGGTTCCCACGGCAATCCCGTGGCACAGCCTTCCACACTGCGGATCATGATTGACAGGATCGAAGAAGAGCAGAAGGGTATCAGCGGAAGAATCGCGGGCATAGCTCTCGAAGAGGAATATTCCTTTGGCAGTTCCGCGGAATTCCTGCTTTTGATCGAGAGGCTCCTCAATACGATCGGCAAACCTCAGCCGGGAAGAATACCGAGGAATTTCTCGGGAAATGAGAGCATTCTCTCTTACAATCCGGCTCCGGAAATCGTACGCGATGTCGGGGAAGTCATGAAGCTCTTCGGAAAAGTGGGAACGTGGAACGCGGAATTCAGGTCCAGAAGCTATAATACCTGGCAGGGATTGTGCTATAATGCGGAGAGTGACGACGCACCGGCCGCTTTTGCCAGCGAACTTGAACTCGTGAATATGATTTGCATGGGATCTGACGATCCGGAAAGGTAATTGTTCGCGTATGAGTAAGACAGCATCATTTGTAGTGGAGGTTCTGGACACCAGAAATCATACCTGGCAGGGCAGGATTTACTGGGCGAACAAGGAACGGACAGAAAATTTTCGCAGCGCATTGGAACTCATGCAGCTGATCAGCTCGGCCGTTGCCGAAGGGCAGGAGGCGGAGGCTGACGAGGAAGAGGATTCTTTACTCCTGACATATGTTTAAAACCCGCAGCAGGCTTTCATGCTGCATTCACAATAACCCGGCAGATCACTGCCGGAAATACAATGCTCCGGGAAAAGGGGAAATCCGGAGCGGGGAGGACACCAAGATGAAAAAGGGTTTACTGAAACGAGTAATAGCTTTGCTTACCGTAGTGGTACTGATCGCCGGTTTCGCGTTCCCGGTGGGGGCGTCGGACGAGTCCGGTTCCAGTGAGGAGATCCTTTCCGAGGAAGAATCGGAAGAGATCGTGACAACACCGGAGCCGACAGCGGAACCGACAGCAGAGCCGACCGAGGAACCTACGCTGGAACCGACAGAGGAGCCGACGTATGTGCCTACTTCGGAGCCGGAACCGACTTCTTATGAAGAAGAGGCGGAGCCTACGGAAGCGGTTCAGGAAGAACAGTATGAGGAACAGTCATCCGAGGCGCAGCCTGTGGAGACTCCTCAGGAAGAACCTGTCGCTGCTCCTACAGAGACCCCGACAGAGACACCGACGCCCACAGTGACGCCGACGCCGGACGACGCTCTGGCGAAGCTGAAAGCCGCTTCCGCAAAGCCGAAGAAAGCGGGAGAGACACCTGCGTTCCTGTTCGGAGGCTTGAAAAAGATCACCGGCAGGACTTCTACGGACAAGCAGTTCATTTTCCAGCTTACCAGAGAAGGAGTCAACGGGATCGAAGAGACCAGCACAAGCGGAACCATTACACAGAAGGACGGAGTAAAATGGGCCTTCTCTGAAACCGATACCCAGTTTACGGATACCGATGCCGGAAATACCATCAACTATACCGTGATCGAAAAGCCTCTCACGACTCCGGAGGGCTGGACGATTGATTCCGCGGAGTACAAGATCGGCGTCAAAGTCGGCAAAGTTACCGGTGGTATCTATGAAGGGGAAAACATGACCGGGTCCCAGGACTTTCTCGTGGCGGAAAGCATCAAGGCGACATCCGGAAAACTGCGTACAGGCGATCTGGCGATCAGCGCTGAGCCCGGCACGGACGAGGATCCTGCTTCCGTAACCATAACCGCGGACAAGATCCAGCTGACTGAGACGGAGTTTAACAGCAAAATCTATCGGGTTTATGTAGCAGACAGCAAAGCGGATCTTGTGACGGATGACGGAAAGCTGAATACAGCTGCCGCTCCTTCCGCTGAAATTAAGAAGGACTCCGGTCTCGAAGCAGACGGAGCAGGCACTTACAAGTACAGCACGAAGGTCGGAGGCATCGCTCCCGATACGACCAAATATGCGGTGATCGCGGACAGCGAGAGCGTCTATCCGCTTGCCGTTCTGGAACTGAAAGGCATCAAATACACTACGGTGGAGGGCGAGGGAACATCGGATCAGAAGTTTGTTGTCAATAATCTGGCTTACTGGAAGGTCGATGTCACAGGCGCTGAATTTACGAATAGCTATAAGGCATCCGGAAAGATCACCAAGACGATCGAGATCACAAAAGCGATCAGCGGCAATCCTTCGACAGATGAGACCTTCAGCTTTACGATGGCTTCCAGATCCGCTTCTTCCACGAACAAACCGGTGGTCCGTTCGATCAAGGGCGAAGGCACGGAAACGTTCTCCAGAACATTCAGCCAGACCGGCAAGTACTATTACTACATCAAGGAAGATAAGGGAAGCAACTCCAACTATACATACGATACTTCCGTCTATTACGTGACCTATGTGGTGAGCGATAACGGAAAGGGCGGCTTCAACGTATCCGAGTCGATTACGCTGAATGGCGCGGCGAAAAAATCCGTTATTTTCACAAACGTGTATAAAGAGCCGACAACGCCGACGAAGAAGCCGACTCCGACTCCGACACCGAAGCCTGTCACAGGTACCGTTAAGATCCATGTCAGAGACAGCGGAGACGATACGGCCATCACAGGCGCCAGCTATACGATCTACGGGATCAAGGCGGCGAAGGGAACCAACGATTATAAGAAGGCTCAGAACAACCTGAAGAAGGGAACGATCAAGAAATCCCAGCTGAAGAAGCTCAAGACAGTGGATTCCGCCGATGGTGTCGTCAGCTTCACGAAGCTCTCCGCCGATACCTACTATGCCGTGGAAGAAGTTGGAGCCGCTTCGGGCTATCAGAAATCCGCGAACGCGATCGTGATCAAGACCGCTTCTTCCGGCAAGAAGCTGACCTATGAAGTGATCGACAGCGGCGATGAGACTGTCTATACGGACGATTCGGGCGCCATTATCTGGCCGCAGCTTCCGACGACGGTTCTCATTTACATGAGATCCTCCACAGGAGCTCTTCTGACCAATGCCCGACTGACACTGACGGACAACACCACAGGAGATGTGGTAGACAGCTGGAAATCCGAAGGTTCTGCCCATGAGGTGGACTATCTTGTGGCAGGAAGAAAATATACGGTGAAACAGACCAACCGCCTGGTGGGCTATACACAGGCGAGCCCGGTGACCTTCACGGTGGCGAAGAAAGACGTGAAAAACACGCAGTATGAACAGACGGTTACGGTTGTTTCCAAGAAGACAGCTACTGCGAGAACCAGCACGACCACCAGAAAGACCGGAACGACCGGCACCACCGGCCGGACAGGCACCAGCACATCTGCCAAAGCGTCCAACAGGACAGCCAGTGCCAAAACCAATGATGCCAGCCCGATTATTCCTCTTGCCGTAGCCATGGTCGCGGCGGCGGCAGTGATCTTCTTAGTTCTTCGTAAAAAGAAGAAATAAGACTGCAGGGCGTCATTGAGGGGGGATCCGCTATGCGCGGAAAAAAGGGGAAAACAATTCGAAAACGCAGACGGGCCAGGCGTCCCGGCGGGAACAGGGCAGCGATGATTCTGATCACTGCTGTGGTCTGTCTGCTTTTTGTGGTTCTCGCTTACAAAGATTACCAGCTGAATAAGAGGATCGAAGCCAATATGCTGAGAAGGGCAGCCCTTGAAGCGGAGATCGAAGAGGAACGGGCAAGAACCGATACGATCCTCAAAATGCGTGACTATATGGAATCGGACGAGTTCATCCGCGAAAAGGCGAAAGAGCGGCTGGGTCTTGTAGACGAGGAAGAAATCATATTCAAAGCTGCGGAATGAATGATACGGAACAAAAGCTGAAAGCTTACATTGAAAAAACCGGGATGCTTTCATCCGGAGACCTTGTGATTACAGGTGTTTCCGGGGGAGCCGACTCGGTTTTTCTTTTGCTGTTTTTGAAAACGAAATTGAGTGGCCTGCATTTGAAGATCAGGGCAGTGCATGTGCATCACGGGATCCGCGGAGAAGAAGCGGACAGGGATGCCCGCTTTGTGGAGCAGCTCTGCGGGAAACTTGAGGTGCCGTGCAGCATTTATCACAGGGATATTCCTATGGAAGCCGCTCGGTCGGGAATGTCCCTGGAGGAAGCGGGAAGGGCGGCCCGCCGGGACATTTTCAAAGAAGAAGCGGCGAAGTATGAGAAAGACGGGCCGGTCAGGATCGCGCTTGCCCACCATCGCGATGACCAGGCGGAGACAGTTCTCTTCAGGATCGCCCGGGGGACGGGGATCCGCGGGCTTGCCGGAATCAGGCCGGTTGAAGGCAGGGTGATCAGGCCCTTACTGTGCCTTACGAAAGAGGAGATTCTGAAGGAACTCAAGCTCGGCGGGATTTCTTACTGTGACGATACCACCAACGATGAGGATGAAGCGGTGAGGAACAGGATCCGGCATCATATTCTTCCATTCCTGAACAGGGAGATCAACGCCGGAAGCAGTGAGCATCTGGCTTTTCTCGCGGAACAGGCCGCCCTTGCGGATGATTTTATCCGGGAGGAGGTTTTAAGGAGAGAGGGTCAGTTCCTGAAGGTGGAGGAAGAATCCGGGAAAGTGCTTCTTAATGAGAAGCTCCGCCCCGAGCATCCCGTGTTGAGAACGGAACTCATCAGAAGGGCTCTGGAATACCTTCATCCCTCGATGAAAGATTATGCCGCGGTCCATATCGAAGAGGTTGACAGCCTATTCCAAAAAGGGGCCGGAAAGCGGATCGACCTCCCTTCGTGCCTCCGGGCGGAGAAGACGGGCGACGGGGTTGTCATTTTTAAAAACAGGGATTTTGAGGAGGCGTTCCTTCCCGAAATTCAGATGGAAATCTGCGGTAAGGCGCCGTTTCCGGTACCGCAAAAGCGCTATACGAAATGGCTCGACTATGATAAAATGTCAAATCATATGCCCGTTTTTCGATATCGATTAAACGGCGATTTCATCGTGATTGATGAAGAGGGACATCGAAAGAGTCTGTCGGATTATTTTACGGATCTGAAGCTGCCGCATGCGGAACGCGACCGGATTCCGGTACTCGCGATCGGACATGAGGTGCTTTGGATCGTCGGCTATCGGATTTCCCGGCGGTTTTACGTCGATGCCGGGACGAAACAGGTATTGAAAGTACAGGTTTGGATCTGACCGGAACTTAGGAGGACAAGAATGGAAAAGATCAGCGTGATGATTTCTGAGGAGCAGGTTGCGAAGAGGGTGGCCGAACTGGGAGACGTAATCACAAGAGATTACCAGGGAAAAGTGATTCATATGATCTGCGTAATGAAGGGCGGCGTCTATTTCATGACACAGCTTTCCAGCAGAATCGGGAAGGATGTTCCCGTGACAATGGACTTCATGTCGGTTTCCAGCTACGGAGACGACCTGACATCCAGCGGAATCGTGAGAATCATCAAGGACCTTGATGAGAGCATTGAGGGAAAGGATGTTCTGGTTGTGGAAGACATTATTGATTCCGGCCGGACACTGTCCTATCTGCTCAGAATCCTTCAGGAACGGCATCCCGCGTCGCTGAAGCTCTGCACACTTCTGGACAAACCCTCAAGACGTGTCAAAGACGTCGACGTCGACTATGTGGGATTTGAAATTGAGGATCAGTTCGTGGTTGGCTGCGGGCTGGACTATAAGCAGAAATACAGGAACCTTCCCTATGTGGGAATTGTGGAACTGTAAGAATTCTATGGTTCATCCTCAAAGATTAGTATTAAGAACATCTTTTGACGAGGTTAAGTTTACGTCGAGGAAAAAGATGTTCTTAATACTAATCGAAGTGAAGGGCCAATTCTTTATCGAAAGGATGAAGTAAAATTTTGGATGCAAACAGAAGGCCTCCAAGGAGCCTGACTCTCTACCTGATCATATTGCTCGCGGTATTCGGAGTCTACTGGTTCCTGATGGGCAGAAGACCGGCTTCCGGAGAAGAATATACATACAGGCAATTCGTCAACGCTCTTGAAGACGGAAAGGTGGCGGAGGTTTCCATCCGCCCGAATACCCAGGTCCCGACGGGCCAGGTGGTGATCCGTTTTCAGGATGACAGCATTGCCAGGTTTTATGACACGGATGTCCGCGCGATCCAGAAGATGCTGGACGAACAGTATCCGAATGTCCTTGTGGGCGTTGAAAATGTCCGCCAGGAGACGGGGCTTTTCGCCTCTCTTTTGCCTACGCTCATGATGGTGCTCCTGATGGTTCTTTTTATGGGATTCATCATGAGACAGATGGGCGGAGGATCCAACGGACAGATGATGAACTTCGGCAAGTCCCGCGCGCAGATGATCAGTTCTGATGACGAGCGCAGCAAGGGCTTTAAGGATGTTGCCGGACTTGAGGAAGAAAAAGGCGATCTCGAAGAGATCGTGGATTTCCTGAAAAATCCGCAGAAATACGTGCGCGTGGGCGCCAGAATCCCGAAGGGTGTCATTCTCGTGGGACCTCCCGGAACGGGAAAGACGCTGATCGCGAAGGCGGTTGCCGGAGAAGCGGGCGTTCCGTTCTTCTCCATTTCCGGATCGGATTTCGTGGAGATGTTCGTCGGCGTGGGCGCGTCCCGTGTCCGGGATCTCTTTGAAGACGCGAAGAAGAACAGACCGTGTATTGTCTTTATTGACGAGATCGACGCCGTCGCGAGAAGAAGAGGCGCGGGACTTGGCGGCGGACACGACGAGAGAGAACAGACTCTGAACCAGCTGCTTGTCGAGATGGACGGATTCGGAGTCAATGAGGGCATCATCGTCATGGCGGCCACGAACCGTGTGGATATTCTGGATCCCGCGATCCTTCGTCCGGGACGTTTTGACAGAAAGATTTCCGTCGGAATGCCGGATGTAAAGGGCAGGGAACAGATCCTGAAAGTACATGCGGAAGGTAAGCCGCTGGCGGAAGACGTGGATCTTAAGCAGATCGCGCAGACGACAGCCGGTTTCTCGGGTGCGGATCTTGAAAACCTGATGAACGAAGCCGCGATCGGTGCCGCGAAAGAGGGACGGGGCTATCTGAAACAGTCGGATATCCAGTCCGCATTTATCAAGGTGGGCATCGGAGCGGAGAAGAAGAGCAAAGTCATTTCCGAAAAAGATAAGAAAATTACGGCTTATCATGAGGCGGGGCACGCGATTCTGTTCCACGTCCTGCCGGATGTCGGGCCCGTCTACTCGGTATCCATCATTCCGACCGGGATGGGAGCTGCCGGCTACACGATGCCTCTGCCGGAGAAGGACGAACTGTTCAATACCCGCGGGCGCATGCTGCAGGACATCATCGTGGACCTGGGCGGCAGAGTGGCCGAGGAACTGGTTTTCGACGACATTACCACCGGCGCGTCTCAGGACCTGAAAGCCGCTACGGCAACCGCGAAAGCGATGGTTACGAAATACGGCTTTTCCGCGAAGATCGGCCCGGTTTCCTATGATACCGAAAATGAGGTCTTCATCGGAAGAGACTTTGAGAAGACACAGAATTACAGCGAGCGTACCGCCTCCGAAATCGACGCGGAAGTACGCGACATCATCGAAAAGTGCTATGCCGAAGCGAAACGCATTGTGATGAAACACAGGGATGTGCTTGAGAAATGCGCGCAGCTTCTGCTCGAAAAGGAAAAGATCGGAAGAGCGGAATTTGAGGCTCTGTTTGAAAATGAAACCATTTTCGAAGAGGGGGAGGCGTAATGAGCGGATATCTCAAAAGGGAGGACCAGAGGCTGCGGAATTACGTGGCCTCCATGAGAGCCGTATTTCGTAAAAGAGCGGTTTACAGCGACGAGACGTCCTTTTACCGCTCTCCGTTTGAACCGAAACCCGGGGACTTAGTCCGGATCCGGATCAGAACCTATAAGAACAACGTGGATGAAGTCTGGTTCATCAGCGGTGCCCTGCGCAGTCAGATGGAGAAGAAGGAGACACGGGAGTGCTTCGACTACTATGAGATTTCCATTACCTGCGGAGAGGATCCGATCATTTACTATTTTGAGCTGAAGAGCGGAAATATTGTCTATTACTATAATAAGATCGGCGTGACGAGAGACCTGACCGAACGACATGCTTTCCGTATTCATCCCGGCTTTTCGACTCCCGAATGGGCGCGCGGGACGGTCATGTATCAGATCTATACGGACCGTTTCGCGAACGGAGACCCGGCCAATGACGTCCTTACCGACGAGTATGCCTATCTGGAAGGGCATTCCCGCCATATCGATGACTGGTACGCGGTACCGGAAGATTTTGACGTCCGCAATTTCTACGGCGGGGATATTGAAGGGATCGAGCAGAAGCTGGATTACCTGGAGGACCTCGGCGTGGAAGTTCTCTATCTGAACCCCATTTTTGTATCCCCTTCCAACCACAAATACGATATACAGGACTACGACCACGTCGATCCTCATTTTTCAAAAATGATCCACGACGGTGGAGATCTTCTCGCGCCCGGAGACATGGACAATCAGCACGCCGGACGCTATATCAAAAGGGTGACGGATACGGAAAATCTGGCCGCCTCGGATGCTTATTTCGTGTCCTTTGTGGAGAAGGTTCACGCCCGCGGCATGAAGGTCATCCTGGACGGGGTATTCAATCACTGCGGGAGTTTCAACAAGTGGATGGATCGGGAGCGGATTTATGAAGGTCGTCCCGGTTTTGAGCCCGGAGCCTATGTCAGCAACCGGAGCCCGTACCGCGATTTCTTCAAGTTCAACAACGAGCACGCCTGGCCGTATAACGAATTCTACGACGGCTGGTGGGGCCATGCGACGCTTCCGAAGCTGAATTATGAGGACAGCAAAAAACTCGAGGAGTATATTTTGAATATCGGCAGGAAATGGGTTTCTCCTCCGTTCAACTGTGACGGCTGGCGTCTCGACGTCGCCGCGGATCTCGGTCATTCGGCTGAGTACAACCACATTTTCTGGAAAAAATTCCGTAAAGCGGTCAAGGAAGCGAATCCGGACGCCCTCATTCTGGCGGAGCACTACGGGGAGACCTTTGACTGGCTGAAGGGCGATGAATGGGATACCGTGATGAACTACGACGCGTTCATGGAGCCCGTGACCTGGTTCCTGACCGGAATGGAGAAGCACAGCGATCAGTTCCGGACCGATCTGCTCGGAAACGGCACTTCCTTCAAGGACGCGGTCAATTATCATATGGCGAGTTTTATGGGGCCGTCCCTGTTATGCGCCATGAATGAGCTGGACAATCATGATCATTCCCGTTTCCTGACCAGGACCAATCACAGGGTCGGTCGGGTTTCGTTCCTCGGAGCGGAGGCGGCGGGAGAGGACATTTCCTATCCTGTCCTTCGGGAGGCTGTGCTCATTCAGATGACATTTCCCGGAGCTCCGACGATCTACTACGGCGACGAAGCCGGCGTGGTCGGGTTCACGGATCCGGACAACAGGCGGACCTATCCCTGGGGCCGCGAGAAGAAGGATCTGATCAAATTCTATAAGACGGCGATCAGGATGCACAAGGGATCGCGCGCGCTGCGCGAAGGTTCCTACAAGGATCTGGGCAGCGGCCAGAATCTGGTGGCTTACGGACGTTTTACGAATCGGGAGCAGATCGTTGTAGTCGTCAACTCTTCCACGGAAAGCATCATCGCGGAAATCCCGGTATGGGAGACGGGAGTCCCGAGGAACCGCAATACGCTCATGCGGGAACTGCTTCGGACGAACGAGCAGGGATACGCTTCCAGGCTGACGGCGCATGATGTAACAGCCGGGATTCTGACAATCGAGCTTTCCGCGCACGAGGCCGTGGTGCTGAAAGCGTGAGTTAAACGGAAAAAGGAGAAAAGATGTTCAGAAAATCAGTGCTTGCAATCGCAGTCAGCGTAATGACGCTTTTTTCACTGAGCGGAAGCGCATGGGCCAGCGCCGGGAAGCCGGTGACAGTGACCCTGTTTGCGGCGAAGAGCCTCAACAGCGTGATGGAGGAACTGATTCCGGCTTATGAGAAAACACATCCCGGGGTAAAGATCGTCGGGAGTTATGACAGCTCTGGGACGCTGATGCAGCAGATCGAAGAAGGCGCCGCAGCGGATCTCTTTTTTTCGGCAGCGCAGAAGCAGATGAATGAGCTGGAAGAAAAGGGGTTTGTCGTGGATGGAACCCGGGCCGATGTGGTCAATAACCAGGTTTGTGTTGTAACATATAAAAACAGCGGAACTTCCGTGACGGGCTTGAAGGACATCGCGAAAGCGGCGAATCTGGCGCTTGCGGACGGTTCGGTGCCGGTTGGGAAATATACACGCCAGGCGCTGGTTAATGCGGATCTTCTGCCGGATTACGTGGCCGCCAAAGAGAAAGAGGGCGTGAAGAAGGAAGACATCGACGCGTCCCTGATTACGACCGAAGAGGTCTCTGAAGCGCTCGGCGGAATCGAAATCAACGAATGCGCCAACGTAGGGGCAGTGACGGCAGCTGTGGCGGAAGGCTCCAACGAGGTTGGGACGGTCTACCGCTCGGATCTTTACGGGCATGAAAAAGAACTGGAGATTCTGGAAATCGTGCCTTATGATCTGACCGGAAATGTGATCTATCCCGTCGCCCAGATCGTGAATCCGGAAGCGGATGAAGCGGAGGCGGCCGCGGCGAAAGCATTTGCGGAATATCTGACAACGGATGAGGCAAAGGCTGTCTTCGAAAAGTATTTATTTGATACAGATGTTTAAAGAATTCCGGGAGAGGTATGAACGGATATGATGATGGAGTTTTTGGAAAAGGCGGACTTCAGTCCGCTTTTTATTTCCTTAAAAACCGGAATAGCGGCGACGGTCATCTGCTTTTTCCTGGGCATTTTTGCCGCGTCGCGGATCTACAGGGCGGGGCCGAAAACAAAGGCTCTGCTTGACGGACTTCTGACGATGCCGCTGGTGCTTCCGCCTACTGTTGCGGGCTTTTTCCTGCTTCTTATTTTCAGCCTGAAGAGGCCTTTCGGGAATGCGCTGTACACACATTTCGGAATCAAAGCGGTTCAGACCTGGCTCGGGTGCGTCATCGCGGCATCCGTCATCGCGTTTCCGCTCATGTACCGGAACGCGCGGGCGGCGTTCGAGCAGGTGGACGAGAACCTGATCCACGCAGCCCGGACGCTCGGAATGTCCGAATGGGAAATCTTCCGGCGGGTTCTGATGCCTGCCGCGAAGCCGGGAATCGTATCCGGGACGGTGCTGACTTTCGCGCGTGCTCTCGGTGAATACGGCGCGACGTCGATGCTGGCCGGCAATATTCCCGGAAAGACCGGGACGATCGCCCAGAAAATCGCGATGGTGATCCAGAACGGGGACTATGCGACTGCGGGTTTCTGGACGGCAGTGATTATTGTCATCGCTTTTGTCATAGTAGTGATCATGAACCTGGGTACATCCGGAAGGTGATAAGACAGTGGGGACAGTCCCTGGTGTCTTATAAGACACCAGGGACTGTCCCCACTGTCTTATCAATGGTAGGTGCAAAGAAATGCCTCTGGAAGTCAACATTCGAAAGACGTTCGATGGTTTTCAACTTCATATGGAATTTACCGCCGAGGACGGTGTTTTCGCCTTTCTGGGAGCGTCGGGGAGCGGGAAAAGCCTGACCTGCAAGTGCATCGCCGGGATCATGACTCCCGACGAAGGCCGCATCGTTCTGAACGGCCGCGTGCTCTATGACTCGGAGCGGAAGATCAACCTTTCCCCGCAGCAAAGGCGCGTCGGGTACATGTTTCAGGACTACGCGCTTTTCCCGAACATGACGGTTCTGGAAAATGTTTTGTGCGGTTTTTCCGGAAATGAAGCGGCAAGGCGCCGCGGACCGGGGCGCGGCTTCCGAACGGAATATATAGAAAAGGCAAATGATCTCCTTACGCGCTTTCAGATTTCGGAGCTTTCCGGAAAATATCCGTCCGAACTGTCCGGAGGCCAGAAGCAGCGCTGCGCGATGGCGAGGATCGTGGCGCAGGAACCGGAGGCGGTACTTCTGGACGAGCCGTTCTCGGCGCTTGACAGCCATCTCAGATGGCAGATGGAAACGGAGATGAGGACCATCCTCGCCTCGATGGGAAAGCCGGTGATCTTCGTCACGCACAGCAGGGACGAGGTGTTCCACCTGGCGGACCGGGTCTGTGCCATAAAGGACGGTCAGGCGGAAGTGATTCTCGATAAGAAGGCATTTTTCGAGAATCCGGGCACGAGGACGGCGGCGCTCCTTTCCGGATGCAAGAACATTTCCAAAGCGGAAAGAAAAGGACCGGGAGAAGTGTATGCCGCGGACTGGGGTGTGACGCTTCATTTCCGGGAAAGGATTCCGGAACAATTTGACTTTATCGGGATCAGGGCGCATTATTTTTCAATGGACCCAAAGGACGGGGAACATGAATTTGAGATCCTTGAAAGCCATGTCACGGAAGATCCGTTCGAATGGACGGTATCGTTCCGCGCGGCGCCGGAAGGACAGATGATCCGGTGGAAACTTCCGAAGAGGAACGGTGTCCCGCCGGAGATTCCCCGGTACCTCTATGTACGCGATGAAGACATTATGTTTTTGCGAAAATAACCGCCTGTTAAAGAAAAGGGGATTGTCATGAAACTGATCAGAACGGAAGACGCGGTCGGTCATGTGCTCTGCCACGATCTGACCCAGATCATCAAAGGAGTGTCCAAAGACGCCAGATTCCGCAAGGGGCACGTGGTGACGAAAGAGGATATTCCGGTGCTCTTAAGCATCGGCAAGGAACACCTCTATGTGTGGGAAATGGCAGAGGGCATGCTTCATGAAAATGAAGCGGCAGACGTCCTTCGAAGCATCTGCCAGAATGAATATATGGAAGCTTCCGCTCCGAAGGAGGGGAAAATCAACCTGATCGCCAAATGCGACGCGGTTCTGAAGATCCGCCGCGATAAGCTTCTTCAGATCAATTCTCTCGGGGAAATGATGATCGCGACAAAACGGGGAGACCTTCCGGTGAAAAAGGGACAGGTCTTTGCCGGCATGCGTGTCATTCCGCTTGTCATCGAAAAGGAGAAGATGGAAAAAGCGCGGGAAGTCGCCGGCAGCGAGCCGATTTTAAGCCTCCTTCCGATTAAGACGAAGAAGGCCGCCATTCTGGCGACGGGAAGCGAAATCTTCAAAGGCAGGATTCCGGACAGCTTTACGCCCGTGGTGGAGGAGAAGCTGAAGGAATTCGGCGCGGAGGTCATTTTCAAAAAGATCCTTGACGATAAGGCACTAATGACGACGGCAGCCATCCGGGAAGCCGTCGATCGAGGGGCGGAGCTTGTATGCGTCACCGGGGGAATGAGCGTGGATCCGGATGACCGCACGCCGCTTGCGATCAGAAATACCGGGGCCGAAGTGGTCACATACGGAGCGCCGGTTCTGCCCGGAGCGATGATGATGCTCGCGTATCTGGAAAATAAGGACGGAGCCATCATCCCGGTGATCGGGCTGCCGGGCTGTGTGATGTACGCGAAAAAGACCATTTTCGACCTGGTTCTTCCGAGGCTTCTGGCCGACGACCGCGTCAAGGCGGAAGAGCTTTACGCGCTCGGGGAAGGCGGTCTCCTGTAAAGATCCGAAAGACTCGCGCCGAAGAGAATTTCGTGATAGAATAGGGGACTTAAGAGGTATTGCTATGAATGACGAAGATAAGAAAAAGGACGAAGAATTAAGCGGCGCCGACTGGTGGAAAGAGCATTTATACGGTAAGGAAAAACCGCAGGAGGACCCGAACCAGCAGTACTGGAACGGGTTTACGGACTACGGGATGCGGAAAACCGGAGATCCCGATTACGGCCCGATTCCGGAGGAATACGAGTCGAATCCGATGTCGAGGACGGCATTTACCTGCGGTGTGATTTCCGTGATCTGCATTTTCTTAAGCGTACTCTTTCCGGGAGCCTCTTTTGTAGTGGGCGCTCTCGGGATTCTTTTCGCGCTGCTCTCCAAAAGGAAAAAGCTCTGCCGCCAGGCGAAGACCGCGATTGTGATGTGTTCCGTCGGGATGGTTTCCTTCGCGATCATGTTCCTGATCTCGACCGCACTGCTTGTGTCGACCGGGACCTGGGACTTCATGATGGAGAAGATCCGGGGGATGGACGTCAATGATCCGAACGCGGCCGCCGAGTTACAGCAGGAAATCCTTGACGAGCTGGTGAACCGCATGGGTCTTACTATTGACAGCGGCGAAGTGAACGCGGCAAAGGATTCCGTGACCGGCTGGGCGGAGAGTTCCGGAAAGGAGGGAACGATCTGATGAACAGCAACGCGCAGATCAGACAGAAGGCACGGGAAGTTCTGCTCAACGGGTGGAACCGGTACGCGCTCGTGTCATTAATTGTATTCGCGGCTTATGTCCTGACCGGGGAGCTGGGAAGATATTTTGCGGAAAGCGCCGCATTTTCAAATGCGGGCGGAGCGGCAGGAGTCATAGGGCAGTACGTGATCCCGATCGGCATCAATGTGATTCTCGGGCTCATACTGAGCCTTGTTTTTTACGGCCTGCAGTTTTATTTTCTGAAACTGATCCGAAATGAGCACTCGATGAACACGGAAGCTGTGGGCAGTACGGCCGGAATACCCCTGCTGTCAGATCTGGGAGCGGCATTTCGATTGGGGCCGGACCGTTTTCTCGTGATCAGCATCATCCTGACAGCGATGGAATGGATTTGTTTTCTGCCGCTCAGGGTGCTCATTTTCAGCAGGCCGCTGACCATCATCTGGTGTATCATCGGGCTCCTCATCTATGTGTATCTGTATCTGCACATCATCTTCGCGACCCGGATTCTCTTTGAAAATGAAAACCTCTCCGCAAGCGCGGCGATTACCAAGAGTATCCGCTATACGCGCGGCAGGATCATTCCGCTTCTGAAAATGCTGCTTTCATTTGTACCGCTGCTGCTTCTTGCGGCATGCTCCCTGTTTATCGGACTCATCTGGCTGATTCCGTATGTTGAGACCAGCATTTCGGAGTTCTATGTTGAAGCGGTAAAGGAGTAAGCACGTGGGAACGAGTATATCGGACGGCAGATTTATCAGATCGGAAATGCTGATCGGGGAAGAAGCGCTGAACACCCTGTCGGCTTCGACTGTCGCGGTCTTCGGGATCGGGGGAGTCGGCGGTTATGTCTCAGAGGCTCTTGCAAGGAGCGGAGTCGGGCATCTGGAACTCATCGATAAGGATACGGTGGATCTCAGCAATCTGAACCGTCAGCTGATCGCGACGGAGGAGACACTCGGCCGGCCAAAGGCCGAACTGATGCGCGAGCGGATTCTTTCGATTAACCCGGACGCGGATGTCCGAACCCGCCAGTGCTTTTTTCTTCCGGAAAACGCGTCGGAATTCCGCTTTGAGGATTACGACTATGTGGTCGATGCAGTCGACACCATCACGGCAAAGATTGAAATTGTCATGCGCTGCCGGGAGGCCGGCACTCCTGTGATCAGCTCGATGGGAACGGGGAATAAGCTGGATCCGTCAGCCCTGTGCGCGGCGGATCTGTTTGATACGAAGGTGTGCCCGCTCGCGAGGGTCATGCGGAGAGAGCTGAAGAAACGCGGCGTGACGGAGCTGAAGGTCGTCTACTCCGAGGAGGAGCCGAGGAGGCCGCGGAATGCCGCGCCTGAGGGGGACCGAAGGAAGGACGTGCCCGGGAGCATGGTTTTTGTGCCGGCGGCAGCCGGGCTGCTGATCGCTTCGGTTGTTGTGCGGGACCTCACGGGTTTATCATAAAATGATTTCCATATCGAAAGGCGAGCTGAAGATCATTGGATCAACAGTTCAGACATCTGCACAAGTGATTAGTACTTCTTAGCTCGCCGGAAATTGTGTTGTTCGAAAAAATCACACTGTCTGAGCGCAGCGAGTTTGGGATTTTTTCGAACGGTTTTAGCAATTTTCGGGGAGGTTAGAAGTTCTTCGCGCGGAAGCCGTCTGAAGTGTTGATCCAATGATCTCAGCGGCGTATTCGAGACTATAACATTTACGTAAACAGGAAGGTATATACATGGGAGAGAGACTGACAAAGGGAGACGTGGAGAAGATCGAGCGGGAGATCGAAGAGCGGAAGCTCGTCCTTAGGCCGAAGCTGATCGAGGCCGTAAAAGAGGCCAGGGCCCAGGGCGACCTGTCGGAGAACTTCGAATATTACGCGGCGAAAAGGGAGAAGAACCAGAACGAAAGCCGGATCGGCTATCTCGAGAGGATGCTCAAGTTTGCCACGATTGTGACGGATAACGCCAAAGAGGGCGAAGTCGCGCTCAATACGACCGTGGAAGTATATATTCCCGAGGACGACGAGAAAGAAACCTATCGGATCGTGACATCCATCAGGGGCAACTCACTGAAAGGCCTGATTTCCATTGATTCTCCGCTTGGGAAAGCCCTTCTACACCATAAAGCGGGCGACAAAGTGGAGGTAAAAGCCGGGGGCGGAAGCTATGAAGTTGAGATTCTGAGTGTCTCCGAAGCGGATAGTGAGGAAAATGATACGATTCGGGCCTTCTGACCTTGAAATGTGACAAAACTGTGATATAATTATGAATTGTATCGGTATGTTTTAAGACTGTATACATAGTGCCTGCACATACAGTCTGAGATGGTTTACTAGTACAGGCATAGGGGGCAATATGAACAAGAAGAATGTGAGAAAAGTATTATTAATGCTTGCTGTGGCAGCAATGGTGATGATTTCCACCGTAAGCGTATCAGCGGCCACAACCATAAAGAGGGTCACGACAGCGAATCTGAACTTAAGAGAAGGTCCCGGAACTACCTACGATCGAATCGTAACGATTCCGAAGAACACTACTCTGACACTCTATAACCGCAACAATGCCAGCACCTGGTTCCGTACCAAGTATAAAGGCGTTTACGGTTGGGTTTCCGCGAAGTATCTGAAGAAGTCCAGCGGCTCCAGCTCTGACACTTCCGGCACCAAACAGACGACTGCCGTTCAGGTTGTTCTTCGTTCAAGCGCGAAAGTGTCTACTTCCAACAAGGTCACCACGATCAAGAAGAACAAGAAAGTGACCGTACAGAAGAAGTACAACAACAACTGGTACAAGGTCAAGTACGGCAGCAAGACCGGTTATATCCAGGCCGGACTTTTCGTATCCGACAAGGAGAACGGGGCTGTTTACAAGGTTACGACCGCCAAAGTGAACATGCGCTCAAAGAAGAAGATCGCCAACAACGTCATCACGGTGCTTCCGGACGACGCGAAAGTTCAGATCCTCTCTGAATCCGGCACATGGTTCCACATCAAGTACAAAGGCGTCAAGGGTTACATCAAGAGCAATTATGTGACTGTCGGTGAAGGATCGAACGAATCCGAATCTACGTCCTACACCAAGGAAACCCTGAGCACAGCCGTCAACCTTCGTTCACAGCCGAAGGTTACATCTTCGACAAAGATCCGTACGCTGGATGAAGGCGAGAAGGTCACCATTCTCAGCGAGTACAATTCAAGCTGGCTCTATGTCAGAGCATCCGACGGAACCACTGGCTATATCAAAGCCGGCAACTTCAAGTCCGACAGTGCTTCCAGTCAGTCAACCGGCATTACGACCGCAAATGTCAACCTTCGTGAGGACAGAAGCCTTTCCTCCGATCCGATCACGGTGGTCCCGAAGAATACGGAAGTGACGATTGTAGCTGCCTACAACAGCGGCTGGTACAAGGTCAAGTACAAGGGCGTAACCGGCTATATGAAGTCAGGATATTTCCGCTAATGGAGTTCATTAAACTGCCGCACAGTATTTACAGCAAGAATGAACACGGGAGAATTCTGGCCGAGATCCGCTTCCCGGAAAAAGAACAGGGAGTATTCAATATTCAAAGCACGTATGTGGCCGACGAATATATAGGCTCTGAAGTACCGGGACAGCTTGTGGAAATGGCCGTGGAATCCATCCGCGCACAGCACGGACAGATTGAAGCCGAGTGTCCGTTTGCGTCAAAATACCTGAAAGAACGGCATATCATCTGAATTTATGAGACAGCCGGCGCAGCTTTCACCGATAACTGCGTTCGGCTGTTTTTTCGACCGAAAATAAAACAGAAAGGAACACTATGTCTATGGTCAGCACGACTCTGGGACATATAGAGCGGGACGGAGCCTATCTGATGCTGCTCCGCAATAAAAAGAAAAATGACCTGAACGAGGGAAAGTGGATTGGCATCGGAGGCCATGTCGAGGCGGGAGAGACGCCGGCTGCATGTATGAAGCGGGAGGCTTACGAGGAGACCGGCCTTACTCTGCATCATCCAAAGCTGCGGGGCGTGGTGGAATTCAGGAGCGAACGCTGGGAAGACGAGCATATGTATGTCTATACCTGCCCTAAGTTCGAGGGCGAACTCACGGAATGCTCCGAAGGCGAACTGCGCTGGATCCCGAAGGAGCAGATCTTTGATCTTCCTCTTTGGGAGGGGGACAAGGTATTTCTCAATTACCTGCTCTCGGACGAGCCTTTTTTCCATCTGGAACTGCGGTATGACGCGGAGGATCGTCTTGTCGGAGCCGAGCAGCTTCCCAAACTGATCCTGGCTTCACAGTCGCCGCGGCGCTATGAGCTCCTTACTCAGATCGGCCTTATGCCTGTTGTTCTTCCTTCCGAAAAGGAAGAGAAGCGTCACGGGGAGGGGCCGGAGGAACTGGTGAAGAATCTCTCTGCCATGAAGGCGGAGGATGTGGCTGAGACCTATGCCTTTTCCAACGGTGAAGTCGTCTTGGGAGCCGATACGATTGTGGTAGTGGACGGAGAGATTCTCGGGAAGCCGCACACGCATGAAGAGGCCGCGGAGATGATCCGCCGCCTTCAGGGCAGGACGCATGAGGTTTTAAGCGGAGTGACGCTGATCCGGTGCGGGGGTCCGGAGGACAGGGTGAAGAAGTCATTTGCCGTAAGAACGGAAGTCACCGTGTATCCGATGACGGAGGAGGAGATTCTTCTGTACACCGAAAGTGACGAACCGATGGACAAAGCGGGAGCTTATGGGATTCAGGGCAGCTTCGCGGCATTTATCAAGGGCATTTCCGGAGATTACAGCAATGTCGTAGGGCTTCCGGTCGGCCGCGTGTGGCATGAGCTGCGCGATTTTCTGTAAGGAGGAAGAAAGAGAAAGATGCAGCAGTTTTTCTTTACTGTTTTTATGCTGGGGGTGATCGTCGGCATAGTCGGAATCTGTGTGTCCGAAGTGGTGCTCGTCTATACCCTGATCAGCTCCAATCCAAAAGTATCCACCCGCACGGTTGGCAGATGGATACTTGCTTTTCTCGGTATTCTGATTGTCAGCGCTACAGCGGTGATGCTGGTCATGCGCGGATAAAAACGGTCTTAGCTGAGCTTCAGATCGCCGTCCTTCACCCAGCCGATTTTCTTTAAGAACATGTTGATGGCAGTGGCGAGTATGGCCGGGAGAACGAAGGAAATGAGGATGAGTCCGATCCAGTCAAACGCGGTGATTCCGGCTTTGGTTCCGGCGGCTACATCGTTGACCCATCCGGTATAGACGCCGATCTGACCGACCAGGCCGCAGGTACCCATTCCCGAGGAAACGGCCGCTCCGTTCATCTGGAGACGGAAGACGCAGGTCGCCAGCGGGCCGGTGATCGCGGATGCCAGAGTCGGGCCGATCCAGATTCTGGGGTTTTTCACGATATTTCCCATCTGAAGCATGGAAGTTCCGATGCCCTGGGAAATGAGGCCTCCCCATTTGTTTTCCGGGAAGGACATCACGGCAAAGCCGACCATCTGGGCACAGCAGCCCGCTACGGCCGCGCCGCCGGCCAGACCGGTCAGTCCTAAAGCAGCGCAGATCGCGGCTGAGGAGATCGGCAGCGTGAGCGCGATTCCGACAGTGACGGAGACGAGGATGCCCATCAGGAACGGCTGCAGTTCCGTAGCCCACATGATGAGGGCGCCCAATTTCATGGCAGCTGCTCCCAAGGCGGGTGCGATTAACGCGGAGAGGAACACTCCGGCTCCGATTGTAACAAGCGGTGTAACAAGGATATCAACTTTGGTCTCCTTGGACACCGCTTTTCCGATTTCAGCGGAAAGGATGGCCACAAAGAGAACTGCCAGAGGTCCTCCGGCACCGCCCAGAGCATTTGACGCGAAGCCGACTGTAATCAGGGAAAACAGGACGAGCGGCGGGCATTTCAGGGCATATCCGATCGCTACGGCCATCGCGGGACCGCTCATGGCGGATGCCAGACCGCCGACCGTGTATTCCGTACCGGCTATGGTTGCCACGGGATTCGTCAATGTCGCGATGTGGAACTGTGTTCCGATCGTGTTGATGATGGTCCCGATAAGCAGGGAACAGAAGAGACCCTGAGCCATGGCTCCAAGCGCGTCAATCCCGTATCTCTTCAGGGAAATTTCAATATCTTTTCTTTTTAAAAATGATTTGAACGCTTCCATATAAATGTTCCTTCCGTGTGCTGTTTTATTGGAAAAAGCATCGCGAATAATATAAATCATTTGTCTGAAACTGTCCAGCTGAATCAGCCAAAAGTAACTGCTCCATTACGGGGGGAATTCTTGACCTTAAGCATGCATCCGCTTATAATTAATAATGTATGCAGGCGAAGATTTTCATATGAGAGACCTTTGCCGGACATAGCTTACTGAAGCGTGAGAGAGAGGTGAGATACAGCTATGGATGACCATATACGACGAACCGTTCATCCGCTGTATACCTGCCTGCTTTTAAGAACTGATCCTCAGCGATTTCAGCTGAAGCTGTTTCCGGTACACTCTTAAGACAAGGCAGTTTCCGTATTCCCCGGTTTTAACCGGATCAGACGGGTTTCAATACAGCGGATGCATCATTTGTTGCTGAAGCTGTATTTTTTTACGCGCTGATTCATGTAAGACATTGCTTACGGATTCGGTTGTTTAAGGGGAGGGAATACCTTTGGATGATAAAGAGAACATGCTGAATTTGAAGGACACCAATGAAGAGTTTGAACGTCCCGACGGGGATAACGAGCATGAGCACCAGTCTGAAGACCGTGACAGGACGAAGAGACTGAAGGAAGAAATTCTGAACTATCTGAACGAGAAGGACTACAGGAAGCTTCGCGATGAAACCAGCGACCTGCACCCTGCGGACCTGGCGGCGGTTCTGGAGGATCTGGACGAGAACAACCGGCTTGTCGTATTCCGGCTCCTCCGAAAAGATACCGCGACGGACGCTTTTACGTTCATGTCGGATGATGCCAGGGCGGAACTTGTGGAAGGCTTCTCCGACGCGGAAATCGTAAATACGATCGAAGAAATCGGTCTGGATGACGCCGCGGACATGCTGGAGGATATGCCGGCAAGCGTCGTGAAACGTGTTCTCGCGAAGTCAAGCGCGAAGACCCGGGAATCACTGAATAAGCTGCTCCACTATCCGGAATACAGCGCGGGCAGTATCATGACGCCTGAATACATTCGTTTTCGCAAGGAAATGGATGTGAAGGATGCGCTGAACGAAATCCGGAAACAGGGGCCCGAAGCTGAAACCGTGTACTCCGGATATGTTGTAGAGCACAACCGCCTTCTGGGTGTGGTATCCACGAGGGATCTGCTCTTAAGCGAACCGGAGGTTCCTCTTGAAGAGATCATGGATGACCATGTGGTCACCGTGAAAGTGACGGACGACCAGGAATTTGTGGCCCGTCAGCTGGCGAAATACGACTTTACGGCCATGCCTGTCGTCGACGAAGAAGGCATGCTGGTCGGTATCGTTACGATCGACGACGCGGTCGACGTCCTGACAGACGAGTCCACAGAAGATATGCAGAAGATGGCCGCGATTTTGCCTGACGAGCAGGCGGCCAGCTATTTCGGTACTTCCGTATGGAAGCACGCGAAGCAGAGGATCCCCTGGCTCCTCATCCTGATGCTTTCGGCGACGCTGACCGGTATGGTCACGACCCGCTATGAAACAGCATTTAACGCGCTGCCTCTGCTGGTCGCGTTTATGCCGATGCTCATGGATACACCGGGCAACTGCGGAAACCAGGCCTGTACGCTGATGGTTCGCGGACTTGCCCTTGGTGAAGTGACTGTTCAGGACTTCCTTCGCGTGATCTGGAAGGAATTCAGGGTTGCCGCAATCGTCGGATCCATTCTGGGTGTCGTAAACGGGCTCCGGATTCTGATCATGTATCAGGTGATTCCGTCATTGACCGGGAAAACTCCGGATCCCAACAGCTTCCGCTATGCGCTTGTTGTCAGTATCGCGCTTTTCGCGGCGATCGTGCTCAGCAAATTTGTCGGCTCGGTACTTCCTCTTTTAGCCCAGCTGATCGGCGCGGACCCGGCGATTATGGCGACACCGTTTATTACGACCATTGTCGACGCATGCTCACTGATTATTTATTTCCATATCGCGGAGATCGTTTTTGCGTCTCAGATCGCTGCTCATTTGACGGCGTAGTTTCCTGTTAAACCGGTTTTTGAAAAGAAGGAGGAACGCGATGCTGCTATTGGGAAACGGACAACTGATCACAAGGGACCCCGATATGCCCTATCTTGCCAATGGCGCCGTAGCCATTGTGGGAGAGGAGATCCTTGCCGTCGGCGAGGAAGAGGAACTGAAGAGAACCTATCCGGACGCCTCATACGTAGACGCTCATGGCGGCATTATTATGCCGGGACTCATCAACGCGCATACCCATATCTATTCGGGCCTTGCGAGAGGACTCGCCATAGACGGGTTCCATCCGACGAATTTCTATGAAATTCTCGATGGAATGTGGTGGAATATCGACCGCCACCTGACCATTGAAGGCACGAAAGCATCCGCGTATGCCACGATCCTCGAATGCATCCGGAACGGCGTGACGACCATCTTTGACCATCACGCTTCTTTCTGTGAAATTCCCGGATCGCTTTTCGCGATCAAGGATGTGGCGAAGGAACTCGGCATCAGATCCTGTCTCTGTTATGAAGTATCCGAGCGTGACGGGAAGGAGAAGTGCGAAGAGAGCATTCGCGAAAACGCGGAATTTGCGAAATGGGCCCGCGACGAAGACGACGATATGATCAAAGCGATGTTCGGCGGGCATGCGCTGTTTACGATTTCGGATGAAACATTTGCCAAAATGGTTGAGGCCAACAACGGCATGACCGGGTTCCATATCCATGTGGCGGAGGGGATGAACGATGTCTATGACTCACTGCGCAATTACGGGACGCGCCCGATCAACCGCCTCCTGAATAACGGGATTCTCGGCGAAAAGACGCTCCTCGGACACTGCATTCATGTCAATCCGGCGGAGATGGATATCATCAAGGAGACGGGCACCATGGTCGTAAACAATCCGGAATCCAATATGGGAAATGCGGTCGGATGCTCGCCGGTTCTTCAGATGATGGCGAAGGGCATTACGGTCGGTATGGGAACTGACGCGTATACCCACGATATGCTGGAATCCCTGAAGGTATTCCTGATTATTCAAAGACACCATGCCTGTGATCCGGACGTCGGGTTTATGGAAGACATGACCATGCTGTTTGAAAATAATGCGCGTATCGCCGCGAAATATTTCAAGCGGCCTCTGGGAGTTCTGAAAAAAGGAGCCGCGGCCGATGTCATCGTCATGGATTACAAGCCGTTCACTCCATTTTCCGATGAAAATATCAATGGCCATATGCTCTTCGGCATGATGGGCAGGTGCTGCCGGACGACGATTATCAACGGCAAAGTATTATATAAAGACCGCGAGTTTACGGAAATTGATGAGGACGCAGTCAGTGCGCAGATCATGGGAGAGTCCAAAAAGCTCTGGGGTGAGCTGAATCACCGCCAGTATTAAACCGCTCACACTTTGAAAAAGGAGGTATGAGAATGGGTGATATCATGAGACCGGTCCCGATCGAAAAGCTGCTCGGGAGAGTTTTGGAAGAATTTCGGAAAGAACGCAGTATCTTCGGGGTGTCCAAAATCGTAAAACTGACCGGAAAGGCCGCGCTGCCCGTTTTTGACGGGAAGATCGAAACACCCTTCGGACCGGCTGCAGGGCCGAATACCCAGCTCGCCCAGAATATCATCGCTTCCTATGCCGCGGGCGCCAGATTTTTTGAACTGAAGACCGTGCAGAAAATGGACGGGCGCGAACTTGCGGCCTGCGTCCCGAAGCCCTGCATCACGGCAGGTGATGAGTGCTATAACTGCGAGTGGTCCACGGAACTGACGGTGGAAGAAGCTTTTGAAGAGTATGTAAAAGGCTGGTTCGTATGCAAGCTGATCGCGGTGGAATTCGGGCTCGGCGATCCGGACGAGTTTGTGTTCAACATGTCCGTCGGTTACGACCTGGAAGGCATTAAAACAGAGAAAATCGACCGCTATATCGAGGGCATGAAGGACGCGTCGGGTACGGCCATTTTCAAAGCCTGCCGCGAAGCGGCACTTGCAGCCCTTGAAAAAGGTCAGTTCGAGCGCGTGGACAGGGCATTTATCGAGTCCGTAACGGGCTGCATTTCCGATTCGATCACGGAGTCCACTCTTCACGGATGTCCTCCGGACGAGATCGAACGAATCGCGACTTATCTGATTACGGAAAAGGGTCTGAACACATTTATCAAATGCAACCCGACCCTTCTCGGATACGAATTTGCCAGAAAGACGCTGGACGATCTCGGATTTGACTATGTCTCATTTGACGAACACCATTTTGTCGAAGATCTGCAATGGCAGGACGCGGTGCCGATGTTTAAGAGACTTCAGGCGCTTTGCGACGAGCGGGGACTTGAATTCGGCGTCAAGCTGACCAATACATTTCCGGTGGAAGTCCGGGCAAAAGAACTCCCGAGCGAAGAAATGTACATGTCGGGACGTTCCCTTTTCCCGCTGACGATTGAACTTTGCAGGCGCATTTCGGAGGAATTCGACGGAGCGCTGCGGATTTCCTTCTCAGGCGGCGCGGATTTCTTCAATATCCGGGAGATCGTGAACGCGGGCATCTGGCCGGTGACAATGGCGACCACGGTGCTGAAACCGGGCGGATATCAGAGATTTTCCCAGCTCGCGGGCATGTTTGACGATCTGAAGGCGGAGCGTTTTTCGGGAGTGGATCCGGCGAAAGTCGCCGCCCTTGCCGCTTCTTCGAAGACAGAGGCGTATTATAAAAAACCGATCAAGCCCCTTCCTTCGAGAAAACGCGAGGAAGCGCTTCCGGTTCTCGACTGCTTCACTTCTCCCTGCGCGGCGGGATGTCCGATCCATCAGGATGTGCCGGCCTATCTTCGCGCCATGGAAAAAGGACAGTCCGAAGAGGCCCTTCGCATCATTCTGGAAAAGAACGCGCTGCCCTTTATTACCGGAACCATCTGTCCTCATACCTGCGCGGACCGTTGCATGAGAAATTACTATGAGGAAGGACTGCATATCCGTGAAATGAAGCTCGCCGCGGCAAGAAACGCCGGGGACACGGTATTCGGAAATATTGAGGCAGAGGATCCTTCCGTATGGCGCAGAGAGAGAGGATTCGCTGATTGTGCCGTACCGAAAAAGGCCGCTATCATCGGAGCAGGTCCGGCCGGCCTGACCGCAGCCTCATTCCTTACAAAAGCCGGAATTCCCGTGAAGGTATTTGAGAAAAATGACAAAGCCGGCGGAGTCCCGCGCTATGTCATCCCTTCATTCCGGATTTCGGAGGAAGCGATCGAAAAAGATGTCGCCCTTTGTTCCGCTTACGGCGCCGAGTTCGAGTTCGGAAGGGAGATCCGTTCCATTAAAGAGCTCGAAGGGGAAGGATTCACGGATTATATCATTGCCGCAGGCGCCTGGGCTAAAGGTCAGAATCCTCTGAAAGAAGGGGAAAATGTCGACGCGCTCGAGTTCCTCGCGGAGGTAAAGAAGGACCCGGATGCTTTTGGCGACGCGCATGAAATCGTGGTGATCGGCGGCGGCAATACCGCCATGGATGTCGCGAGAGCCGCGAAGAGGCTGAAAAATGCCGAACATGTCCGTCTGGTATACAGACGCACAAGACGCTATATGCCCGCCGATGAGGAAGAACTGAAGATGGCTCTTGAGGACGGCGTCGAGTTCATGGAGCTTCTGGCACCGGAAAAACTTGCGGACGGAGAACTTCTGTGCGAAGTGATGAAACTCGGCGAACCGGATGAAAGCGGCAGACGCTCACCATGTCCGACCGGCGAATACACTTCCGTCAAAGCGGATCTTCTGATCTCCGCGGTCGGAGAACAGGTGGACGGCATGCTCTATGAAGCCGCCGGCGCTGCTCTCGACCGGAAGGGAAGGCCCGTAACGGACGAGCAGATGCGGACAAGCGTCCCGCATATCTACGCGGCCGGTGATGCCAGGAGAGGACCGGCGACCGTAGTCAAGGCGATTGCGGATGCGGGGGCAGCGGCTTGTGCCATCGTCGCGGAGGCATACGGACTGGACGCGGAAGAGGCGAGAGAGAAGCTCTTCGGGAAATACGAATCGGCCAACGACTGGCACGACGAAGACGAAGTGCTGAAGAGAAAGGGAATCCTCTGCAAGGATACGAAAGCGGTGCCCGATACACGCTGCCTCGGCTGCGAGACGATCTGCGAAGTCTGCACGGATGTCTGTCCGAACAGGGCCAATGTCGCGATCCGGGTGGATGGAATGGAAAAACCGCAGATTCTGCATCTTGACGGCATGTGCAATGAGTGCGGGAACTGCGCGGTATTCTGTCCGTGGAACGGCAGGCCGTTCAAAGACAAGTTTACGCTTTTCGGCAGTTATGAGGATTTTGCGGATTCGGACAATCCGGGGTTCCTTCCGACAGCGGATTCGAAACTCGTGAGGGTTCGCTTTGGCGGGAAGGTGATGGATATCGATGTGACGGATCCGGGGTGCGGGCTGTATGAGCCGCTGAGGAAGATGATCCTCGCGGTCTATGAGGATTACCCGTACCTTCTGTAAGGCAAAGGTTTATAGCGACGCAGTTATTTCCTTGAAGCTTGAAACGTGTTAGCTTCGCAGTCGCTGTTATGGGGCCTGGAGGTTATAAGCGACGCAGTCGCCGTCCACACAGAGTTTTCGGAAACGGCTGCGCCTCGCAGGGTTTCTAAGGCAGCGTCCGGCTTTCGAGAAATAAATAGGCAAGGGGTCGTTTCTCGAAAGCCGGACAACGTCAAAGCCGTCAGCCTAAGAAAACTGTGTCGGCTGTAGATATTTCCGAAAACTCTGTGCGGACGACTTCGGGTAGTAAACCTTAGAATGAAATACTCAATAAGCAATACTTACGCAGCAATACATGGTTAGAAATACTCAGATCGTAATACTTAGATGGTAATGTTAGGCCAGTAGTACTTGGAAGTAATTATATTAATGGAATATTTAACCCGAAGTCTGGCTGAAGACAATTGCATAAATAATACAGACATCTGCACAAGTGATTAGTACTTCTTAGCTCGCCGGAAATTGTGTTGTTCGAAAAAATCATCATTGTCTGAGCGAAGCGAGTTTGTGATTTTTTCGAACGGTTTTAGCAATTTTCGGGGAGGTTAGAAGTACTTCACGCGGAAGCCGTCTGGATTATTTATGCAATTGTCTCAGTGAAGACTGTTGGGTGGCACACGATAAAACAAAGGAGTGATACTTATGATAGATCTGACGATCAACGCGGAAGGCCGCGCCCACAACATCGCGCGCGCAAAGGAACAGAACATCATCATCCCGACCATCCGGGAAATGCAGCATCCGGAAGAAATCCCGGAAGCCATCAGGGAACAGCTGAAGAACGTCGGCCTGTGGGACGAGAATCCCCTCAACCTCTTCAGAATCACCTGGAAGAACGAACCGAAAGAATTCGGCGGCCTTTTCGGCAGTCCGAACTATATCGTCCTGCCTCCGGAACTGACAGGAGTCAAGGCAAAGATTCTCCTCATGGTCGGAAAATATTTCCCGACAGGCTGCCACAAGGTCGGAGCGTCTTTCGGCTGCCTTGTGCCGCCTCTCGTAACCGGCCAGTTCGATTCCTCCTGGCATAAGGCTGTGTGGCCGTCCACAGGCAATTACTGCCGCGGCGGAGCATTCAACTCCAGGCTCCTTGGCTGCTACTCGATCGCGATCCTGCCGCAGGGCATGAGCCGCGAACGCTTCGAGTGGCTGGAGTCAGTCGCGAGCGAGATCATCGCGACGCCCGGTTCGGAGTCCAACGTAAAGGAAATCTTTGATAAGACGCATGAACTGGCGGAACTTCCCGAGACCATGATCTTCAATCAGTTCGAGCAGATGGGCAATTATATGTGGCATTACAATGTCACGGGCAACGCGATTGCCGAAGCTTTCAAGGAGATTGCGGGTGAAGGCGACCGTCTTGCGGCATGCGTATTCACTTCCGGATCCGCGGGGACGCTGGCATCCGGTGACCGGATCAAGGACATTTACCCCACCGCGAAAATCGGTGTCGGTGAAGCTCTCCAGTGCCCGACGCTTCTGGACAACGGATTCGGCGCGCACAGGATCGAGGGAATCGGCGACAAGCATGTTCCGTGGATTCACAACGTGAAGAATACGGATCTGGTTGTCGATATTGACGATGAGGACTGCATGAATGTACTGCGTCTCTTCAATGAAGAGGAAGGACATGCGTATCTGAAGAGCTGCGGTATTCCGGAAGAGACAGTGAACAGCCTCAGCCTCTTCGGCATTTCCGGCATCGCCAATATGCTGACTGCCATTAAGACAGCCAAATACTATGAACTGACCGAAAAGGATGTGGTTGCCACCGTCATGACGGACTCGGCTTCGATGTACGCTTCCCGCGTCAAAGAGCTCCGCGACGAAAAGGGCGCTTATACCAGAGAAAGAGCCGCCGTGGATTTCAACGCCGCCATTCTCGGAGAAAAGACCGACAACATGCTGGAACTCCGCTATACGGACAGAAAGCGCATCCACAACCTGAAATACTACACATGGGTAGAACAGCAGGGCAAGACCTCTGAAGAACTCAACGCGCTCTGGTATGATAAGGAGCATACATGGGACGCCGCCGCGAAGGCCGCCGATCAGCTGGATGAGATGATCCGCGAGTTCAATGAAGAGACAGGACTTCTGAAGAATCTGTAAAAGAAAGGAACACCTATGAGAAATGTGGTTGGTGCCAGATGCGTAAGCTGCGGAACCCGGGCCGAAGCAGTGCCTGGCCTTACTGTCTGCCCGAAATGCGGCGGCATTATGGATATCGAGTATGACTATGACTATATCCGCAGTCATTTGACAAAAGAGGATCTGGCGCAGAGAAACGAACGCAGCATGTGGCGCTATCTCGAGTTTCTTCCCGTTGAAAAAGTCGGAAAACCGCGGCTTCGTGTCGGGGCTTCTCCGCTGTATCAGGCGGACCGGCTCGCAAAGGCCCTTGGGCTTGGGGAAGGAAAGCTGTATATCAAAGACGACGGCCAGAATCCGACAGCGTCGCTGAAGGACCGGGCATCCGCCATGGCAGTCGTCAAAGCGGGAGAGGCGGGAATGACGGAAATCGCCTGCTCTTCTACCGGCAACGCGGCCAGTTCCCTTGCCGGCAATGCCGCGGTGGCAGGACTTACCGCCTATATCTTCGTCCCGGCCAGGGCACCGAAAGGCAAGGTCGCCCAGCTTCGGATGTTCGGAGCTCATGTTGTTCTCGTAGACGGAAGCTATGAGGATACCTTCCGGATTTCCGCCGAAGCGATTGACCATTTCGGCTGGTACAACCGCAATGCTGCCATCAATCCCTACCTGATGGAAGGAAAGAAGACCGTGTCCCTGGAGATCGCGGAACAGCTCGGATTCAAAATGACGGACTATGTGGCGGTATCAGTAGGAGACGGATGCACGATCGCCGGTGTCTGGAAGGGGTTTAAGGACCTCTATGAAGCCGGTTTTATCGACCGTCTGCCACGGCTGATTTCCGTACAGGCATCCGGGTGCTGCCCGATCAACACCGCGGGAGCAAAGCGCAGCTTTGACTGGACGCCTCAGGAGGAAAATACAATCGCGGATTCGATCGCGGTCGGCGTGCCCCGCAACCCCGTAAAGGCCCTGAAGGCGATCAGCGAGTCGGACGCTCTGACAGTCAATGTGTCCGATGAGGAAATCTATGACGCCATGAAGCTCCTCGGAAGATATGCCGGAGTCTTCGCGGAACCCGCGGGCGCTGCCGCAACGGCGGGAATCCGGAAGGCTGTTGCGGAAGGTCTCATAGAAGAGGGCGCAAGCATTACAACCATTGTGACCGGAAACGGCCTGAAGGATGTCGCGAACGCGATTAAGGCAGCGGGTGAGCCGGTCAAAATCAAACCCGATATGGAAGAACTCATGAACATCATGGACCGGCTTTGAAATGAGAATTACCATCTGCAAAGGAGAACGAAAATGACACCGGATTTTAACGCAATTAAAACCGCAGCCTGCGATTATCAGAAGGACATGGTCGCATTTCTTCGGAAAATGATTTCCTACCCGAGCGAGAGCTGTGAAGAGGGCGCCGTAGCAGAATGCATTCGCGCCGAAATGGAGAAACTCGGTTTTCAGGATGTCGGATTTGACGGACTCGGAAATGTGATCGGCTGGATGGGAGAAGGCGAGAAGATTATCGCGATCGACTCCCACATCGACACCGTCGGAATCGGCAATATCGAAAACTGGACACACGATCCTTACGAAGGATACGAGGATGACGAAGTCATCTACGGACGCGGAGGATCTGATCAGGAAGGCGGCATGGCAGCCGCTGTATACGGAACCAGGATTATGGCTGACCTGGGCCTGATTCCGGAAGGCTACAGGATTATGGTTGTGGGATCGGTGATGGAGGAAGACTGTGACGGACTTTGCTGGCAGTACATTGTCAACAAGGACGGAATTCGCCCGGAATTCGTCATTTCCACAGAGCCGACTGACGGAGGAATCTACAGAGGACACCGCGGCCGTATGGAAATCCGCGTCGACGTCAAGGGTGTTTCCTGCCACGGTTCGGCACCGGAACGCGGTGACAACGCCATTTTCAAGATGGCGGATATTATCGCGGATGTGCGCGCGCTCAACAACAACGGATGCGGAGACAGCACCGTGATCCCGGGACTTGTCAAAATGCTCGACCCGAAGTTCAATCCCGACCACTATGAGGACGCCCGTTTCCTCGGACGCGGAACCTGCACGGTTTCACAGATTTTCTATACTTCGCCGAGCCGCTGCGCTGTCGCGGACAGCTGCGCGATCTCGATCGACCGCCGTATGACGGCCGGTGAAACCTGGGACAGCTGCCTTGAGGAAATCCGGAACCTGCCGTCCGTAAAGAAATACGGAGAAGACGTCAAGGTTTCGATGTATATGTATGACAGACCGTCCTGGAAGGGAACCGTCTATGAGACGGAGGCCTATTTCCCGACCTGGATCAATAAGGAGAGCGCAGCTCACGTAAAGGCCCTGGTGGACGCCCACAAGGCGCTTTTCGGAGATAAGAGAATCGGACCCAAGAGCCAGGAAGTTCTTCGCGACCGTCCGCTGACAGACAAGTGGACATTCTCCACGAACGGGGTGGCCATTCAGGGACGCTACGGCATTCCGTGCGTAGGATTCGGCCCCGGTGCCGAAAGCCAGGCGCACGCGCCCAACGAGATTACATTCAAGCAGGATCTTGTTACCTGCGCGGCCCTCTATGCCGCGGCGATCGCGCTCTATCCCGATGAGGAGAAGACGGGAGACGTGACACAGTTCCGGGCAGGAAAAACGGATAACAATATCGAGTGATTTTTGAAGAAAGCGGTGGATGAAGGGATGATGGATCAGAAACTCAAAGGATATATCGACAAGCTGAACAAGCTGAATTTTAAGGAGATGTATGAAAATGACTTCTTCCTCACCTGGGAGAAGACCGACGACGAGATCGAAGCGGTTTTTACGGTAGCGGACGCGCTTCGCTATATGCGTGAGCAGAATATTTCCACAAAGGTCTTTGAATCGGGACTCGGGATCAGCCTGTTCCGTGACAATTCCACGAGAACCAGGTTTTCATTTGCGTCAGCCTGCAACCTGCTCGGGCTCGAAGTACAGGATCTGGACGAGAAGAAGAGCCAGATCGCCCATGGCGAGACCGTGCGTGAAACAGCCAACATGATTTCCTTTATGGCGGACGTCATCGGAATCCGCGATGACATGTACATCGGCAAGGGCAACAAATACATGCACGATGTGGTTGACGCTGTGACGGAAGGACACAAAGCCGGTGTCCTCGAGCAGAAACCGACGCTCGTGAACCTGCAGTGCGATATCGATCATCCGACACAGTGCATGGCGGATATGCTTCACATCATTCACGAGTTCGGCGGCGTGGAAAACCTGAAAGGCAAAAAGATCGCCATGACCTGGGCTTATTCGCCCAGTTACGGAAAACCGCTTTCGGTTCCGCAGGGCGTGATCGGCCTCATGACCCGCTTTGGCATGGATGTGGTTCTTGCCCATCCGGAAGGGTATGACGTCATGCCCGAGGTCGAAGAGGTGGCGAGGAAAAACGCTGCGGCCAGCGGCGGCTCCTTTACCAAGGTCAACAGCATGGAAGAAGCGTTCCGCGACGCGGACATCGTCTATCCGAAGAGCTGGGCGAGCTTCGCGGCCATGGAGGAGCGGACCGAACTGTACGGAAACGGAGATTTTGACGGAATTGACGCTCTGGAACAGAGACTCCTCAAGCAGAACGCGGAACATAAAGACTGGTGCTGCACGGAAGAGATGATGGCGAAGACAAAGGACGGCAAAGCCCTCTATCTGCATTGCCTTCCGGCCGACATCAACGACGTTTCCTGCAAGGACGGAGAAGTAGCGGCTTCCGTATTTGACCGCTATCGTAACCCGCTCTATAAAGAAGCCAGCTTCAAGCCCTACATCATCGCCGCGATGATCTTCCTCGCCAAGATGAAGGATCCTCAGGCTGTTCTGGAAGCTCTGGCTGAAAAAGGTACGCCGAGACAGTTCGGCAGATAATAGGGGTGCACCACAGGTGCCAGGCACCTGTGGTGCAGACCACCGAATTAAAGGACGGACAAAAGATGAAGAGAGTAGTAATCGCGCTGGGCGGCAATGCTCTGGGAAGCAATCTCCCCGAGCAGATGGAAGCAGTCAAGACGACGGCGAAAGCCATTGTCGATCTGATTGCCAAGGGCCATGAAGTCGTGATTGCGCACGGCAACGGGCCTCAGGTGGGTATGATCCACAAGGCGATGACGGAGCTGGTCAGGGCCAATCCGGCCAAATATATTCACTGCCCGCTCTCCGTGTGTGTCGCGATGAGTCAGGGCTATATCGGATACGATCTTCAAAACGCGATCCGCGAGGAAATGCTCGACAGAGGAATCGACAGGGGCGTTGCCACGGTTCTGACACAGGTCGAAGTCGATCCGGAGGATCCCGCGTTCCGGCATCCGACGAAGCCGATCGGGGCCTTTATGACGAAGGAAGAAGCGGAAAAACTGATCCGCGAAAGACAGTACGATGTGGTGGAAGATTCCGGCAGAGGTTTCAGACGTGTTGTGGCGTCTCCGATGCCGCAGGCGATCGTGGAGATTGACACGATCCGCTCGCTTGTGGAGACCAATCATATTGTCGTGGCCTGCGGTGGAGGCGGTATTCCGGTATTCAAGACAAACGGCCACCATTTAAAAGGGGCGGCAGCGGTTATTGACAAGGATTTTGCCGCGGAGAAAATGGCGGAACAGCTGAACGCGGACGTTCTGATTATCCTGACAGCAGTGGAGAAGGTGGCGATTCATTTCGGAAAAGAAGATCAGGAATGGCTGGATGAACTGACGCCGGAACTGACCCGGAAATATATCGCCGACGGCGAGTTCGCGCCCGGTTCCATGCTGCCGAAGGTGGAGGCGGCGCTTCAGTTCGTCGAGTCCGGGCCGGGGCGGGTGTCGCTGATTACCCTGCTTGAGAAGGCCCATGAAGGAATCGAAGGCAAGACCGGGACTCTGATCCACTCTTGATTCAGACCCACTCTTGATATCGAAGGAGGAGCAAGCGATGATCATCATAAGGAACGGAACGCTGGTAACCGAAGAGGGACTGATCCGGGCCGACCTGGCGCTGGATCAGGGAAAGATCGCGAAGATCGGAGAGATCCCGGCTGCGGAAGGTGATGAAGTCGCGGACGCGGAGGGCTGTCTGGTCTATCCGGGATTTATCGACGGCCATACCCATCTGGACCTGCCGGTCGCGGGGACGGTTACGGCGGATGACTTTGAGAGCGGAACCCGCGGCGCCGTTGCGGGCGGAACGACCTCGATCGTGGATTTCGCGACGCAGTATAAAGGAGATACCGTTCTCAACGCCCTTGAGACCTGGAAGAAAAAAGCCGAGGGAAAGGCGCATGCCAATTACGCGTTCCATATGGCGGTCTGCGACTGGAATGAAGAGACGAAAGCCCAGATGCCGGCGCTGAGAGAAGCCGGAGTGACCTCGATCAAAGTATATATGGCTTATGACACGGCGCTTACGGACGCGCAGATTCTGGAGGTGCTTCAGGAGGTCAAAAAGTTCGGAGGCGTGACGGGCTGCCACTGCGAAAACGGCGGACTTGTTACGGAACTGCAGAAAGAGCAGCTGAAAGCGGGCCATACGGGAACCGACGCGCATCCCCTGAGCCGTCCGGCCGAAGTCGAAGCGGAGGCGGTCAACCGGTTCTGCTACCTCGGGAGACTGGCCGACGCGCCGATCAACATCGTCCACTTAAGTACGAAACTGGGCCTTCAGGAGATTCTGAAGGCAAAGGAGAGCGGCCAGACGATCTACGTGGAATCCTGCCCTCAGTATATGCTGTTTGATGACAGCGTCTATTCCCTTCCGGATTTTGAGGGCGCGAAATATGTCTGCAGCCCGCCTCTCAGGAAACAGGAAGATGTGGAGGCACTCAAAGAAGCGGTTCTTAAAGGCGAGATCGATACAATCGCCACGGATCACTGCAGCTTCCGGTTTGACACACAGAAATGCGCGGGCAAGGATGATTTTACAAAGATCCCGAACGGCGCCCCGGGTATCGAACACCGTCCGGCGGTCTTCATGAAGATTTTCGGTGATCAGTTGAAGCCCGAGGATTATATGCGGCTCCTTTCGACGAATCCCGCGAAGGTCTTCGGGATGTATCCCCGCAAGGGATGCCTGAAAGAGGGATCGGACGCGGACGTTACGGTTTGGGATCCCGCTGTAAAATGGACGATTTCGGCGAAAAACCAGCATCAGAACGTCGACTATACTCCATTTGAGGGCCTTGAAGTGACGGGCAGGCCGCGTTACGTTTTTGTAAATGGAGAGCTCGCTGCGAAAGACGGAGAACCGACGGAGCGGCATGCCGGCCGGTACGTGAAAAGGTAAATGAAGAGCGAAACGAAAAAAAGGAGCGTCAATCGCTCCTTTTTTCGTAGAATTCCTGCGCCCGGTGATGGACATCGACAAGGCGGTTATATTCGATGGAATCAAACTCGTTAATCAGCTGATCCACTTCCGCGTCGCTTCCGTAGGCATGGTACTGTCCGTCCGTTCCGAACCAGCCGTATGCGGAAAAAGCGGGAATTTTCTGCTCCAGTTCATTGAGATAGACCTGATAGGGCGTCAGCCGGCTGCCCGCCATTTTCAGCAGATGGAGGCCCAGATAATTGAGAGACGTGAGCCTTTCTTCTTCGGGAATGTCGTAGTTGGCCCAGATCAGATAGGAGGTCTGGTAATACTGCAGCTGTTCCTCAAGTTTGCCGCTGTCCTTTGTAAATCCGTTGTACTCTTTATAAAAGGCATCCGGGAGCGACGGCAGATGATCTCCGAACAGGACGATGATGGTCTTTTCACTGCTTTTGGAATAGTGATCGATCAGTTCCATGAGTTCCCTGTCGCTTTCGTGAATGAGTGTCAGGAACTGGTCCGCCTCCGGATAGCGGCCGTCTAATACGGAGATCTCCGCGGGATAGTCCGGTACTTTGTAGTCTCCGTGGTTCTGCATGGTGACCGTGAAAGCGAACACGGGATCCTGCTCTTCGTCAATAAAAGAATTGATCCGGTCATAAACGGCCCGGTCCGAAATATATTTCCGAACTGTTTCCGCGCCTTCCATTTCATCCCTTGTAAGATATGTGTCGAATCCCATGGCGGCATATGTACGCGGCCGGTTATAGTTGCTGCCCACATACGGATGGATCGCGACGGTCTGATATCCGTCTTCCTTCAGCTGCGAGGCCAGCGCGTCCTGCATCCTCTGCCCGAAGAGGGCATAGGGAGACGAACTCAGGTCGAAGAGGTGCATGGAACTGCCGGTATTGAACTCGAACTCCGAGCGGCCGGTTCCGCCGCCGAAGGTGGAAACCATGACCTTTCCTTTTACGGTATTTTCGGAAATGGCACTGTAAAACGGCATCAGGTCTTTAGCCAGATCATTGGATCCTGTCACATCCGGATCGCAAAATGACTCATTCATAATCGCAATGATATTCGGCCTTTCCGCATTTTCCGGAAGGGAGGCATTGTATTCGTCCGCTTTCCGGCTGTAGGAGGTAGCAAGCTGACGGATTTCCTCCGCGTTATAGCCATCCGGTCTGTCGATCTGAGCATTTTTAATCGACTGGATAAAAGCGAGCTGGGAACCGTACTGATAGAATGATTTCAGCGGACGGAACAGGGTTCCGACGGACTGCGTGAAACGGTCGGAGTGCCCGATTCCGACAACGAGAGTTACGGCCATGACTACGGCCAGAAGGCGGCCGGCAATGTTTGCCCGGAGTTTCTTTCCGGGGACCAGGTCCGGTCCCGCTAAAATAGCCGAAAGAATCATCAGAAGAACGGACGCGATCATGAGAATCTGCTTTGTGGGACTCAGATTGTAATTGCCCACCACCGCGGCGGCCGCGCCGACATCGGTCAGGTCGCTGTACATGACCGGGATGCTTCGGAATGCGATCGTGTAATATTCCGCAAGCGCGAAGGCAAAATAGAACAGGCTTCCGAGGAGGGCAGCCCATTTCAATGACTGGAAGAGTAAAATGAGGATCAGAAATACGCACGCGCTGATCGCCATACTCATCAGCTGATGGACGGGACGGATTCTGCGCCATGCCGTATTGACGATGTACTCTGTCTGGAAATGCCAGAAAACGCCGAAAAAGACCGTGTAAAGGGGCAGCTGCCAAAGCGGTTTCTTACCGGGCTTTGTGAACATTCCGGAAAGAAGGCCAAGCAGCGCGGCGATCAGGAGCACAAGCAGTCCGAAGAAAATCGGAATGCCTTTTACGGATCCTTTATTCGCTTCAGGGCCGAACGCGGAAAAGTGGAACGCAAGAAAAACAATCCACACCGCGTACAATACGGTGATGGCGATTCCTCCGGGAGTGCGGATTGATTTTTTGATTCGGTCGGTCAGGTTCTGCATATGGTTCTTTTCATCTCTCTTCCGGAATTGAAATGATTCAAACGAAAAAGCTCATTATCCAAGGTTCACTCCATCCGCCTCGGCTTTCATAAGAAGCTGTTCCCTGTCGGCATCGCTGATTTCGGACGCGAGGCAGTCTTTGTATTTCCTCAGAAGATAGCGCTTGTATTTCGCGTTTAAATACGAGTAGTCCGGATCGTTTCTCCTGTCGGGCAGATCATAGTGTTCGACAAGGTAGCCGGTCAGGGCGGCGGTATATTTTTCGGCGCCCCAGACGTTCAGGTGATAGCCGTCCGTCGTGTCGTGGGCCGGGTCGATGCCGAGTTCATTTCCCCGATCAATCAGGTTGTAGTAAGCGATTCCGTTTTCAACGGCGTATCGCTCCGCCGCGTAGGCGGTGTTGATCCTTGTGACATAGCTGTTCTCCTCGCGCGGCGCGCAAAGGGGAATTGAAATAAGAAGAAGTTCGGTTCCCGTTTTGCCGCAGGTGTCGATGATTTCATTTAAATAGGAGAGCGGATAGGGATTGAGTTCCGTATCCGGGTCCGGAGTCAGGTCCGGAACATCCTTATAGTTTTCGATCACCCTCGACTGGATTTTTGCGCCCGAAGTGTGCTTTTTGGGATCGCCCGTAAAGCTGCCTTTATCCAGTTCCTTCCAGCGGTCGTGGTAGGCATAGAACGGCAGGAAAAATCCGGCGGTTTCCCGGAGGGAATAGGACATCTGCCCGGAAATATCCGCGGTCATCTCAAAGCGGGTTTTCGAAAAGAACGGCATGTTGTCCGTCAGATAGTGCAGAAAAGCGGGCTTCTGGTTGGCCACCGGGACGATCAGCTGGGTCGTGTCCAGAACGACCAGCTTCGGATGGAAGCGCTCGATGCTGTCCTTTAAGAGGGCGGATGTCATGGTAAGAGGCTGGCCGCCTGTGCCGAGATTGTAGCCGACGATCCCGGAGCTGTGCCACATTTCCATCGGATAGACGGCGTTCATGATGAGCGAATTTCCGGCAAATAGAACATCGTAGCCTTTGCCGTGGTCTTCATAGACTGTTTCCGAAAGGGAATCATGCGTCCTGGGAATCAGAAAATTCTGAGCCGCCGCGAGAAATAAAAAAAGAAATACAAGAAAAAAAGCCGCCCGCAAAAGTGTGCCGGCTTTTTCCGGAAATCTCAGGTTTGTCTTGTTTTTTCTGTCCTGCATATATACGGGGGTTGGGGCCAGCCGGCCCATTTCCTTAACTTCAACATCTTACCATGCCTCCCTATCCAAGGCAAGGATTTGCGGTTTACTTGCCCTTACGGAACGCATGTGCTAAGATGTTGTGGAATCACAAATCCAACTGATAATGAGGAGTATTGCGAAATGAGAGAAAAACTGCTGGCGCTTCTTAGAGAAGAATATCCCGATATCGACTTTGAAGAGTCCGATGAGCTCGTGGATGACGGAATTCTGGATTCGCTGACGGTTGTCGGCGTTATTTCGGCAATTTCGGATGAGTTCAATGTCGAGATCCCCTATGAGGAGATCATCCCGGAGAACTTCAATTCGATTGACGCGATGGCGGAGCTGATCGAAAAGTATCAGTGAACAACCTGAGTTTATAGAAGAAACTCGTGTACAGCACAGTCGGGAGAAAGGGTTTTGTCGGAAAATGATATTTTTCCGTAAGACCAAAGGCACCCGGCTGTGCTTTGGTGAATTTATAGAGAAGGAATTGAAAATGGCTTCAACACTTGCTGAAAGAATACTGGAACTGAAAGAACTTAAGGGAGAAAAATTGGCGGTGGCTTTTCGAAAGGAAAGGCTCACCTACAGGGAACTGGCAGACACCATGCTTCACATGGCTTCCGCTCTTGCGGAACTTAAAGTGGAAAAAGAACTCCACGTGCTCTGCACGGCTCCTTCGAAACCCGAAACGGTAGTCGCCTATCTCGCCCTCGGATATCTGGGCGCGACGGCCGTGCTCTCGGATAAGAACAGCACGCCCGAGAACGCGTTTGCGCTGTATCACGATTCAGGCTCCTCCCTCTTTTTAACCGATCTGAAGCTTGGGGAAGTCCCTTCGGATGTCCGTACGGCATCTTTAAAAACCCTCTATAAAAACGCAAGAGCGGCAGCAGAAGAGGGCAAAGAGCCCGTTTTACCGGAATATACTTCGCCGGAGCCGGAAACGCTGTCCGAGATGATCTTCACCTCGGGCACGACAGGAAAGCCCAAAGGGGTCATGCTGAGCTATCGCGCGATCTATACCATTTTGCACAACACGATCGAAGGAATCGGCATCTATCCCGATGACGTGACGCTGGTTCCGCTTCCGCTGCATCATTCCCTGGCGCTTCGGGAAGTGCGCGCGATTCTGTGGCAGGGCGGAACGCTCGTACTGCAGAACGGGTTTACATTTGCCAGAGAAGTTGAGTCCAATCTGGATCAGTTCGGATGCACGGGCATGGTGGCAGTGCCTGTTTCGATGGAGCTCCTGAGGACCCAGATGCAGGATCATTTCTATGAGATAATAGGACGGTTCCGCTATCTGGAGATCGGCGCGGGTGCTCTGAGCGTCGAGCAGAGAAAACGCCTTTCGAAGAACCTGCCGAATACCGACCTCAACAATACCTGGGGCTCTTCCGAAACCGGCGGTGTCCTGTTTACGAAAGTGCATGAGGTGGCGGGAAATGACGCCCGCGTCTCCACACTGGGCTATCCGGTCGCAAATGCCGAACTGCGCATGATCGGAGAGGACGGAAAAGATGCGGGGACAGATCATGACCATCCCGGCAAGCTCGCGATTCGCGGCAGGATGACGACCTCGGGCTACTGGGGCATGCCGGAACTGACGGCGGAAACGCTTGTGGACGGCTGGCTGATCACCAACGATCTGTGCTACGCGGACGCTGACGGCTATATCTATATGCTCGGCCGTTCGGACGATATCATGAATATCGGCGGAGAAAAACTGTCTCCTCTGGAAATTGAAAATATTGCCTGCGAGGCCCCCGGCGTGAGAGAGTGCGCCTGCATCGGCGTAGCGGATCCGCAGGGAATTCTCGGGCAGGTGCCGCTTCTTTTCGTAGCGCCTGACGAACACTATTCTGAAGAAGAAGTACGCAAATATCTCGCGGAACACATGGAACGCTGGAAACTGCCGGTCGAGTACAGAACCATCGACGCTCTTCCGAGGAACCTGATGCAGAAGCTGGACAGAAAAGTTCTGAGGAAAATGGCGGCGGAATAATTAAGGAATGAAAATCAGCAGTAAAGTCAAAAAAGCAGCGCGCGCGCTCATATTTTTCCTGATCCTTATCCTGATGCTTGGCGGGATGAGTGACGTGCTGCGGGTAAAGAGTCCCGGGCGCGCCGCCAACGGGTTCTATGACATGAAAAGCGGACAGTGCGATGTGGTCATGCTCGGACCGTCCATGATCCAGCAGGGCTGTTTCCCGCTTGAGCTATGGAAGGACCACGGCATTACCGCTTACAACCTCGGAAGCGGCAATCAGTCTCCGATTGCGAGTTATCACTTTGCGAAGGAAGCGATTGAGAAGCAGCATCCGAAGCTGATTATCGTGGAGTGCGGCCAGTTCCGCATGAGAAAGACGGCGCTGAAAACCAGCTATATTCACTATCTGACGGACAATATGCCGTTCTTTTCCCAAAACCGCCTGTCCCTGATCGCGGACTATTCGAAAGAGGCGAAAATCAAGACAGAGGACACGATCGGACTCTTTGTGCCCCTGACTCTGTACCATTCGAACTGGAAGAAGCTGACAAAGAAATATTTTACGGAAGACGTAAAGAACAAAACCTGCGGAGCGCGTATCAGCACCAAGATCGACAGCCAGGTGGATGTGTTCGGCGAGGTCGAAGTCAATCCGTCTTTTGAACTGCCGGACCGCAGCAGCCGCTATCTGGAGAAGCTGATGGATCTTTGCGATGAGACAGGGACGGAGCTGCTCCTGATCATGATGCCGATCCCGGGAGCCACCAAATATGTATCCTTCGGGTCTTTCAAAAGGCGCTATAATACGATGGAGGCAATCAAAAGGATCGCCTCCGAGCGCGGCTACAACGCCGTCAATCTGCTCGCTTCTTACGACGAACTCGGCATCGATCCCCAGCATGACACAAAAGACGGACAGCATCTGAATTACTGGGGAGGCGTCAAATTCACATCCTGGCTCGGCTCCTATCTGAAGGAGAATTACGCGCTGGAAGATCACAGGGATGATCCCGGGTACAAAACGTATCAGGATGCCTATGAAATCTACCAGGACTATATCGACGATAAACTCGGAGATACCGAAGCGGACGCGGAAGCGGAAGCCGAAGAGGACGAGATCTGAAAACAATGACAATGAGTTATAACAGTGAATTTTATATCGGGTTTCTGGCGGTCTTTCTGATTGTCTATTTCCTGATGCCGCGTCCCAGGCTGCGTCTTTTTGTGATTCTTGCGGGAAATATGTTGTTCTATAAGTTTGCCGGCGGCCTCAACCCGATGAGCGTGATCTTCGCGACTGCGATCCTCGTCTGGCTCATTACCATGAAAATGGGACGCGGATACGAAGAGTGCGAAAAGCAGGCCGCGGACCTGGACCGCAAGGCGAAAAACGCGCTTATAAATGAAGCGAAAAAGAAGAACCGGAAATGGCTTGCCCTCGGGCTTGTGCTCATCCTCGGTTTCCTCATCTATATCAAGGTCGGACGGGTGCTTCATTTCGACGAAGTCGGCCATATCAGGGATATCCGCTTCACCGCGATGCTGGTGCCGGTCGGACTGTCCTATTACACATTTTCCGCGGTCGGATATCTGGCGGACGTCTACTGGAGAAAGGCCAAAGCCGAGAAGGATCCGGTGAAGGTGCTCACTGCGCTGACATTCTTTCCGATCATCATCGAAGGGCCGATTCTTCACTATGACGATCTGATGAAGCAGTTTGACGAAATGCCCGGCTTTTCCTATGAACGGCTTTCCTTTGGCGCGCAGAGAATCTTTTGGGGCCTTTTCAAAAAGATCGTGGTTTCGGACAGGCTGGCCGCCTATACGACGACGGTTTTCGGAAACCTGGGAGAGTTTTTCGGCATCGAAGTGCTTCTGGCCGTCATCGCCAATGTCCTCGTTATCTATACGGATTTTTCCGGCTGTATGGATATCGTAATCGGCAGCGCGGAGTGTATGGGAATCGAGCTTCCCGAGAATTTCCGGCAGCCTTTCTTCGCAAAGGGAGCGGCGGAGTTCTGGAGAAGGTGGCATATTACGCTCGGAGCCTGGTTCAAGGACTATGTCTACATGCCGCTGGCGATGAATCCGCGTTTTATGAAATGGACCGGAAGTATCCGAAAGAAGGCCGGAGCCCGTGCGTCGCGTATCGTCTCTTCGGCGGTTCCCCTGATGATCGTGTGGATCCTGACCGGACTGTGGCACGGCACGGGAATCAACTATCTGCTTTGGGGAATCTACTGGGGCATCCTGATCGTCGCGGAGACGGCTTTCGCGCCCGAACTGAAGAAGATTCCCGAAAAGCTCGGTGTGAATACGGAGAGCTTCGGATACCAATTTTTACAAATGGCAAGAACGTTTATCTACTTTGCCGTGGGCCGCATGTTTACGGCGGACGGCTCTAAAGGCAGCATTATTCATATCCTCCGGCAGATGGTGGGAGAGCACCGGCTCTGGACGCTGTTCGACGGCTCCCTCTACGAGCACGGTCTCGACCGGAAGGATTTCTATGTGGCTTTAGCGGGGATCTGCGTGATCTGGATCGTCGATATCCTGAGCACCAGGATGAAGATCCGGGAAGAACTGGCAGAACAGCCGCTTGTCTTTCGATGGCTGGTCTACTACGCGCTGGTGATCGCCGTGCTGATCTTCGGCCTCTACGGGCCGCAGTTCGTGGCGAGCGACTTCGCGTATGGTGTTTTCTGACCGGCAGTAAGGACTATTGATTTGAAGAGAGCATTTATGATGAGAAACGGAACAAACAGGTTATTGATAGCGGTCCTCCTTGTGCTCACTCTGACATTTTCCATGGCAGTTTCCGCCTTTGCGGAGGAGACGGGCGGGGAGATCACAAGTGAGGAAAGCACGGCTGAGGCCGGCAGTCAGGAGGCAAGCGCTGCAGCTCCGCAGAGCGAACAGGTCATGACCAATCAGATCGAAGGCTGGCCGCAGATGAGCGACATCAATGAAGAGACCGGATTCCTCATGGACGCCGAAAATGGCGCGATTCTGTATTCCAAGGACTCTTCCGTGATCCGCTATCCGGCAAGTACAACGAAGATTCTGACCGCTCTTCTCGTGATCGAAAACTGCGCCATGGACGACACTGTCACCATGACTTCGACCGGGACGCAGATGGCGGCAGCGGGAAGCACCAACGCGGGGACACAGAACGGGGAAACATTTACCGTGGAGCAGTGTCTTTATATGCTGCTGCTCAAATCGGCAAACGATATCGCCAACCAGCTCGCGGAGCACTGCTCCGGTTCCATGGACGCGTTCGTGGACATGATGAACCGCAGGGCCGCAGAGCTCGGCTGTGTGAACACGCATTTCGCGAATCCTTCGGGCATGCCTTCTTCCGAACACTATTCGACGGCGGAAGACATGGCGCTGATCATGCGCGAATGTATTAAAAATGAGACCTTCCTGAAGATCGCCGGAACCGAAAAATATACCGTTCCGCCGACCAATATGAACGGGGAATCCAGAACGTATGTCAATCACAACAAGCTTGTCGTGAAGGACAGCGAGTATTATTACGTGCCCTGTATCGCCGGAAAAACCGGTTATACGGACGCGGCCTGGAGAACTTATATCGCTGCCGCGAAGAAAGATGGAAAGACACTGATCTGTGTCCTCATGCGCGGACCGGACAAGACGGATTTCAAGGATGCCGCGGCTCTTTTCGAGTACGGCTTTAATCAGTTCGGAAAAGTGGATGTGACAGCGGGAAATGTGACAATTCCGTACGGAGTTTCCGCGGATCAGCTCACTACGGAACTTACTCCTTATTCAGGTGAAGAAGGAACGGATTCACTTCATGAAGTTCGCTTCTTCTACAACGGGATCAGGGTCGGAACGGCTTACATGACCGAAGCCGAGTACGATACTTTTACCGGCGAGGCATCCGATGCGGCAGCAGCACAGACCACTGCGAATGAGAAAACGGCAGCAAAGAAAGAATCCACGGGCAGCGGAAGCGTAGGAAGAACGTTCCTCCTGATTTTCCTGATTGTGCTGGTGGTTCTTGTGGGAGCTCTTGCCCTCAGGATTGTGTACGTTCAGCGGGAAAAGAAAAGAAGAGCCGCGCTTCGCAGAAGAAGACGCGCGGCAAGAAGGCGCCGGAATCAGAATCGTGAATAAAAAAGCGCATAAAAAATCCGTGCGCCTCACTCTGTATTCTGTCCAACAGACGTTACCTCTTTAGTTAACTCGGCCCAGGCACCCCTGCGACACACGAGATGGTCTGCTTAGTGCTGCTATGTTCCCATCCTGACACGGTTCACAGATTCTCATTGCGCAGGACCCGGACGTCAGCGCCACTTGAAGAGGGCGGCTCCACCAGACGAGGATCCTCGGATCGGCATGACCCCTGCTGTAGCGGATTGCAGGTTACAGGGCCCCGCTAAAACCCCGGCTGCACGGATGGGACAAAGTATAGACTGTTTGGTGAAAAAAGTCAATTGCCAGTTAAGAAGGAGCAAAATGATGGTCGAATTAAGCTATGAACGAATTGGGGAGATCCTGCAAAAGGAGACATGGAAGACAGAAGGGCAGGCAACGATCCTGCGCGCCATCTATACCAGATATATGCTTCTCTTTGAAAGATACTTTGCCGACATTGACGCGCTGAATGATGAGAAGATTGCGGAACTGAAACAATACGATGAAGAAACAAAAAGTTTTGTAAAGTATTTCTACATGGATATTCCCGAGGAGGTCGCGGAGGCGCTGCATTATTTCGACAGGGAATACAGCGCGAAACTGCTCGGGCCCGACTGGAGCAAGCTTCTTACGATCGGTTATAAGGAATTCAGACTGGATCATCTGGACGATCAGTGGGACGAAGCACGTGTGAAGGATGAGTTTAAGGAACAGAACCTGTCAGATTTCTATGACGCGATGGACCGGATCTTCAGGGACGGCTTTGGTACGGGCAGCAGGATGAATGAGGAGGTAACGAACCGATTTGCGAGTTTCCTGTTCGGTACCGGCAAATAGGGCTTTTCCGATTCAATTTGTCAAATAAAGTGCCAAGTAGTATACTATTTCACAAATAACACAGGGCGGGAACCGTAAAAAAGACGCTCTGAAGGCTTAAGGGAGGATTCTAAGCATGAAAAGGATTGGATTGCTGACAAGCGGCGGCGACTGCCAGGCACTCAACGCAACCATGCGCGGTGTTGTCAAAGGCCTCAGCCATAACGTTAAAGATCTGGAGATTTACGGCTTTGAAGAAGGATATAAGGGTCTCATCTACGGGAATTTCCGCCTGCTGACATCAGCTGATTTCTCGGGCATTCTGACCCGCGGCGGTACGATTATCGGTTCGTCCCGTCAGCCGTTCAAGCTGATGCGCGTTCCGGACGCGAACGGCCTTGATAAAGTGGATGCCATGAAGCAGAACTATCACAAGCTTCGTCTGGACTGCCTGGTCATCCTCGGCGGCAACGGCACACAGAAGACCGCCAACATGCTTCGTGAAGAAGGACTCAATGTCATCCATCTGCCGAAGACAATCGACAATGATATCTGGGGCACGGACCTGACGTTTGGCTATCAGTCGGCGATCGATATTGCGACGACCGCGATTGACCAGATCCATACGACCGCTTCTTCCCACGGACGCGTGTTCATCGTGGAAGTTATGGGCCACAAGGTCGGATGGCTGACACTGGCAGCCGGCGTTTCCTCCGGTGCCGATATCATCCTGCTTCCCGAGATTCCGTACGATACCAAGAAGGTCTGCGAAGCGATCGAAAAACGTCATAAGAGCGGAAAGAAATTCACGATTCTCGCTGTGGCCGAAGGTGCCATTCCGAAGGAAATCGCGAAGCTCGGCAAAAAAGAGCAGAAGAAAGAACTGGAGAAGATCACATCCAAGTATCCGACCATTTCCTTCAAGCTCGCGGAAGATATTACGAAGAAGACCGGATACGAAGTCCGCGTGACCGTTCCCGGACACGTACAGCGCGGCGGGTCTCCGGATCCGTTCGACAGACTTCTGTCCACAAAGCTCGGTGTTTATGCCGCTCAGTGCATCATCAAAGAGCAGTACGGCATCATGGTCGGTATTGTCAACAACGAAGTCAAGAAGATTCCGCTTGAAAAGTCAGCCGGAAAGCTCAAGATGGTCGATCCGCACGATCAGACGATCGAGCTGGCGAAATTTATGGGAATCAGCTTTGGAGATTAATTCTTTATGTCCTATGTCGCTCTCTATCGCAAGGCACGGCCCCGGATTTTTGATGAGATCAAAGGTCAGGATCCGATCGTACGTGCCCTGCGCAATCAGGTCATAACGGATCGTCTTCAGCACGCCTACCTCTTTACGGGGACAAGGGGCACCGGAAAGACATCCGCGGCCAAGATCCTGGCGAGGGCGGTCAACTGTGAACACCCCGAAAACGGGAACCCCTGCGGTGAGTGCAGTGTCTGCAGGAGTATCACAGACGGAACTTCCATGAATGTCATTGAAATCGACGCCGCTTCCAACAACGGCGTCGATAATATTAGAGACATTATTGACGAAGTGCGTTACAGGCCGACCGAAGGCAGGTATAAGGTCTATATTATCGACGAAGTGCACATGCTCTCGGCAGGTGCTTTTAACGCGCTTTTAAAAACACTGGAAGAACCGCCGGAATACGTGATTTTCATTCTGGCGACAACGGAGGCGGGACGTATTCCCGTCACCATTTTGTCCCGCTGTCAGAGATATGATTTCCGGAGAATCGGAAGCCGCCAGATTGCGCTCAGAATGAAGGAGCTTCTTCAGAAGGAAGATACTGAAGCTGAGGATAAGGCGCTGGATTTCATCGCCCGCGCGGCCGATGGTTCGATGCGCGACGCGCTTTCTCTCCTTGACCGCTGTATCGCGTTCTATATGGGAGAAAAGCTGACTTATGAAAAAGTCCTGAAGGCTCTGGGAGAGGCGGATCATGAAGTCTTTTCCGGGTTGACCCGGAAGCTGATCAGGGGAGACACGGCAGGCGTGATTCGGGATTTCTCGAATCAGATTTCCGAAGGAGCGGAGGTCAGCCAGTTCATTTCCGATTATGTCTGGTATCTGAGAAATGTACTCATCGTGAGCGAAACGGATTCAAAAGATGCTGAAGAGCTGATCGATGTTTCGTCCGAACAGCTTGAAGATCTGAAGAAAATATCCGGCGAGCTCGATTCGGATACGGTGGCCAGATACATTCGCGTACTGTCCGAACTCATGAACAGAATGCGGTTCGCGTCTGACAGAAGAGTATTGGCGGAGACTTCGCTGATCCTTCTTTCAAAGGCGGAATCCGATGAACATGAAGATGCCTGGACGGGCAGAATCAGGCAGCTCGAACTGAAGGTAGAGGAGCTCATGGCAGGCGGCTTTGTGCCGGCCGGAAGCTTTGAAAATCAGGCAAAAAAAACGGATGTGGAACCTGCGGATGAGGGAGAGAAGGTGCTCCTTCCCGATGCGGCTCCCGATGATCTGAAGGCGATCGCGGCATCCTGGGACAGGCTGATCGCGGACATGCCGGGCGGAAAAGGAAGGGGCCTTTTGAAAAACCAGCTTCAGCATCACGCGCATGTTCAGTATAATGAAGAAACACTGGAGAATCGTCTGTTTATCGAACTCGGGGAAGGTCTCAACCGGGAAGCCGCCCGTGTGATCGCTGCAGACGAGTACTCGAAAGAGGAGCTGGAGAAGTATCTGGCCAGAAAAACAGGAAAACATGTACCTGTCACATTTTATCTGGCGAAGGACGCAAAACCGGGTTCCTTAAAGACAATAGATACGCAGGCCTACGCGGAAGCGCAGATGCCGGGTGTGCAGGTCGAAGTGATACCGGATTCGGAATTTCCGGAAGATCCATTTTAAAAAGGAGAATCATTATGGCAAAGAGAAGCGGCGGATACGGCGGAGGAATGCCGGGCAACATGGGCAACCTGATGAAACAGGCCCAGAAAATGCAGCGCCAGATGGAAGAGCAGCAGAAAGCTCTTGAAGAAAAGGAATTTGTGTCACAGGTGGGCGGCGGAGCCGTCAAGCTTGTGATGAACGGAAAACGCGAGGTACTTTCTCTGGAGATCGATCCGGACGCCGTTGATCCGGAAGACGTAGAGACGCTTCAGGATATGCTGATTGCCGCGATCCGCGATGTTCTGAAACAGGTGGAAGAGGAACAGAGCGCCGGCATGAGCGCCCTTACCGGCGGCCTTGGCGGAATGAACGGCCTTGGCGGTCTTGGCGGCCTCAGCTTCTGATAAGCGTTCGGAGGAACACTCATGGACTATTTCAGCGGGCACATACAGGAGCTGATCGAACAGCTTGCGACATTACCCGGGATCGGCTCTAAAACAGCCCAGAGGCTGGCATTTCATATCATTTCCATGCCGAAGGAGAAAGTGGAAAAACTTTCGAAGACGCTGACGGAAACGCGCCAAAACGTGCGCTACTGCAAGGAATGCCAGACACTGACGGACACGGAACTCTGCCCGATCTGCGGCAACCCGAAGAGGGATCATTCGACGATTATGGTGGTGGAGACGCCGCGGGATCTGGCCGCGTACGAGCGGACCGGAAAATATGAGGGCGTCTATCACGTCCTTCACGGTGCCATTTCCCCCATGCTCGGGATCGGGGCGGATGATATCCGTTTAAAGGAGCTTATGACAAGGCTCAGCGGTGACGTCAAAGAGGTGATCATCGCGACCAATTCCACTTTGGAAGGCGAAACCACGGCGATGTATATCAGCCGCCTGATTCGTCCGGTCGGAATCAAGACCACCAGAATCGCCAACGGCGTTCCGGTGGGCGGAGATCTTGAAAATATTGACGAGGTGACGTTGCTCCGTGCTCTCGAAGGACGGACGGTTTTATAAATGATACGGTCTTTTTTCTCAGACAGAAGAGTCAGATATCTGGCCACGGCGGCAGTTGTGGTCCTTGTTGTGATATCCGCTTTTCTGGTGAAAAATCATTTTGATAAAAAAACCTATCATAATTATGAAGTGGTTAAAAGCGCGGATAAGAGTTCTCTGGTCTCCCGTTTTACCTGGTTTGACGGCTATGTCGTCCGCTATATGGAAGACGGGGCCACACTTCTGAACAGGAATCTGGAAAGTGTCTGGAGTCTTACCTATTCCATGGGAGACCCGCAGGTAGACACGTGCGGAGATCAGATTCTCATTTATGACAGGGGAGGAACGGGCGTCTACATTTACAACGAAAAAGGAAAGGTATCCTCTTTCGAAACTGCCGACCAGATCCTTCTTGCCAGGATATCCGCGAAAGATACGATCGCTGTCCTCATGCGGAACGGAGAAAAAGAATCCTTCGTATATTATACAAAGGACGGCGCTGAGATCGCGTCGGGGATTTCCTCGATGTCGGATCCGGGCTATCCTTTCGCGATGGACGTTTCGAATGACGGGATGAATCTGGCGATCTCGTATCTTACCTGCTCGGACGGAAATACCGGATCCGAGGTCCGCTTCTATCATTTTGAAAATGGGGGCGGCGGCAGCGACCGGCTTCAGGGAGAACTCCGCTACAGCGGCGTCTTTGTCCCTGAACTGGAATACCTGAACGGAAAGCACTGCATGGTGATTCGCGACGATGGTTTTACCGTCGCGAAAGATTTGAAAAACAGTGAACACAACCACGACGTGGTCTTTCAGAAGGACATTGTCAGTACGTTCCATGACAATGAGTACATGGGTTTCATCTTCCGCAGCGAAGATGCCGCTCACCGCTTCGAGATGCAGATGTATTCCGCCGCGGGCAATCACGTATCCACCGCTTTCGTGGATTTCGCCTATACCGGAACCCGTGTCTGCGGAAATGAAGTGATCATGAACAACAGCTCGGATTTCGCGATCTATTCGATGGACGGAGTGTGCCGCTTCACCGGGAAAGTCAAAAGCGGCAGCATCACGGATGTACTGAAACTCGGAAGAAACCGCTATCTGCTGGTGACGGATCAGCAGATGCAGGTGATCCGCCTCCAATGAGCTTCAACGATCAGCTGAGGAAAAAGGATGGATTTTGTCAGCCTTAAAATCATAACATTGCTTGTTTTGGCGCTTGGCATGGTCAGGGGCTTTTACAGAGGCTTTTCAAAAACCCTTCTTTCGATGATTTCCCTGATCGTAGTGCTTGCCTGCTCTATGATCCTGACTCCGGCTGTCAGCAGATATCTGTCCGAAAGCAAAGCCGTAAAGGAATTCTATGTGGAAAAGACGGAAGCGGTTGTAGACAGCTATATGAATGCCGCCGAGTCCGGCGCTCTTGCCGAAGAGACTTCCTCGGGTGGCAATCCGGCAAATGCCCAGCAGGTGCTCGTGGCATTAATTGCTTCCGCGCTTGCGACCGGGGAAATGAGGAATGTCATTACCTCGAAGATTGTATCATTTGCAATTACTTTGACGGCCGCTCTGGTCACATTTATAGCGTCATCCCTTATTTTCAGCTTTCTTTCGATGGTGATCAGCGGCATATTCAGCGGAAGGACCATGCGCTCCATTGACCGTTTTATGGGACTTCTTTTGGGAGGCCTTTGGGCGTTTGGAATCATCTGGATCGGATACGGTCTGATTTCCCTCTTTTCGAATACGCCCGAAGGATCCGCGCTGCTGGCCCAGATCAAGGCCAGTCCCTTTCTGCTTATGATCTATGAAATGAATCCGCTTGCGAAAATCCTGCCGCTGCTTCTTAGTACCGTGGCAGGCCGTCTGTAAATGAACCCCCTTTGGCCCTGCTTTTTATGAACCAATCCGGGAGAACGATATGAAGAAGATCCGCTTTTTTGTAAATACGGTATTACTGGTCGCGGCAATGCTGCTCTTTGCAACCAATGTTTTTGCCGATGCCGATCTACAGGCTGCAGCCGCATCGGAAGAGAGCAATACTTCGGATGAGCTGCTTCAGGGGTATTTCGATGAAGTCTTTCTGGAAAACTGCGTGATCGAGTCTCCTAAGGATGTTCCGACGCTGAAGGCCGCCAACAGGAAGGCGGCGATGAGAAAGGCGCTTTCTCCCGCAAGTCAGGTGGTTTATGACGTTGTGAAGGAAGGGGTTTCAAAAGTCGCGGCAGGAACGGAAACTTATACGGTCTTTCATGTTCCCATGCAGTCCCTGATGCAGGAGGTTTTCGGTGTCAAAAGAGTTCCCAAGTCCATGTCGGGCGCAGGAAGTGCGAAGGAAGTTTATAATTCCATCTATACGGCTTTGGACATCCAGGGAATTCTCAATGCCCTTCTTGTGGATATTCCATATGAACTCTATTGGTTTGAGAAAACATTTGATCAGGCGTTCTTCCCGATTGACACATCAACTCTTTACAGTTCCGGAAACTATTTTTATTTTAAATCGGATGCCTGTATCGATATCTATATGCAGGTCGCTCCCGAGTATCGTTCCGAGGACAGTGCGGCCAAGGCGGTAAAGAGCGGAAAAGTAACAGCGTACATGTATCTCAGAACGGACGCTGCCAAAACCTCTCTTCCAAAGAGAGCGGCAGAAAACGCCGGAAAAGTACAGAAAGCGAATGTCGGGAAAACGGACCTGGAAAAGCTGACCGCGTACAGAGATTATATTTGCGAAAAGGCAAGCTATAATCACAGCGCGGATTCCGCCACTGCCTACGGGAATCCGTGGCAGATGATCTGGGTTTTTGACGAGGATCCGGACACGGAGGTTGTCTGCGAAGGCTATGCGAAAGCATTTCAGTACCTCTGTGACAGGAGCCGTTTCTCACTTTCCGATGTAGGGAGCATTCTGGTTTCCGGATTTATCTCGGGCGGGGCCCATATGTGGAATATCGTCACGATGGAAGACGGTAAAAACTATCTGGTGGACCTTACGAACTGTGATGAAAAGAAAAATCTGAATTATCTTTTCCTAAGAGGCGGACAAAAGAGCGAAGAAAGCGTTTCCTATAATCAGGATGGTTATTGGGGATACAAAATCAATACTGCTTTGAACAGTATCTCCAGGTACTTTTATGATGAGGAGACGATCAGCACCTATTACGAAAAAGAACTACTTCTTTCGGCAGATCCCTATCTGGATCATACAACGCACGTTGAGTCTGTAAGTCTCAGCGGGACCAAGACGATCTATACAGGTGATAAACTGAAACTTCAGGCCAATATTTTGCCTTCAGACGCTACTCATAAAGATGTCGTCTGGTCTGTCAGTGACAGCTCAATCGCTTCCATTTCTTCGGATGGAACTCTGACAGCGAAGAAAAAAGGAATTGTGACCGTGACGGTGACAACCAGAGACCGGGACATGGAGGCTGTCGGCGCAGTCACGATTCTCCAGCACGCAACCGGAATCGAAATCCGATCCGGATCTACGGCTGTTTCGGGAGAAACGACACTCTATGTGGGAGATAAGGCCTTAAGTCTTTCCGCGGTTGTAACACCGTCAAATGCCGAAAGCCTGGACTATCATTGGACCATAAGCGGCGACGAGTCTTCGGCGCAGATTGACAAAACATCCGCCGGATACACGATTACCGCGAAAAAAGAAGGCGTGCTGACTGTCAAAGCAATCTCGGATGAAAGTCCTACTGTCAGCAAAACTCTGAAGATCCGGATGCTTGTTAAAAAGGTACCTGTGACGCCTGAAAAAGAAGCGGCAAAGGGAAGTGCGGTTGAGAAAGCATCGGCCGCGATTGTTTCGGGAGGAGAAGAGGGCCCGGCCGGAAGCAGTTTCCGTCCGCTTAAGGCCAGAGTCTATAAAACAAAGAAGAATTCCGTGACCATTCGCTGGAAGAAGGTGAGCGGCGCGAGCGCGTATGTGATTTTCGGCAACCGATGCGGGAAGAGCCGGAAGTTCAAAAAACTCGCTGAGGTAAAAGCGTCTCAGTGGAAATGGACTTATAAGAAACTGAAAAAAGGATGTGCCTATAAGTTCATCGTGATGGCTGTCAAGGGAAATGGTACGGCAAGGACTGTCCTTACAACATCCAAAACAGTGCACGCTTATACGGCAGGAGGAACATACGGCAATTACAAATCGATCAAGCTGAATAAAAAGTCCGTCACTCTGAAAACAGGAAAGACGTTCAAGCTGAAAGTGACAGCTGTCTTGAAGGGCGGAAAGATCAAGATCCATCGCAAGATCTGCTATGAATCTTCCAATACGGATATCGCAACAGTAAGTTCGAAAGGGAAGATCAAAGCGAAAGCAGCCGGTACCTGTTATGTGTTTGCGTATGCCCAGGACGGAACCTATAAATCGATTAAAGTCAAAGTGAAAAACGGCAGCTGAAAAATAAATAAAAATAAATTAAAAAAGTTGTTGACACGAGTAATCTGGTTTGATATTATAACTAAGCTGCCTCACGGAAATGGGGCAGCAAAAAAACTCAAAGAACCTTGATAACTGAACAGTGAAACACATACTTACGATCTGAAATAAAGCGATTTATGGAAGATCAAAAACCCGAAAGTTCAGTGTGTTCCAGAGGAAACTTACAGCCTCAAGGAGCACATGAAAAAAAGTTTCGTTAAGACGAAAAACCAACAGTAAGTAAGGAAACGGGGAACTGAGAGAATCTTAAGTAAGAGAAGTCAGTTTCATCGTGAATCAAGGA
>ONPU01000015.1 GCA_900319795.1 uncultured Eubacteriales bacterium | reverse complement strand
AAGACAGAAAAAAAGAGAGACCACAGTTGTCTGCTGTGATCTCTCCTTTGCTTTTCATAGAGACCTTGTAACCAATATCATCATAACTTAATGACATTGCTGCCACGGCAGGGTATCTTTTTTACGGAGCGTGAGGGATTCGAACCCCCGTGCCCTTACGGACAAACGGTTTTCAAGACCGCCTCGTTATGACCGCTTCGATAACGCTCCATCTTGCTTCTCCAAAGCGGTATTCATTATAACAAAGGGCGTCTGTTTATGCAAGAACTTTATGTGCTGCACCAAAGGTGCCTGGCACCTGTGGTGCACTTCACTCCGCCTGCCACTTCGCAATTTCTTCCGGAGTGCCGTGGACATAGTGCGTTCCGTCGATGTGCGTCAGGGTTCCCTTGTTGTAGTCGATTCCGCTGGTCGCGTAGTCGTACTCCAGCGCGATCTTCTCCTTTTCCACCCTCGGATTCGGGCTCGGAATCGCCGAAAGGAGACTTCGGGTGTACGGATGCAGCGGATTTGAGAAGATCTCCTCCTTTGTGCCGGTCTCGAGCATCCGGCCGAGATGGAGAACGCCGATGCGGTCGGAGATGTATTTGACCATGGAGAGGTCGTGCGCGATGAAGAGGTACGCCGCGCCGGTCTCCTCCTGGATGTCCTTCATGAGGTTGACAACCTGGGCCTGGATGGAAACGTCCAGGGCCGAGATGCACTCATCCGCGATGATCAGGTCCGGATTCATGATCAGCGCCCGGGCAATCCCGACTCTCTGGCGCTGGCCGCCGGAAAACTGGTAGGGATAGCGGTCGTAATGCTCGGCCGCAAGTCCCACCTTGGCGAGAATCGCGTCGATTTTCGCCTTCCGCTCTTCCTGTGTGGAATAGAGATGGTGGATGTCCAGCCCCTCTCCGATGATGTCGCCGATTTTCTTCCTCGGATTTAGGGACGCCATCGGGTCCTGGAAGATCATCTGCATCTTCGTGCGCAGAAGAAGCTGCGTCTCCTTGCTCATCTTGCCGCTGATCTCCGCGCCTTTGAAAATGATTTTGCCGCCCGTCGGATCGTAAAGACGGATAATTCCCCGTCCGATCGTAGTCTTTCCGGAGCCGGATTCCCCAACAAGCCCGTAAGTTTCGCCCGGGTAAATGTCAAAGCTCACGTCATCCACAGCCTTGACAGTGAAGGAGGAACTGATCCGGAAATACTGCTTCATATGCTCGACCTTAAGGATCGGTTCTGCATTATAATTCGCCGCCATCTGTTCTCGCCTCCTTCATCATTCTGGCAACCCGCCGCTGAAGCCCTTCGGGCATCTCCACCTTCGGCGCGCGCTCGTCAAGAAGCCATGTCGCCGCGTAGTGCGTCTCCGTGATCTTGAACATCGGCGGCTCCGCGATCGAGTCGATCTTCAGCGCGTACCGGTTCCGCGGCGCGAAGGCATCGCCCTTCACCTCGTGGAGGAGATTCGGCGGTGAGCCCGGGATCGTATAGAGCCGCTCGTCATCCGTCTCGAGGTCCGGCATCGCGGACAGAAGGCCCCAGGTGTAGGGGTGCTTCGGCTCGTAGAAGATCTCTTCGATATTGCCGACTTCGACGATCTTCCCGGCATACATGACGTTGACATAATCCGCCACCTTCGCGACAACGCCCAGGTCGTGCGTAATATAGATGACCGAAATGCCGTGAACCTTCTGGAGCCTCTTGATCAGCTCGAGGATCTTCGCCTGAATCGTCACGTCGAGAGCCGTCGTCGGCTCATCGCAGATGAGCAGGTCCGGATTGCACGAAACGGCCATCGCGATCACCACTCTCTGCCGCATACCGCCGGACAGCTGGTGCGGATACTGCTTCATGCGCCTTTCGGGTGAAGTGATCCCGACTTCGCCAAGGAGCTCGACCGCCCGCTTTGAAGCCTGGTCCTTCGAATAGCCGAGGTGCATGATCATGCCTTCCATCAGCTGCTTTCCGATCGTCATCGTCGGATCCAGCGAGGTCATCGGATCCTGGAAAATCATGGCCACTCTCCGGCCGTTGATATTTTTGCGGATCCATTTCTTATCTTTCTTTAAAATGTCCACTTCTTCGGTCGATCCATTTTCCCCTTTATAACGGAAAATGATCTCCCCGCGGTTGATGCGCGCATTTCCGGCAAGAATGCCCATTGCCGTCTTCATGACGACGGATTTTCCGGAGCCGGACTCGCCCACGATCGCCACGGTCTCCCCGCGCTCAAGGTCGATATTGACGCCTCGAATGGCATGCACCGGGCCCGCGGTGGTGGTAAATGTAATGTCCAGATCTTTTATTTCCAGTATTTTATCTGCCACGGTTCCGCCTCCTTTACATGTCTTCGATTCTCGGAGCCAGCGCCTCTCTGAGGCCGTCTCCTACGAAATTGAACGCCAGCATAAGGAATGCCAGTACAAGGATCGGCGGAATGATCTGATACGGCAGCGTCGTGATGTTGTTGAAGCCGTCCTCGATCAGCGATCCGACCGAGCACTGCGGCAGCATGATACCGACACCAACGAAGCTTAAGAACGCTTCCGTGAAGATCGCGGTCGGGATCGAGAACATCATCTGCGTGATGATCGGGCCGATCGTATTCGGCAGGATGTCGACAAAGATAATCCGGGCATTTCCCGCGCCCAGGGTGCGGCTTGCCATGACGTATTCCTGATTCTTCATTTTCAGCATTTCGGCACGCGCGATCTTGCTCATCCCGATCCATTCCGTGAGTAGAAGCGCGACGATGACGAGTCCGATCCCCTTCGGCATAAACGTGGCCAGCACGCCAACGATAACAAGCCGCGGGATCGAATTGGATATTTCCACGAACCGCTGCATGATGATATCCGCCGCGCCCCCGTAAAAGCCCGATATGAGACCGAAACTCATACCGACAATCATATCGATGAAAATGGTGACAAACGCGATCAGCAGCGAAACTCTGGCCCCGTACCAGACACGCGTCCAGAGGTCTCTTCCGATCGAATCCGTTCCGAAGATAAATGTCTTGTCCGCGAACGGATCGTCATACTCCTCGCCTGTCATCAGCTTGTGCAGCCAGGGAATGCGCGGAGGAATACTTCTTGCCGTAATCTCCTTGCCGGACTCGTCCTTAATGGACTGGATGTCCTTGTACCCGTAGCTGTTCATCGACGGTCCGAAAAGTGAAAGGAGAATAATGAGTACAATAATCACCAGACCGATGACGGCTCTGGCATTTTTAAAAAAGCGGGTAAAAACGCCTTTCCAGAAGCCCTGGGAGGCAAAATTCCGGTCCGTTGAAATATCCAAAGAGGTATCGAATTCAAAGTCTTCCGCTTTCGGGACATATGCCGTTTCCGCGACAGGTGCCGCAGCGATATTCTTTTTCTTGCTCATACGCCCACCGTCCCTTCTGCAGCTGTACTGTCGGATGCTTCTTTGCTCGAACCCGGGTCATCAGACACGCGGATTCTCGGATCAAGCAGGCAATAGACGATGTCGAGGACCAGCATGATTCCGATATACATGGCTGAATACAGGATACCGAGCGCGAGGACCCAGTTGTAGTCAATGCCCTCGCCGGTGATCGCGTCGACCATGAGCTTTCCGATTCCGTTAATGCCGTAGATCTTCTCCACGACCAGCGCGCCGGTCAGGAGGTCGACGATCAGCGGAGCGATGACGGTGACGATCGGAATCAGCGCATTTCTCAGAATATGCCTTGTGACGAGCTTCGTGCCGTACATGCCCTTCGATTCCGCCATCAGAACGTAATCGCTGTCCATGACCTCGACCATTTCATTTCTTGTAAAACGCGCTACCGTACTCATGGAAAAGAGCGACAGCGACAGCGCCGGCATTACCGACGACATCAGGAAATTCCTGTTATTGAAATAAAATGGGAAGAACGGAATCTTGTAGGCAAAGAAATACTGCAGGAAAATCATAAATACATAGGAGGGAATACAGACCCCCACTATGGACAGTACCGTGCAGAAGACGTCCCAGAACCTCCCCCGGTTCAAAGCCGCGGCGATTCCGAGAATCAGCCCGATGCTCACGCCCATAAGGATCGCGACACCGCCGATTCTGAACGAATTGCTCATCGCCTTCGGAAGAACCGTGGCGATCGGGGCACCGTTGTAGAGAGAAGATCCCTTGCCGAAGCTCCCCGTCCGGATAATACCGGAAATGTAATTCTTATACTGCACGAGGATCGGGTCGTTGAGGCCCATTTCCTCCCTCTTCTTCTCGATTGCCTCGTCACTCATGCGCTCCGACGGGAACGGATTTCCCGGCATGATACGCACGAGCAGGAACAATAAGAATGTAATGATAAATAATGTGATCAGAGCCATAATGACTCTCTTGATAATATATCGTCCCATGCTTTCACTCCGCTAAAGCATTATAGTAAATAGTTCGTTTAAAAAAGGAGGCTTCCGGATCCGGAAGCCTCCAGCCGTTTCAATCAGGAGTTACACAGTAACTGTTCTGCGTTCATCAGCTGTTGAATGTGGCATTCTTATAAACTCTGTTGAGCGCGACCGGATGGAACTCAACGCCTTCAAGGCCGTCAGCGATCAGGTTTGCGTTGGACTTGGTGTAAAGCGGAGCGATGACCGCTTCCTTCAGCACCAGTTCTTCTGCCTGATACAGAGCATCCCAACGAGCGTCGTAATCGGATACATACGCGCCGGATGTGCAGTCCTTGATCAGCTGATCATAGTCTGCGTTGCTCCAGAAGCCGTAGTTGTTGGCGTTGTCCGTTGTCCACATGCCGAGATAAGTCATCGGATCGGCATAGTCCGGGCCCCAGCGTGTAAGGGCGATGCAGTAATCGTCGTTCTGCATCTTGTCAAGACGCTCGGCCTTGGTCATGGCCTGAAGGTTGATCGTGACGCCCGGAAGAGCGGCTTCGATCTGCTCTTTGAGACCCTGGGCAACCTTGGTGACTTCGTCGCCTTCGTTGTTGCCGTAGATCATGGTGAATTCAAATGTATCCTTGCCGAGTTCCTGCTTGGCTGTCTCGAAATACTCCTGAGCCTTTGCAGTGTCAAAGCCGATGTAATCAGCGAACTTCTGCTGATCCGCGGAGAAGTCCTCGCCGGTGGTCGAGTTTGTCGCGAACTGCGGAGGAACTGCTGTATAGGTCGGGATGGAGCCGTCCATGACGTAGTTGTTTACGATGGATTCTCTGTCGATCGCATTTGTAAATGCAAGACGCAGGTTCGGGTTCGCGAAGGAACCGTCGCTGGAAGCATTTTCAGTCTGGCTGAATGTCAGATACCACATATAGCCGGCACCGGTGATATTCAGGTTCTTGGACAGAGATTCGTCATTTTTCACAGATTCAACCTGATCGCCGCTGATGACGGAGATGTCAAGGTTCTTGCTGCGGAAGCCGTTCAGGGCCTGATCGGAAGCCTGAACAACCTGATAGGTGATGGAATCAAGGCTGACCTTGTCCGCGTCATAATAATCCGGATTCTTTGTGACGGTCATGCTGGCCGTGCCCGGTGTATAGTCGCTGAGAATGAAAGCGCCGTTGCTCAGGAATGTGGACGGGCTTGTGCCGTATTCACCGTCGCCGCAGCTCTCATAGAAAGCCTGGTTGATCGGATAGAATGTCGGGAAATACATCAGGGACGGGAAGAACGAAACCGGATTGTCGAGCTCGACCTGGAGGGTCTTGTCGTCAACAGCGGTAACGCCCAGAGTGTCCGGGTCCGCGCCTTCATGGAGGATCGCGTGGGCATTCTTGACCGAACCTACGGAAGAGTCGAACATATAGTTGTATTCGACATTGGCTGTCATAGCGAGCTTCCATGCAAATACGAAGTCATTTGCCGTAACCGGTTCGCCATTGGACCAGACCGCGTCATCACGCAGATGGAACGTATAGGTCATTCCGTCGTCAGACACATCCCAGGATTCCGCAATCGCCGGAATCGCTGCGCCTTCGGCGTCCATCTGTGTCAGACCGTCGATGCAGTCCGCGATAATTTCAAAGGAATCTCCGTCTGTCGCGAGGTTCGTGTCCAAAGACATAACGTTCGTCGAGAACATGACGTAGATGTCGCCGCTGGCCATAGCCGACACAGCCGTAAGCGCTGTAGCCGCAAGGCCGACCAGTCCGGCAGTAAGGATCTTGCTGAATTTTTTCATAGGCTCCTCCTCGTAAAATAGAAATCTGCCCGCATCACTCCGGGCGCTTTGTCAGTATACCACACTAAAGCGTTGAAGTCAATAATGAACCACAGGTGCCTGGCACCTGTGGTGCACTTTGCGCCAGAGGGGTCTGGCACCTGTGGTGCACTTTGCGCCAGAGGGGTCTGGCACCTGTGGTGCAGTTTTAGCTGCGGATGATGGCAAGTGCTTCCGTCAGTGTGTCGCAGATGAGGTCGGCTTTCGCGCGCATTTCGTCATCCGGCGGCAGAATATCCGGGATCATGACCGTATATGCCCCGGCCGCGTGGCCCGCGCGGACGCCGTTATACGCGTCTTCAAAGACATAGCAGTCTTCGGCCGGAAGTCCGATCGATTCCGCGGCCTTCAGAAAAACATCGGGCGCGGGCTTGCCGTGTTCAAGATTGGCTCCGCTTATCATGGAATCAATATACTGATCGAGCCCGGTCTGCGCCAGGTTGTGGCGGATCAGCTCGATGGGGCTGCTGCTCGCGACGGCGGTGCGGACGCCATTTTCCTTAAAAAATGCCAGAATTTCGCGGATTCCCGGCTTTTCGGGAACGACTTCCGTCAGTTTCTGCCTCACTCTCCGGGCATTTTCTTTAAGAAGGCTTTCCGCGTCGTCAGTATGGTAATACCGGCAGAGGATCTCTTTCTCTCTGTCTCCGGCGGTCCCGCAGATCTCCCGCGCGAAGACGTCGCCAAGCGTGACACCGTATTCCGCTCCCAGTTCTTCCCATGTCTCCTGATAGACGCGCTCCGTGTCAAACATCAGGCCGTCCATGTCGAATATTGCCCCTTTTTTCATCTTCTTTATGTCCTGTTCTTTGGTTTGCACCACAGGTGCCTGACCCCTCTGGTGCACTTATACGATTTCATGAAGCGGCGCGATCTCAATCCCCTCGGCCGCAAAGGCCTCGCGGATTCTCCTCACGAAAGCCAGCGCCTTTTCGTTGTCGCCGTGTACGCAGACGGAGCGGCAGTCCAGCTCGATTTCCGTCCCGTGGATCGTCGTCACCTTCTTTTCCTTGATCATTTTCACGGTCCGGGCGATCGCGATTTCCTCGTCGTGAATGACCGCGCCCTCGAGCCGGCGGTTGACAAGAGATCCGTCGTCCTCGTAGGCCCTGTCCGCGAAGAACTCCGAAGCCGTCCGAAGACCCATGGCGCGGGCGCACTTTTCAAGTTCGCCGCCGTAAAGGGCCAGGATGATCAGCTCGGGATTGTATTCTTTCACGGCTTCGCAGATCGCCTCGGCGAGGGCGGCGTCCTTGGCCGCCATGTTGTAAAATGCGCCGTGAGGCTTCACGTGCTGCATCGGCAGCCCGATCGTCTTCATGAACGCGTCCAGCGCGCCAAGCTGATAGAGCACATAGGCCTTCGCCTCCGAAGGGGACACGGCCATGTTTCTGCGGCCGAAGCCCATCAGGTCCGGATAGCCCGGATGCGCGCCTGCCGCGATTCCGGCTTCCTTCGCGATCCGCACGGTTCTGTCCATGACCACGGGATCCGAGGCATGGTAACCGCAGGCGATGTTGGCGGAAGAAATCAGCGGGATGACATCTTCGTCCCTGCCGATTTTATAATTTCCAAAGCTCTCTCCCAGATCCGAATTCAGATCGATCTTGTACAATGCTCCCATACCTGTTCTCCTCCTGAAATCCGGCTTCATCCGGTCCGCCGACGGATCAGCTGTGGTGTCCGCCCTGCATGAAGACCTCGACAAAGCCCGTATCCGCCTTGCCTTCCATGAAGGTCGGCGTCTGAATCATTTTGTACTGGAAATCGAGATTCGTCTCGATTCCGAGGACGACCATTTCGTCGAGCGCGGCTTTCATTTTCATGATTGCGGTCTGCCGGTCCTGCGCGTGCACGAGTACCTTCGCGATCATCGAGTCAAAGTCAGACGGCACGGTATAACCCGTGTAAAGCGCCGTATCCACACGCACTCCGGCCCCGCCGGGCAGGTGCAGATGCTGAACCTTTCCGGGCGACGGCATGAAATTCTTTTCGGGAATTTCGGCGTTGATGCGGCATTCGATCGCGTGTCCGCGAAGCCGTATTTCTTTTTCTGGAAATGATAACTCCGCCCCGGCCGCCACGCGGATCTGCTCCATTACGAGATCCGTGCCCGTGACGAGTTCCGTGACGCCGTGTTCCACCTGGATCCGGGTATTCATTTCCATAAAATAGAACGCGCCTTCCTGGTCCACAATAAACTCGATCGTACCCGCGTTCGTGTAGCCGACGGTTTTCGCCGCCAGTACAGCCGCCTGATACATGCGGCTCCGCGTCTCGTCGTCAATGGCCGGCGATGGCGACTCTTCGATCAGTTTCTGGTGATTGCGCTGCACGGAGCAGTCGCGCTCGCCAAGTGCCACGACGTGGCCGAAATTGTCTCCCATTACCTGCACTTCAACATGCCGCGGCTTCAAAATGAGCCGCTCCAGATACATGGTGTCGTCGCCGAACGCATTGGCGGACTCGCGCTGGGCGATTGAGAACTCATGCTCGAAATCGTCCGCGTTCATGGCCGCGCGCATTCCTTTTCCGCCGCCTCCCGAAGAGGCTTTGATCATGACCGGATACCCGATCTCTTCCGCTTTCGCCTTCGCCTCGACGACGTCCGTAACCGGCTCTTTCGAGCCCGGAATGACCGGGACGCCGGCTTCCATCATGGTCTTGCGGGCGGCGGATTTATTTCCCATACGATCGATGACGTCCGGGGACGGGCCGATAAAGGTGATGCCGCACTCTTCACATTTTCTGGCAAATGAACTGTTCTCCGAAAGAAAACCGTAGCCGGGATGGATCGCGTCCGCGCCCATATTGAGCGCCGCGGCGATGATCCGGTCCGCGTTCAGATAGTGGTTCCGGGCCGGGCCTTCTCCGATACAGATTCTCTGATCCGCCATCTGCACGTGCATGCTGTGGGCGTCCTCTTTGGAGTAAACCGCCACGGAACGGACCCCGAGAGCACGGCAGGCTCTGATAATGCGCACCGCGATCTCACCGCGGTTCGCGATTAAGATTTTATTAAACAATGTTGATCCTCCATTTTTAAGGCATCTTGTTTGATCAAACCTTCTTTACACGGAACAGCGGCTGGCCGTACTCGACCTTCTGCTCATTGCTGACCAGCACCGCGTCAATTTCGCAGTCATATTCAGCCTGGATTTCATTCATCAGTTTCATGGCTTCCAGGATACAGACGGTCTGCCCGTTCTTCACATGATCGCCTACTTTGACAAATGCCGGAGCATCCGGCGCCGGCGCCGAATAAAATGTCCCGACAATCGGGGATGTGATATAGAGCTCCTCTTCGCTCTCTTCCTCGGCCGCTGCCGCTTCGGGAGCGCCCGCGCCGGGAACAGCCGGAGGCACCATTCCCATCATGTGCATCGGAGGCGGAGCGACGGCCGGCCCGCCCGCAATGACAGGCGCGTTGTCCAGCTTGCTCAGCGACAGTTTGAAATCACCCTCTTTAAGAGTAAGTGTTTTCAGCGAGGACTCCTCCAGTATTTTGACGATTCCGGCGATTTTCTCAAGATCCATGGAATTTCTCCTTCCTACAACTCATTTTTATTGAAACAGTGTGGCCATTCTCTTGGCCGTCAGGCGGCAGTCGAGCACTTCCTTGCAGGGCTGGTGAATCTGCTCGCGCATTGCCGCGAATTCCTTCTGCTCCTTCAAAAGCAGCTTCTGTGCTTCTTCAACGGAAATCTCCTTAAACCGGATTTTGTGGTCCGTCTTCCGCTGCACGAGCTTCGGAATATCGACCGAGGTGACCGTCGCGATCTTCGCGTATCCGCCGGTCGTCTGTCTGTCCGCAAGCATGATGATCGGTTTCCCGTGGCTCGGCACCTGCACGGCTCCGAACGCGATTCCGTCGGAAATGATATCCGACCCGTTCTTCGTTGAGATAAATGCCCCGTCCAGCCGGCAGCCCATCCTGTCGAAATCGCTCGTCACAAGGTATTCTTCCGATAAAAATGTTTCGATTCCCTGCTTCGTGAACATTTCCGTCTGGGGGCCCATAATGACACGGAGCTCCGCGGAATTGTCACTGAATTCGTTGAGATCCAGATGTCTGGAAAGGAAAAACGGCAGATAGCGCCGCTTGATCCGGAATCCGACATAGTCGTCGGCTTTCAGGCACCTGCCTTTATAGCCGCCGGTCTGGCTCTTTAAGTTCGTACAGCGGCTGCCCATCACGACCGGGATGTCCAGATAGGAGGAAAATGCCACATAACACCGACTTCCCGTCTTCGCGCTTTTGAATTTCAAAATGTCGCCCTTGTTCACGTAAATGGCAGTATACATCGGCGCCGGCTCCCCGTTGATCGTCGGTTCGAAGTCGCCGCCCGTAATCGCGATAATGGTCGCGGATGTGAACTGCAGATGCGGGCCGATGAGGGCGATCTCGAGGGCCGCTTCATTTTCAGGATTATCGAGCAGAAGGTTGGCAATCTTGAAGGAACGGACGTCCATCGCGCCGGAGACGCTGATGCCCTGGCTCTGGAAGCCATAGCGGCCGAGATCCTGGATTGTCGTCTGCATACCCGCTTTCAGTACACGAAAACCCATCAGCTTTCCTCCTTTCCTTCATGAACAATCACCTGATACGTCCCCGCTTCCACTTCGGCGCGGATCCGCTTAAATTCCGCTTCGTCGATCGGGATGAAGCGGATATACTCTCCCGCGTTCAGCAGGATCGGCACTTCCCGTGAGGGATCAAAAGTTTTCACGGGAGTAAGGCCCATGAGCTGCCAGCCTCCCGGCGAATCCATCGGATAGATGCCGGTCGCGTTGCCGCCGATTCCGACGCTGCCCTCCCGGATCTTCAGGCGCGGATTCGCGAGACGCGGTGTGTGGATCCGTTCGTCAAGACCTCCGAGATAACAGAATCCGGGCAGAAAGCCGAGCATGTAGATCAGATAGTCGCGGGAAGAGTGGATATCGATCACTTCCTGCTCGGTAAGGCCCGCGTGTTCCGCGATATTTTTCAGATCCGGCCCGGCATCCCCGCCGTAGAGGACCGGAATCTCCACCACCTTCTTTGCTGACGCGTCTCCTTTGACATCCATTTTCAGGATCTCTTCCACACGTTTTTTCAGATCCCCATAGTGGATTACGAGCGGATTGTAATTGATCAGCAGTGCCGTATATGACGGAATCAGATCGACAACACCTTCGATCTGGCAGTTCTTCAGAAGTTTGACGACAGCGCTGATCCGCGCATTGATGTGAGGGCTGATCTCATCGCCGAACTGAATGAGAAGAGAGGAATCCCCCTCGGTCAGAATTCTGATATTGTCCATATTCGCTCCTATTTTGTTATTTTCTATGATGCCTATAGAAGAATGTGGGTCAGAAAGAGAACTCCTTCTGACCCATCCATTTCTCATTAATACACCGATCAGGCAAACAGATTCATAATGCCGCTGCTGAAGGACTTGATTCCGACATAGGCAGAGACAACAACGACGATGAGGCCGAGAACCCACATCCAGGTCGGATGCTGATAGTGCTCGCCCATGACCTTCTTGTTCTTGGCCGCGATCAGGCAGACGCCGAGAGAAATCGGAAGGATGAGGCCGTTGACCGCGCCCGCGAGGACGAGGAGCTTGGCCGCGCCGCCGAGGATGACCATAACGAGTGTCGAGAAAGCGATGAAGCCGATGATCCACCAGTTCTCATTTTTCGCGATCGACGGATGGAAGGTCTTCAGGAAGGAGACCGATGTATAGGCCGCGCCGATAATCGATGTCAGAGCGGCGCAGAGGATCACGAGGCCGGCGAATCTGTAAGCGACATTGCCCGCGCCTACGAGGAACGCGTATGCGGCCGGGTTGCTGATGCCCTTATAGTCCGTGCTGAGAGCCGCGTCCACGATGCCCGCGTTTTCTGCCGGAGTGCTGAGATTGATGCCGGCAAACTTCGTGACAACGCCAAGGATCGCAAGGAACAGGAGCACACGGACGATCGCCGCGATGCAGATGCCCATGACCGAACTGCGGTTGACTTCGCCGAGGTTCTCCTCGCCTGTGACGCCCGCGTCAATCAGTCTGTGCGCGCCGGCAAATGTAATATATCCGCCGACGGTTCCGCCGAGCAGTGTCAGGATTGCCGGGAAAAGGCTTCCCATTTCCGCGGACGGAACGAACGTATTTTTCAGAGCGTCGCCTACAGGCGGCTTCGTGATGAACACGACGACGAGGATGACGACGATCATGACCGCGCCGAGATATTTCACAACCTGATCGACGATGGATTTTGCCTGCTTTGAAAGGAAGATCACAATCGCCAGAAGGCCTGCGATCACGCAGCCGATCTTGTCCGGAATTCCGAAGAGCGCGTTGAAACCGAGCGCGCCGCCGCCGACATTTCCGATGTTAAATGCCAGGCCGCCGAGAGCGATCAGCGCCGCCAGAAGATATCCGAGTCCACCCAGAAGGTTATTGGCCACATCCTGGCCGCGTTTCCCGGAAACACACAGAACGCGCCAGATATTCACCTGGGCGATTGCGGACATAAGGAGCGAGACAAGGATGACGAAGCCGAAGCTCGCTCCAAGGCTGCCCGTAAATGTCGCGGTCTGCGTAAGGAAGCCCGGTCCGATTGCCGATGTTGCCATCAGGAATGCGGCACCGAGCAGCGCCCCGCTTTTCTTTTTGTCTTTCATGGTAAACTACCCCCTTTTCATAAGATGGAGGTGGCTGTGTTTCGTTTTTCAGAACGGAAGTTCCCCACAGCACCTCTGGAATTCACTTACTATCATACTTTAATGTGCTAAATTTGTAAAGTGCCTCTTGGTAGACCAGACAGTAGGGACAGTCCCCGGTGTCTTACAAGACACCGGGGACTGTCCCTACTGTCTTATCTGCATTGACCATCACTCCGCCGGAATGATAAAATATTTCTAAAGAAACTTGCGGTTTTACTTTAAAATCGAAGAAAGGGGAAGCCAATGGATAAGATTTTTCATCTTAAGGAACATGGCACCGACGTGCGTACGGAATTCATAGCCGGTACCACCACATTTCTGGCAATGGCCTACATTCTGGCAGTCAATCCGAGTATTCTGAGCGTCGTTATGGACGCCAACGGCGTCTTTGTGGCCACGGCCCTGGCTTCGGCGATTGCGACGATGATCATGGGATTCTGGGCAAATTATCCGATCGCTCTATCGGCCGGGCTGGGCCTCAACGCGTACTTCGCCTATACGGTCTGTCTCGGTGAGCTTGGGGGATCCCCCGACGCATTCACGATCTGCCTGACAGCCGTCTTTCTCGAAGGCATCGTCTTCATCATTCTGTCCCTGTTCAAGGTCCGCGAGCAGATGGTCAACGGAATTCCCACAAACCTGAAGCTCGGAATCACAGCCGGTATCGGACTTTTCATCGCGTTCATCGGCATGCAGGGGGCAGGCGTCATCGTCGACTCTTCCGCTACACTGGTAGATCTTGGAAGTTTCAAAGATCCGCAGGTTGTTCTCTGCCTCATCGGACTTGTGATCATTGTCGTTCTTTCGCACTATAAGGTCAAAGGAGCCCTCCTCATCGGAATCATCGCCACCTGGATTATGGGTATGATCGCCGAAAAGATCGGCTGGTATGTTCCGGTTCTGGAAAATGGCACCTACTCCGTCATTCCGACTTCGATTGTCTCGCTGAATTTCAGCGGACTGGCAAATACGGCATTCAAGTTTAACTTCGCCTGGGCCGGATCTCACCTGATCGAGTTCCTCGCGATCATGGTCTCCTTCCTCTATGTCGACCTCTTCGATACAGTCGGAACCGTGGTCGGTGTCGCCGAGAAAGCGAACCTTCTGGATGAAAATGGAGAGCTTCCCCGCGCCGGCCGCGTCCTTCTCACCGACGCCATCGGCACGACGATCGGCGCCTGCCTCGGAACTTCAACGATCACGTCCTTCGTGGAATCCTCCGCCGGTGTGGCGGAAGGCGGAAGAACCGGCCTGACCGCAGTCGTTACGGGATTCTGGTTCCTCCTGGCCCTCATCTTCAGTCCGGTCTTCCTCGCAATCCCGTCATTCGCGACGGCCCCAGCCCTCATCTATGTCGGCATGCTGATGGTTTCCGCCGTCCGTTCCATGGATTTCAGTGATGATCCCGCTGATGTCCTCGGCGGATATATGGCTCTCATCATGATGCCGCTGGCCTACTCCATCGCGACGGGCATCATGTTCGGTATGCTGACATGGGTCATCGTCAAAGTCCTGATCGGAAAGGCAAAGGAAATCAGCCCGGTCATGTGGGTAATCTTCTGCCTGTTCCTGCTGCGAATCATCGCACTGATCACGAACTTCTCATAAGGATATCATTCTTCAAATGTACAATTTCCGAGATTTTCGACAGAGGCAGCCGCAGAGGTCGCCTCTGTGATTAATTTGAATGCCCGCTCCGCCTCGGCGGCCGGCACGGTCAGCGTAATCGCCACGTCGCTTTCGAAGGCGGTATCCTCGATCCTCCAGCCTTCGTTGGCGAACAGATACTGCAGCTTTCCGTAAAGGGTGTAGCTGCAGCCCACTTTAAGGCGGATGCCCTGCCGGATTGTGGTGATCTCCGCCGCTTTCATCGCTTCGACGCCCGCCTCGGAATAGGCCCGGACGAGTCCTCCCGTGCCGAGCAGCGTTCCGCCGAAGTAGCGGGTGACGATGAGAAGAGTCTCGTGGAGATCATTTCCGCTCAGGATCTCCAGGAGCGGCTTGCCGGCAGTTCCCTGAGGTTCTCCGTCGTCGCTTTGGCGCAGGATCTCGGAAGCGGTCCCGGGCGTGCCGCAGATGTATGCGAAGCAATGGTGCCTGGCGTCGTAATGCGTCTTCCGCACGGCGGCAATATACTGCTCGGCTTCTTCCTGTGTTTTGCAGGGTACCATTTCCCCCAGGAAGCGGGATTTTTTCTCGACGACTTCGGAGGTGCCCTTCACTTTACAGCATTTATAATCGATCGGCATTTCGCTTTCTCTCCCGGAGATTCTCTCACTGCGGCGTCAAATGAGGCTCATCCTACCACCAGATCCCCATAGTCGTACGTGGCTTCTTCCGTGGTATATTCTATGAATTCACCGTTGTCGACTCCTTCTTCTGATCCGGATCCCGACCCGGCTTCCTCTTCTTCCCCTTCTTCCGAAGCAGGTTCTTCCGCGGCCGGTTCCTCCACGGCAGGTTCCTCCGCCGCCGGAAGTTCCTCTTCATTGACCAAGGGGTCAAATACAGGCAGGTCAAGCGCCTCTTCCGCAATTCCCTGCTCCGGAGTCGGAGTAAGCTCAGGTTCGAGCTCGAAATCATACTCCGGCTCTTCAAGGCCGTCACTGCAGACTTCACATTGGACAAATGGCTTATAACGCGTCGCCAGCAGGTCCCTCGCCACATGCTCACAGTACGACGTGGGAAGAAGTCCGCTGATCCCGCATGTTTCGGCCATCATCACAGTCTCGGGAATCCGGAACTGCTGAATCTGCTGATCCTTCGTAATCCGGTCCATCACCGCTTTCCAGAGAGTCTTGTGGAAATCGCGGAACGTCCCCTCTTCCGGCAGCTGCTTCCGGCTTCCGTCGTTGTCATAGCCGGCCCAGATGCCCATTGTGTAATACGGCGTGTATCCGACGAACCAGACGTCGTTGTAATCCGATGTCGTACCGGTCTTGCCGGCGACAGGCATATTGCTGTCAAGCTGAACCGCTGTGCCCGTCCCTTCCTTTACGACGTCCTGCATCGCGTCTGTCAGAATCGCGGCGGTATCCGCGCCGATCACCCGCGTCGTCTGCGCGGTGTTGTCAATCAGGACTTCACCGTTCTGATCCATGATCTTCGTATAGAAAATGGGTTTAATATAAGTCCCCTCATTCGCGATGGCCGCGTAGGCCGCCGTCAGCTCCAGATTGCTGACGCCTTTGGAAATGCCGCCCAAAGCCAGCGGCTGATAACTGTCCTTCGCGGGATTGAGACTCGTAAAACCGAATTTCATAAGCGCGCGGAAACCTTCCTCCACGCCCATTTCGGTCAGAACCTTCACCGCGGCGACATTGACCGACTGCGCGATCGCTTCCCGGACCGTGATCCATCCGCGATACGTATCGCTGACATTGTGGACGTCCTTGCCGGTCAGATATTTGTAAGGCTCATCGTTGATGTAGGAACCGATCGAAATCTTTCCCCTGTCGATGGCCGGCGCGTAGGTGGACAGAATCTTGAACGTCGATCCCGGCTGGCGGTAAGTCGCGCTGGCGCGGTTGAGGACAAGGGAAGCATTTTTCTCCCCGCGGCCGCCGACCAGTGCCTTCACGTAGCCGGTGCTCTGTTCCATCAGAACCAGAGAACTCTGCGGCTGGGGGATGAATTCCGTACGCTCGGCGATGACCGTATCATTTTCCGAAAGAATTGCGTTTTTATATTTTTTGATATATTTCCGGGCATTTTTCTCGGATTTGAAAAGCAGGTCGAAATCCGCTGCCTGGTCTTCGGGGAGCGTATTTTTAAAATATTCCAGCATCATTTCCTTGCTGTAGCTCTCATTCGTCCCGTCTTCATGCTGGACCGTGATGGCCCAGTCGATGCCGACTTCCGTATTTTCCGGGAAATTCTTCGGGTTCGAGTACTCTTCGTCACAGATCTTCTGGAGCCCCGGATCCTGCGTCGTGAAAATGCGCAGACCGCCCGAGTAGATCAGCTGGTACGCCTGCGTGTCGGTGTAGCCCTTCTGCATCATCAGGTCGTCCGCGACCTGGTCGATCAGCTCGTCGATAAAGTAGGAATAGACCTTGTCCTTCTCCCCCTCGACCAGCTGCGCGTCGGCGATCCGCTCATAGACGTTGTCCGCGAGGGCTTCCTGCATTTCCGCTTCGGTGATGTAATTCTGCTCAACCATTTTCCGTAAAATGCGTTCGCGCCGTTCCGCATTTTCCTCAGGATGGCGGATTGGGTTGTATTTGCTCGGATTCTGTGTGATGCCGGCAATGACGGCGGATTCGGAAAGGGTCAGATCGCGGACGTCCTTGCCGAAATATTTCTTGGCAGCCGCCTGAACGCCGTACGTGCCGGCGCCGAGGTTGATCGTATTCAGATAGTTTTCGAGAATGAGGTCCTTGTCATTCAGGCGCTTTTCCAGCTGCACGGCCAGATACTGCTCCTGAACCTTGCGCTTGATGCGGTCCGTCATCGACTTCTCTTCGGTCCAGCCTGTAAATACGTTGTTCTTCAGGAGCTGCTGGGTGATCGTGCTCGCGCCCTCGTTGAAGTGGAAGCGGTTCCTCACGCCGACGAAAAACGCGCGGATAATGCCCTTCGGGTCGATGCCGTTGTGTTCGTAAAAACGCTCGTCCTCAATCGCGACCACGGCGTGGCGCAGGGAAACCGGAACATTTTTTAAAGGCACCGAAGTGCGGTTCGAGTCCCCGGCCGTCAGCTTCTGAAGCTGATTTCCGTCCGTATCATAGATAAATGTCGCGAAACCGCTGGGCGAGATATTGATCGTCGAGACATCCGGCGCATCGTCGATAATGCCGCGGATGACACCGTATCCGAGCGCTCCCACCGTCACAACGGCCGCGATAAACGCAAGAAAAACAAGCCGGATCAGGACTGCTCCGATTCGGCTTTCCTTCCTGCGGGTATTGGCAATCAGCTCATCTTCGATTTTTTCCAGACCCAGATATGTATAATCCATGCGGGTATTCTACCACAAATCACGCAAAAGTGCACCACAGGGGTCTGGCACCTCTGGTGCACTTTGCACCACGGGGGTCTGGCACCTTTGGTGCACAAAAAAAAGCACCAAAGGAGTCCGCCTCCTTTGGTGCCTGAGAAATTCAATTATTTGTCGAGTACGAGCCTCGCGGAACCGTACATTCCCGCGTCGTTGCCGAGACGCGCAAGCGCGATCTGCGTATTCTTGCACGCGGAGAACGCGTAGACCTTGTAGTACTTCGCCACGACGTCGACCAGGCAGTCGCCGGCTTTTGAAACGCCGCCGCCGATGACGATGACTTCGGGATCCGCTACGGCCGCGAACGCGCCGAGGGCCTTGCCGAGGTACTTCGCGAACTTTTCGACGACGCGTGCGGAGAGGACGTCGCCCTCTTTATAGGCGTCGAAGACGTTTTTCGCTGTCACTTTGTCGATGCCGCGGATTGCGCTCTCCTCTTCCGGATGAGCCGCGAGCTCTTCGCGGGCCAGACGCGCGATGCCGGTCGCGGAAGCGAACTGTTCGAGGCAGCCCGTATTGCCGCAGTTGCAGGGGATTTCGATATCGTCATCCACATGGGCATGGCCGATTTCGCCGCCGGCGCCGTGGGAACCTTCCACGAGCTTTCCTTCGATGATGATGCCGCCGCCGACACCGGTTCCGAGCGTGACGACGATCGCGTTCTTCTTGCCTTCCGCGCCGCCCTTCCAGAGCTCGCCGAGGGCGGCCACGTTGGCGTCATTGCCGACGCTGACCGGAAGTCCGCTCAGTTCCCCGAGCTCCTTCTCGACATCTTTTTCACCCCAGTGCAGGTTGACCGCCACAGAGACGACGCCCTTGCGGACCGGTCCCGGAAGGCCGATACCGATGCCGGCAACATCTTTCTTCGCGATTCCCTTCTCCTGCATCTTCGACTTGACCGCCGTAGCGATATCCGGGAGAATATTTTCGCCTTCATTCTCCGTTCTCGTCACGATCTCCCACTTGTCGACAAGTGTTCCATCGTTCTCGAAGAGACCGCATTTTACGGTTGTTCCGCCTACGTCGATACCGAAACAATACTTAGCCATCTTACTCCTCCTTTTGTGCAGACATGTTTTCCTGTATCCTTCTGTAAAGCTCGTGCGCCGCGTTATAGCCCATCTTCTTCTGACGGTGGTTCACCGCTGCCGTCTCAACGATGACCGCCAGATTCCGTCCGGGACGGATCGGAAGTGAGTGACACACCACACGATTGCCTAAAAATTCCGTATATTCCTCTTCCATGCCGATCCGGTCATATTCCCTCTCGCGGCTCCAGTCCTCGAGTTTGATGACAAGATCGATGGCCTGTGTATTCTTTACATGTTCGACGCCGTAGAGCATCTTGACGTCGATGATGCCGATGCCCCGAAGCTCGATGAGATGGCGGGTCAGGTCCGGAGCGGAGCCCACAAGGGTGGCATCGGAGACCTTCCGAAGGATCACGACGTCGTCGCTCACAAGCCGGTGCCCGCGCCGGACGAGTTCCAGCGCCGCCTCGCTTTTTCCGATTCCGCTTTCGCCCATGATGAGGACGCCTTCGCCGTAAACATCCACAAGAACGCCGTGCACGGAAATGCTCGGAGCCAGCTCAATGCCCAGCCAGCGGATGATCTCCGCCATAAAGCTGCTGGTCGTCCGCTCCGTAACCAGCGTCGGAACGCCGTATTTTCTCGCGATATTCAGCATGTCCTCGGAGGGCTCGGTCAGTGTTGTGAAAATGACGCACGGGATGTCACTGGAAATGAACCGCTCATAGATCCGGTCTCGCTCCTCCACAGGCAGCGACATGATATAGGAATACTCGACGTATCCGATAATCTGAACACGCTCCTTGACAAAGTGCTCATAATAACCTGTCAGCTGCAGCGCCGGCCTGTTGATGTCCGGCGTCGTGAGCTCGATCGTGTTCATATCGATATCCGGCGTCAGATTCTGAAGGTTCAGTTCATCCGCCAGCCTCTGGAGACTCACCACTGTCCTCATGATTCAAATCCCTTTTCTCATCTTTGTGAAAAAATGCCCATACCTTTTCGGCCGCCGCGCGGTTCATGGATTCCGCGTGCGCGAGCTCATCCACCGAGGCGTCGCGGATCCCTTCGACAGACCCGAAAGCACGGAGGAGGGCCTTTTTCCTTTTATCACCGATTCCTTCGATTTCGTCCATCACCGACCGCAGCTGTCCTTTGCTGCGCAGCTGCCTGTGATATTCGATCGCGAAGCGGTGCGCTTCATCCTGAATTCTCGTAATCAGCTTAAATCCTTCCGATGACGTGTCAATCGGAACCTCTTCATCATGATACCATAATCCGCGCGTCCTGTGATAGTCATCCTTGACCATTCCTGCGACCGGAATTGACATATCAAATTCGCGAAGGACTTTCTCGGCTATATGAACCTGACCTTTTCCGCCGTCCATGAGGATCAGATCGGGCAGAACGTCAAATCCGGAAGAAAGATCCCGTGCCCTCTGAAAGCGTCTCGTCAGCACCTCTTCCATAGACGCGTAGTCATTGGGGCCGATGACCGTGCGGATCCGGAATTTCCGGTAGTCGTTTTTCTTCGGCCGCCCGCCTTCGTAGACGATCATCGAACCGACCGACTCCACACCGCTGATATTGGAAATGTCGTACGCCTCCATCCTTTTCGCCGTCTGAAGCCGCAGCAGGTCCTCGATCTCCTTCACCGCTCCCCTGGTCTTCAAATCCTCCCGGATCAGACGGTCCCGGTCGCGGGTGAGGACTCCCACGGCATTTTCATGGGCCAGTTCCACAAGCTTCTCCTTCATCCCCCTTTGGGGAACGCGAATCTGCACTCTGGCTCCGCGCCGTTCGGTCAGGTAGGCTTCCAGAAGCTCCTGGTCCGGAGGCGCAAACTCCAGCATCAGTTCTTTCGGGATAAATGGCGTCCCTGCGTAATACTGCATCACGAAATTCCGCAAAATGACCGGTTCCGGATCCTCTTCTCCCAGATTGAGGAAGAAATGCTCCCTGCCGATCATCCGGCCGTCACGCATAAAGAAGACCTGCACGACCGCGACTTCCCGCGCTTCGTCCACCGCGAGCGCGATCACGTCTCTGTCGTCTCCGTCGTTCATTGTGATCTTCTGCCTCTCCCCGATCGTCTGAATGCTCTCGATCAGGTCCCGGTACTGCGCGGCCTCCTCAAAGCGGAGCTCCTCCGAGGCCTTCTGCATCTTTGCAGTAAGTTCCTTCGTTTCAGCCTCCGTATTTCCGTTCAGGAATTCCAGCGCGGCGTCGACCTTTTTCCGGTATTCCTCGGGGCTGATATTTCCCTTCTGGCACGGCGCGTCGCACTGTCCGATATGGTAATACAGACACGGCCGCTCCTTTCCCTGGGCTTCCGGCAATTTCTTCGAACACGAACGAAGCCGGTACAGTTTCCGTACCAGCTCGATCATGTCCTTCACCGCACCCGCTGTGGGATAGGGACCGTAATATTTCGAATTGTCTTTCTTCATTCCGCGCGCGGTCACCACACGCGGATAGGGTTCGCCCAATGTGACCTTGATGTAGGGATAACTCTTGTCATCCTTCAGCATGGTATTGAACTTCGGGCGGTGTTCCTTGATCAGATTGGATTCGAGAACCAGCGCCTCGAGCTCCGAATCCGTCACAATATACTCAAAATGGTCAATCCTCGAGACCATCCTCACAATCTTCGGCGATTTTCCCCTCGCGCTTTGGAAATACTGTCTCACGCGGTTCTTGAGACTGACCGCTTTCCCGACATAGAGGATCCGGTCGTCCGCATCACGCATGATGTAGACGCCCGGGCTCGAAGGTAATTTCTTCAGTTCTTCCTGAATATCAAATTCGCTGCTCATACTCTGCGGATCCGGTCCCAGTATTCATCGGAGTCATCCCCGTCGGAACGGTCGCCGGAATCCTTGATCCGGACATTTCCGTTCGTCAGTTCTTCCCTTGTAAAGGGTCCGCGGATCTTCGGAAGTTCGACACTGTCGTCGTATACTTCTTCGGGAAGCGCCTGTTCCGGATGGGGTTCAGCCGCAGTCGCGCTCTCAGTCTCTTCCGGCTCCGCGATTCCTTCGCATTCACGATAGATCTTCATGAATTCCTTGCCGGTGATCGTCTCCTTCGTAATCAGGAACTCCGCGATCTTGTCCAGGGTCGCCCGGTGTTCCTTAAGAAGACGCAGTGCCTCCTCATAGGCTTCCTTCAGCATCTTCATGACTTCGTGGTCGATCTCGGTCGCGGTCTGGTCGCCGCAGTTGAGAACGGGTCTTCCGTCCAGATACTGATTCTCCTGGGTCACAAGGCCCATGAGGCCGAATTTCTCGGACATGCCGTACTGGGTGATCATCGCGCGGGCGATGTTGGTGGCCTGCTGGATGTCATTTGCCGCGCCGGTGGTCACAGTGTCGAACACAATCTCTTCAGCGGCACGGCCGCCCAGAGACACCACAAGACGGGCTTCAAGTTCCTTCTTCGAGTTGAGGTATTTTTCTTCCTCAGGCACCTGCATGACGTAGCCGAGGGCTCCCATCGTTCTCGGGATGATCGTGATCTTCTGTACGGGCTCCGTATTTTTCTGAAGAGCGGTCAGAAGCGCGTGGCCGACCTCGTGGTAGGATACGATGCGGCGTTCCTCCGCGCTGAGGATCCGGTCTTTCTTTTCCTTACCGACCAGGACGACTTCCACGGATTCCAGAAGGTCCTTCTGGCTGACCGCGCGGCGTCCGTTCTTGACCGCCAGAATCGCGGCTTCGTTGATCATATTGGCGAGATCGGAACCGACGGCGCCGCTGGTCGCGAGCGCGATCGCGTCAAGGTCGACGGTCTCGTCCATCGCGACATCCTTCGCATGGACCTTCAGGATAGCGACACGGCCCTTCAGATCCGGTCTGTCCACAATAATCCGCCTGTCGAAACGGCCCGGGCGCAGAAGCGCGGGGTCGAGAACTTCCGGACGGTTTGTGGCCGCCAGAATGAGAAGACCCTTGGAGGAATCGAAGCCGTCCATCTCCGCGAGGAGCTGGTTGAGGGTCTGCTCGCGTTCGTCATTTCCGCCGAAGCGGCCGCTGTCGCGGGTCTTGCCGATCGCGTCAATTTCATCGATGAAAATGATGCACGGCGCATTTTTCTTGGCTTCCTCAAACAGGTCGCGCACACGGCTCGCGCCGACGCCGACGAACATTTCCACAAATTCGGAACCGGAGAGCGAGAAGAACGGAACTTTTGCCTCGCCAGCCACGGCCTTCGCGAGAAGCGTCTTGCCGGTTCCGGGAGGTCCAACCAGAAGCGCGCCCTTCGGCAGCTTCGCGCCGATGCGGACATACTGCTCGGGATTGTGCAGGAAGCCCACGACTTCCTGAAGGCTCTCCTTCGCCTCGTCTTCGCCCGCCACATCCCGGAACGTCACGCCGGTATCCTTCTGGACATACGTGCGGGCTCTGTTTTTCCCAACGCCCATGATGCCGCCGCCCCGGTTCATCCGGTTCATGAACACGGACATGAGAACCATGAAAAGAACGAGCGGAATCAGGAAACTCAGCACAGCGGAGACGAACTCGGAGACCATCGAGGTCTCTTTTCTGGAAAATGTCACCCCCGCCTTATCCAGTCTTTCCGTCAGCGCCGTAATGTCTTCCGTTCTGGTCGCGCTGTAATGGATCGTGGCAATGCCGCTGTCCGTCTTCGGGGTCACGTCGATCGACTCGGTGTTGATTACGACGGACTCCACTTTTCCTTCGCTGAGCATTTTCAAAAACTCATCGTAGGTAATCTTTTTCGAGGATGAGCCGTTCATCATATTGGAAAAAAGGCTCATGCACATCATCGCAACCAGGATGCTGATCAGCAGCACCAAAATGGACTGTCTGTTGCGGTTCCCGTTTTGATTGTTGTCATCCATATTTCTTACCTGTTTCTAAAATAAATCCTTTCAGTCATCTCTTTGGAAATGACCGCGCTTTGTGACACGGCATTTTACAGATCCAGCGGCGGCTGGCCGGGACGGCCGTGGCAGTTCTTGTACTTCTTGCCGCTGCCGCACGGGCACGGAGCGTTCGGGTAAATCTTCTTCGCCTTGCGCTGTACGGGCTTCTTCGGGCCCTCGTCATCCTTGTTCGTGCCGGTTTCCTTCACCGCGGGCTCTCTTTCAACCTTCTCCTGCAGGCGGACATGGTAGAGGACTCTCAGCGTCTCCTCCTGGATCGCGTCCGTCATTTCCTCAAACATCTGGAAGCCGTACATTCTGTACTCGATCTTCGGATCGTGCTGGGCAAATGCCATAAGGCCGATGCCCTGACGCAGCTGTTCCATGTCGTCGATGTGGTTCATCCATCTGGCGTCGATGACGCGGAGAAGGACCACGCGCTCGAGTTCGCGCATACGCTCTTCACCCGGGAAGACCTCTTCGAACTCGGCTTCTTTGGCCTCATAGAGCTTCGCGGCCTCTTCCTTCAGGTACTGTTTCAGCTTCTCGCGGCCCATTTTCTTGATGACCTCATCCGAGGGCCTGCGGAGCGGGATAATCGGGCACAGGGACTGGCCAAGCGCCTTCAGATCCATATCTTCGCCTTCCTGATCCTCTCCGATGGACGAATCGACCTTGCGGGAAACGACCGCGTCCATCATGCCGAAAATGACATCCCGCATGTTTTCGCCGTCCAGCACGCGCTTTCTCTGCTCGTAGATGATCTCGCGCTGGTCGTTGTTGACCTGGTCGAATTCAAGAAGATTTTTACGGATACCGAAGTTGTTGCCTTCGATCTTCTTCTGGGCCCGCTCGATCGCGGAGCTCAGCATTCTGTGTTCAATCTGCTCACCTTCCGGAACGCCCAGCGCTTCGAAGGTCTTGATCAGCTTCTCGGAGCCGAACAGACGCATCAGGTCGTCTTCCAGGGAAATGTAGAACCGGCTCTCACCGGGATCTCCCTGACGTCCGGAACGGCCGCGCAGCTGGTTGTCGATACGTCTGGATTCGTGACGCTCCGTGCCGACGATCTTGAGGCCGCCGGCTGCTCTCGCCTCTTCGTCCAGCTTGATGTCGGTACCACGGCCGGCCATGTTCGTCGCGATCGTAACCGCGCCGTGCTGACCTGCCTGTGCCACGATTTCCGCTTCGAGTTCGTGGAACTTCGCGTTCAGGACGTTGTGCGGGATGCCCTCTCTCTTTAAGAGCTTGGAAATATGTTCCGAGACGTCGATCGTGATCGTGCCGACCAGAACCGGCTGTCCCTTCTCGTGGGCTTCCTTGACGGCATTGACCACGGCCTGGTATTTTTCCTTCTTGGTCTTGAAGACGGCGTCGTCAAGATCCTGGCGCATAACCGGGACATTTGTCGGAATGGAAACGACGTCCATGCCGTAGATATCGCGGAATTCCTGCTCTTCTGTCAGAGCCGTACCGGTCATACCGCATTTTTTATCGAATTTGTTAAAGAAGTTCTGGAACGTGATCGTCGCGAGTGTCTTGCTCTCCTTCTTGACCTTTACATGCTCCTTCGCCTCGATGGCCTGATGCAGGCCGTCCGAATAGCGGCGGCCCGGCATGATACGGCCGGTAAAGTCGTCGACGATGAGGACCTGGTCATCCTTGACGACGTAGTCCTGATCCCGGTGCATGAGATAGTTCGCACGGAGGGCAAGGTCCACGCCGTGCTGAATATCGAGGTTCTCCGCGTCGGAGAGGTTCTCAATATGGAAATAGTCCTCTGTTTTCTTCACGCCGCGCTCGGTCAGGGTGACGATCTTGTCCTTTTCATTGACAATGAAATCGCCGGTCTCGATGATTTCCTCGCCCATGATCGCGGTCATCTTGGTCATCTCTCCGGAGGCCTCGCCGCGTTCGAGCTGCTTGGCCAGGATATCGCAGACCTCATAGATCTTCGTGGATTTGCCGCTCTGTCCGGAAATGATGAGCGGGGTTCTCGCCTCGTCGATGAGAACCGAGTCCACTTCGTCGATGATGCAGTAGTGGAGTTCTCTCTGGACCAGACGCTCTTTATAGATCACCATGTTGTCACGCAGATAGTCGAAACCGAGTTCGTTGTTCGTGATATAGGTGATGTCGCAGTTGTACTGCTCCCTTCTTTCATCCGGTTTCATGGACTGAAGGACGCAGCCGACCTTAAGGCCGAGGAACTCGTGCACGGCGCCCATCCACTCCGCGTCACGCGCGGCCAGATAGTCGTTGACCGTGACGACCTGCACGCCTCTGCCTTCCAGAGCATTTAAGTAGGCCGGAAGCGTACACACGAGCGTTTTGCCTTCACCGGTTTTCATTTCCGCGATACGTCCCTGATGCAGGATCACACCGCCGATCAGCTGAACCCGGAAATGTTCCATCCCGAGGACTCTCTTCGCGGCTTCACGGACCACCGCGAATGCCTCCGGAAGAAGGTCGTCGAGGGTTTCGCCCTTGTTCAGTCTTTCCTTGAACTCCGGTGTCTTCGCGCGGAGCTCTTCATCGCTGAGCGCCTGCATTTCCGGGCGCAGCGACTCGATTTTGTCCACCAGCGGCATGATCCGCTTCAGCTCATGGTCACTGTGTGTCCCGAATATTTTTGTAAAAAGACTCATCTTCTCATTCTCCGTATCTGATGTTGGAATATGGCATTTTCCGGAGAAAAAGCCATCTAAGATCATAACACCAAGGGCTCCGTAACACAAGTGCGCAGATCATGAGCGTTTCAGGAGCTTGTATTCCAGCGTTCCGCCGTACAGGTCGAGCGCGGAGCCGACCGTGTAGTCCAGAAGGCCGCCGCTCAAGGTCCTGAAAGCTTCCACATCCGCCATCGAGCGGATCCCGCCGGCATAAGTGATCGGCACATCCAGCGAAGGCGCGGCTTCCGCAAGAAGACGGACCAGCCTTTCGTCGAAGCCGTGCCCGAGGCCCTCCGTCGCAATCCCATGGATCAGGAACTCGCCGCAGTACGCGGACAGCTTCGTCAAAAGGTCCGTGTCAAGCACGGTGTCCGTATATCTCTGCCATCGGTCCGTCATGACGTAATACGGCGGTCTTTCTTCTGAAAATGGCTTCTCAGCATGCCCCGCCATATCCTCCGGAAGCGGCTTTGCCGACAGGTCGAGCACCAGATGCTTTGGCCCGACCGCCGCTGTCAGCGCTTTCAGCCGTTCCATGTCGATCATGCCGTCCCGGAACACATAGGATGTCACGATCACATGGGACGCTCCCTTCCGGATCCAGGATTCCGCGTTGTCCGAAGTAATGCCGCCCCCGATCTGGAGCCCGCCCGGATAGGCGGAAAAGGCTGCCTCCGCCTGGGCGCAGTCGGCCTCATAGTACTCCGAATTACGGCTGTTGAGGAGAATCATATGCCCGCCTTTGAGTCCGTCCGCGGCGAAGAGGGCCGCGTATTCGGCGGCGGACTTTTGAGAGACAAAATTTTCACGCGCAAAATCGCCGGCATCCGCGAGGGAACTGCCGACGATCTGTTTTACTTTTCCGTTATGAATGTCAATACAGGGTCTGAATTTCATGAGAACTCACTTGTTTATGTAAACCGGCCTGAAAAGGCCGTTTTCCTTTATTCCTCCGGTTCGATGAGACCGTATGCCCCGTCCTTTCTCTTGTAGACCACGTTGGTCTGGCCGGATTCGGCGTTGACGAACACATAGAAGTTATGACCCAGAAGTTCCATCTGTACACACGCGTCCTCCGGATAGAGCGGCATGATGTCGAACTTCTTGGAGCGGATGATCCGGACGTCCTCTTCCTGGTCGAAGTCCTGATCGATATAGGCCTGCTGGAAGCCGCCGCCGGACTGATGCCTGTCGATGATCTTGCTCTTATAGCGTTTCAGCTGGCGTTCAATCACTTCCTCTACGAGGTCAATCGAAACGTACATATCGTTGCTGACCTGTTCGGAACGGATGATGCTTCCCTTGACGGGGATCGTCACCTCGATCTTCTGACGCTCCTTTTCCACGGAGAGTGTCACATTGACCGTTGTATCGGAAGCAAAATAACGATCCAGCTTGCCCAGCTTTTCTTCGATCGTATCCCTCAGATTGTCGGTGATTTCAATGTTCTTTCCACTGATCACAAATTTCATACGGGTCACCTCTTTCCGGTATATTTTTCGAAAAATTCTCTCATTTCGAGTCGAATTTTAAGATAAATCCATTATATCACGAAAAGTGGTGCCATGCGAGCATTTCTTATCAGTCGCTGTCAGAGGAAACTGACGCCGCGTTCTCCCGATCCCGGATCATGTGCTGCAGAACCACCAGAATCGTCACCACGATCGGCTCGTATTCCACCCTGTAGATGTCGATGGCATATTTGTCATGGAGAGACAGGGCCTTCTGGCTGATGACGGCGATCACATTTTCAGATGCGTCATAGAGCTGGAAATTGAGTCCGATGATGTTGCCCCGGATCTGCCATCCCAGGCCTTCGATATTGATGATATCCTTGACCAGGTGGAGCAGTTCATTGGAAATCTCAAAGGAAGTCCCGTCCGCCATCGTGACGAAATGCCTTGCATGCAGTGTCATAATCTTGCTTTCAAAATGGGACACCTGCTTTCCCCGGTCATCGAAAATGTCCGTTTTGTCATGGAGCGACGGGAACTTCGTCTTGGCCCGGTACATCACCTTTCCGTTTTCGTCGGTGATATCGATATCATGATTGAGCGTCAGCACTTTGCTCGACGTAAACAGGGACCGCTGAGGTGTTCCGAACTCCTGCACGTTACTTTCGTTGGGAGCCTGTCCCGCTTCTCTGAATCTGAAAAGATCTGAAAATAAACCCATCTGCCGTTACCTCCTTTACCGTGTCTTGCTATAATTCACTGTTCAAAAAAAACAGTTTCTCAGCCTCCGATCACATCGGACATGTCATAAAGGCCGGGCGCGTGTCCCGCGAGGAACTTTGCCGCGGCGATCGCGCCCTTCGCGAAAATGGCGCGCGAATAAGCCGTATGTTTGATCTCAATCACTTCGTCTTCTCCCGCGAATACGGCATCGTGGATTCCGACGACCGTGCCGCCCCGAAGCGCGGAGATGCCGATCTCCTTCGGATCTCTGGGCTGTCTTCTCTCCGTGCGGTCATAGGTATAGGTGTACTGGCCGCCGGCCGCTTCGTTGATGCTGTCGGCCAGCATTTCCGCAGTACCGCTGGGGGCGTCGAGCTTTCTTCTGTGATGCATTTCCATGATTTCCGGGTCGAAGCCGTTCGGCAAAAGGGTTTTTGCCGCTTCTTTCAGAAGCTTCATCATGAGATTGATGCCAAGGGACATATTTCCGGAACGGAGTACCGCAATTTCTTCAGACGCCTCTTGAAGGGCCTTAAGCTGGCCTTCCGAAAGTCCTGTCGTGCAGACCACCATCGGGATCCTGCGCTCCACCGCGTACGCGAAAAGCTCGTCCATCGCCGGGGCGATCGAGAAGTCGACGATCACATCCGCCGCTTCCGTGCACTCTCCGATACTTTTATACAGCGGGAAATCCGCATATGCGCCACCTGCGGCATCAACACCCGCCACGATTGTCACATCCGGGTCCGCGGCCGCGATTTCAGCCACCACGCGGCCCATGTGGCCGCAGGCGCCGTGCAAAATGACACTGATCATTCCAAAGTCCTCCTTTTATGCAAAATACCTAAGAAGCGCTGAATCATCAGCGCTTCTTAGGTGTCCGTTTCATTCAAAGTACGCCAAAAGCCTGCATCGCCGCTTTCAGCGAGATCTTATGTTCTTCTTCCAGTTCCGTCAGAGGAAGACGCGGGATTCCCACGTTCCAGCCCTGCATGTTCAGAGCCGCTTTGACGGGGATCGGATTGACCTCGCAGAACAGCTGACGGCAGAGCTCCAGGGAGCGGATCTGCAGGGCCGCCGCCTCGGGATATTTCCCATCGAGGCAGAACTGAACCATATCATGGGTTTCCTTCGGTGCCACATTTGAAAGCACTGAGATGACACCCACACCGCCGAGAGAACAGACTGGGACGATCTGGTCGTCATTTCCCGAATAGACATCCAGAGTACCCTCTGCAAGTTCGATCAGCTTCGCGACCTGGCTGATGTTGCCGGATGCTTCTTTCACGGCCGCGACATTTTTCACATTCTTACCGAGGAAAGCAGCTGTTTCCGGGAGAATGTTACTGCCCGTTCTGGACGGTACATTGTAAAGGATCGCGGGAAGACCCGTCGATTCGGCAATCGCGGTGAAGTGGGCGATGAGGCCCTTCTGCGTCGCCTTGTTATAATACGGAGCAACCAGAAGAAGAGCGTCCGCTCCGACTTTTTCCGCCTCTTTGGACATCATGACCGCATGAGCCGTGTTGTTCGAACCGGTTCCCGCGACAACCGGGACGCGGCCCGCTGCCGCTTCGACTGCCACGCGGATCGCCTCAATGTGCTCTTCGTCATCGAGCGTCGGCGCTTCGCCGCTGGTTCCGACCGCTACGATCGCGTCCGTACCCTTCCTGATCTGATCGTCAATCAGAGCCCTGTACACATCGTAATTTATTGATCCGTCTTCATTCATCGGCGTCACAATCGCAACACCGGCACCCTTAAAAATGGACATTTATAAGCCTCCCTGTCACTTATGAAATCATCGGTTCCGGGTGATTTTTCATTTCCAAAGATCATACCACAAACTACAGAAACAAGACAAGGGGGACAGTCCCTGCTGTCTTATTTCATGTTGGCGCGTTTGCGGAGCCTCGAATCCAGAATCTTTTTCCGGATCCGCAGCGACTCCGGCGTCACCTCCAGCAGCTCGTCGTTGTCGATGAAGTCCATCGCCTGCTCGAGGCTGAGGATCCTCGGCGGCGTCAGCGTCAGCGCCTCGTCGGCGCTCGAAGAACGCGTGTTGGTCAGGTGCTTGGTCTTGCAGACATTGATTTCGATGTCTTCCGGCTTCGCGCCCTCGCCGACGACCATTCCGGCATAGACCTTCGTGCCCGGCGTAATGAAGAGCGCACCGCGCTCCTGCGCCGCGAAGAGACCGTATGTGACGGCCTCGCCATCCTCGAACGCGATGAGCGAACCGTTCTTTCTATAGGAAAGATCTCCCTTATAGGGCGCGTATTCCTCGAAAACGGTGTTGATCACGCCGGTGCCCTTCGTAGCCGTAAGGAACGGGCCGTGGAAACCGATCAGTCCCCTGGCCGGAATCAGGAATTCCAGCCTTGCGGAGCCGTCCTTCAGCGTGCTCATGCCCTGCAGCTCTCCCTTCCTTTCGGAAAGCATCGAAATCACGGTTCCCGAGAAGTCCTGCGGCACATCCACGTAGGCTCTTTCGAAAGGTTCCAGCGTGTGCCCTTTCTCATCTTCTTTTAAAATGACTTCCGCCTTCGACACCGCGAACTCATACCCCTCGCGTCTCATGCGCTCGATGAGAACCGACAAATGCAGTTCCCCGCGGCCCGCCACGCGGAATGTATCGGTGCTGTCCGTATCGGAAACCCTGAGGGAAACGTCCGTATTCAGCTCGCGGAAAAGGCGCTCGCGGATCTGCCTGGAGGTGCAGTATTTTCCTTCCCTGCCCGCCAGAGGGCTGTCGTTGACGACAAAATTCATCGCGATCGTCGGCTCCGTGATCTTCTGGAACGGGATCGCCTCTTCTGCGTCGGGAGAGCAGATCGTGTCGCCGATCTGAAGGTCGCCGATTCCCGAAATCGCCACGATCGAGCCCACGCCCGCTTCCTGAACGTCCACTTTCTTCAGGCCGTCGAACTCATAGAGCTTCGTGATCTTCGTCTTTTCATGGATCTCCGGATTGTGATAGTTGATCCTGACGATCTCCTGGCCGACGCGGATGGAGCCGTTGTCCACCTTGCCAATGCCGATTCTTCCCACATATTCGTTGTAATCAATTGTGGAAATGAGGACCTGCGTCCCCTTATCCGGATCACCTTCCGGCGCCGGAATATATTCCAAAATGGTATCGAAGAGAGGCTTCAGATCCTTGCCTTCGTCGCCGATCTCAGCCACACAGATCCCCTCTCTGGCGGATGCATAGAGGAAGGGGCAGTCCAGCTGCTCGTCGGAAGCGTCCAGATCCATAAGAAGTTCCAGTGTTTCGTCAACGACCTCCTCCGGCCTTGCTTCCGCGCGGTCGATCTTATTGATGACAACGATCACCGGCAGTTCCAGCGCCAGGGCCTTCTTCAGCACGAAGCGTGTCTGCGGCATTGTTCCCTCAAATGCGTCTACGAGGAGAATGACGCCGTTCACCATTTTCAAAACACGCTCTACCTCGCCGCCGAAATCCGCGTGTCCGGGTGTATCCACGATATTGATCTTGACGCCCTTGTACTCAATCGCCGTATTTTTCGACAAAATCGTGATGCCGCGCTCCCTTTCGAGGTCGTTCGAATCCATAACGCGCTCGCGCACTTCCTGGTTTTCGCGGAACGCGCCGCTCTGGCGCAGCATGCCGTCCACGAGCGTTGTTTTGCCGTGGTCGACGTGGGCGATAATCGCAATATTTCTGATATCTTCTCTCTTAATGGTACTCATATAAAGCCCTGTCCTCTTCTTTTGCCTTAAGTTTTTCCATATGCTTTTTCTTACCGGCTAACTAATATAGCAAAAAATAAAGCCCCTTACAAGGGGCTTTATTCGCTGTCATTTACTCATCCCATGCTGCCACGGGGTTCTCCAGGCCTTCAGCCTTGGTCTTGTTCTGCTCCGTTCCTCCCGGATAGAAGGCGTAGTACTGTCCGGCCGCCTCCAAATCATATCCGTAGGCTTCTGCCAGTTCGGATACGGTGACACATTTGTAACCCATATCGATCAGGGCCGAGATATATCTGTCCGCGGCGTCCGCGGAAGGCGAGAACAGGTCATGCATCAGAACAATCGAACCGTCCTGAACGAGATCGATCAGTCTTTGATAGGTCTGATCCGGATCCTTGTGATCCCAGTCGAGCGTATCCACGTCCCACTGAATCATCGGCTTGTCGATCGTATTCAGCATATTCTCGCTGATGCCGCCGCCTGTCGGTCTCATCAGCTTCATCGCCGGAAGGCCGGTAATCTCGCTGACCAGTTTGTCGTTCTTGTCCATCTCCTCGCGGATTTCTTCCTCGGAAAGCTGGTTCAGCCACGGGTGATCCCAGGTATGGGAACCGATCTCCATGCCGAGATCCGCTTCACGCTTCAGGGTCTCCCTGTAGTAATCCGCCTGTTCGCCGACAACGAAGAATGTCGCCTTGGCGCCATATTTTTCAAGCACATCCAACAGCTTTGAAGTACTCTCGGCCGGCCCGTCGTCATATGTGAGGGCTACAAGCTTCTGCTGCTTCGTCTCATCTACGCGGCCGCTGATGTCAAAGTACTTGTCCTTGACTTCCCCGACGTCGGTCCAGCCGGTCGCCATATAGCCGTCTTCCTTAAAATAATACTTCTCTCCGTCCAGCGTCTTCCAGCCCGCCGAATACATCTGCGTCAGATCCGGCGAATAGAACCAGCCGTTGTCATTGACATTCCATCCGGCCGCGGACGCGGTCATCGCGGACCCCAGTGTCACAAGCTGCGCCGTATCGCCTTCAACCTGCACGTCTTCCTTCACTTCCGGAGTTTCCGTCGTCTCAACAGTCTCTTCCGTCTGCGGCTTCGGCTTCTTCGGCCGGTTTTTGATCCAGTTTCCGATTCCCCTGATCATCAGGATCAGAACAATCACGGCCAGAACAACTCCCGCCGCCTTCAGGCCTAAGCGGATTGCCTTCTTCTGTTTTCTCTTCCGGATCAGTTCTTCTCGTGTCATAGCCAGCGCCTTTTATCGTAATCTCTTCTTCGCGATCGTTTCAGAATCGCCTTTGTTGAAAAGTATACATTTTTCATTCTCTAATAGCAAGAGGCGAAATGCACCACGGGGGTCTGGCACCTTTGGTGCAAAGTGCACCACGGGGGTCTGGCACCTTTGGTGCAAAATGCACCAGAGGTGCCAGACCCCTGTGGTGCGCTCCAACCCAAAAAAGAACTCCGGATCTTCCGGAGTTCTTTTTGAAAACCCTGCCGGGTTTTATGATCATGTAAATCTTCTGATCGCGACGATGGACTTGTAATCCGCCGAACGGTCATGTGTAATGCCGTACTGGGAGCCCTTCGCCTCGACGATTCCGCCGTTGCCGTCATAGATCGCGACGTGGCCGGAGTAGACGATGACGTCACCCGCCTGTGCTTCGTCAAGAGAGCTGACCGATTCACCCTGGCTTGCCCAGCCGCCGGAGGTTGTGTATCCGCCGCTGTAGTTGCCGGTGTTCGAAAGAACCTGATAGACGAAGTGTGAGCAGTCAATGCCGTCTGTCAGGGAGTTGCCGCCGTAGACATACGGATTGCCGACGTACTGGTCAGCGTAATCCACGATGGAGGAGCCGCTTCCCGAGGAACTTGAAGAGCTTGAGCTCTTTGAGGAACTGCCGGATGAGCTTTCTTCCTCTTCATAATAGGAAAGGTCATCTTCGTCCACTTCGTAGCTGTCTTCATCATAGGATTCGGAGCTTTCGGAAGAAGATTCTTCTTCGTAGGAGTCCTCGTCATCGCTGTCGGAAGAGCTGCTCTCTTCACTGTAGACAGACAGATCGTCTTCATCATAAGACTCTTCGTCATAAGATTCCTCATCGTAGGATTCCTCATCATAGGATTCCTCGTCGTAGGACTTTTCTTCGTAAGACTCTTCGTCATAGGATTCGCTGTCTTCGTCGTAAGAATCAGTTTCCTCTTCCTCAGCGGCTTCCTGTGCAGCGGCACGTGCTGCCGCGGCAGCTGCCTCTTCCGCTTCGCGCTGTCTTCTGGCCTCCTCAAGAGTGCGCTGTCTCGCTTCTTCCTCAGCGGCTCTTCTCTTCTCTTCCTGAATCTGTTCGATCCGGGCCGTCTCGGCGCGCATCATCTGATACAGTTCGTTCGCGATGTCTTCGGCTTCCGCGATTCTGGCCGCATAATCTTCGTCAGCAGCCTTCTTCTCGCTGATCTCCTGGTTCAGAACTTCCTTGTCTTCGTCAAGGGCCTTCTTCTGGGAGGTAAGAAGCTTTTCCTTTTCTTCGAGGGAGGTCTTCTTCTCTTCCAAGTCCTTCTTCATTTTCTCGACCTTCTTAACGGTCGTCTTCAGCGTATTCAGCGAATTGCGGTCTGTCTGCTCGATTTCCGCCGCGTAATCGGCCTGGTTGAGGAAAGAAGAAATGTCTTCCGCGCCGAGAACCGCTACTGCCCATCCGTTGACGCCGCCGTTTTCGTAAATGTACTGAATTCTCTTTTTCATGGACGCGTACTGCTCGTCGCGTTCCTTTTCAGCCTCTTCCAGCTGCTCCGTGGCTTTTTTGATCTTTTTGTTGGTCTTCTTGATGCTCTTCTTTGTGGAAGCGATGTCTCCTTCCGCTTCGTCGATCTGGATCATCAGGTCCACGAGGTCAGCGTTCATCTCCGTAATCTGGCCCTGAAGCTCAGCGCGTTTTTCTTCCATTGCCCAGGCATCTGTCTGCCACATATTAATTTCTTCGGCACGCTGCTGAACCACTTCACGGAGATCACTTTCCTCATCGGCAAAGATCGACGTCGCCGGAGTGAGGATCATCACGGATGCAAGAAGTATGCTAAGCAGTTTTTTCTTCATAAATATTCCAACTCCTTTTTGTTTCGGACCGACTCTTCAGTCTATTTGGCCCGCATCAAACAATTCTCAGACTTTAGTAAAATTTGCTCTTATTTCTTTTCTTAACGGTTCCAAGTATACCACCTCGTAACAATAAAAACAAGTTTCTTTTACGACTTATTACAAAACCATTACAAGAACTGGTTGAAAATATTACGTCAACCTACCAAATTTGCCATCGCCGGGGCAATGCGCTATACTCGTTGTCAGGCATTTGGAAGGAGCATTTTTATGCATATTCTGATCTATCTGTTATTTTTACTTCTTGTTTTATATATAGCAGCAATCTGGCCCGGCAGAAGCCGTAAAGAGCGCATGGAACTCTACGCGAGGCAGCCGATCGCCCACAGAGGATTTCACGACAATTCCGGCCCGGCGCCCGAAAACTCGATGGCCGCGTTCCGGAAAGCCGTCGAGATGGGATACGGGATCGAATTGGATATCCGCGAAACCTCCGACGGGCTGATGGTCGTCTCCCACGACGATTCCCTGAAGCGTTCGGCCGGTATCGACCGGAAAATCAGCGACATGAAATGGTCTGAGCTGAAGGACATCTGCCTGTTCCGGTCGAATGAACACATCCCCCTTTTCAAGGATGTTCTGGAAATGGTACACGGCCGCGTCCCCCTCGTCGTCGAGATCAAATCCGAGACAAAAAATGTCGGCCCCATCTGTGAAAATGCGGTCTTCTGGCTCGACAGCTACGAAGGGAACTACTGCATCGAGTCCTTTAACCCGTTTGTCGTCCTCTGGTTCCGGAAAAACCGCCCTCAGGTTCTGCGCGGGCAGCTGTCCGAAAAGTTCCGCCGCGGCCAAGTTCCGACAAAAGTTGCTTCCTATATTTTCAGCGCCTGCATGTTCAACTTCCTTGCAAGGCCCGATTTTATAGCCTACAATGTTCTCCATAAAGATCTGCTGCGCTACAGAATTCAACACGACGTGTTCCACACCTTCGGAATCGCGTGGACGATCAAAAGCAACGAAATGATGAGGGAAGCCGCGAAGTATTTCGAAGCATTCATCTTCGACAGCTTCACGCCGGAACAGACATATTCGGAACATGTTGAAGTTCCTCAAAGGAGCGAGGACGATATGAAAAACATCGTGCGTGTCTACATGCTTCTCAGCGGTTCCGTGACGGGCGTCGGCTTCCGCTACCGCGCGACCTGGATCGCGCAGTCCCTCGGCATCACCGGCTGGGTCCGCAACACTTCGGACGACATGCAGGTGGAGATGGAGCTTCAGGGTCCCCGCTCCGCCATTGACGAAATGATTGACCGGCTCGGAAACGAGCGTTTTATCACGATTACTTCCGTCGAGGAAGAACCCCGTGATCTTCTCACGGACGAATATGAGTTTAAGGTAAAGTACTGATGAAAGGAAATGTTTGGGAGTCTGTTAAGAAATGGTTTTATGAGAAGAAATGCTATCATATCTTTCCGCTTCTTATATATATGACTCTTTATCTGTTTTGGTTTCATCTTGTGGAAATGATACCCCGCTCGTGGTATTTCTCGATCACGATGCCCTTTGACTACCTGATCCCGTTCTGCGAGTATTTTGTCATTTTCTATCTGTCCTGGTTCGGCTTCGTCGCGGCAGGCCTTGTTTTCATGTTCTTTTATGACAGGGATTCCTTTGATCAGCTTCAGACGATGCTGATGATCGGGATGACGCTTTTCCTCGTGCTGTCCACCATTTTGCCCAACCGCCAGCCGCTTCGTCTTCTGGAAATGCCGCGCGACAACATTTTCACGAGAATGATCATCGTGCTGTGGCGGACCGATACGCCGACAAATGTCTGGCCAAGCATCCACGTATACAACTCCGCGGTCATCGCGATTGCATTTTTCAAGAGCAAAAAGAAGAAACTCCAGACGCTGCCCGTCCGTCTCCTGATCGGAATCTGGAGCGCCGGCATCATCGCTTCGACGGCTTTTGTCAAGCAGCATTCGCTCTTCGACATCATCTCGGCACTGGCTCTGACCGTGATCGTCTACATTGTTGTTTACACCTATGGAAAGGTGTATCATTGTAAAAAGTGGGACGCCATGTGGGAAGCAAAGACAAAAGGAGCCTGAAAGCGTCATCTTCACTTTCAGGCACAAAAAATGGACGGTACAGGGCTCGAACCTGCAACCCCTCACACGTGAAGCGAGTGCTCTCCCATTGAGCTAACCGTCCGTCAGTGATTATAACACCGGCGAAGAAGAACTTCAACAGGAGATTTTTATTTGAGGAGGATTCTATGAAAGTTGCGTTCGGCAGTGACCATGCTGGTATCGAATTGAAACTGTTCCTTATGGAACACCTGAAAGAAAAGGGCTATGAGTGCACGGATTACGGCAATTACGACCCCAATGACCGCGGCGACGACTATCCGCTCCCGGGCCGTCTTGTCGCGGAAGCGATTGCTGAGGGCAAGGAAGACCGCGGCGTTCTGATCTGCGGAACCGGACTCGGAATTTCACTTGCGGCCAACAAAGTGCCCGGCATCCGCGCGGCTGTCTGCTCGGAACCGTTCACAGCGAAGATGTCCCGCTGCCACAACAACTGCCAGATCATCGCCATGGGCGCGCGCGTCGTCGGGAGAGAACTTGCGGCGATGATTGTCGATACATTTTTCGAAAATGAATTCGAAGGCGGCCGCCACGCGGTCCGCGTCGACATGATCTCGCAGATCGAGAAAGATTACGGAAAGGCATAATCCATGATTATTATTTTAAAGGAACACCCGGATCAGCAAAAGCTGAACGGTCTTGTAACATGGCTCAAAGATAAAGGCTTCGACATCCATTCGTCGGTCGGTGCCAACCACACGATTCTCGGCCTCGTCGGCGATACCTCGCAGATCGATATCGATCTTATTTCCGCAAATGAGATCGTCGAAGAGGTCAAACGTGTCCAGGAACCCTACAAAAACGCGAACCGCAAATTCCACCCGGAGGACACCGTCATCAAGGTGGGCAATACTGAGATCGGAGGGGGAAATCTGACCCTGATCGCCGGTCCCTGCTCGGTGGAGTCCGAGGAACAGATCGTCGAGATCGCGGAAGCCGTGAAAAAAAGCGGCGCGACGATCCTCCGCGGCGGCGCGTTCAAACCGAGGACTTCTCCCTACGCGTTCCAGGGCATGGCTCTGGAGGGCATCCGCCTTCTGCTGAAGGCCAAGGAGAAAACCGGCCTTCCGATCTGCACGGAGATCATGGACGCGAACCAGCTGCCGATCTTCGAGGATATCGACATCCTCCAGGTCGGTGCCCGCAATATGCAGAATTTCTCTCTGCTGAAAGCTCTCGGAAAGACAAACAAGCCGGTCCTTATCAAGCGCGGAATGGCCTGCACGTATCAGGATCTTCTCATGAGCGCCGAATACGTGCTCGCGGGCGGCAACCCGAACGTCATCCTCTGCGAACGCGGAATCCGGACCTTCGAGACCTATACCAGGAATACGCTGGACCTGGCCTCGATCCCTTCCCTGAAGACACTCTCGCACCTTCCGGTCATCATCGACCCGAGCCACGCGACCGGCAGATCCGCGCTCGTGCCGTCCATGTCCATGGCAGCCGCTGCCGCCGGCGCTGACGGACTGATGATCGAAGTGCACAACGACCCGCCGCACGCGAAATGCGACGGCCCGCAGTCCATTACACCCGAGATGTTTGACAACCTGGCGCCGAAGCTCTTCACAATCCACAACCTGGCCTGATAAAAAAGTGAGCTCGCTGGAAGCGGGCTCACTTTTTCAATTCGTAGGAGACGATAAGATCCACGACCTTGCTGTACGATTCCGTGCCGTCCTTCTGGCCATGGGACTTGAGAAAGCTGTCATTGAATTTCTTCGCGCTTTCTGTGACAGGCGATTTATAGCGTGCCCAGAACTCAGAGTTCGCACTGAGGTCGGAGCGAACAGCGGCATCCAGGCTGCGATAGAAACCGTCATAGGCGCTTTGGTCCCGCTTGGCAAGTTCGTTCGCGCAGTAGATCCACCCCATCAGCGCGCCGGAGTAACGGATATCCGAGTCGAGCGCATTCATGCAGTTGAGATAGGCGATAAAATTCGCGTCGGTTTCTCCCAGCACCCCGTGTGTATGAGCGAGCTCATGGCTCATCGTAAACGGCTTATTGTAGTCCGGCATATCGCGGTTGTAATTGGCTTCGTTGGTGTAGGCAGAGTAAATGCCGCTCAGGTCCGTGACCGAAAGAAGATAGGACACGATCAGCCCCTTCGGAATATAGTACGGGCCCGCGATCGTCGGATAGGTCTCTCCCGTCTTTCTCATATATTCCGTGATTCTCGTCTCGATGTCCGCTGAAAGAACCATGATCTTTTCGGGCGTCCGTTCCACCCGGCCGGCGAGTCCGTTGCACTCCTCGGTCAGATATTTGCAGACTTCGGTAAGCTCTTCCGTCGTATAACTTCCCCTTCCGAACCCTTCCTTATCGGAAAATGAAACCCGGTAAAAACAGATATCCTCCCCTGCCTCATAGAGAAAGAAAATGAGTGCCGCAAGGATTAAAAGATTCGTCAGGTAGCCGATCATGCGCTTTCCCGCATCGGATTCCCTGCGGAACGCGGCAAAGAGAATCACAAAAAGATGGACCGGTATAATGATGATCAGAAGATAGATCAGTATTTCGACGATGGAAAAATTAAAAAGACCTGTAACGCGGCCAAGTGACGCGAGCATCAGCGGATTGATGATGGTAACAGCCCGTTCCGCAAAGCCCGGAACGTAGCGCGCTCCGAATCGCAAAGCACAGGCTGCAGCAAAGATAAGGATCGCGATTACAGTTTTAGGACCGGCGCTGCTTATTTCCCTGCGCCGGACATAGAGATGGCCGTGATTCATTGTTTCCCCCCGGAAAGTCCCCTGTATATCGACTGATGACGAAGATAAGAAAAAGACCCTCGGTGAAGGTCTTTTTTTCATCCGCCCAAAAAGCGGATTCCTCTTGTCAAAAGTACGTGTCCTTATTATCTGCTGACGACAGCCGTTATGTCAACCCCGATTTTCGCATTTCAGGGCATGAAAAAATGGAACGTATAGGATTCGAACCTATGACCTTCCGCACGTCAAGCGGATGCTCTCCCAGCTGAGCTAACGTTCCATAATTGAGGGCTTCTGCCGTCAACAGATGTTATTCTAACACAGCCCTCAATAATTGTAAACCTCTTTTTTTGTCCTGTATTTACTGCAGGTTTTTCTTATGTACTTACGCAAATTCCTCTCACGTACTCACGGCAAGCCCCGTATAAAGCTGATAGTACTTCCCGCGCTGCGCGATCAGGTCGTCATGCGTGCCGCGTTCGATGATGCGGCCCTGCTCGAGAACCATGATGCAGTCGGAGTTCCGGACCGTGGAAAGGCGGTGCGCGATGACGAAGGTCGTGCGGCCTTTCATCAGGGCGTCCATACCGCTCTGGACGATCTGCTCGGTACGGGAGTCGATCGAGGAAGTCGCCTCGTCGAGGATGAGTACCGGCGGGTCCGCGATCGCGGCCCGGGCAATCGCGAGGAGCTGCCTCTGGCCCTGGGAGAGATTGGAACCGTCCCCCGAAAGCTGGGTGTTGTACCCTTCCGGCAGGCGGCGGATGAACTCATCCGCGTTGGCCAGGCGGGCGGCCGCGTAGACCTCTTCGTCCGTCGCGTCCAGCTTTCCGAAACGGATATTCTCCATAACGGTTCCCGTAAACAGGTGCGTCTCCTGCAGAACCATACCGAGGGAGCGCCTTAAGTCCGCCTTTTTGATCTTCGTCACGTTGATGCCGTCGTAGCGGATCTTGCCGTCCTGGATATCGTAGAAGCGGTTGAGCAGGTTCGTAATGGTCGTCTTTCCGGCGCCGGTCGATCCGACAAACGCGATCTTCTGTCCCGGCTCCGCGAAGAGCTTGATATCGTGGAGGACCATCTTCTCCGGCACATAGCCGAAATCGACGCCGTCCATGACGATGCGTCCTTCGAGGGGCACATAGGTCGTCGACTGATCGGACTGTTTATGGAAATGTTTCCACGCCCACTTTCCTGTCCTCTCCTTGCTTTCGCGGATCGTCCCGTCTTCATCGATCTCGGCGTTGACCAGGGTCACATACCCTTCGTCCACTTCCGGTTCGGTATCCAGAAGCTTGAACACTCGGTCCGCGCCCGCGATGGCCATGACGATCGCGTTCAGCTGCTGGCTGATCTGGTTGATCGGCATATTGAAGCTCCGGTTAAAAGTCAGGAAGGAAGCCAGCCGTCCGATTGTAAGTCCTGTAAGGCCGTTGAGGGCCAGGATTCCGCCGACGATCGCGCAGAGCACGTAGCTCAGGGTTCCGATCTGGGCGTTGACGGGCATGAGAACATTGGCAAAGCCATTTGCCTTGTATGCGCTGTCATAGAGGGCCTCGTTCAGTTCATCGAAGCGTTCGATCGTCTCCTGTTCGTGTGAGAAGACCTTGATCACTTTCTGGCCGCTCATCATTTCCTCGATGAAGCCGTTCTCGGCGCCGAGATTCCGCTGCTGGGCGATGAAATTCGCCCCGGATCTCTGTGCGAGCTGGCCGGTCACGACAAGCATGACTCCGGACATCACAAATGTCAGGATCGTCAGCGGCACGCTCATGACGAACATATTGATCACCACGCTGACAATCGTGATCAGCGCGTTGACAAACTGCGGAAGTGTCTGGCTGACCATCTGGCGCAGCGTGTCCACGTCATTTGTGTAGATCGACATGATGTCGCCGCGGCTGTTCGTGTCAAAATAGCTGATCGGAAGGTGCTCCATGTGTTCAAAGAGGAGAAGCCTCATATCCCTTAAGCACCCCTGGCTCACGTAGATCATGATCCGGCTCTGGATGTATGCCGCGGCGATACCGATCGCGTAGAAACATGCCACCCTGGCCATGGCCCGTCCCAGAGGGCCGAAATCACGGCTGCCCTCCGCGACCATCGGAGTGATGTAAACGTCGATCAGGGTCTGGATGAAACGGGTTCCCTGGACATTTGCGAGGACGCTTACAAAGATACAGATGACGACAATCACCATCTGCGCGGCATAGCGTTCAAAGACAAACTTCATCAGCCTTTTAAAGATCTCGGGCGCGTTGTCCACCTTTATCTTCACCCCGCGCATGCCGCGGCCGCCGCGAAGATCCTTCGCTTTGACATTGTTCAGGTCGAGCTCATTGTCCTTTTTGCCTTTTCCGGAAGGCACTCCGTTTTTCTTATCTGCCATATCGTTCACGCTCCTTCCTCAAGACAGGGACTGCCCGGGCTGGTCAAAATCACCGCCGCCCGCAGTCTGGACTTCATAGACATCTTTGTAAATCTGGTTCGTCTGCATAAGCATTTCCGGTGTATCGAAGCCGGAGACTTTTCCGTTGTCCATGACGATGACGCGGTCTGCATTTTCCACCGAGGAAATGCGCTGCGCGATAATAATCTTCGTCATATCGGGCCTGAATTCGGTCATGGCCTTCCGGATCTTCGCGTCGGTCGCCGTGTCGACGGCCGAAGTGGAATCGTCAAGAATGAGGATCTTCGGATTCTTCAGCAGGGCGCGCGCGATGCACAGACGCTGTTTCTGTCCGCCGGAGACGTTGGTGCCTCCCTGGGAAATGACGGTGTTGTAGCCGTCCGGGAAGCTTTCGACGAACTCCGCGGCGCAGGCCATTTCCGCCGCTTTCCGGCACTCCTCTTCCGTCGCGTTCGGATTGCCCCAGCGGAGGTTGTCATAGATCGTGCCGCTGAAGAGCACATTTTTCTGAAGAACCACCGCGACATTGGAACGCAGTGTATCCAGATCGTATTCTTTCACGTCGTGTCCGCCGACCAGAACGCGGCCGCGGTTCACATCATAAAGGCGCGGGATCAGGTTCACCAAAGAGGTCTTGGCCGAACCGGTGCCGCCGATCACGCCGATCGTTTCGCCGGAGCGGATCGAGAGACAGATATTTTTCAGAACCGGCTCCCCGCTGCCTTCCTTGTAGCTGAAGTCTACATTTTCAAATGAAATGCTTCCGTCGGGAACCTCCATAAGCGGATGCTCCGGATTCGTAAGAGAGCTCTGCTCCGTCAGCACTTCCGCGATACGCTCTGCCGACGCGGTGCTCATCGAGACCATGACGAACACGATGGCCAGCATCATCAGCGACATCAGGATGTTCATGCAGTAGGCGAGGAGGCTCATCAGCTCACCCGTCGTAAGGCTGTTCTGCACGATCATATGCGCGCCGAGCCAGGAGATGAGGAGAATGCAGGTATAGACCGTCGCCGACATGAGAGGCGCAACGACAATCATGTTCTTCTCGGCCTTCACAAAGAGCTCGTAAACGTTCAGCGCGGCCTTCCGGAAGCGGCTGTTTTCGTGCTCCTCGCGGACATAGGCCTTGACTACGCGGATGGAGCGGACATTTTCCTCGACGCTTTCGTTAAGGGCATCATATTTTTTAAATACTTCACGGAAGAACTTCGTCGTTTTTCCCATGATAAAGAAAAGACATACCGCGAGAAATACCACCGCTCCCAGATAGACGGTCGCGATCCTCGCGTTGATGAGAAATGCCATCGTCATCGCCACGATAATCGAGATCGGCGCGCGTACAAACATGCGAAGAAGCATCTGATAGGCATTCTGGATATTCGTGACGTCCGTCGTAAGACGGGTCACAAGTCCTGAAGCAGAATACTTGTCGATGTTGGAGAAGGAAAAGTTCTGGATATTCCGGAACATGCTCTTTCTCAGATTTTTCGCGAAACCGGCCGAAGCCTTCGCTCCGAACATACCGCCGCCGATCCCCGCGAAAAGACCGGCCAGCGCAAGGAGCAGCATCAGCGTGCCGACCTGCACGATTACGGACATACTGCCGCCGTTTACGCCGTCATCCACAATCCTTGCCATGAGCAGCGGGATCATCATTTCGACCACCACCTCAAGGATCATGAATACGGGCGTAAGTACAGACGCGGTCTTATATTCTTTTATTTCTTTGGCCAGAACTTTTACCACATTCATACTTTAAGGTTCTCCCTTGCAGGTTTTCATTGCAGTTTCCTGTTTAATAGTAGTATTATAAGCTTTGATTTTTTATTAAACAACTGTCTTTGTGACGGGGAGGGAGGAGACGATTATGGCGATTTATCATCCGGAGCATTACGATCCGCATATGACCGTACGGGAGACACAGGATGCGATCAAGTATATCCGTGACCTGTTCCAGAAAGAATTCGGGAGACAGATGGGGCTCGAAAGGATTTCCGCACCCCTCTTCGTTTCCGCAGCCTCGGGTCTCAACGACAATCTGAACGGAATTGAAAGGCCGGTGGCTTTCGATATGAAGGCTCTTCCCGGCGAGACATTTGAAGTGGTCCAGTCGCTCGCGAAATGGAAGAGATGGGCCCTCGGCCACTACGGCTTCAAGCCGGGCGAAGGCCTCTATACAAATATGAACGCGATCCGCAGGGACGAAGATCTCGACCAGCTCCACTCCTGCTACGTCGACCAGTGGGACTGGGAAATGGTCGTGACTCCCGAAGACCGCAACGAAGAATTTCTGAAGGACGTCGTCAACAGCATTTTCAGGATCATCAAGCACACGGAGCATGAGGTCTGGTATCGCTGGCCCGAAGCGGTTTACCGCCTTCCGGAGGAGATCTATTACACGACTTCCGAGGAGCTGGAGGCCCGCTGGCCCGACAAGACGCCGAAGGAGAGGGAGAACCTGATCACCGAAGAACGCGGCGCCGTCTTCATCGCCCATATCGGCTGGGATCTCGCCAACGGCCAGCCCCACGACGGCCGCGCGCCCGACTACGACGACTGGAACCTGAACGGCGACATTCTCTTCTGGTTTGAGCCGCTTCAGCGCGCGCTTGAAATCTCCTCGATGGGCATCCGCGTCGACAGAAAGTCCCTTTTGACCCAGCTGGCTCACTCCAACTGCGAATACAGGAAAAACCTGCCGTATCACAAAGCCCTGTTAAACGGCGATCTTCCGCTCACGATCGGCGGCGGTATCGGCCAGTCGCGCCTTTGCATGCTGCTGCTCGGCCGCGTCCACGTCGGCGAGGTTCAGGCCTCCATATGGCCGGAAGAAATGCGAAAAGAATGCGAGTCCCTCGGCATCACACTCCTGTAACGTTTCCGGTGCAGAACATGAAAAACGTACTCGAATATCTGGAACAAAGTATCAGCCGCTGCCCCGAGAAGACCGCGTTCGCGGATCTTGAGACGGCAGTAACATATAGTGAACTCGGCGGGCATGTCAGAAGCATCGGCACCGCTTTGGCGAAGCGTGTCGCCCCCGGCACGCCGGTGGCCGTCTTTCTGCCGAAAAGCGTCCGTGCCGTCGAAGTCTTTTTCGGCGCGGTCGAAGCCGGCTGTTTCTATTCCATGCTGGACCTGAAGCAGCCTGAATCGCGCCTCCAGAAAATCCTGGAGACGCTTGATACGGACGTCATCGTCACGTCAGCAGAACACGCCGGGGCTGCACGGGAAGCATTTCAAAAAGAGCCTCTCATCTATGAGGACCTTGTCGCGGCCGAGCCCGACGAAACGCTTCTGGGCAGCATCCGCGCGCAGCATATCGACACGGCTCCGCTTTATGTCAACTTCACTTCCGGATCCACGGGCACACCGAAAGGCGTTGTTGTCTGTCACCGCTCCGTCATCGATTTCATCGACATTTTCACGGAACTGTTCGGCATTACGGGCGACGACATCCTCGGCAACCAGGCGCCGTTCGATTTCGATGTCTCGGTCAAGGACATTTACAGCACCATCAAGACGGGCGCGACGATGCAGATCATTCCGCCGAAGTTTTTCTCGATCCCGACGGATCTTCTGGACTTCCTCGCCGACCGCGAAGTGACGACGCTCATCTGGGCTGTTTCCGCCCTGACCCTCGTGACGCGCCTGCACGGATTTGAATACCGGATTCCCGAAAAGGTGAGACGGGTGATCTTCTCAGGCGAGGTGATGCCCGTAAAGCATCTGAATCTCTGGATGGAAGCCCTGCCGAATGCCGAATTCGTCAATGTCTACGGCCCGACGGAAATCACCTGCAACTGTACCTATTACATCGTGGACCGTCATTTTGAAAATGACGAATCTCTCCCCATCGGCAAACCCTTCCCGAACGAGCGCGTCTTCCTCCTTAATGAGGAAAATGCCCTGATCACGGAACCCGGCGTGGAAGGCGAACTCTGCGTCGCAGGCACGGCGCTCGCGCTCGGCTACTATCGCAATCCCGGAGCGACTGCCGCGGCATTTACGCAGAATCCGCTGAATGAAGCCTATCCGGAACTCATTTACCGCACGGGAGACCTCGCGGTGTATCTTGAAGACGGTTCGCTCAGCTACACCGGCCGGAAGGATTTCCAGATCAAGCATATGGGACACCGCATCGAGCTCGGCGAAATCGAGCAGGCCATGAACGCCGTGCCGGAGATCGGCGCCGCGTGCTGCCTCTTTATGAAAAATAAAATCCGCGGCTACTACACCGGCGCTATTGAGAAAAAGGATCTTTCCGCGAAGCTGAAACAGTCGCTTCCGGACTATATGGTTCCGAATGTATTTGTCCGGCTTGAGGAAATGCCGCTCAACAAGAACGGCAAGATCGACCGGAAAGCGCTTGCGGAGCGTTAAGCAGCCAAATCACAACGGGAGAAATGCCATGAACGAACAGGATTTCCGGCAGGTGAAGACTCCTGCCTACATCTTCTCAGAGGATGAACTGACGGATCGTTTCCGGATGATCCGGGATGAACTGGGCGATCAAATCCGCCTCGTATACGCGATCAAAGCCAATCCGTTTCTGACGGGTGCGCTGATCCCTTACGCGGACGCCTTTGAGCTCTGCTCTCCCGGCGAGGAACACATCTGCAGAAAACTGAATGTAAAGGCGGAGCAGATCGTCATTTCCGGAGTCCGGAAAGAAGAAGCTCACATCCGCGAATGCGCGGCGCTCTACGGGGAGCGTGCTGTTTTTACAGCCGAATCCGCTCAGCAGATGGATCTGATCAACCGCGCGGCAGCCGGCGAGGGTGTGCGCGTCCGGGTACTTCTGCGCCTCAGTTCCGGGAACCAGTTCGGGATGGACGAGGAAACCCTGCGCGGCCTCATCCGCGAAAGGAGTTCTTTTGCGGCTGTGGACATCATCGGCATCCAGTACTTTTCCGGCACCCAGAAAAAAGAGCGCCGCATTTTGTCCGAAATCGATATGCTCGACGACTTCATCCTCTCGTTACGGGAGGAGTTCGGCGGCGGTGAGGAAGCCGGGCATCATTTCCTCAGTGAGCTGGAATTCGGGCCGGGCCTTTCCGTGACTTATTTTGAAAATGAACCCCCTTTTGACGACCGCGCTCTCCTCCGGACACTGCGCGAAAAGCTGGAGCATATGCGCAGCCGGCCGAAAATCACGTTGGAAATGGGACGCTACATCGCCGCGTACTGCGGTTACTACCTGACGACGGTATGCGATCTGAAAGGCAAGGCCGGCGAGCGGTACGCGATTGTGGACGGCGGCATCCATCAGGTCAATTATTACGGGCAGATGATGGCGATGAAGGTTCCGCATATTCAGGTATTAAAAGCGGATCCTGCCGCAGATCCTCAGGAGGCGGATGATGCCGGCTATACACTCTGCGGGTCTCTCTGCACCACGGCGGATGTGCTGGTCCGTGAGTTTTCATACCCGAATCTTCAGATTGGTGATATACTGGTCTTTGAGCGTGTCGGGGCCTACTCCGTTACGGAGGGCATCAGTCTTTTCTTAAGCAGGGATCTTCCGCGGGTATACTTAAGCGGAAACGGCAGGCTTACAATGGCAAGAAATCAGATATTCACGGAGGATTTTAATTATGGAAGAACTGTTGAACATTCTTGAAGATATCCAGCCTGACGCGGACTATAAAACCTGCACGACACTGATCGACGACGGCATTCTGAGCTCTTTCGACATCCTGTCCCTGGTCGGGGAACTGGAAGACGCTTATGACATCCGGATTCTTCCGGCCGAGATCGTGCCGGCCAACTTCAATTCCGCGGAGGCGATCTGGAACATGGTTCAGAGGCTTCAGAAATAAAGCGGCCTGATGAATCGAAAGAACCCCTGCCTTCAAAATGGTGTGCTACCCGTCAAGAGGACAGTGAATAATTAAAAAGTTTTGTGCCGCCAGTCGAGCAATCGGCTGGCGGTATTCTTATGCCGCTGAATAATAGT
>ONPU01000017.1 GCA_900319795.1 uncultured Eubacteriales bacterium | reverse complement strand
TCCATACCCATCTGGCTCTGTTTTAAGAGGTATAGGAGTTTGTCAAACCCGTATAAAACATGGATTTAGGGCTTGACATGATAGGAAGGGACAGTCCCCAGTGTCTGGTCTCACGCCTCGTCGACCTCCACCTTGATTCTTACGCAGATTCCGTTCTGCGCGTAGACATAGACGTAGCACTTCCCTTCCGAAATGCCCTTCACCACGCCGTTCTTGCTCACCGTGGCGACATTCGGGTTCGTGGATTCATAACAGATGCCGCGGTGCTTCTTGAGCTTTGTTCTCACGGGATCCTTGACACCCTTGCCCTTGAGCTTAAACTTTTTGCCCACCTCGAGGTCGAGTTCGTTCTTGTCTTCGAGCTTTTCGGCCTTGGTCGTGATCGCTTTATAGTTGCCGTATTTGGCACCGTCCGTGGCCGCATGGACGATCTTTGAAGTGCTGACCACCTTGCCGGCGCCGTCGACGGCGACGATCATGAACTTGTAATATTTGCCTTTTTTGAGTTTCTTTTTGGCGATTTTCTTGACGGTATATTTCTTCTTCGAGGTCTCCGCGACCTTCACCATTTTATATTTCTTGCCACAGAGGCTTCCGTAAATGACGTACTTCTTAGCCCCCGACGCCTTCTTCCACGTCAGATAAATGGCCTTAGTCGTCTGCTTCGTCGACCGGGCGCGGATCGGCGCGTAGGTGCTGCCCTTCGGGTCGTCGTCGTTCGGCATAATTGCGATAGAAGCTTCGGCCGCAGCGAGGGAAGCACCTTTCCCGAAAGCAGTTCCGTCCGGCGCGAGCGCGGGAGTCGGTTTTGCGGTCGGCTTGGGAGCAGCTATTTTCAATGTAACCGTTCCGTAGTATTCATACAAAACGGCATTCATACTGTCTTTAGTCGCCGACTTCAGCGCAATGGTGGTGTCGGTTTTAAGCGAGCAGGTGCTCAGTTTCGTGATGGTCACCCCGCTGGCGGTATATTCAAAATGCACGTCCGCCTTGCCGTCCAAATCAATGTCATAGTTGACGCCTGTAGCGGTAAATGCGAGGGCTTTTATGGAATGCTCCACATTATAAGCTCCTGAAAATGTCTCATCCAACGCCATCCGCTCTTTATAGTCCTTGATCGTTGCGCTGCCGCCGGTCAGATCGATCGCATATTTACCCTTATCGCCGTTGAATTTTTTCGGTAATTTAAATGTCACCGCACTGAAATAGGAATAATCCTCTTCCAACCCGCCTAATTTGGCAGGATCTACAGCAGCGATTTTCATAATGTGAGACTTGCCGAGGAGATTTGATTTCTGATCGGACTCAATCAGAGTGCTTGCCGGGAAAAAGTTCGCGTGAAGGTCGTCATTTCCATTCTTATCGAGGTCCAGAGCGAAAGCAAGGCCGCTCTCGTTGGTCCATTTGATCTGGTTTTCATTTTTCAAAATAACAAACGTATTGTACAGCGTCGTGAAGCGCTTGCTCCAGCTCGCAGTCTGCGGCATGCCGTCGTCTGCGGTGAGATTCACCACTTGTTCGCCTTTATTGCAGGCCACAGTCTTTGCAATCATAAGGTTATTGCCTTCGCCTATTTTTTCAGGTGTCAAAAATGACATCATCTCCGCCTGCGTCCCGAAATAATAGACCTTCTTGAGATTTGTGCACCCGTCGAACGCGCCCGCCCCGATAGTTTTGAGGCTCTTCGGAAGGAACACGGTCTCCAGGTCCGTCATGTCTTTGAACGCATTAACGCATATATCTTCGACTCCGTTGCCGATCACGATAATGTCGATCTCGTCTCTGCTCGAGTTCCACGGCATATCAGACAGCTTGCCACTATAGTTGTACATACTGCCGGACCCGCTTGCGCTCTTCTTTTCAATTATAAGCTCCATCGGATCACCGCCATATACGGTACTCAAATTAGGCCCGCAGTCTGCCATCCCACCTCCGGCAAAGACCGGCCGCGCCGTCCCGCCGAAGGCCAGAAGTACCAACGCCGCCAGCAGCATCCCCATCCATACTATTGTTTTCGTGTTGCTTCGTTTCAGTAGTTTCATCGCGGTGCCCTCCTTTGCTATTGATAAGACAGTGGGGACAGTCCCCGGTGTCTTATAAGACAGTAGGGACAGTCCCCGGTGTCTTATAAGACAGTAGGGACAGTCCCCGGTGTCTGCCCAGACACAAGGGACTGTCCCCACTGTCTGGTTTCACATCTTCCGCAGCTCCGACATCGCCAGCGGCAGCGCCAGCGCGAAGCTGAAAATATCGGCCACGCTCTGCGTGATTTCGACCCCGAAAAGCCCGAAAAGGGGCGGCAGGATCAGAATCAGCGGGATAAAGAAGATCCCGTTTCGCGCAGACGACGTAATCGTGGCCTTTAAACCCATGCCCGTCGACTGAAGCATCATATTTGACATCACGACGACCCCCATGAGCGGCAGCACCGCGGTCTGGTACCGCAGCGCGACGGCCCCGATGGCGATCACTTCCGGATCATTTCTGAAAAATGAAATCACCTGCGGCGCAAACACAAAGAACACCGCGCCGACGACCGTAAGAAACACGATCGAAACTTTCAGGCAGAAATAAAACCCTTCCTTCACGCGCTTCTTAAGCCCCGCGCCGTAATTGAACGAGCACACGGGCTGGTAACCCTGGCCGAAGCCGATCAGCGCCGACATCATCAGCATCATCACGCGGGTCGTCACCGACATGCCCGCGATCGCCGCGTCGCCGCCGTACTGCCCCGCCGCGCGGTTGAGGAGGATCGCCGCGACGGACGCCATTCCCTGCCTGAAAAGCGAGGGCGCGCCGCCATTTACCAGCTCGATCATGTTATGGACGTTAAAATGGATATTCGCCGGACTGAGGCGGATATTTTCCCCGCGGAAACTGCCGATCAGGAGCACAATAAACCCGATAAACTGCCCGATAATCGTGGCCCAGGCCGCGCCCGCGACGCCCATGTGAAGGCCGAAAATCAGCAGCGGGTCGAGCACAATATTGAGCAGCGCGCCCGAAAGCACGCCGTACATCGCGTACACCGCCGCGCCCTGGAACCGCAGCTGGTTGTTGATCACGAACTGCGCCATTACAAACGGCGCTCCGATCAGGATAATTTTCATATAGGAAATGGTGTCCGCCATTGTCGTCTCCGACGCGCCGAGAAATGCGGAGATCGGCTCAATGAAAATATTTCCCAAAACCGCCATCACAATTCCAATGATAAATGCCAGCGCAAGACTCGTCGCCGCCATATCGCAGGCCTCTTTTTTCCTGCCCGCGCCGAGCATCCGCGAGAGGTAGTTCCCGGAGCCCTGCCCGCAGAAGAACCCCAGCGCCTGAATAACCGACATCACCGAAAACGCCAGCCCCACAGCTGCCGTCGCCTGCGTCGAGATCTGCCCGACGAAATACGTGTCCACCGAATTATACAGGCCGGTGATCAGCATCGTAATGATCGTCGGGACCGCCAGCCTGCAGATCAGCTGCGGCACCGGCGTCTCGGTCAGCATCTTATATCGATCTTGTTTGTTTTGTTCTTTCGCCATTCGTTTGTAGTCTCCTTCTTATAAGACAGCAGGGACTGTCCCCACTGTCTTATAAGACACCGGGGACTGTCCCCACTGTCTTATCTCCGTCTCCTCTGCTTCCTCCTGAAGCAATGGTCACAAATCCCGTACGGATAAATCCACGGAAGCGGCCGCCCGCACTCGCGGCATTTCCGGCTCCCGAGCTCCTGCTTGTCGAGGATCTTCATGATTGCCTCGGACAGATTCTGCTTGCAGTTCAGCACATCCTGGATGCCGTCCGGGTGGTCGAACCGGTCCATGTACGCGTAAAGCAGGTCGCACACGTGGAACGCCGCCTCGAGCTTCGGCAGGTCGTCGGCGCTCCCCGAAGACGGAATCTTCACGGGCAGGTACTGCTCGTACGGAAATGTCAGCATCCCGCTTTCGTACTCGAACATTTCGCGCCAGATCGCGAGCAGCTCCGCATTTCCCTCGTCAAATGCCATCGTCACAAACCGATAAATCAGATATTTATCGTCGGAAATTTCCTCCAGCTGCTGCGCCAGCATAATCTCGGTCTCCGACAGGTCCCGCCGGAAGCCCTCGATCACCTCCATCGACGCCCACTGCTTCATAATTTCGCTCAACGGCGCGTCGATCCGCAGCAGTTCCTCCGGAAATGCAATCACCGCCTCCTCATCGTCCGGCAGCGTCCGGTACAGCGCGTCCTCGATCTCGTCCCGGTCGTAGAGCGCGTTGACATAGCCCTCATCGTAAATGCCGAACCGCCCCGCGCGCCCCGCAATCTGCTGGATCTCGCCGGCAAGCAGCGGCCTCTTCTCGCGGCCGTCAAATTTTTCTTCCTGTAAAAATACAATCCTTCGCACCGGCATATTAAGGCCCATGCCGATCGCGTCCGTCGCGACGACGATGTCATTTTCCCCCTCACGGAATTTCCCGGCCTCCTCGTACCGCACGTCGTACGGCAAAGCGCCGTAGATAATCGAACATTTTCGGCCCTCGCGCTGCAGTTCGGCCGCAACAGCGTGCACGTCTTTTCTGGAAAATACAATCAGCGCGTCGCCCGGCCGCACACTTTTCGGAAAATGAAATTCCTTCTTCTCGAAAATGAGCGGCGTCTTCCTCTCATGATACTGCACGGAAAATGTATCCCCGCACTCGCCGATCAGCCGGATCAGCAGATTTTTCGCGGACGGCGCGGCACACACGTGAATCTCCTCCGCGCGCACGCCCATCAGTGCCGCAGTCCAGGCCCCGCCGCGGCTCAGGTCCGTCATCATCTGGGCTTCGTCAATGACCGCGACGTCGTACCATTGCTTGAAATCCAGCATCTCAATGGTCGAACTCCGGATCCATGCCCCGGGCACCACACGCCGCTCTTCGCCCGTAACCAGCGTGCAGACCGCGCCGGCCCGGTTCAGATTTTCGTATTGTTCGTAGGCAAGCAGCCTCAGCGGCGCGAGATAGACCCCGCTCTCCGCATTTTTCAGCGCCTCGATCGCGTCGTAAGTCTTGCCCGAATTGGTCGGTCCTATATGGATAATGAAGCGGCGTTTCATTTCCCGAGCAAGCGGAAACAGATCCGGATAATGCGCCGGAATTTCCTCCAAAATGCCGCTCCTGATATGCTCCCGCCGCGCCTGTGTCTCGCGCACCCACGCAATCAGATCCGCAAAATGAGGATTCTCCGCCAGCAGCTCCTGCACCCTGCGCCGCGTAAATCTCTTGCCGAGGAACTGCAGCTCATTCTGGTCATGCGTGACCCCCTCGGCGAGCCGGTGCAGCCGGTCCGCCGTAAAATCGCCGGTGTCCTCCGACGCCATCAATTCCGCAATAAACGGATCATCCGTCGCCACCGACACCACCAGCGCGTACGGAATCCCGATCCCCGCGCGCCCAAGCTGCGTCGATATTTCCTCCAATATAAATGTAAATCCCGCGTCAAACGCAAAATCCCAGTTTTCCGCGCTCAGCGGCTCATACCCGAAGATCATCCGGTCGTCCTTCGCCACCGGAATCACGAGGCTCGTCAGATCCTCCCGTATAAAATCCTCGATCGCCTCCTGCGCCTTCCGAAACACCTTCGCCCGGTTCTGCCGAAAATACTTCGACACCGACACGCTCCCCAGATACTGCTGCGCCACGCGCCGCATATTCGCCGCCGCGCCCTTCCTCGCATTCCTCCGCGCCTGCAGCTGCGCCGCCCGCACCTTCTTCGCCAACATCTCCCCGAATGCACCAGAGGGGTCTGGCACCTGTGGTGCACTTTCCCACTCCAGAATCATCGCGTAATTGCTGTCATTGTGGAGCAGCTCCTCATAGCGGGCCCTGTACTCGTCCGTCTGCTTATAGCGGTCGATCACAATCTTCTTCGGCCGCTGCCCGTTCTTAAAGCAGCCCTTGATCGCCTCGTTTTCGGACGCTTTTTCGGCATCCTTTTTCATCCGCGCGATCAGGTCCGCCCGAATTTTCGCCTCATCCACAGCCGGCACGCTGATCGCATCCGCCTGCGCCCGGATTCTGTGAAATTCCTTTATAAGATTTGTCTGTTTATCGTTCATTGCCTTTTGAAAATGTGCTGTCTCTGCCTGAAATATGATATTATTTTACCATAGCACCGCGAATCATTGCAAAAATAACGGCCGTCCCGGCACAAAATCCCAAAGGAGGATTTCGTAACATCCATATTTGACAAAAACATAACGCAGAGGCCCGTCTCCAAGCCTCTGCGTTTTTGACAAATCCTCTTTACTTCGCCTTCACAATCCGGCTGTCATCCCAGACACCGGTCTGCGAATCGGTACTCAGTCCGTAAAGGGCACCGTTCCCCGTGTACATAAGATAAGAAAGTTTTTCACCCTTCTTCAGTTTCTTCAGGACATAAGTCTTTTTCTTGCTGAATTTGTATTCCTTGATTTCCCAGATTTTCTTTTTCTTATTGTATTCGCCATAGATGGTTAATTTGCTCATGGTGTCATAGCCGCCGCCTGAAGCCCACCACCACGGACGCGCTTTTTTGCAAATGGTTTTCGTCTTTCCGGTCTTCTTGTCATAAACCTTCAGCTTATAAGTCGCTCCGGTTTTTGTGCTCAGCTTCGTCCTTCCTTCGCTGATGACCAGATAGCGTGTCGGCGCCGCAGGATTGAAGCAGAGGAATTTCTTCTTTTCTGTTTTCACTTTTCCGTTTTTCGGATTGAGGCTCAAAAGGGTCTGTACACCGTATTTTTCTACTCTTCCGAGCAGCCAGATCTTTTTGTTATAATAGCCGTTGAAATTGTAATAGACATCATTTCCGGCCTTCAGTGTCTTTATGGTTGTAATCTTTCCGGTTTTAATCGTGTACGCCTTCAGAACATTTTTCTGAAGAAAATAGACCTTTTTTCCGTCAACGGCAAATCCGCCGCCTAAATCCTTTTCGGAAATGATCGTTTTAAACCCGGTTGTCGCGGAAACCGTCGATCTGTCAATCGTAATGCCGCTCTCACCCGTCTCTTCATTGTAATTATATACGGAACGATACCACGCTCCTCCCACCTTCACTGCAGGCTCATCCGACCACTGAACCGTCTTCACGGTCGCGGCCTGTACTCCCACTGCCGAAATCAGAAGTGTCATCAACACCGCAGCCAAGCACGTCAAAACCTTCTTACAGCGCTCTTTCATTTCCGCCTCCTTCTCCTGTTGAAATGCACTACAGGTTGTATAAAAACTGTTGCTTTTATCATACCATCATGTGCTAAAGTACAGCAACAGAAGTGGTTCATTTCGCGTCTTATTTTGACAAATTTTTGCCTTCAAATATTAATGGCGTCACAAAAAGAATGTGCTATAATAAACAATTACTGTTGCAAGACACAAGGCAGCTGACTTCGTTACATTTTTAAAATAACATGAAAAAAAAGACTGAAAAAAAAGACTATAAAGAAGTAAATGACATCCTTGCCGACATCCGGTCGGATGAGCGCGTTCAGGAAATGAAAAACTTCGTCCAGCACGGCGACGTCTCCACCTACGAGCACTGCGAAAATGTCGCGAAAATGAGCTACAACATTGACAAAGCCCTTTCACTCAAATCAGATCTCAACACTCTTTTGAAAGGCGCGATGCTGCACGATTTTTACCTCTACGACTGGCACAAAGGCAACGGCTCAAAGGAGCTTCACGGTTTCGCCCACGCGGAGAAGGCGGAGGAGAACGCGAAAAAATATTTTCATGTTGATGAGGAAACATCAAAGGTCATCCGAAGCCACATGTGGCCGCTGAACCTGACAAAGCTCCCCGACTCAAAGGAGGCCTGGATCGTCTGTGTCGCGGACAAATGCTGCTCCCTGCACGAAACCCTGTTCCGGAGGAAACGAAAGAAATGATTATAAGCAAAATCGTAGTCCTGTTTATTATCTACGGCCTGCTCGGGTGGATTTACGAAACCACCTACTGCACCATCACAAACGGCCAATGGAAAAACCGCGGCTTCCTGTTCGGCCCGGTCTGCCCGATCTACGGCATCGGCGCCATCGCGATGTCCGCCGTACTGTATCTCGTTCACAGCAACGGAGTCGAGATGAAAACGTGGCAGGTTTTTGTCATTTCCGTCATCGGCAGCGCCATTCTGGAATTCGCTACTTCCTGGATTCTGGAAAAATTGTTCCACGCTGTCTGGTGGGATTACAGCAATTTGCCGTTTAATCTTCAGGGAAGAATCAGCCTCTTCACAAGCCTCGGCTTCGGATTCGGCGGACTTCTGGTGGTGTACGTCATCGCGCCATTTGTCGAAAGCCAGGTGAACCAGTTCCAGCCGCTTATGATCGAACTCTTCTCCCTGATCCTCCTGTCCCTCCTGATAGCGGACCTGACCCTGACGGTCACGGTGCTGCACCATTTCGACCAGTTCGTCATCGAAGCTCAGGACGAATTCAACCACAACATGTCGTCCATCGTCGAGGGCACCGTAAGGCGGACAAGCCAGCTCAAGACCGACATCGGCGAGACCAAACATTCGCTGAAGAAGCGCTTCGAATCCATGGGCGGCTACTTCCACGGAACGCTCCGGCGCGTCTCCAACTTCAAAGACAAGAACGAAAGCATGGAAAGCGCAAGAAAAAGCCTGCTTTCCTTCATTAAATAAGACAGTGGGGACAGTCCCCGTTGTCTTACGCGAAAAGACGCCGAATTATCGGCGTCTTTCGCGATAAGACACAAGGGACTGTCCCCACTGTCTTATTTGTTACAAAATTATTACATCCGCACCATCAGCCGGTATCAGATCGTATCAGCTATTTCCAGAACCTCAGCCGGAACCTCAAAATCAGTCGGCTCATCAACCGTCAGGGAAATATTCAGCTTCGAAATCGTTGTGGTTACATTGTTCACTTCATCGATCTGCGGAGCAAGACCGCCTAAATCCATATCGAGGCTGTCAATCCTGCCGTCTTCACGAAGCAGCATGTAGCAGTCCTTATCGGATTCGATTTCTCCGAGGGAACCGGCGACATCACTGAAACCGCTGTTGAGGATTTCGCCCGCTTTTCCCTTAAAAACATAATACTTGTTGGTTCCGTCGGTATACATCTTGTCGAGCAGCTCGAACGAATCAAACATCTCATCGGAGGCAACGTTGCTGAGGGTGTTCGCGGAATCCACTTCCTCTTCCAGATCGTCCGCCACATCTTCTGCCGCTTCCGCCTCGGAATCACCTTCCGCTGCATCTTCCGCAACGTCTTCCGCTATTTCGTCCGCGATCGGCTCATCCGAATCGTCGTCATCGTCCGCTTCAACTTCTTCAACCGTCCATTTTCCGTTGTCCGGATCATCCGAAGTATTATCCGTCGTCCTTTTCACGGATACATTTTTCCCGCTCGAATTTTTGAAAATGTACTCCTCTTCCTCCGAGTTCATCTCCGTTCCGAACATCTCCCCTGTCGTCTTCTGGATTTTGTATTCCTTGTCCACGTTCTTGTTATCAAGAGCGTCGATGTTCATAACCATATCGATTGACATGTCGCCCATCTCGGTTTTCGCGGACATGTTGACATCCATATTCATCACCATACTGAACGTATAGGTGTCCATCTTATCCGCGGCTTCCTTCGCCATCGCCTCGACTTCTTCTTTCGTCTTGTCCGTGTCTTCCGCGGCTGTCAGAACGATTTCCTCTCCGTTTCTCTTTGTTGTGATCGTGTCCTCGGCAGCAAATGCCGGCGCAGCAAGGCAAAACGTCATCACCGCAGCTGTAAGAATTGCAATTGATTTTCTCATTCGTAAATCCTCCCGATCCTTATTTAACAAGAGTTAACGCTACCACTTCCATTATATCCGATTTTTGCATAAAAAGATCTGTATTTTTCGTGAACTGCACCACAGGGGTCTGGCACCTTTGGTGCACTTCTTCACGCCGCCGGTGATGTCACTCGCCAGTGAAGTCACCTGCCAGGGAAATTTCCCGCGCAAAATAAGAGCCGCGGCGTCACCCCTCAAGCGACTCCCGCAGCTCAGTTTCTATCAGATATTCAATTGACACGCGCCCCCGGCCCTGCATCAGTAAAATTTCGCACCTACCGACGCACCTCTAACAGTATAGCACATAAAATCGTAATGTAAAAGCCTTTTGTCACAAGCAGATAATAAAATTGTGCTTTTTTTGTGAACTGTTACCCCTGCCCTGGTGGGAAAATGCAGCTCATCCTCTTTTCCTCATCCTCCGGCCCGCCCAAAAAAATCACTGCCCGAGAATATCCTCCAAAAGCCCCACAGCCTCGAACACCATCGCGTCGCAGTGCGGCTTCTTCTCCCCGCCCCGCTCCGCGTTCATCCGCAGAAGGTCCGCGCACATCAGCGTTCCTTCGTGATTTTTCCGGATCTTTCTGCAAAATGCATTCGCCGTCTTCACATCGTCCACACCGGCAAGGCCGAGCACCATGAGGCCGCTCGTCACGACGCCGCATACGGAACCCATTTTCATGCCGCCGCCGAAATTGGCCCCGAGCCGCTCCGCAGCCTCCTCCGAAATGCCGCATATTTCGGCAAATGGAATCAGCACCGCCTGCGCGCAATTATAGTGAATTTCCGTGTTCGCGCGAAGTTCCTTCGCCCTGTCCAAAAAATGTCCCATAATCCTTACCTTTCACTTATCACAATCCGCATAATACAGCCCGTAGCTTCCCCACTTCGGCCGCCCCGCGACGCCGGACAGGGAGGCCGGGACCGCGTAGCATTTGTCCGTTCCGATGACATTGGCCCAATTGGGGTCGTAAAATTTCCCGTTAATTTCGGTCCAGCCATGCCCGCCGGAATTGACCGACATCACGTGCGAATAGCCAATCGCATTTGCAAAATAGGCAAATGTCGCCGCATAGCAGTAACAGTCCCCGAACCCGTTATTCAGCATAAATGCCGCGTACTCCAGTTCCCAGTTCTGCCGCATGTGACCCAGGTCATGAATGTCATATCCGCTGAAATGGTTTTTGACATATTCAAAGCAAATTTTCAGCTTTTTCGACTTCGACATGGTGGGCTTGACGATTTTGTCAGTCATTTGCTGGACCTTGATCAGAATCGGCAGCTTTTTCCGCGCTCTCTCCCCCTTCGGCGCCGCGCGCCCGTTCTTTTTCAGGGAAATGCCATCCACCTTCCTGCCCGCGAGCATATAGCCGTTTTTTCCGTTGCGGATACTGAAATAATATCTGTACTTTCCGATTTTCCGCCAGCCGGTCCGCTGCCTCCCTTTTTTGTCAAAACAGTACTTTTTTTGACCGATCCGGAAAATGCCGTTTTTCAGTTTTTTCTTGTTCCGGTAATAGTAATAATAGCCGTTTTTTCTGACCCATTTGCCGGTCTGTTTTACAGTGGCGCTTGCGCTCGCACTTCCTTTTGAGCTTACGCTTGCGTTACCAGCCGCGCTTGCGCTTGCACTGCCTGCCGCACCTGCGCTCACACTGCCTGCCGCGCTTGCGCTCGCACTGCCAGCCGCACCCGCAGTCACAGCAGCTTCGGCGCGCACACCAAATAAGAGCATCGTCTCGCTGACCAGGAATATCAGTGAAATGATGCCTACAAAAACCTTCTTTACTGAGTGAACAGATATTTTGGCATTCATAGAAACACCCCCTCCAGCCTCTCACCGCCCCGCGGCCTTCTTCCGCTCCTGCTTATTCGCATACATCGACTGATCCGCCCGCTTCACCGTATCAATCACATAAACATCCGTCCGCGGATCATACACTGCGATCCCCATCGCGACCTGAACCTGCTTCCATTCGGTTTCATTTTCCGCGTCGATGATGGCGCTTTCCTCCTCGAACTGCCGGACGAGCTTATCCCGCCTTTGAAAGTCGTCATTCTTAAGGATCACGGCAAACTCGTCCCCGCCGATGCGGAATACCGGACTGTGCTGGAACACCCGGCAGATCAGGCGGCAGGCCGTTTTGAGGTAAACGTCGCCCTTGTCGTGGCCGTAAGAGTCGTTGATCTTTTTCAGGTTGTCGCAGTCAAAGATCCCGATCGCGAAGTTCGCCGCGTGCCTGTTGACATCGACCTGCTGCTGCAGTTCCTCTACAGCCGAATTGAAAGCGCCCTTATTTTTCACCGAAGTCAGCGCATCGACGAATGCGCGTTTGTTGAGGTCGCTGATATGCTCCTTCGTATGCTGCGCCAGCCGCTTAAATGTGCTGGTCAGCCGGCCGACCTCGTCGTCCCTCGCGTAGTCGAGGCTGACGTTGTAATTGCCTCTGTCCAGCTGCTCCGCGGCTTCCGTCAGGTCTTCCAGCGGTTTCGTGATGCGCCTCGTATAAATCATGATCAAAAGGCTCATGATCAGAAGCACGAGAAATGATACAAGGATGAGTTCCCTGATCAACGCGGTCCAGTCGCCTTCCGTCTCGCTTGTCGGAATCACGACATTGAGGCGCATTCCGTTGGTCAGCGGCAGCCACGCGCCCTGTTTCTCAACCCCGTTATAGGTATATCTGATAAATGTATTCCGGTCGGTCAGCCCTTCCGGCACCTCCGGCAGAGTATCTTCCGTCAAATGAGCCACGTCAATATGCGGATGGAAGAACAGCCTTCCCTCCTCATCCGTCACAAATGCGTACCCGTCTCTGTAGAGCCGGATACTCTCAACCTGCTCCGCCATTTCACTGTAGTCGACCTCAATTCCGATTACCCCGACAAATGTTCCCTTCCAGTAAATCGGAATATTGTAGGAAATGACGCGCCTGCTCAGATTCTCCGTAATATAAGGCGGCAGCCAGGTCGCCTTCCCGGTCTTCTTCGGCACGGTAAACCAGACGATACTCGACGTATCCTCCGTATCGTAAAGCGTGATATCCGTCACGTCATGCTCTAAAAATGCATTTCCGTCAAGATTGGTATACCAGAACCCCTTCACGGTATCGGAAATCTCGGGATCAATCCTGTAATAATAGGTCAGCAGACCGTCCATTTTGTAGGCCATTTTTTCAAAATAACTTCTCACGCGGCCGACATGCAATTGCAGCTGCTCTTCCTCAAGTCCGTCCAGGTCCTTTTCGGTATATCGGGAAACCTGTTCGACCGTTTCCTGTGCATTGTTGAAAAAATAGTCCAGATTCCGTTCGCCGGTTTCGCAGAGCAAAAGCAAAAGCTGCCTGGCTTCCCGCCGTTCGCTGTTTCGGATAAACAGGACGCTGAAAGCCGACGCGATCGTCAGGCTGATGATCACGGCGCAGAGCGTAAGAACTGTAATTCTTGTTCGCAGTGAGCGCATAAATGTTTATCCTTTCACGTAATGGAGCTCGAACTCAGAAGCCCGAAGCGGGCGCGAGAAATAATATCCCTGAACCATCTCGCATCCGAGGTCCCTCAAAATCTTCAGCTGTTCCAGTGTCTCCACGCCCTCGGCAATGACCGGAATCTTCAGGTTTCTGGCGATTCCGAGGATCAGCGCGACCAGCTGTACATCTTTTTCGCTGTTGTCGATATTGCGGATGAAGCCGCGGTCCATTTTCAGAACGTCTACGGGCATGGCCGAAAGCATGTTCAGCGAGGAATAGCCGGTTCCGAAGTCGTCCATTTCCACCTCAAAGCCTTTCCGGCGCAGTCCTTCCACGACCCGGATCACCTGATCCGCGTTCTCCGTATAGGCGGATTCCGTCACTTCCAGCTTCAGGGCGTCATAGCCCAGGTTGTTGATCCGAAGGATCTTTTCCAGCGTGTCCTCCAGATCGGGATCGAAGACATCGACCCTCGACAGATTGACAGACACGGGAATCAGCACGCCGTACTGGTCGCGCCAGCGGACGATCTGTTTCGCCGCTTCCTCCCAGACATAGCGGTCGAGTTCACTGATCCTGCCGTTTTTCTCAAAAAGCGGAATGAAATCGTCCGGCGGGATCATGCCCCGGTCCGGATGCTGCCAGCGGATGAGCGCCTCCGCGCTCACAAGCTTCGAAGGGGTGGTCTGGATGTTGAATTTGGGCTGATAATAGACCTCGAATTCAAACTGGTCCAGTGCGCGGCGCAGGTCATTTAAAAGAAGCTGTTCATAGATTTCGCGGTCGCGGACGTCCTCGTCGAAGACAATGAGATGCTCGTTATAGTGGCCGCGCGCCATCGAGCAGGCCACATTGGCCCGGTCGAACATCTGCACCGGTTCGAGCTTTTCCTGCCAGGGCATCACGCCCATCCTCAAGCGGATGCTGGTATTGGGGGACAGGTCGTCCAGCTTTTTCTGCAGGCGGTCGAAGATACCACGGTAATCATTTATCTGCCGGCAGTAGAGGTCAAAGCGGTCCGCCTCGAATCTGCCGGCGATGCCGCGGGTTTCAAGCGCGATATTGTGGAGTTCATTTCCGAGGACGCGAAGGACCTCATTTCCGAAATCCCTGCCGTTCAGCGCGTTGACCGAATGGAACTGCTCGATGTTCAGCACGATCGCGTCCATCGGGACATCCGGATGATCGTGGAACATTCTGTTCGCGTACTGGAAGAAGAAATCGCGGTTGTAAAGGCCTGTCAGGTCGTCAATTTCCGTTTCGGAAATGAGTTTTTTCGCGATTCGTTCAGCATTCATACTGCGGATCATCAGGAACAGGATCAGCACGATGACGGAACCGACCAGAAGCATCGTAGCGGACAAATGATCCACGACGAAATCCATAAAACTGACCCGCGAATCCTCGACCAGATAATAGGACAATGCGCCGTTGATCATCGCCTCGGGAATGAGGCCGATCGCTTTCGTCATGATGGAATACACCTCTTTCTCCCCGTTCAAAACCGCGAAGCAGAAATCGACGTTAAAGCCGGTGGTGAGCGACGTCAGGTGCAGCCGGTCCGCCTGCCTGGCGATATTGTTGTAGCGGTAATTGCTGATCAGCACGCAGTCCGCCACGCCCTCGCTGACCGCTTTTAAGCAGGCCTCGTTATCCTCAAAAAAGACCTTTCTCCAGTGCGGGAAGTTGCTGCGAAGCACAGCCTCGTAATTCGGATTGCCCTTTCCGACGGCAACAATTACGTGCTCTTTTCCCGCAAAATATTTCTGCTCGGACTCCCGAATGACCGCGTAAATGTCCGTACTGATGAGCGGCGGCGTCATCAGGAGTCCCATTTCCTCGCCGTCAAAAGTACTGAGATTCGCCGGGAACACACAGTCCACTTCGCCATTTTTCAAAGCGTTCAGCGCGTCCTCCGCGGTCGGATAGGCGATGGTCTCAAAATTGAGCCGCGCGTTCGCCACGGAACCTCTGGCGGCGTCCAGGAAATCCTTCAGGATTCCGGTCAGTTCGCCATTTTCATCCGCTGCGCAAAATGAAAGATAATTGTCCTCGTAGCCGATCCGGATGGACTTGCGCGAAGAGAGCCATTCGACTTCGTCCCTCGTCAAAAATGCGTTCGCTCCGGCCCTTTTGATATATTTTTCAAACATTCGCTCGTTGAAATAGCGGTCTTCGTCCAGGATCCGGTCCATGGATTCATTTAGATCCTCAAGGAGATCGGGGCGGTTTTTATTTACCGCAAAATAGAAATCGGAAGAGCCGATCTTGCAGACGGGCAGGGCGCGGTCCGGACTTACGTTGGAGTCCACCGTGATAAATGCGTCCAGTTCTCCCTGTTCGAGCATCGTCAGGGATTCGTCCTCGGTGCAGGTTATTTCCACAATCTCGGGCTCGACGCTGTTTTCCTTTGCCCACTCTTCGAAGAACGTCTGCTGAATGCTGTTCTTGTTCACGCCGATTTTCTTGCCGCTCAGCGTGGACAGATCGGTCGGCTCGATATTCCTGTTATTATGGGAAATGAACAGATAATACTCCTCCGTTCCCATCGGGAGCTCCGGATACAGCATTTTTTCGCTGCGCTCTTCCGTATAGGAAACGTCGCTTAAGAGATCCAGCTCGCCGTCCTCGAGCATTTCCATCAGATCCGTCCAGCTTCCGGTAATATACTCGTATTTCCAGCCGGAATAGGATGCCACTTTCATCTGATATTCATAGCCGTAACCCGCGCGCCGCCCGTATTCATCCGTCATATTGAACGACGATTCATACCATCCGACCCGAACGGTCTTCGACGAATCATTCGCATGAATGGTAAACGGCGGGATCAGCGCCGCAAGAAGCATCAAACTTATAAAAAATGGTATATATTTTCTAAGCAGAAAGGGTTTCATCTGTCTTACCGATTATAGCTGTTATTAGATACAACTATGATCATAACACAAATAAGACAGTGGGGACAGTCCCTGGTGTCTGGCCAGACACCAGGGACTGTCCCCACTGTCTTATTTGTTAAGAATGTGTTACATTCCGCTGTAAGCCGCGTCTCCGATTCCGTTAAAAGTAATGGATGCAACTTTCATAGGAGCGAAGTATCCGTCTTCATCGAATGCGAAGGTCTTGTCCGCGTCGCCCTCAAATGTAATATTGTACTCATACGGACCATATCCCATCGTGTACTCATTGCCCTCGGCATAGGCCGCTGACACGTACCATCCTTCCTCGAGAAGCTCCGCGCCTGTTCTGCCGATATTCTTGTCAATTTCGGCCTGGTCCGGAGTGTTTGCCGTCAGGTTTTCCGTTTCCGTGATCTCGCAGTCGACCGCCAGGGCTTTCATCTGCTCATCATAATCTTCCAGGCCAAAGTCCAAAGCGAAAAGCTTTTCCGAAAGTTCGGGGGTAATATCCGCGGCGACCCGGTAGACGGATCCGTCTTTTTCAAATGCGTAGACGAATTTCGTGTCGGTGAAAGAGTGCGCGTATTCATCATTTACAAATGCATCACCCAGGGTTTTGTAGCCCAGGCCGGCAGCGTCGTTTGCTGTTTCTGCAGCGGTTTCAGTTGTCGCTTCAGCCGCAGCAGCTTCTGTTTCGTCTGCAGCATCTGTTGCTGCTTCTTCAGCAGCCTCTGCAGTCGCGTCTGCCTCTGCTGTCGCTTCTTCTACTGTTTCAGCAGCTGCCTCTGTCGCTGCATTTTCCGTATTTTCTGCCGGCTGCTTCGCTGCGCTTCCGCATCCGACGGCTGTCATTACCATTACTCCTGCGAGCATCAGTGCCATGAATTTGTTCTTCATTTTCAAATCCTCCTTAGATCATTTATTTTCAACAATGATGTGAGTGTGTCGTTTCTGATGGCGTAAGTGTAACATTTTCAAAATCACAGTTTTGTCACTCCGCTCACTGTACAGCGTTCTTGCCGGCAGCGCATAGTTCTATCCAGCAAGAGGGCCCCTTTTACAGGGAGCCCGCTTTGACCAGTCCTCTGATGCCTGAGTCCAGCTGATCCGTGGCATCGTCTATTCTCTCAATACAGTTTTTCAGAACGATATTACTGATATGCAGCGGAATCTCACCCTCTGTTTCATTCCGTTCCAGTACGCTCTGACATTGAAGGAGACATTGAAGATCATAGCTGATCTGAACAAATTTGTTCAGAAGCACGTCAAAATCGTCCCGGTCCATAGTGTGCTACACCCCCTTTCATGAGGGAGATTGTAACACAACCGGGGAATGAATATGCAATGTAATTATTGCATATTCTATTTTCTACTGCTCACTGTCGGCGGCCGCCTGCTCAGCCGCCTGCTCAGCCTTTTCTTTCTCTTTTGCCTTCATGTATTCCACGAAGCCTTCTTCGTCGGGCATGATTTCACCGGGTTCGCGGATCCGTTTGCCGCGGACGAGGAGGCGGTGCGTGTTGATGCCGTAGGGCGTGCACGTGACCATGGTGACGTAGTCCTGGTCTTTCTCTATTTCCAAAGAAGTGACCTGGTCCGGCAGAACCGTGGTGATCTGGTCCACCTCATAGGTCAGGCGGATGGTCAGGGTCTGGATGTAGAAGCGGTCGCCCTTTTCCATTTTGTCGAGATCCGTGAAGAGCTTCGCGCTCGGGAGGCCGCGGTGGCCGGTGATGATCATATGGGTGTTCGGCCCGCCGACCGGCATGGTGCTTCCCATAAAATGCCCGATCGCGATCTGCAGCACCGCCTCGTCCGTCCCGTGGTAAATGGGCAGCGTGACGTCAATCTTCGGAATCTCGATGTAGGCCATGATGCCCGGCCCGTTGATGTTGAGGATGTCGTTGTATTCCTGCTCCTCCTTTTTGGTCAGGGTGAAGCGGTCCTGCTTTTTCAGCAGGCTCTTGTTGTAATCGGAGGCCTGTTTCCACAGGCGGACGATTTCCTCGGGATCCATTCCGGAAACCGCTTCCGTGTAGCCCGCAACGGCGCGGCTGGCGTGGAGACGGTTGATGTAGTCGCTGATCCAGGGGTACGCCATGACCCCGATTCCTACGATCATAATACCCACCAGTATGATCGTGGAAATGCTGACTCTCTTTTTCTTCTTTTTCATTTCTTTCCGAAGGAGGTGAGGAAGTCCTCGTCGAGAGGGGTTATTTCCCCATCCTCATGAATCCGTTTTCCGCGCACCAGGAGCCGGTGGGTATTGATTCCGTACGGTGTGCAGGTGACCAGGGTCACGTAATCTTTTCCTTTGTCGATTCTCACATTGCTCAGCTCAGTCGGAAGAATGGTCTTGATCTGATCCACTTCGTAGGTCAGACGGATGCCGAGGGTTTCGATGTAGAAGCGGTCGCCCTTTTCCAGCCTGTCGATGTCGGTGAAGAGCTTCGCGCTCGGAAGGCCCCGGTGACCGGTTATAAACACATGGGTCGACTCACCGCCTACCGGAACCGACGTCCCTTCCAGATGCCCGATCGCGACCTGCAGGACCGCCTCGTCGGTCCCGTGATAAATAGGCATGTTCGTGTGAATCTTCGGGATCTCCACGTAAGACATCACGCCCGTGCCGGTCACATTCAGGATCTTGTTGTATTCTTCTTCCTCTTCTTTCGACAGCTTCAGCCGGTTCGGTCGCTCCAGAAGGCTCTTATTGTAGTCCACCGCTTCTTTCCACATCCTTTGAATTTCCTCCGGATCGATGTTGGATACCGCGTCGGAGTAGCCCGCGATCGCCCGGCTGGCGTGGAGCTTATTGACATAGTCGCTCAGCCAGGGGTAGATGATGATCCCGACTCCGAGGAGAAATATCCCGGCGATGACAATTGTGGAAATATTCCTTTTCTTTAGCAAGCTGTTCTCCTGTTCTGCAAAATCCTGCTTAATTCTTATTTAGTAGCAATGATCCTGTATTCAAATACATTGCCCTTAGAATCCTTCACAGTGAAATTGATCCAGCTATTGAGGTTCTTCTTAATCGTGAGCTTGGCGTTCTTCTTCAGCTTTTTATTACCTTTCATTTCATAATGAGTCGTCGCGCTCACAAGCTTATAACCCTTTTTGAGTTTCCAGGTGATCTTTTTGCCGCTCTTAAGCTTCACAAAATATGACTCAAATTCATGGCCTTTATAGATATTCTTTCCGTTGTATTTGATGTAGGAAAACGGTTTGACTTTCTTTACGGTGACTGTCTGCTTCAGCGTATATGTCTTTGAGCCAACTTTATATTTCACGGTAATAACCGCTTTTCCTTTTTTCGCGGCTGACCAGTTATAGAAATTATCTTCTCTGTCTTCAACTATAACGACAGACGGTTTGCTGGACTTTACACTTACGATTTTTCCCTTTTCTTCTGAAAAGACAGCCGTTCCATACCAGTGGTTCGTGCAAACATTGACTGTTTCCTTTGTACTTGACAGTGTTGGAGCTGCCGCGGCGCTTGCAGATACTGATACAAGCAGCGTTGTGATGAGGATACACGTGATCGTCAATACTGTTTTGATAATGCTCTGCTTTTCCTGTTTCATGCTACACCTCCAAGTTTTTCATTACGATGCATTTTCTAAAGCACACTCCGAGGCCATTGAATAAACCATGCTCTTCAGAAGTACTTTGTGGGATGAACTCATTATACCATCTGCGGGGGATGCTCGCATCAAAAATAAGACAGTGGGGACAGTCCCTGGTGTCTGGCCAGACACCAGGGACTGTCCCCACTGTCTTATTTCACTTCGAAGATGTGGTCCTCCGCCGAAACGAAGTACTGCCCCAGCTTCGGAAGCCATTTGTGGAAGATCTCGCCGGACGTACTCTTAATGAATGCCTCTTCACTTTCAAAATGCGACAAATACAGCACTCTTCCCGGCACCTTCGGATCCACCAGCACCTCCATGCTGATGCAGCCCTCTTCATTCTGAACCGAATCCTCCGCGAATCCCTTTGCGATCGGAAGATACGCCTCCACATCCGTTACCCTGTCATCATTAATTACAACTACCATGGCGAACTCCTTTCATAAATTTTTTTTCATTTTATCATGCATTCAGCCGGATACGGAACCGGCAACTCATTATTGTTCTAACCGTCTGGAAAAGGTATAATAGATATTAGCAGTCCAACAAGATTTTATATCTGTTCTAATAGAAAAGGAGGATTCCATGAAAAAAGCAGGCACAAAACTGACAATTGTACTGACTACGCTGATGCTGACCGTTCTGATGGCTGTGCCGGTTCTGGCGGAAACTCGCGACAGCAGTACTTCATTCTACCTTGACAGCTACTTCAAGAAATACGGCTTTGACTTCTACCTTGATGAATCATTCCAAAGCGCGGCGGATGTGAAAGACCTGAAGAGTTCCAATACAAAAGTCGCCACGGTAAGCGTCCGGAACACGACAAAAGCCTTGGACGAAGAAAACGCCGATTACAGCAAAGCAGTGATTTCGATCAGGTTTAAAAAAGCCGGAACAGCAACCATTTCTTATAATTATAAAACGGCGTCCGGCGAAACCATTTATGCAAAAGATACTTACAAAGCCAAGAAATGGGTCAACCCCGTCAAGTCACTCAAGATCGGTTCCAAAGAGTATAAAAATAAGTTCAAAAAAGACTCCGGCGCCACCATCAAGAAAAAATCGATCAGCAAAAAGAAAATCAAAATTAAACTTAAAAAAGGCTATAAACTGGCTCAGATCTGGACCTACTCCAAAGGAAATCCAAGAACCCGCAAAAACGGTTTTAAACAGAAATTCTACAAAGGCGACATGATCGAGTTTATGGTCAAAAAAGGGAAGGATATTTTCCCGGTATATTTTGTTGTAAAATAAATTCTTTCGTCAGATTCTGTTGCTCCGAATGGGAGATGGATGCAATTCCATCTCCCTTTTGTTCGCCGTAATTTCCGAACTGCGCGTGATTTCCGCCTTCGATCACATATTCTTCCGCATGATCCGGAAGGTATTTTCTCCCCTCTTCCATATTTTTCATATTCAGCACGCCGTCCTCAGAACCGTAGATTGTGAGCACTTTTACAGTGTCGTCTATTTTACCGGTCGGGTAGGCGGCCAGAAGGATCAATCCGGTCAGATGTTCCGGATGCTTTGACGCGAAATTTGCCGCCATGGCGCCGCCGAGAGAATGGCCTCCAATATACCAGTTGGCGTAGTCGTGCCGCGCGATCAGGTCATTTGCCCGATTTGCCCCGAAAATGGCAAGATGAAAAGGCATTTTCACAAGCAGAACGTCCATGTTTTCACTGGCAAGAAGGTGCATGAGAGGCGCGTATGCCGTTTCCTCGACCTTGGCACCGGGGTAAAAAATGAGCGCGTCGCTTTCGGAGGGCCCGTCGAAGAGCCAGCCGTAATCGGTCTGCGTGACAGTGACGGCCGCGTCATTTTCCAAAGCGGAAAGCGCGGTCGCGTCCGCGTGATAATACCGGCTGGTGTAGATAAAAAAGCAGCCTATAAAAACCGCTATTACGCAAATGGGAATAATCCATATCAGTCTCTTTTTTTTCGCCATTTTTGATCATTTTTCCTTAAGCAAAATGTTTTATTATCGCTCCCCTATCCTCCTACTTTCGGCCCGGTTCGTCAAGTTTTGCCGTATCCGTAATTGCCGTGAGTTTTGGATTATTTTATACTGAATTCAAGAGCATTTCCCCAATAAAAAAATGACAACTTTTTGAGGCACTTTTGATGGAGGAAACCGATGGAAAAAATTAAGGGCGCCAATCTCGGCAACTGGCTGGTACTTGAAAAATGGATGGAGCCGGACCTCTTTGAGGATATCGGCGTGGAGGATGAAACGTGGCTTGTCCGCAAAATGGATCCCGACGCGCTCGCGGCCCGCATGAAGCAGCACCGTGACACCTACGTCACCGAGGAGGACTTTGCGGAACTGGCGGCCCACGGGATCAATCTGGCGAGAATTCCGGTGCCGTACTTCATTTTCGGAGACCGCCCGCCTTTCATTGGCTGTGCGGAATATCTGGACAAGGCATTTGACTGGGCGGAAAAATACGGCATTCAGATCATGATCGACCTGCACACCTGTCCCGGCAGCCAGAACGGCTACGACAACGGCGGCCTGACCGGCGTATGCAAATGGTGCAAAAATCCGAAAGAAGTGGAATTCGAGCTTACCGTCCTCGAGCGCCTCGCCGAGCGCTACGGCGATCGCCCCGGCCTTTACGGAATTGAGGTTCTCAACGAGCCCATCAGCTGGCTCGTCTACATCAGCGCCCCGTCCACCGGCAAGGCGGCGGACAAAGAGGAAGCCAAAGGCTCCGGGCACGTGCCCATGCCGTTCCTCAAGCAGTTCTACCGGGACGCTTATCGCCGCCTCCGCGCAATTCTGCCGAAGGAAAAAGTGATCGTCTTCCACGACGGCTTCCGCCTGGGCGCCTGGAAGGACTTCTTCGTCAAAGAAGGCATGGAAAATGTCGCGCTGGACACCCACATCTACGTCTTCGCGATGGAAAATTTCGTACCGATCCACAAGCAATGGGTCTATCGGCTCTACATCAATTCCCAGCGCAGGCTCGTCCAAAAGGCGGCCCGCTACACGCCGGTGATCGTAGGCGAATGGTGCATTTCCAACAAATTCGCCCTCGCCGCGGACACCGAAAAAGAAAAGACCCGCCGCTTCCGTTGGCTGGCAGGCATCCAGAAGAAAGCCTGGTCCGTCAGCGCAGGCTACATCTACTGGAACTACCAGTTAAGACGGGACCTCTCCCTCCACATGGACGAAGAGTGGAAAGACAGCTGGGACCTGCGCCGCTGCTGGCAGGAGCGTTGGATGTAAGACAGTGGGGACAGTCCCTGGTGTCTGGCCAGACACTGGGGACAGTCCCTACTGTCTTATTGTTCTCTCGAAAGCCAGGCGTGGATAATGATCCTCCTCCACATAAATGGTCCCGCAGTGCGTAAAGCCAAGCTTTTTAAGTAGATTTTGCATGACAATGTTGTCACCGTGAGTATCAATCCGCAAATGGCCGCACTGCTCAATAGCCCAGTTAATGCAAAAAGCCCCAATCCCCCGTTCGGACCCATCCGCAGCGATGCGATGCACCACACCATACGGGCTTTCATCCAGCCACGCGCCGTCTGTGATGTTCCGATAGGTCGGCTCTATGTCATTTCCATGGATAAAGTAAAATGTACCGATGATCGCGCCATCGTCATTGACGCACACGTAGCTGTTGCCATTGAAGATGTCGCTCCGGATCAGTTCCTTAGGAGGCCAGTTCGTAGGCCCCCATTGGTTGGGATTGCCGTGCTCCGCCATGAACTTTCTGGCGCAGCCATAGATTTCCATGATCCGTTCAAGGTCCCGTTCAGTGGAATGTCTGATTTTCATGAGATCTCTTCTCCTTTGATAAGACAGTGGGGACAGTCCCTGGTGTCTGGCCAGACACCGGGGACTGTCCCCACTGTCTTATATCGCAGCCAACGCCGCCACCAACCATGCGCTTCCGATTCCCAGAATAATTTTATCAGCTGTCCTGTCCGCATAAAACAGCCGGCTGCAAAATCCCTTCCTCCATGGAAAGAAAACCTGAATCGGCCTCTTGTTCAGCAAATCCAGGATGATATGCGAAAGAAATGCCACCGCGAACGCCGGAACCACTTCTCTCACCACCAGCATTAATACTGACGCCTCCAGCAAGAGCGCCAGAAGTGAATGTGAAAAGCCCCTGTGCCCGGAGTTCCTGACAAATGTGCAGAGGATCAGAAACAACAGTATCCCAACGATCTGCCTCTCCTTATTTTTATTCAGCAGATACATCCAGATACCCGTTCCCCAAAAGTAATCCAGAATGATAGTCAGCAAAATAATACCGCCCACGATCAAACGGCCGGTAAACGCGTCCTTCACAGATGGCTGCGACCTGCAGTCCAGATCACAGATCAGGCTGCCAACAGCACTGCCTGCGATCACAGGCAGCGCCGTTTTCAAGTCGGGTGGCGCAAGCACCGTCAGTGCTGCTGCCATACCGACCACTATGTGCGTTTTGGACATCATATCGTTAACTTGCTCCCGCTTGGGATAAGACAGTAGGGACTGTCCCCACTGTCTTATCCCTTACAAACTCGTTCAACAATATTCTTACTTATACCGGTTTTCCGAGCAATTGTCCTGATCGACATATTATTCCTGCGCAAATCCCGGATCACCCTGTCGCGTTCCTGAATCGGAAGACGATTAACAATGGTCGCGTCTGTAGTGCCAAGAACCGTCTCAATGATGCGGTTGTTCCGGTCATTCAGCGCTTCTCTGTCGCAAAAATCACGTTCTATTTCAGGCACGGGCTTTTTCACAAAGGACTCAAACTGATCCTTTCCGCCGATCAGGTGATCGATCAGCGAAGTGTCAGTCAACGCATTTTCATATGCATGTTCAGCATAGCTGTTCCAGCGGTACTGATCGGTTCTGGCAATGCCTGCCTTTTCTGGATTTTGAAGAATATAACGGAATGCAGCCAGAAGGTAGCGTTCATCCTCGATACACTCGCTCTTATAGCGCTCGTCGAAGAGATGACCGCAGCGTTCATATTTCTTATTGAAATACATTGCGTATGAGCCGCAGAGTTTATGCATAAAGGAAGCGATATGATCTTCGGGATCGCGCAGCAGAAAATGGACGTGATTCTCCATAAGACAATAGGCGATAAGAACAATGTTCTCTTCCGGTATATATCGGCGCATTTTCTTAAGAAATACCAGATAGTCCATCTTTTTTTCAAAGATAACCTGCTTGCCTACGCCGCGGACAATAATATGGTAATAGCCGGTAAAGCTCTTTCTTCTTGCATTTCTAGGCATGATTTCCTCCTTTTCTATTAGTAAGATTGACACAAAGGATTTAAGTAGTAATAGAATGATAAAAGGAAATCTGCTAGTCCAAGATTTTAACACCAGATCGCTTCGAATGCAACCGATGTTGCATAAATTCATCCTTGCCATTAAAATGTTAGAATAGTCTGATAATAAGACAGTGGGGACAGTCCCTGGTGTCTGGCCAGACACCAGGGACTGTCCCCACTGTCTTATCTCCCCCGAAAGGTGACCAACCATGCTAGTCTACGAAGGCCTGAAAAGTGATTTTATGCAAAGTGTTGAAGGCGGCCTGATCGCCTATGAGATCGAGCAGAGCATTCTGGAGAAGCTCGGCCGCCATACCACCGAAAGCGAATTTAATTCGTGGGAAAACTCCATGCTGCGTATGTACATGGTCATGAATGACCCCGAGATCCCCGCCGACGCGGGAGTCGCCATTGAGTTCAATATCCCGCAGACCGCCAAGCGGGTGGATTTTATGATATCGGGTTACGGCGAAGACGAAAAGCCCGGCATGGTGATCGTGGAGCTGAAGCAGTGGCAGAAACTGGAAAAAGTCGAGGCAACCGACGCCGTTGTGGAGCTGGTTGAAACCTATACCGGCCACGCGATGAGAAGAGTGGTGCACCCGTCCTATCAGGCGTGGTCGTACGCCCGCCTGATCCAGGACTACAATTCCACCGTCCAGGAGCAGGAAATCCGCCTCGCGCCGTGCGCATTTCTGCACAATTACATCCGCCGCGACAACGATCCCCTCGACGATCAGCAGTACAGATTGTACACCAACGAAGCGCCGGCATTCACGCGAACGCAGACGAGGGAGCTGAAATCATTTATCAAAAAATGGATCAAAAAGGGCGACCGCAAAAAAGTCCTCTATTTAGTTGATCATGGGAAAATAAAACCCTCGAAAAGCCTCCAAAATGCCATCGCCTCCATGATGGCCGGAAATGAAGAATTTACCATGATCGACGAACAGCGCGTCGTTTACGAAGAAATCCTGAAGCTGTCCGAACAGTGCCAGACGGACCATAAAAAGCGCACGATCATCTGCAAAGGCGGCCCGGGCACCGGCAAAAGCGTCATCGCCGTCCAACTCCTGGCGGAGCTCACGCAGCGGGACCAGTTCGTTCAGTATGTTTCGAAAAATCTTGCTCCCCGCCAGGTATATCTGCAGAAAATGAAAGGCACAAAGCACCTCACCGGCGTGGAAAATATGTTCAAAGGCTCCGCCTGCTACGTCGGCGTCGGCCGCAACCAGATGCACACGCTCATCGTCGACGAGGCCCACCGGCTCGAGGAGCGAAGCCAGTACACGAAAAATACGGGAAATGAAAACCAGATCAAGGAAATCATCCACGCGGCGGCCTGCTCCGTCTTTTTCATCGACGAAAGCCAGCGGGTGACGATGGCCGACATCGGCTCCATTGACGAAATCAAAAAATGGGCCGCGGCAGAAGGCTCCGAGGTGATCGAGATGGAACTCATTTCCCAGTTCAGATGCAACGGTTCCAACGGCTACCTTGCCTGGGTCGACGATCTCCTGGAGATCCGGGATACGGCAAATTTCACCCTCGACGGCCTCGACTACGACGTGCGCCTCTGCGACGATCCGAATGAGGTCAGGGACATCATTTTCGAGAAAAATAAAACGGCTAACCGCGCCCGCGTCCTGGCCGGCTACTGCTGGAAATGGGAAAAGGCCAAAAAGAACGACCCGAACTACCACGACATCAAAATCGGCGACTTCGAAATGAGCTGGAATCTGGGCGACGGAATCTACGCGCTCAGTGACACTTCCGTCAACGAAGCCGGCTGCATCCACACGACGCAGGGCCTGGAATTTGACTACGTCGGCGTCATCATGGGCGACGACATCCGCTACGAAAACGGCCGCGTGGTAACGGATTTTACAAAAAGGGCCTCGACCGATCAGTCGGTCAAAGGCCTGAAGAAAATGTATAAGGAGCACCCGGCCGAGGCCATGGCGCGCGCGGACGAGATCATCAAGAATACATACCGCACGCTCATGACAAGAGGAATGAAAGGCTGCTACATCTACTGCACAGATCCGGGGATGCGCGAGTACATTCGCGGGCGCCTGAACCAGACAGTGGGGACAGTCCCTGGTGTCTTATAAGACACCAGGGACTGTCCCCACTGTCTTATGCTCCATACACGAGTATCCCCGCCAAAGCCGACAGCCCAATGAGGCCGATCGGCGAGATTCCATTTTTCATTACTTTTCGTGAACCGAAATAAACGCCGCCCAGAATAAGCGTCATCATCACCGCAGGTCCGTTCACCGCCAAAGCCCCGACGCTTCCGAAACAATTCCGAAGAATCATATCGGCGCCGGTCGCAAAGATAATCCCGATAATACAGGGCTTCAGCCCTCCCAGAATGGCCTGTACATAAGGATGCTTCAGTATTTTTTTCAGAACGATCATGACGAGCAGAATAATGACAAACGCCGGCAGCACAACCGCCGTCGTCGCAATCAGCGCCCCCGGGAAACCCGCTTGCGAACTGCCAACATAGGTCGCCAGATTCACCATGATCGACCCGGGCGTGCTTTCACTGACCGCGATCATGTATGTCAGCATTTCATCGTCAATCCAGCCATACGAAAGCACCACCTCCCTGATCACAGGGATCGCCGCGTATGCTCCTCCAAAGGCAAACAGGCCGACCTTCAAAAAGCCCAAAAACAGATCAAGGTATATCATCGCGCAGGCCCTGCCTTCCCGGCATTTTGCTTTGCAAAATAAATCGCCAGGCTGACCCCCGCCGCGATCAGCATCAGTGTGATCGTCGATACCCGCAGCGCAAACACATCGATGATCAGCATGGCAAGAAATGCGCTGCACAAGATCGCATTTGGCAGCAGCCCTGTCTGCATTTTCCTGATCATCCTGATCGCCGCATCCAGAATCAGTATGCCGACACCGATCTTAAGGCCCATAAATGCGTGGGCGACCCAACTTATTTCCAAAAAATGATCCAAAAACTTCGAGATCAGGAAAATGATACAAAACGAAGGGAGCACCACACCGATCGTCGCCGCTGCTGCTCCCATCAATCCCTTCTGCTTATACCCGACAAATGTCGCACAATTGATCGCAATCGGTCCCGGGGTGGACTCGGCAATTACCGTGACATTCATCATTTCATCATGCGTGATCCACTGCTTTTGTTCTACGCAATAGTGTTCTATAAGTGAGATCATGGCGTATCCGCCGCCGAAGGTAAATAACCCGATCTTCACGAAGGTCAGGAATAGATCTAATAAAATCGTCAAAACATCTTCACCGTCTTTTTCTTCCCTTTTTTGATTCCTTTAACAGCCGCGTTGAACTCCGCCACCGTCAGCTCCTTCCGGCTGCCTTTATAGGGACTGTTGGTAATCTTCGTCCGATACCACGCGGACTTCCTGAACGCCGGGTCCGTGCGTGCCTTCATCGCCGCTTCCTTATATTTGCCGTTCTTCATCTTGAAGTAGCGGTACCATTCATTTCCGTGGCCCGCACCATATGCAATGAAGGACTTTGATTTTTTATAAACAATCAGCTTGATCAACCCGTAATTCCCATCGCTCAGGATTTTCTTGATCTTCCCTTTCTTGTACGTATAGATCACCAACTTACGGCCGCTTCCGCTGTTTTTCGGATGATAATAAAAGATCGCTTCCTTAACCCCGTCCCCCGTAATGTCCACGTACTTCCTGGCTTCCAGATTCACGATCTTCCCGGCCTTCTTCTCATAAAGAGCTACCGCCACCTGGTTCTTCTTCGCTTTACTCGCAGCAGATACGGGAAATGCGGCAAGAAGAGCCGTGACAATAACGGTTAACATCAAAATCAAAATGCGTCTGCTGTTTCTTTTCATTCTCTGTGGCCCTCCTTCAACTTTGATAATCTTGGAAATGTTTTGTCAAATGACACACTCGTCACACCAGCGACGACAAATATTTCTCCTTAAATTCCACGGTGGTTATTCCCAGCTCTTCAGCAGCTTCTTCCGGGGAAATGCGCCCCTTTTCAACTAAAGAGACGAGCAGGTCTGCTCTTCCTTCAGCTCTTCCTTCTGCTCTTTCCTTAACAAAATCTTCTTTCATAAGATCCCGTAGCGCATCACACATAGCCGGATCCTCCCTTCCTAACTTTTCATATGCAGCACGATTTGCATTTTGCTCCTTTCTTTACCGGGCTTTGGCAAATAAAATCCTCCGCCGTTACACTTTATTTCCTATCCGATTGCGGATTGTTTAATAACATTTTATCACGTTTCTGTCCATCATGTGGAAATGCGAAAAATGATGTTATAATAATTCTGTTTGAGAATCCATTTCCAAAGAAAGGCACAATATGGAATACAGAGAATTGGGAAATACCGGCCTTACGGCCAGCGTAATCGGCATGGGTTGCGAGGGCATGACCGAAGAAAATTATGCCATGACGGCAAAAATGTTCGACCGGGCGGAAGAACTCGGAATTAACTATTTTGATCTTTACGCGTCCGATCCGGAACTGCGCGCCGCTGTCGGGCGGGCGCTCAAGGGCAGGCGTGAGAAATTTTACATTCAGTCGCACATTTGCTCTGTGTGGAAAAATGGCCAATATCTGCGCACGCGGAACCTCGAAGAGGTGAAGGCAGGTTTTGAGGAAATGATGCAGCTCCTCGACACCGATTACCTCGACGTCGGCATGATCCACTACTGTGACGCGATGAGCGACTGGGACGCGATCGTGAAAAATGGCATCCTCGATTACGCGCGCCAGCTCAAATCCGAGGGTCGGATCCGCCACATCGGCCTGTCGAGCCACAACCCGCTTGTCGCCGAGCGCGCCGTCACCGAGGGCGGGATCGAGGTGCTGATGTTCTCGGTCAATCCATGCTACGACCTCCAGCCCGCAAATGAGGACGTGGAGGAACTGTGGGCCGACAAGAATTATAAAGAACAGCTCACAAATATGGACCCGGACAGACAGAGGCTCTACGAGACCTGCCAGCGGCTGGGCGTTGGGATTACGGTTATGAAGGCATTTGCCGGAGGAGAGCTGCTCGGCAGCAACCAGATCGCAGGCGTGTCGCTCACGGTGAATCAGTGCATTTCCTATGCACTTTCCCGTCCGGCAGTATCTGTCGTGCTTGCGGGCGCGCATTCAGTGAGCCAGCTCGAGGAAAGCGCCGCATACTGCGACGCAGCCGCCGAAGAAAAGGACTACGCCACTGCGCTCGCCTCCTTCCCGCGCGTCAGCTGGGTCGGCCACTGCATGTACTGCAGCCACTGCGAGCCATGTCCGCAATTCATCGACATCGCTTCCGTCACCAAATTCCTGCACCTCGCCGAGGCGCAGCCCCAGGTCCCGGAAACCGTCCGCGAGCACTACGCCGCGCTCGCACACCACGCCGGCGAATGCATAAAATGCGGCGCCTGCGAAAAGCGCTGCCCCTTCGGCGTCTCGATCCGGGAGAACATGGAGCGGGCGGCGGCTGTATTCGGCAAATAAGACAGTGGGGACAGTCCCCGGTGTCTTGTTTTGAAAAATGCCGGAAATCCGGCATTTTTTCGCATAAGACACCGGGGACTGTCCCCTCTGTCTGGCCTCGCCGTCTTACCAAATCGAAAAAAAGTATCCCGCCATCGGCGACAGCACAATCATAATCACCGAAAACGTAAACGACGACAAAGACACCAGCGTCGCTCTCTGCTCCGACGGAAACATGTCCTGGAGCTTCGCCTCGGTTCTGATCTCAATCGCGTCGTCCGCCATGGCCGAAATAAATCCGCCCAGAACCATCAGCGCCACCATCCCGGTATGCTCCAACAAAACTCCCGCAAGAACGCCGGCCGTGCATACCGCAAAAACGGCTCCATACCGGGCCTTCTTCGCCTTCAGAATCAGCCTCGCTCCGACTATTCCGCCAAGTTCCATCACAAAAAGCGCCGGCCCGAGAAGAGAGTTCGAAATCCCCGCCGTCTTCAGCTTGCTCTGCAAAAAGAACAGCAGAAGAATATCCACCGCGCCGACAAATGAGTTCAAAAACATCCACGCCGCAGCTTTCGTGTGTTTCCCCAAGAACCTTATGGATTCTGTAAAATATGAAATAATTTCCTTGAAAACGGATGCATGCTTCCGCCCCTCACTGCCCTTGATCTCAAACAGCGTCAGAGTAAAGCAAAGCGTAACGCACCCCATAGCGGCGCTGATCAAATATGCTTTCCTGTAACCCAGATAAAGCGCCAGCCCCGCTGCGAGCGTAGATATTCCGCTTCCAATCCTGTAAATAATGAATTGATTCGAAGTGTATTTCTCGTAGCCTTCCTGCGCGCTTTCCATTTTCATGGAATCGTATGCCAGCGCCTCTCCCGATCCGGAGGCAAAATTGTACGACATCGCATGAAACGGCATCGACAAAAGTACCATCCAGTAATCCCGCGAGAAAAACATGATCAGATCGCCGATGACGAGCATCAGATTGCCGAGAACCAGCATTTTCTTCCGTCCATACATATCGGCCAGCATTCCAGAAGGAATTTCCATTATCAGACTTGTAAAATGAAACACCGTCTCAGCAAATCCGATCTGCACAAGCGAGAAGCCCCTGGACGCCAAAATGACGACCCACGCGCCGGTCAGCGAAAGGCTTCCCAGAAGTCCGGTGATATATAAAGTTCTTATTTGCTTTTTTAAATTCAACATAAAAAAATCTCCCTTCGTTGTTCTTCTAAGTGTCTTTCAAACACCTCTTCAAACTTTCGGGAGATCCGTGTTCCTTATTCAGCTCATATAGCTTCAGATCATGTACTATAAGCCTGAAAAATGGGTGCACTATCCCCCTAAGGGAGATCAATGTAACCTTTTTTCAGTTGGACGTTGATATTTGTCCAGTACATTCTGAAGCCTCTTTCATAAAATGATCTTACATTTCGAACTATAGCAAACCGCGTTGGTTGTGTCAACCGCCGCATAAGACAGTGGGGACAGTCCCTGGTGTCTGGTCGTGAAAGACGCCGAATTTTCGGCGTCTTTTCGCACCAGACACCAGGGACTGTCCCCACTGTCTTGTCAAGCCGCCTCATCCGCCTGAACTTCGCCGTAAATCTCCTCCAGCTCATAATACGAAGCGATCCTGTCCGTGAGGAGCCCAAGCAGCGCCTCCTCGTCTATCATCTCGTTCCCATCAGCTTCCGCATCCTGAAAATGAACCGGCACAATCATCGGCGGCGTCTCCAGCGTCAGCGGCTGAATTGTCCGAAGCTGATCCACACTCTGATAAACCAGATTCACCTTGTAAAATGCCTCATCCTCAGCATTTACCCACCGCTCAAACACCAGCTTCACCCCAATAGGCGTCAAAGGTTCAATCGCTCCGGGCAAAGTATAATCCTCTGCTCCAAGCGACGTGAGCACACTCGAGATCGTGGAATCATGTCCGCATAAAAATGTAAATTTCCGCTCTTCGGTGTTCATTTCCGACAGGAGCTCTTCGAGCATCAGATGGGACTCGTTTAAAGCCAGAAGCGGAGTTCCGAATCGGATATTCAGGTTCGCCTTCAGAATCAGGCCGATCTTCTTCCAGTCCTCTTCGTCAAGATCATGACCAAAGGCTGCCTTAACATCATCCGGCTCTTCATAATACTGCAGCACAAGCGCGTCCGCCAAAGAAACAGCCTTACTGAACGGCCCGTTGATCTTCGGCTCGGCCAGAAGCTCCAGAGAAAGGGTAGACTCGTCCTCCAGAAAGTTGCCGTACTGACCACTTTTAAATGCTTCCGTCTCCTTCATATCCGTAACATCCGCCACCAGCTGAAACGATTCATCAAGAGAAGCGCGGAGCCCTTCCAGATGCTCTCCGCCGCATTTTTCATAGACTTCAGCAAGTGCGTCGCGGGCATAGTCATCATTTAAAAAATAAATTTTCGGGAGAAATGTGTCGTCCATCTCATCATATCCGACTTTGCGCTCCACCTGAACCGGAGCCACCGGCAAAAGCCCGGCCGAAAAATACCGCGCCGTCGCCTGCGTACGCTGCAGTCCATTTGCGTAAAAGCGGACCGCACCCTCCTCCGGTATATAATTTTCCGGAAATAGCCCCTCCTTCTCGAGCCAGAGCCGGAAATACTGCCCCATCGTCGTCTCCAGCATCGCCCCGCGAAGCGACAGTTCACCGGGATTCGATGTCCATTTGAACCATTCATGGGCACAGAGATCATCGACCACTGACCCCTTTGTCGAAAGCGGCGACCGGATATTGTGCCGGCTCAAAATCACCACTTTGTCGAGGGTAAAATCCCCCTCTTCTGCTGCCGCCGATTTGATATTTACCACATTGTCTGCAGAAAATGCCGGCACTGAAAATAAACACACGGCCATTAGAACGGCAGTCATTTTCTTTAATCCTGAAATAATCATCTTCATTTTTCTTTGCTCCTGTCACTCTACATTTTATAGTAACACTTTCCTGCTTCTTTCGAAGAGTGCTCGCGTGTCATATTTACTATATCATAATTCTCGACCAGTTAAATCACCAATAAGACAGTGGGGACAGTCCCTTGTGTCTTAGGTTTTGGGATCACCGCACCGTATTTGTTACAGATCATCTCCATAAGATTCTCCCGCAAAAATGCTTTGCATTCTTTCGGATAACAGCTATAATGTAAGCAGAGACAGAGGTCTCGTTAAATGAAAATGTTTCCGCTTATCGATGGTGCGGAATATAAATTATTCGATGCGAAAATGATCTCGCTTACCGATGGCGCGAGGAACAAATTATTCGGTACGAAAATGTTTACCCCATCTCCCTTGTGGAGGTGGGGCTTTTACATAGGAGACAGTCAATGCTTATTTCTGAAGGTTACTTCTATCATATCAGTGACTCATTTTTTCAACTTGCTGCCGATGACACACTTATGTCTAATCATGAGAACGGTCACTATCGTCCTCACTTCTTGGCTGTCAAGGATCCCAAAAACAGCGCTATCTTTTGGATGATCCCCGTTTCTTCACGCTATGCCAAGTTTCAGGACATTTATGAGAAACAAGTAAAGAAATATGGTCGCCTTTCTTATTCAAAACGCCTTCCCTGTAACCGCAGATTACTTCGACCACATTCATACTTCTCAGGGACAGCCGTTGACTCTCCATGAAGGTACGGCTAAAACGATCATCTCTAACCTTCACAACAACCTGACGCTCCATAAGCGAGGCATAAGACTGTTCTTTGCTGATATAGATAAGATTTACCATCTGATGGAGGAGCATCTTGCCTCTGGTGATGCCAACGCTCAACCA
>ONPU01000016.1 GCA_900319795.1 uncultured Eubacteriales bacterium | reverse complement strand
GCAGGCGGAGCCGGTAAGAAAGATAAAAGCAGCCTGAGTCACATCAGGTAGAGGCATCAGGCTGGTGCCGGTAAAGAACCCTTGGGTTTAAAAGCTCATGGGCGATTTATAAATATCAACTATATGTTGATAAACAGCCATTTCTCCATACCCGTCCTCCTGACATTTCATTTTGCAAATGAAACGAAAAATGGACAGACTCCATGTCTGTCCGTTAAATGCTGCATTTTATGAAAGAACCATTGCCATATTGGCGATCAGGGCAAGCACACCTATCACAGTGCCGATCGTGCACCAGATCTTTGCGTACTTCGCTTTTTTCTGCTGAACCTCGACCGTGGGCGCTTTATTGATCGAAAGTGTATAGATAAGCGCGATGACGCCCGGAATGGTGCAGAGGAATATTGTAATAATCGCCCACACCATAATGCCGCCGGTCGGAATCGGGGCAACCGGAGGCTGCCAGGCGGCCTGCGGAGTGCCCGGCTGGCCCGGCCCGGGCTGGTTGTATGTCGAACTCGACTGCACCGGCTGGCTGTATGTCGGCTCCTGACTCGGCGCCGGCTGGCTGTATGTCGGCTCCTGACTCGGCGCCGGCTGTTCGAACGTCGAATCGTAAGTCGGCTGCGTAAGCGTCTCCACTTGGCCGCCGAAATCATGGGAGCTGCCCGCGTCAAAGCCGCTCGCCGCCGACTGCGCACCGAAAGCACCTGCATTCGGCTCAAAGCTGCCCGCCGCCTCCTGCTGGTCAAATATCTGCGCCGTAGCCGCCGCTTCGGAAGCCGCTTTCAGCGGAGCCCCGCACTCGCTGCAGAATGCGCTGCCGTCAACATTTTCTTTTCCGCAGTAAGGACATACCACCATTTTGCCCACCTTCCTTTTATTCTGCTGTTCCGCGGTTATTTTGCAGTTCCGCGGCGGAACAGGTGTGAGCCATTTTGCTTCTATAATGTAATCATACGTTTCCCGAATCAGAACGTCAATAGTCGGTACATGCAGAAAATCTTACTTATGTCCGTCCCGGAACATCGAAAACCTTTACTTATGTCCGTCCCGGAACATCGAAAAACTCTCCATCGGATAGTTCGCGAGGTTCTCAAGAATTCCGCGCTTGTCCGCCGCGTTGAGCAGGCCGGTGCGGGCCTTCTCGACCAGCGGTTCCGCCTGGTGCTTGGACGGGCCGCCGACGCAGCCGCCGGGGCACATCATGCCTTCGATAAAGTCTTCCTTCACGCGGCCGGCCTTAAGCAGTGTCAGCGCCTTCTTGCATTCGTCGCCGCCGGCGCAGCGGAGGAGGGAAATGCCTTCCGTGTCCTCTCCCATTTCCCGCATGACCTCGAGGACAGCTTCGGCGACGCCGCCGCTGCCGGCAAAGCGTTTCCCGAAGAGCGAGGCCTCCTGATAGTCCTCCTCGACCGGCGTGATTTCGATGCCTCGCGAGTCGAGGAGAGCGACCATTTCCCCATAAGTCATGGCGTAGTCGGCATTGTCTGCGATGTTTTCATTGAGCGTCTCGCCCTTTTTCGCGATGCACGGGCCGATGAAGACCGTGACGCAGTCCGGATCCTGAGATTTCAGGTAGCGGCTGACGGCGACCATCGGGGAGACGGTGGTGGATTTATTTTCCTCATATTGCTGCGGAAAATGATGGTGCATCATGGAAATGAACGCCGGGCAGCAGGACGTCGTCATCTTGCGGCCCTCCGCCCTGGCCTCGATCCACTCCTTCGCCTCATACGCGGCGGTCATGTCTCCGCCGAGGCCGACCTCGACCATGTCCGCGAAACCGACCTTTTTCAGCGCGGCTTTGACGGAGGCCATGCCGATGTCCTTGCCGAACTGTCCTTCGGTCGCGGGCGCGCACATCGCGATCACGCGCTTGCCGGCCAGGATCGCCTTGATGATGTCGACGACATAGATCTTCGAGCCGATCGCGCCGAAGGGACAGGCGTGGATGCAGTGGCCGCAATGAATGCATTTTTCTTCGTCGATCATGCAGAGGCCATTTTCATCATAGGAAATGGCATCCGCCGGGCACGCCGCCTTGCACGGCCTCTGCCGGTGAATAATCGCGCCAAATGGGCACGCCTTCGCGCACTGGCCGCAGGATTTGCACTTGTTCGGGTCGATCTTCATCTTCGTGTCGCCGGGCGAAATGGCGTCGAAACGGCACGCGTTGAGGCAGGCCTTCCCGAGGCAGAAGCGGCAGCTGTCCGTGACCGTGTGGTCCTGGATCGGGCAGTCGTCGCAGGCGGCGGGGATGACGGCGACGACATTTTTCGTGGGGTGGTTGATGTCGGGGTTGAGCCCCATCGCGAGCCGGATGCGCCCGCGGACAATCTCGCGCTCCTTATAGACGCAGCAGCGGTATGACGGCTTCGGGCCCGGGCTGACTTCGTAGGCGATTTTCTCACGGGTCTCATGTGTAATGTTGTCGTCCCACGCAAGGCGGCATACTTCGCGGATCACATGGTGTTTCAGTTCAACGAGGCCTTTGTCATTGGTGATCATACGCTGTTCCTTTCTGTAAATGCAGCGGCGCCGGACGATGCGCCCGGGCCGGCCGTTTTATTTTCAAAAAATAAGTTCTTCAGCTGAGAATCATAAAAATGATGACGGACACGATCGTGCTCGTAAGACCGATCAGAGCTTCAAACGGGATCAGCTTCATCCTGTCGGAAATGCCCATGTTGACCGCGCCGCCCGTCGCATGGAAGAAGGATCCGTGCGGCAGGGAGTCGACAACCGTAGCTCCCGCGTGGATCATCGCCGCGGCCGCGATGGCCGGGACGCCCTGTGCCAGAAGTGTCGGCGCGAATGTCTGTGCCGCGACCGTAGCACCTGCTGTTGTGGAGGCCGTCGCGCCTGCCATCAGGATGCCCGCGAGCGGAGCAAGAACAAATGCCGGCATGTTCATCGCCTCAAGGAGGTTTGTGACATCGGCCTGCAGGGCGGAAGCCTTGATAATTCCGGCGATTGTGCCGGTCCCGATCAGAAGGATCGAAACGCCGACCACTTTACTCAGTCCGTACTCCATATATTGTATCAGATTTTTGGCCTTGCCGCATACCAGTGTGCAGACAATTCCTCCGACGGGAAGCGCGATCAGCGGGTCGATGGCGATTCCGGCGATCGGACGAAGCGCAAGCATGATGATGACGAGGAGCGGGCCGCAGATGGCCTTGAGGAAACCGAGCAGCTCCTTATTGCTGCTCTCTTCCAGATCGGCGGCCGTGATCCGGTCGGATTTCTTTACGAGAAAGGACGCAAGAAGAATTGTCGCGATGAGGGCGCAAATGGCAGGGACTGCATTTCTCATCATGACCGCGGTCAGGTCCTGGCTGAACGCCTCGGAGACGGCGATGGTGTTGGGATTCGGGGAAATGATATTTCCCGCTTTGCCTCCGCCGATCATGGCAAGAAGGACGCCGCCTTTGCCAAGTCCCGCTTTCTCGCCGATCGCAAGGGCGATCGGAGCGACCGTGATGACGGAAATGTCAATGAAAACGCCGACTGCGCAGATAATCATCGTTGCGATCGCAATGGCCGCAACCGCACGTTTTTCACCGAGTTTCGTGACGATCGTGTCAGCGATTTTTTCCGCCGACCCGGTCTTGATGAGGGCACCGGCGAGGATGCCGCTTGTGAGAATCCGCAGCACCGAGGACATCATGGACCCTGCCCCGCTGACCATTGTGGAAACTGTGCCGTCGAGGCCGCCGCCTCCGATAAGCCCGCCCGCCAGCGCGCCGAGGATCAGCGCATAGGCCGGGGCCACTTTTTTGATAATCAGAACGATTGCGATTACAAGCCCGATCAGGGCGCCTATTGTGGTAAATGTCACATCCATTATTCTATCTCCATTCTTTGTATATGAATTATCTGGCTTGCTGCACCACGGGGGCCTGGCACCTTTGGTGCACTTTGCACCACGGGGGTCTGGCACCTTTGGTGCATCACGGGATCAGGCGGAAGACCTGCTCGACTGTTGCGATCATGTTGCGGCGGGCATTTTCCGGATTCATCGCCTCTTCCAGCGTGACAACTCCGCGCAGGATCGGGAAAAATGCGTCAATACCGTGCTCGTTGCACGCGACCGCGTCCTCAGTCACGCAGCCCGCAAATGCCACAACCTTCTTCCCGTACTTCTTCGCGATCTTCGCGACGCCGACAGGCGCCTTGCCCATCACGGTCTGACCGTCCAGGCGGCCCTCGCCGGTGACGACGATATCCGCTTCCTTAATATAGGATTCGAGGCGGGTTTCTTCGAGGATGATGTCGATGCCGCTTGTAAGGGACGCATTTGTGAAGGTTCTGAAAGCGAAGCCGATGCCGCCCGCGGCTCCCGAGCCGGGGAAATCCGGGTCCGCGTCCGGGAAGACGGTCTTCGCGAGGAGGGCGTAGTCGGCGAGCCATTTGTCCATTTGCAAAATCATGCTGGGGGTTGCGCCTTTCTGCGGGCCGTAGATCGCGCTGCAGCCGCGGTCTCCGCAAAGCGGGTTCGTGACATCGCAGGCGATGCGGAAATGACATTCGGAGAGCTCCGGCGCGGCGTGGTCCTTCGTGATTTTCGCGAGCTTTTCGAGGCCCTGCGCGCCGAATGGAACCTGCCTGCCGTCCGCGTCCAGAAGGCCGAATCCAAGGGCCTGAAGCATGCCGGCTCCGCCGTCATTTGTCGCACTGCCGCCGATGCCGACGATGAATTCGCGGCAGCCTTTGCGGACCGCGTCGAGAATCATTTCGCCGACGCCGTACGTCGTCGCCAGCAGCGGGTTTTTGTCCTTATCCGGCACCATGGTGATCGCGGCGGCGGCGGACATTTCCATCACAGCCGTAACTCCGTCGCCCAGAATGCCATATGCGGCCGTGACCTTCTGGCCCATCGGGCCGGTCACTTCGGTACGCTGAAGCGTTCCTCCCATTCCAAGCGTCAGGGCCTCGACGGTGCCTTCACCGCCGTCGGCCACCGGCCTCACCTGCACCAGCGCATCCGGATGGGCCTTCAAAATCCCTTCGCGGATCGCGTCGCCCGCTTCCAGTGACGAAAGACTTCCTTTAAACGAATCAATGGCGATAACTGCTCTCATGTGTCTCCTCCTTTAATTGCACCACCGGGGTCTGGCACCTTTGGTGCACTTGCACCACCGGGGTCTGGCACCTTTGGTGCAGTGTTCACGTGTTTACTGATTATGATTATACAGGGTCGCTGCCGGCCATAATACGGTTTATACACCAATAATTATCTGATATAATGATTTATATTTGGTCTCTATGACATATTTTGTATTGTTTACACCTGACCTTCCGGGATGCTGAGAGCCGGATTGCACCACCGGGGTCTGGCACCTTTGGTGCATCTGCACCACCGGGGTCTGGCACCTTTGGTGCACCTGCACCACCGGGGTCTGGCACCTTTGGTGCACCTCCGGCGCATAAGACGAAAGGAGAACTCATGCAGACAGTGATCAGCGCAGCGACGGCCGAACAGATCGTGCGGACCGTGAGAGACATTTCCGGGCGGGACATCAATTTCATTTCGCCTGACGGGACGATCATAGCCAGTACGGACAAAAGCCGTGTCGGCACCTACCACGAAATCGGGCACCGGGCGGCCGCGGAAGGACGGAACCTGGAGGTAGAAGAATCGGATTCGTTCCGCGGGACAAAGGCCGGCGTCAACCTGCCGTTTTTGTGGGAAGGGGAGACGGTCGCGGTAATCGGCATTACGGGAAACCCGGATGAAGTGCGGAAATACGCCCAGCTTGCGCAGAGAATTACCCGCTTGATCCTGAAAGAACGCGAACTTGATCTGATCGACCGAAGCCGCAGATCCCGTGCCGGCTATATTGTCAGGCAGCTGCTCGAGGGTCCTTCCGCCACCGAGAATTTTGCTGAGGACTATTTGAAACAGGCCGGAATCGACCGGCAGACGACGCTGCTCATGGTCGCGGCAAGGATCAGCGCGCGCTACAATCCCGCCAACCTGACTTTGGCCGAAGAGGAGATTTACCGGGTATTCCGTACGGGGGGCAGCCCGCTTTATACCTTTCTCTATCCGGATCAGTATGTGCTGATTGCAGACGAAAAATCATACAGGGAAATGAGACCCGCCCTGCAGAACCTCGCATTAAAAATGAAAGACTTTCTGAGGATCGGGGTCGGGACGGCGGAACATTTCCCGGAAATATACCGCTCCTACCGCTCCGCCATACTGGCAGCTGCGGCCGCCACACCGGGCCGGCTCGCCGAGTTCGGGCGCATGCACACGGAGCTCCTCCTCGGAACTCTCTCACCGGAGACAATGGAGCTCTTCGTCGGGAAAGTTCTTGCAGGCCTTAATGACAAGGATCTGAAATATCTGGAAATGTATTTCCGCTGCAACTGCTCCCTCAAGGCCGCCGCGGAAAAACTCTATATTCACAAGAACACCCTGCAGTACCGCCTGGACCGCGTGCGGGACATCAGCGGCTGCGATCCCCGTACATTTACCGACGCCGCCGACCTCATGCTCGCCCTCAGATGCCGCTCCCTCATGGCGGGAATGCATTAAGTGCACCACAGGGGTCTGGCACCTCTGGTGCACTTTGCACCACAGGGGTCTGGCACCTTTGGTGCACCTCTGGTGCATGTGCACCACCGGTGCCAGGCACCCGTGGTGCACCCCATGTTGCGCCCTCCTTGCGTATTTTTGCGGTTTCCGCTATGATAGGGAATACACGGAATTTATTTTCTTTAATTATATTTATTATGAAGGAGCAGTTTAAAATATGCTTGAACTGAAAAACATATCATTTGAAGTGCCCGACGCGAAAGGAGACAAGGAAATTCTCCGCGACATCTCCCTGAAAGTCGAAGACCGGCGCTTTGTCGTCATCACGGGCCCGAACGGCGGCGGAAAGTCGACGCTGGCGAAGATCATCGCGGGCATTGAGAAGCCGACCGCGGGACAGATCCTGCTCGACGGCGAGGATATTACGGGACTTTCCATTACTGAGCGCGCGAGAAAGGGCATCGGCTTCGCGTTCCAGCAGCCGGTGCGTTTCAAGGGCATTAAGGTCATCGATCTGCTCCGGATCGCCTCCGGAACGCAGATGTCGGTCAGCGAAGCCTGCGAATATCTGTCGGAAGTCGGCCTGTGCGCGAAGGATTACATTCAGCGCGAAGTCAACGCGTCGCTGTCCGGCGGCGAGCTGAAGCGCATCGAGATCGCCACGGTCCTCGCGCGGAAGACGCGCCTTACGGTCTTCGACGAGCCCGAGGCGGGCATCGATCTGTGGAGCTTCCAGAACCTGATCCGCATTTTCGAAACGATGCGCGAGCACATCGAGGACAGCTCGATCGTGATCATTTCCCATCAGGAACGGATCCTCAACATCGCCGACGAAATCGTGGTTCTTGCAAATGGAAAAATCGACAGACAGGGCTCGCGGGAAATGATCCTCGGCGGCCTCATCGGCACGGAATCGGCAACGGACGCCTGCGCGCGACTGAAATAAAAGGTGATAAAAAATGGTAAAACTGGACGAAATACAGAAGAGAATCATCGCCGAAGTGGCGGACCTGCATGAAGTGCCCCTCGGGGCGTACAATTTCCGCGCGAACAGCCAGCTCGCGGGGCGCAATACGACGGCGAATATCGATATCATTTCCAAAGAAGACGGCAGCGGAATCGACATCCGCATCAAGCCGGGCACGAAGCACGAAAGCGTGCACATCCCGGTCGTTCTGAGCCAGAGCGGGCTCAAGGAGACGGTCTACAACGACTTCTACGTCGGCGCGGACAGCGACGTCGTGATCGTCGCGGGCTGCGGCATCGACAACTGCGGCGCGCAGGACAGCGAGCATGACGGCGTCCACCGCTTCTTCATCGAGAAGGGCGCGAAGGTCAAGTACGTCGAAAAGCATTACGGTTCGGGAAATGGCGACGGCAAGCGCATCCTCAACCCCGTCACCGAAGTGCACATGGACGAAAACAGCTACTGCGAAATGGAAATGGTCCAGATCAAGGGCGTCGACTCGACCGAGCGCGTGACCAATGCCGAGCTCGCCGCGGGCGCGAAGCTTGTCGTCCGCGAAAGACTGATGACACACGGCGACCAGAGCGCGTACAGCCTCTACAAAGTCGTGATCAACGGCGAAGGCGGCAGCGCGGACGTCGTGTCCCGCTCGGTAGCGCGCGACCACTCCTATCAGAAATTCGACGCCTGCGTCACGGGCAACGCCCCCTGCCACGGCCACACCGAGTGCGATTCCATCATCATGGACGAAGGCCGCATCCTCGCGGTTCCTTCCCTTGAGGCAAATGACGTCGACGCCGAACTCTTCCACGAAGCCGCGATCGGCAAGATCGCCGGCGAACAGCTCACGAAGCTGATGACTCTGGGCCTCAGCGAGGCCGAAGCCGAGGAAGCGATCATTAACGGGTTCCTCGCGTAAACATTTTCAGGCAATACGGAGTGTACAATGACCACTCGTGACATCATCGAAATAGCAGTGCTTCTGGTGCTTTTATACCTGTCTTCGTTCTTTTCATCGGCGGAGACAGCTTTTATGTGCGTGAACCGTTTAAGGCTCCGCACTCTTTCCGATGAAGGAAATGCCCGCGCAAGGCTGGCCTTAAGTCTTCTCGAAGACCAGAAGCAGAAAATGCTGACCACCATCCTCATCGGCAACAACATCGTCAACCTGACGGCCTCCGCGATGACCGGCGTCATGGCCTCCCGCCTCGGCGGCAGCCTTGCGGTATCACTCGCGACCGCCATGCTCACCCTGCTCATCATCGTCCTCGGCGAGGTCACGCCGAAAACCGCCGCGACAATCCGCGCGGAGCAGATGACGCTGCGCTATGTCAATATCATTTTCGTGCTGATGGTGGTGCTGACGCCGCTTGTGAAAATCGCGGAAGGACTGGCCCGCGTGGCGCTGTTCTTCATGCGGATCAATCCGAAGGACGCCGAGGAGCTGACGACCGAAGAAGATATCCGTACGATGCTCGAGGTAAGCCACGAAGACGGCCAGATCGAGCAGGATGAAAAGCTCATGATCAACAACGTGTTCGACCTGACCGACACCGAGGTCCACGAGATCATGGTGCCGCGCGTCGATGTGACCAGCGTCAGCGCGGACGCGGGATACGACGAGGTGCTCGCTCTGTTTGAAAAGGAGAAATACACGCGCCTGCCGGTCTACGACGACAACCCAGATCAGATCGTCGGTGTCCTCAACATGAAGGACGTCCTTCTCTATAAAAATTCTTCTGAGGAAAATGAAACCCCCGACGGCGCCGGCTTCCGGGTGCGGGACTACATGCGGGAGGCATTTTACACGCATGAATACAAGCACAGCTACGAGCTGTTTCTGGAAATGCGGAAAGCTTCCGTCACGATGTGCATCGTTCTCGACGAATACGGCAGCATGGCCGGAATCATCACGATGGAGGATATCTTAGAGGAAATCGTCGGTGAAATCCGCGACGAATACGACGCCGAAGAGCGCGACAGCGCCATCCGGAAGATCGGCGAGCGCGACTACCTGGTGGAGGCGTCGCTCCGCCTGGACGACCTGAACGACGCCCTCGGCTGCGAACTCCAATGCGAAGATTACGACTCGATCGGCGGCTATCTCATCAGCCTCCTGGACCACATCCCGGAAAAAGGCGAGTCCGCCTCCGATGAAGAAGGCAACCTCATCCGCGCGATCGCCGTCGACGGAAACCGGATCGAACGGGTCCGGCTCACGCTGGCGGAAGAGCCGGACCAGACAGAAGGGACTGTCCCCGGTGTCTTATAAGACACCGGGGACAGTCCCTTCTGTCTGGTTAAAATGCTTTCTTAATCGCGTCGATCACAATTTCCAAAGCCTTGATTCTCGCGTATTTCTTGTCCACGGATTCGAGGATATGCCACGGCGCGTAAGTGGTGTTGGTCTTCTGGAGCATCTCGTTGATCGCGTTTTCGTAGAGATCCCATTTTTCACGGTTGCGCCAGTCTTCGTCCGTGATCTTCCACTGCTTCTCCGGCGTATTCTGACGGTCGGTGAAACGCTGCAGCTGTGTGTCGCTGTCGATGTGGACCCAGAACTTCAGCACGACGGCGCCCCAGTCGGCGAGGATCTTTTCAAATTCGTTCATTTCGTTGTAGGCGCGCTGCCAGTCATTTTCAGAACAAAAACCTTCCAGGCGCTCGACCATGACGCGGCCGTACCAGGTTCTGTCGAAAATGGCGATATGCCCGTCCTTCGGCAGCCGGTTCCAGAAACGCCACAGATAATGACGTGCCTTCTCGTGCGGCTCCGGAGACGCGATCGGGTGCACGGTGTAGCCGCGCGGATCGAGAGCGCCGGTGATGCGCTTGATGTTGCCGCCCTTTCCTGCCGCGTCCCAGCCTTCGTAGGCAATGATGACCGGGATCTTTTTCCGGTAGAGCTTGTTGTGGAGTTCGCCGAGCTCCGCCTGGAGTTCTTTCAGGCGCTCCTTGTACTCGTCATTTTCCAGCTCCTTGCCGTCGAAGGAAATGTCCTTTAAAAGCGGAATCGGGTTCAGCGGGAATGTATTTTGCAAAATGGGAACCGCGTACGCGCTGTTCTTCAGGGCCGTGTCGATACCCTGATTGAGGAACTGGAGGACCTGAAGAACCGCGAATTTGTGGTCTTTCGCGTTGATAATGTACCAGGGCGCGGTCGAGCGGTTCGTGTCGAGCAGGTAGCGCTCGTAGACGTCGAGGCACTCGTCGTAGTTTTCATTTTCCCAAAGATCCGAATCATGGACGCGCCACCTGGTATTCTTGCTTTCGCAGAGGGCGTCGAGGCGCTTTTTCTGCTCCTTCTGGGAAATGTGGAAGAAGAACTTCATCACGAGATAGCCGTTGTCGGTCAGCTGCCTCTCCGTGATATTGATCTCGCGGATCCGCTCCGCGTAGCCCTTTTCGTCCAGTTCGCCCGAAAGGACGCCGCTGGTCACGCCGCGCATCCAGCACGCGTCGAAGAACTGGAATTTCCCGGCTTCGGGGATGTCCACGAAATAGCGGTAAAGGAACGGTTTTCTCTTCTCCTCTTCCGTGGGCGGCGCGTCTTTCGTCGACACCTGGAAGAAACGCGGATCGATATTCTCGATCACTTCGCCGAGCACGCTGCCTTTGCCGGCGGCGCCCCAGCCTTCGAAGATCACCATTACCGGAAGCTTCGCTTCCTTCAGTTTCATCTGATATGCGTTGAGGCGGGCCTGCTGCTCCTTCAGCGCCGCTTTCAGCTCTTCCTTTTCCGGTTTCACCGGCTTCACATAATCCTTCAGCATAATCTCATCCTTCCTGAATTTTACCCTGGTGCACCAGGGGTGCCAGGCACTTGTGGTACATCGTGCACCAGAGGGGTCAGGCACCTCTGGTGCATTTTGCACCACAGGTGCCTGACCCCTTTGGTGCAAATTTCACGTAATTCCATTATATATTCTGACTTTTTTGAATACAATGGCGAAAAACCGGATATAACGTTTTCGTTTATGCGATTGCAATTTTATTAAAAAACCATTACATTAGTAGTAACTACTCTACAGTCCGGGAGGTGCGGCCATGAAGATCAAAAACAGATTTTTCCTCATTTGCTTACTTGTAATGATGTCTCTTTTCGCAGCGGTTCCCGCTCAGGCAAAAACAGCCAGCGTGGTACTGACTCTGAAATCCAAGCCGGGCACGCGTCCCTATTATCTGAAAAAGGGGACCAAGGTCCAGCTCAAAGGGAAAGTCGGCAAAAAGAAATACTCAGGGACGAAGCTGAAATATGTCTCCTCCAACACCAAAGTCGCGACCGTTTCCGCCAAGGGCATCGTGAAGGCGAAGAAATCCGGCCAGACCGTCATCCGCGTGTTCACGAAGGACGGAAAATACGGCGCGAAAGTTCGCCTCAAAGTTACCAGGAAGAGTCTGACCATCGCCCAGAGAGCGATGAATTACAAGAGCTCGACGAAGTACAAGATTCTCCTGAACCGTGGGAAGCATAAGGTTTACATTTTCAAAAAGAACAGTAAAGGCGTCTGGAAGCGGATCAAGACGTTCCCCTGCGTCGTCGGCGCGCCGGGCACCGAAACGCCGAGAGGCGTGTACGCCACGAAGGACAAAGGGATGGCCTTCGAGACGGAGCACGGCAATTACTGCTGGTATTTCACAAGAATCCACAGCAATTACCTCTTCCACTCTCAGATCTATTCGCCCGGCTCCATGACGAACATCGTGGACGGCTCGATGGGGGTATCGGTTTCGCACGGATGCGTCCGCCTGTACCTTTCCCATGCAAAATGGATCTACAAGAACATCCCGACAGGGACCCGCGTCGTAATTTATAACTGATTTTTCCGCACATAAGACCTGCCGTATCTTTTGCTGCGGCAGGTCTTTTATATGATTGAAAATAAATAACGCAGTAAGGACAGCTACTGATGAACGAATTTGCAGAATCCAATAAGGAACACTTGAAGGAAATGGGGGCCGCCGGAAAGCTGGGCTATTTCCGGGATTATTATCTCGTGAAGGTGCTTGTGGGACTTGGCATCGCGGCGGTCGTCATTTACATGATTTACAGCTACCTCCGGCCGCAGCCTGTGCCGGTGCTCCGCGTGGCCGTATTTGACAACGTGGAAAAAGAGGAAGGCGTCGCGGCGCTGACGGAAGAGCTCCGAACGGTTCTGGACGCGCATGACGAACTGGACGAAATCCGGTTCCAGACCAATTACAACTCGACCAATCCAAACGACCTGGCCCGCCTGGGCGTCATGGCGACGGCGCAGGAGATCGACGCGATCGCGGCGCCGAAAAAAGTGTTCGAGGAGTTTGCGGGGTACGGCTATTTCCAGCCGCTTACGGATTATCTTTCGGATGAGGAAATGAAGTCGCTTGCGGACGAGGGTCTCGTCGTCGAGGCTGCCGGGATCGACAATAAGGAAGGCAGTGTTTCCACAATGAACGAAAACTACGGAAAAGGCGAGGTGCTGCCGTACGGCATTTCCCTTAAAAACAGTGAAAAATGGGCCGACGCCATGTACAACGGCGAAGAGGAATTCGTAATCGGAATCGCCGCCGGGGCCCTGAAAGCCGAAAATGTGCCGGCATTGATTGACTTATTGACGACGCACTAAACCGACAGCGGGGCGCGGCCCCGCTTCTTTTTCTTTCGGAGGTCTTATGATGCTGATCAGTGAAAAAATTTTTAAACTCATTTCGGAGCAGGGCATGACGCAGAAGACGTTCGCCTCACGGACCGGCATTCCGCAAAGCACCATCAGCGACTGGAAGAGCAAGAAGCTGAACCCCTCTTCGGACAAGATCCTGATCATCTGCGACGTACTCGGCGTCACGCCCTACGAACTGCTCAGCGGCACTGAAAGCGGAAAATACGAGCTCCCGGAGCGCCTGGTCGTCGAAAAAGGCACTGACGAGTACGAAATCGTACAGGAATTCCGTCAATTAAAGCCGGCTCAGAAGAACCGGCTTCTCGGATATATCGAGGCACTCTCGATACAATAAGACAGTGGGGACAGTCCCTGGTGTCTTGTCGAAAAAGACGCCGAAAATTCGGCGTCTTTTCGCGTAAGACACCGGGGACTGTCCCCACTGTCTTACACTCTCACGAAATGCCACACATGTGAAGCGTATTCGAACATCTCCCGCGGCACGGGCAGCCCGGCGTACATCAGCATGTCAGCCGAGTATTCCCGGCCGCTTTCTTCGTCGCGGTAGACGGCGCCCGGCGTAAGCCGGCGCAGGCGGATGTAGTTCTGCGGCGCGTTGCCGTGAATCTCGAGCGTGACCGCTGTGACCAGCGCCTCGCTGCCGTCGGCGGCGCAGATTTCCCATGCGCCGACATGGTCGCGGAACGGGTCCGTCAGGCGCAGGTAGTCGCCGGACAGCGTCAGCGGCGCGTATTTGCGGTATGCGTCTGTCTGCTCGCGCACCATCGCCTTCTCTTCGTCGGTCATTTTCCGCGGATCCAGCTCGTAGCCGAACGTCCCCGCCATCGCCACCGCCGCGCGGGTCGCGAGCGGCGTCACGCGCCCGTTCTGCTCATTTGGCGAAACGGAGACGTGCGCGCCCATGGAATAGGACGGGTAGCCGAACGAAGTGCCGTACTGGATGCGGACCCTGTCGACGGCGTCCGTGTTGTCGCTGCACCAGATCTGCGGCGTGTAGTACAGCATGCCGGCGTCGAAACGCCCGCCCCCGCCGGCGCAGCCCTCGATGAGGATGTCCGGCCATTTTTCGCGGAAACGCGAAAGCAGGTCGTAGGTGCCGAGCATGAAATCGTAGAACACACGCCCCTGGTCGTCCGCATTTTTGGAAAATGATTCACTAAGGCTTCTGTTGAAGTCCCATTTGATATAGTCCGGAACTTCTTCGGCAAATATTTCACAAAACTGATCGAAAATGGCGTCCACGACCTCTTTCCTCGAAAAGTCCAGCACGAGCTGGTTCCTCCCGATGACCGGCGCGCGGCCCGGCACGCTGAGCGCGTAGTCCGGATGCGCCTTGAAGAGTTCGCTGTCTTCGGAAATCATTTCCGGCTCGATCCAGATGCCGAATTTCATATCCATCGCGCGGATGTCGCGGATCAGCTGCGGCAGCGTGCAGCCGAGCTTTTCCTCGTTGACGGACCAGTCGCCAAGGCTCGTGGTGTCGTCATCTCGCTTGCCGAACCAGCCGTCGTCCACGACGATCATTTCAAAACCGAGGTCCTTCGCCTCGCGCGCGATCGAGCGGATCGTGTCCCCGTCGAAATCGAAATAGCACGCCTCCCAGCTGTTCAGAAGCAGCGGCCTTACGCGGTCCTTCCAGGGGCCGGTGAGGACATGTTTCCGGATCGTATTGTGCAGGTTGAGCGAAAGCTGCTCGAAACCATGTTCACTGTATGTAAGGATCACTTCCGGCGCCGTAAATGTCTCGCCCGCCTTCAGCGGATAGCTGAAATGGCCGTCCATATGCCCCATCTGCCATCTGGTCTGGTCGAACTGATCCTTCTCGAGGCAGCCGGTAAAGCCACCGCTCCAGACAAGTTCCATCGCGTAGCAGCTGCCCGAAATCTCGTCCGCGGTCTCGTCCGCGAGAATCATCAGCGGGTTGTACTGGTGCGATGACGCGCCGCGGCGGCTGCCGATCTCGAAAATGCCGTGCCCGACCTCCAGCCTGTGGAGGTTCCTCTCCATCGCGTGGCGGCCGTAGAAGGTGATCACGTCAAAGCGGCCGAACGAAAAATCGAGGTTCGCGCTGAGTGCTTTTCTTATGGTAAATGTTTCATTTCCCACATTTTTCACCACCGCCGCGCGGGTAATGACGTCCTCCGCCGGGAAAACTCCGTAAAGAAGCTCCACTTCGACGTGCGAAATCGGATCCTCAAGGGTGATCGCGAGCGTCTCGGGGCGCTCATTTTCAGGAAGATTGTTCATTTCCTCATCGGAAATGTGGACGTGCGGCATGCGCGGGAGGGTATATTTCCCATCCAGAACGCGACAGCTCTTGTACCGGAGGTCCGAAACGCAGCTGCCGTCGGCGTTGATAATGGCAAACGCGGGGCTCCTCATGTCGGCACTCCCCTGGCTCGGATACTCCTGCGGAATGACGTCCGGCGAGTAGAGCCGGTCATTCTTCGCGTCGGGAATCTGCATGGCGTAGCCGCGGTCAGCGGGCACGTGCAGATAGAATGCGCAGCCCTCAGCCTTCGGGCCGTAATAGAGATGGCGAAGCAGATTGTACTTGTCAGCCGCCATCTGGTAGGTGGTATGAAGGGTGTGAAGTGTAAACAGTTTTTGCTTCTCGTCTATGCAAATAGGCATGGCAGAGATCCTCCTGAAAAAATATCAACTATTATATCATAAGACAGTGGGGACTGTCCCCGGTGTCTTATAAGACAGTGGGGACAGTCCCCACTGTCTTATCACATCCCCAGCTTCTCCATTTCGCTCAGGATCTGCTCGGGAGAAGGCTCCTTCATCTCACTCGTCCCCTCTTCTTCGTCCTCATCCGAAAGGAAATTCCCGAAAGCGTCCACCCGCGGCAGAAACGGCCGCATCTCCGGAAGAAGCAGTGAGGAGTTCAGCATGGCCACCGCACCGAAGCCGAAGAACGTCCAGATAAATGCGTAAAGCGGCATCATCTGGGGATCCGTGTAGGTCAGGTACAGCGGAAAAATGTTGAAGAACAGAATAACCGGAACTTTCCATATTTTCTTTGCCGCAAAATAGAGCGCGTTCCGGAGCAGATGAGGAATCGTATCCTCAAAAGCAGCCATGGTCGGCACCAGGTAGAGCATCAGCGCGGCGGCAATCACGCCTAAGGCGATCAGCGGATAGCGAAGCATTTCCAAAGTACTTCCGGAAGCTTTAATCAGGCGGAAATCCGCGTAGAGAAAAGTGAAAAACGCGACTGCCGCCAAAAATGCCAGCGTCGCCTGACGGAAATTCGACTTAAAGCCCTGCCAGAACAGCTTGAACGGATTGACCTGGCCGTCTCCCCTTAAGGCTTTCAGCATCACGAAATGCAGCGCGGTGTAAGACGCTCCGATCGTAAACACCGGCATACTGAAAAGGACGAACATCAGGTTCGCCCCGATGATTACGCCGCAGCGCGTCATCAGCTGCCCGAAACGGCTGTCGTTGCTTATGAAGCTGCTTATGATTTCGTTCATCGTAATCCTCCGAGTGCACCACCGGTGCCAGGCACCTCTGGTGCAAAACGTACCACGGGGGTCAGGCACCTCTGGTGCAAAACGTACCACGGGGGTCAGGCACCCGTGGTGCACATCACGTACTCCAGGAACTGCTCCACCGCCTCGATGTGGGTGCTTTGCGCGCCGATTCCGATCGCGCAGCTTTCCTCGTACAGGTGGTATTTCGTGACGAGGGCGCTGTCCGAGATGTCAATCCCGATCGGGACCGGGTCCGTGCTGTATTCGGTGTTGTATGGAACGGAATAGATCAGCCGGTCCTTGTATCGTTCGTAGATCTTCCGGCAGCGCTCGTCGCGCAGGTCCATCAGCCTTCCGCTCCGCCCGACGCCTTCCAGCGAATCCGCCTCCATCGTCACGGCGTCCAGAACGCCTTCGTCCGTAAGACCGCAGAACAGCGCAAAATAGCGGTTCCCGCGCCCCTCGTCCTTCGCGTAGTCAAACCAGGCTTCGGAGTTGAAATCCACGGCTTTCTCCGAAAGGTCAAAGCCGGTCAGCTCCACGTAACCCTTCCAGAGCTCCGACCCGTTCCCGGCCTCCGCGCGGGTATCCGCGAACATGATATACACCCAGTGATCGCGAACCGCCGTTACAAAATGCGAAGCAAGATAAATCGAAACAAGGACCAGGCTCACAAACGCGACGATCGGGACTTTATAGTACTCCCAGACATACGCCGCCTTGGCGCGCGGAGTCATGGCGGCGGTTTTTCTGCGCTCATTTTGAAACCATTTGACAATTCTGTTTTTCATGCGTATCAGGTTCATTTACATAAGAGAAGCCGAAAGCATTTTTTGTAAAATGATGCTTCCGGCTCGTCATAAAAGGAAGGTAAATATGAATGCGATAATCGCTGACTGATCTCTTACAGCTTGCCGCCGGAAGTAGCAATACCTTCCACGAACTGTTTCTGGAAAATGACGTATATCACGATCATCGGAATAATTGCGAGCACGGCGGAAGCCATCATCGTCGGATAGTCGCTGCCGTACTGGCCCTGCATCTTGGCAAGACCCGCCGAAAGCGTTGTCGTCGCGGAATTCGTGCAGACGATCATCGGCCACATCAGATCCTTGAACGCGAAGAGGGCTGTGAAGATGCCGAGAGAAATCATGGCGGAACGGGTCAGCGGCATCATGATCAGAAGGAATTTCTGGCCGATGTTGCAGCCGTCGATACCCGCTGCCTCTTCAAGATCCTTTGGCAGGCCCTGGTACCCTGTTTTCAGCAGGTAGGTGCCGAACGCCGTCACGATACCCGGAAATACGAGGCCCGCCACGCTGTTCAGAAGTCCGAGAGACGAAACCATCAGGTACTGCGGAATAATGAAGATCTGCGCCGGAATCATCATCTGGATCAGGATCAGCGAGAACAGAAACTTCTTGCCCGGGAACTCAAGCCGGCCGAACGCATAGCCCGCCATGGTTGCGGTCAGGCACGCGCAGACGACGCGGAAGAAAATCATAAGCAGGGTATTTTTATAGAGAATAACGAAATTATAGCTCTTCCAGACCGTCGCGAAGTTCTCCCAGTGCCAGCCGTTGTGCGGCAGAATGTAGAACGGGGCGACCGAAATCGATTCCTGATTGGTCTTGACCGCGGTCAGAATCATCCAGGCAAACGGGACGAGCATGATGAACGCCATAATCACAAGAATGACGTACATGATGATCTTATTCATACGGTTCCTTGCTTCAATTGACATAATCCGTTCCTCCCGTCAGTTGTAGTACACGAACTTCTTCTCTGCCTTCTGCATGATGAACGTGACAATCATGATGAAGACCACAAGAACCATGACCAGCGTAGCGCCATAGCCTTTATTGCCGTTCGTGAACGCATAGGTATAGAAGAGGTAGACGATGGACTGCGTTTTCTGCAGCGCCAGATTTGTCTTGTCCATGACCATGAACATCAGGTCGAAGACGGTCAGCGCGCCGATCAGCCTTGTCTGTACAATGAAGAAGGTTGTCGGGGAAAGAAGCGGAACGGTAATGCTCAGGAACTGGCGGACGCCGTTGGCGCCGTCGATCGAAGCCGCTTCGTAATAGTCTCCCGGAATTTCCTGAAGACCGGAGATGAAAAGAACCATGTTGTAGCCGATCACGGACCAGACGCCGATGATAGCGATGGAAATCCAGGCGATCTTCGGATTCGAAATCCAGGCGACATTTGTATGGAAAATGTTGTTCAAAAGACCGAACTGCTGGTTGTAGAGCCATTTCCAGACCATCGCGACAGCTGCGGGCGCGCAGACCATCGGCAGGAAGAAAATGGTACGGAACACGGATGTTCCCTTCAGTTTCTGGTTGAGGAACACCGCGAGGATCAGCGCGATCACAACGCCGAACGGAACCTCAATCAACGCGTATTTGATCGTATTCCAGAGTGACTGCCAGGTCTCTCCGGCGCTCAGAACCTTCGCGTAATTGGCAAAACCGACAAATGTGTTGCCCCTGCCGAAATCTCCCGTTTTGCACAGTGACTGCCAGACCGTATTGATCGCGGGATAGAAATTCAGCACGATAAGGCCGATGATTGTTGGCGCGACGAATGCCCACGCCCAGTATGCCGTCCGCTTCTCGGCAGCCGTCATACCTTTCTTCTTTTTTTCACTCATCTAAATCCTCCCGACGTGCCTTAAGTGTCAGGAACCGCCGGCACGAGACATTTTTTCGGAAAATGAAGAGCGTGCCAAAGGTCCCTGACACCCTTGGCACACCCCGGGTGGAAATTATTCTGCCGCAATCGCGTCTTCGATGATCTTCTGGGCGTTATCGCAGGCCTGCTCCATAAGAGCCGGATCTTCCGGATTCTGCCACGGATCAAGGAAACCGCCCTGCTGCTGAAGAGCATCTTCCCAAACAGTTGTTTTTCTGGTATACGGACGGAAGAAGAGCCTGTAATCTTCGATCTTCACGAACGCGGATACGTCCATTCCGTCAAATGCGTTTGCGAACGCATCAGAAACGCCTTCCATACCGGCCATTGTGATGCCGAGTTCGGCCTGCTTCTTCTGTCCTTCTTCGGAGCAGAGGTAGGAAATGAGGCTGTAGCAGGCATCCGGGTTAGCTGTCGCTGCAGAAGCCGCCCAGCCAAGGCCGTTGTATGCGGAATAACGTTCGCCGTCATCGCAGGTGCCGTTTCCGTTCACATCAGCGTACGGCAGAAGTGCCCAGTAATAGTCCGCGTGGTTCTCGGCTGTGTAGAAGGAATTGATCATCCAGGAACCCTGTGTGATCATAGCGACCTTGCCGGACTGGAACAGGGAATCTGTACCTGTTTCGGCAACGACGGACTGAGGAGCCGCAACGGTAAGGATCTTTCTGACCATTTCCATACCGGCCTTGCCTTCGGCGGAGCCGATGCTTGTGCCGTCATGAGTATCGTTGATGATCTGTGCGCCGTAGTCATAGACCAGGTTGTACCAGCCGTCCTGGTTGTTGGAAGTGTTCATCGCGTAACCGTAAACTTCGCCGCCGGAAGCTTCGGTAATCTTCGCTGCCGCTTCATAGACATCTTCCCATGTCCATTCGTCGGTCGGACATTCAACGCCGTACTGATCGAAGATGGCCTTGTTGTAAAGAAGAGCGATGGTGTCATGGTCCTTCGGGATGGCGTAAATGTTGCCGTCGCTGCGGGTGTAGAGGTTGACGATGCCCTCGTAATATTTGCTCATGTCGATCGTGTCGTCTTTGTCGATGTAGTCGTTGAGCTTTAAGAGGATGTCATTTTCCATATACATCTGAACGGTATTGGAGTGCATCCAGAAGACGTCCGGCATTGTGCCGCCGGATGCGCCGGCTTCGAGAAGCGTCCAGTAGTTGTCCCAGTCCACGACTTCGATCTTGGCTGAAACGCCGCTTTCCTTGCTCCACTCGTCGACGATCTGCTGCAGACCCGGCTGCTGGTTGGAGTCCCAGATATTGATTGTGATGCTTCCGCCGCCCGATGCCGGTGCCGCAGTATCCGCTGCAGCTTCTTCGGCCGGTGCTTCTTCGGCAGCTGCCTCTTCAGCCGGAGCTTCTTCCGCTGCCGCTGCGTCTGTCCCGCCGGCGTCCGATGCCGGCGCTGCGCTTCCGGATCCTCCGCAGGCTGCAAGTGACAGGACCATTGCCGAGGCAAGGAGCATTGACAATACCTTTTTCTTCATGTTTTCGTTCTCCTTTCGCATGAAAAACTTTGTGTATTTTGATGTTTTTACGCAGGAATACAAATTGAGTTTAGTTAGAATCGACATCGCGGTCTATGGACGCATGTACATTCTCTATGGCAGAATGTCTTTTTTATGGTTCTTTGGAAATATCTTCCTTCTCCCGCTGTCTGCCCCATTCGCTCCGGTACTCACTCGGGCTTTTCCCGTATTTTCTGCGAAATGCCTTTGAAAATGCCATCGAATCCTCATATCCGCACTCCTGTGCGATATAGCGGACGGGGTCCGTCGAGTTCCTGAGATGGTGAGCGGCATGTTCCAGCCGGTAATTGATCAGGTACTCCTGCGGGGATATTCCGATCTGTTCCTTGACAAGCTGGGTGAGATAGCTTCTGGAGATGCCGATGTGGTCTGCGAGCTCGGCAATCGTGATTTTTTTGTTGAAGTTCCGCTGAATATAGCGAATTGCATAAGTCGCGTAAGAAAAATCCCGGGACTCTTCAGGCAGGTTTGATTCTGCAGGCTTTTCGGCATTTTCCAAAAGAAGCGCAAAAATATTGTATGTATGGGCTGTGCGGCGGAAATAGTCTTCGGGACGAGTGTTCGGAAGTTTCAGGATTGCCTCAATCTCCTCATGGATGAGTGCGATATTTTTCACGGGAAGCACGGGCGTCTGCTCGGAAAATCCGACGCTCCGCATCAGCTGATCGGCCCTTTCACCGCGAAAGCCGATCCAGCAGTAGTGCCACGGATTCACCTTATCGGCAGTATACATGTGCGCTTCGCCGGGAAACAGAATAAACATCTGTCCGCTGTGCACCTCGAAACTGCCCTTCGGATTCGTCAAGGTTCCCGTTCCGTCAAGTACAAAATGAATGACGAATTCCGTCCTCGTATTCGGTCCGAAACTGTGTCCCGGCAAACACTGCTCCACGCCGCAGTGATCGAACTGAAGTGCGGTGATCGTATACAGATCTCTCGGTACGTGCAGGCCGTCCGGTGACGAACTGTCTTCTTCTTTATGAAAAATGTACATATTTTCCTGCATCCCGGTCCGGCCTTTCTTTGTAACAGATCCTTTTTTATCGGTTTCTGAAAATATTATAAAATGCCATTTTGCCGCTTAGAATGGCGGCGGGAAACGGGAAATATACCATTTTGCGGTATTTGACATTTTTCCATTCAAATGAAGTCGCATTGTGCTATATATTCTATTTAGGAAGGCCCGGGAGAGGACATCATTTTCAGTAAAAAAGAGGGGGACTGATATGCTTTACAGTTTTGGGATATTTCCGATGACGAGCTTCATCGACCTTGTGATGTACCAGTACGGGCATGAACAATGCACGCCGGGACACTCATTCGGGCCCGCGGCGCGGAATCATTTTGTATTTCACTATGTTGTTTCGGGAACGGGAAAGCTGTATTCGACGGATGCCGAAGGAAATGACCTGGAGCTTTCCGTAAAAAGCGGCGAGGGTTTTCTGCTGATTCCCGGGCAGGTGACCACGTATATCGCGGATCAGCGGCTGCCTTGGGAGTATATCTGGATTGAATTCGACGGCCTTCGGGTCAAGCAGCAGCTGGAAATGGCCGGTTTCTCCAGGAATTCTCCCGCTTACCGCGCGCATTCCCGCGAACTCAGCCAGAAAATGGCGGAAGAAATGAAATACATTGCGGAAAACGGCACCGAGCCGTCCCTGCACCTCATCGGGCATCTCTACCTCTTCTTCGACTACCTTCTCCGCTCCGCCACGCGAAAGAAGTTCGAAACCGGCAGCAATCTCCGGGATTTCTATATCAAGGAGGCGCTGTCCTATATAGAGAAAAATTACAGAAACAACATCTCCGTGGAAGACATCGCCAAAAATTCCGGTCTGAACCGCAGCTATTTCGGCCGGATTTTCCGCGATACGGTCGGGAAGTCGCCGCAGCATTTCCTGCTCAGCTACCGCATGATCAAGGCCGCCGAGCTCCTGAAGCTCACCGACCTCCCCGTCTCCTCCGTCGCGGAAGCCGTCGGCTACGAAAACGCCCTCCACTTCTCACGCGCTTTCAAAAACTACTACAACTCCTCACCGCGCGCCTGGCGCGCTGAGAACCGCATGACATAAGACAGTGGGGACAGTCCCTGGTGTCTTATCGAAAAAAACGCCGGAAATCCGGCGTTTTTTCGCGTAAGACAACGGGGACTGTCCCCACTGTCTTATTAAAGGAAGCGTTCGTCATAGACGGCGCGCTGCCCTCCCGTATAAGGAATGCGGGACCGCGCCGCTATGACGGGCGCGTCACCGATTTTCCTGGTCGTAAGGCGGACGGGGACGACAACCGGGCGGATGTGCATGCCGATGAGCGTCGCGCCGATGTCGATTCCGGCTCTCGCTTCCGCCATCAGGCTTTCGGCGAGGACGGCGTCCTTCATGCGCTTATAGCAGACCGTCCCGAACGCCCCGCCGGCGTGGTTCGGCTGAGGAATGGCGTTGACCTGGCGGAGCCGGTAGGCGCGAAGCGCCTCATTTTCAATAACCAGAGCGCGATTGAGGTGCTCACAGCACTGGCCGGCCAGGAATATTCCGCGCGGCGCCAGAACCTCGTTGATCCCTTCGTAGATAGCTTCCGCCACGTCGAGGCTCGTGTGAGTCCCGATCTTCTCGCCCAGCACTTCGCTGGAAGAACAGCCGACGACGAAAATATCGCCCGCCTTAAGTTTTGCGGTTTCGCAGAGTTCTGCCGCCGCAGACGCTGCTTCTTCTTTGATCCTGTTCAGATCCATATTGTCCTCCTTGAATGGTGTCACATATGAATTGCGAAATATCTGCGTGCGGATGTCTGCTTGAGAGCCGCCGCGAGCAGAGCCGCAATGACGGCGCAGACGATGTACTGGGCAATATTTCCCGGCACCGAAAAGAGCGGCGTCACCCAGTTGCCGCGCATGATGGAGGCGGCCGCGTAATAGCCGGCGATCATTTCAAGGCCGGCAGGGATGAGGGCCACTGCTTCCAGAAGGCGGACTTTTATGGGGTGCTCATTTGCGGAATGCTTGCCCGAGGTTTTATTTTCCGCAAAATGTTCCAGCGCGATCCCGATCATAAGCGCCATCACAGCCTTGATCACAAATGTCCACGGCACGTAGTGCGTATATCCCGCGAGAAGGTCCGCGAGCGCGGAACCGACTCCTGCGGCGAGACACCCGTATTTCTTGCCGAGAACAATGACCGCGAGAAAAATCATGGTGTCGCCCAGATGCACGTAGCCGTTCGTGAAGGGCATCGGAATGCGGAACATCATCGTCGATGTCAGTATAAGTCCGGTCAAAAGACCGGCAAGACTCAGTTGGTAGACCTGCTCGTGTTTCATATGCGGATCCTCCTTGCTTTAAGGCTGAAAATATCCTATCATTGTTTTGTATATATTAAAATATTCAATTTTGTCTAATTCGATACATACAGTTTAAGGAAATAGAAAATGATTCAGCTGTTTTCTGCCAATATTGATCACAATCAGTCGACGCCACTCTATGTACAGTTATATCGATTCATAAAGGGCGAGATCTCCGGAGGCCGCCTCCCGGCAGGTGAAAGGCTCCCTTCCTTAAGAGAGGCCGCCCGCCAGACCGGGCTGTCAATCACAACCTGCAGCCTGGCTTACGGCCAGCTGGAGACGGAGGGATACATCTTCAGCAAACCGCAGTCGGGGTTCTATGTGGCGGATCTGCCGGCGATGGATAAGACAGTGGGGACAGTCCCCGGTGTCTTGTCGCAGAAAGCCGCTAAATCCGGGCCTTCCGGGAACAAGACAGCGGGGACTGTCCCCACTGTCTTATGGCACGACCCGGAAGCCTTCGATTTCCGGAGCTGGCGTAAATGCGTCACAAGAGTCTATAATGACTGTGAAGAGCAGCTGTTTACGCGCGGCGACGTGCAGGGGGAGCTCGCGCTGAGGAGAGAAATCGCCCGCTATGTCTATGAAGCGAGAGGCGTGTATGCGTCCGAGGAGCAGATCGTGGTCGGGGCGGGCACGCAGCAGCTGACCGCGCATCTGGGAAGAATTCTGAAGAAGCTTGGAATTGCTTACGTGAGTGTCGAGGAGCCGGGCTATCTGCCCGTCCGGAGGATGTTTCTCGACGCAGGGTTCAGCCTCAGGGAAGTGCCGGTCGGGCCCGAAGGGCTCCGGATCGACCGGCTGCCCGTGAACATCCCTTCGGCCGTCTATGTGAGCCCTGCGAACCAGTTTCCGACGGGCGCGGTCATGCCTGTCGCGAAGCGCTACGAGCTTCTGGAGTGGGCAAAGGAGAATGAAAGCGTCATCATCGAGGACGATTACGACAGCGAACTGAGGTATTTCGGGCGGCCGATCCCGGCGCTGCAGGGCCTGGACAAGGACGGGCGGGTGGTCTATATCAGTTCATTTTCCTCAACCCTCTTCCCCGCGGTCCGCATCAGTTACATGGTCCTGCCCGCAAAACTGACGGAGCTCTTCGCCTCCATCCGCGAGGAATACAGCCAGACCTGCTCGAAAACGGAGCAGCTCGCGCTCGCGTATTTCATGGCGGACGGGACGTACGAGTCGAACATCCGCAAAAAACGGGCACTTTACGCGCGAAAACTGACGAAAGCCGTGCGTGCTTTTGGGAAATATGGCGGCGACCGCATCCGCCCGCTCGACACGCGTTCGGGCATCAGCCTGCTGCTTCTGCCCGGGGACGGGCTGGATGTCGAGGCATTTTGCAGGCGCGGGGCAGAGTTGGGGCTGAGAATTCTGCCGCCTGAAAATGGCGCATTTTCATCAGGCCCCGAAAAAAGGATGGTTTTCTACTACAATCAGGTGCCGCTCGGCGAACTGGACGAACTGATCCGGCGGCTCTGCGCGGAATAAAAGGAGCATGGAACATGATCAAAGAGAATCAGATACTGAAAATCTACGGGACAGATTATAAGGAAATGACGAAGCGCCTCCTTCAGACGGCAGGGCTTGCTGAGCTGATCGGCGACCGGACGAAACGGGTCGGCATCAAGCCGAACCTCGTGACGCCTTCGCCCGCGGAGTTCGGGGGAACGACACATCCGGAGGTCGTCGCCGGAATCGTGGAATATCTTCAGGAAAATGGCATCCGCGATATCCTCATCGCAGAAGGTTCGTGGGTCGGCGACAGAACCGCAGACGCATACGAATACTGCGGGTACCGAAGTTTGTGTGAGAAATATGGTGTGCCATTTGCAGACACAAAAAAAGACCATTCGTATTCGGTTGACTGCGGGGGCATGCAGCTGAACGTCTGCGATGTGGTGAAACGAATCGATTTTCTGATCAACGTTCCGGTAATGAAGGGCCACTGCCAGACGAAAGTGACGTGCGCGCTGAAGAACATGAAAGGACTCATTCCCGATTCGGAGAAACGGCGCTTTCACCGGATGGGGCTCCATAAGCCGATCGCCCATCTGCAGCGCGCGATCCAGCAGGATTTCATCGTCGCGGACCACATCTGCGGGGACCTGGATTTTGAGGAGGGCGGCCGCCCCGTCGTGCGAAATGCCGTCATGGCCGCCGTCGACCCTGTCCTCCTCGACAGCTATGTCTCCTATCTGATGAACTACACGCCCGACGACGTCCCTTACATCCGGCTGGCCGAAGAACTCGGCATCGGAAGCGCGGACCTGTCAAAGGCGGAAATCCTCAACCTCAACGAAGGCAGTCTGGACCGCGAACTTCCCGCGGAACACCGATATCTGGACGTCTCCTACGCCGTGGAAGAGACGGATTCCTGCAGCGCTTGCTACGCGAACCTGACAGACGCCTTAAGAAGGCTGGAAGACGAGGGTCTTCTCGGAAAACTGAACACCCGCATCGGCATCGGCCAGGGCATGCGCGGAAAAACCGGCGTCCTCGGTGTCGGACAGTGCACGGCCGCCTTCGAGCACAGCGTCCCGGGCTGCCCGCCGGACGCAGACGCTATATATCATGCGCTCCGGGCGTATATAGAATAAGACAGCGGGGACAGTCCCCGTTGTCTTACGCGAAAAGACGCCGGATTTCCGGCGTCTTTTTCGATAAGACACCAGGGACTGTCCCCACTGTCTTATATAAAAACTGCCGCACCCCCGTGCGGCAGTTTCCTTTTATGCTTTTATAACCTATAGTCCAACTTAGATTTCAAACAGATCACTCAAAACCTTCAGCGCCCCGTCAGTATTGTGCGCAAGCACCCTCTTCGCAAGCAGCTTGCCGAGCTGTACGCCCTCCTGGTCGAAGCTGTTGAGGTTCCAGAGGAAGCCCTGGAACATGACTTTGTTCTCAAAATGCGCGAGCAGCGCGCCGAGCGCCTCGGGAGTCAGTTTCCGGCCGATGATGATGCTGGACGGTCTTCCGCCCTCGAAATATTTGTTGCGGTTTTCGTCATCCTTACCGCAGGCAAATGCCACGATCTGCGCCGCCACATTGGCCGCCAGCTTCTTCTGGCTCGTGCTGCCCTCGATGACGACGTCCTGGTCGAACTGGTTCTCGACGAAACCGACGAACTGCAGCGGGACGATCGTCGTGCCCTGGTGCAGAAGCTGATAGAAGCTGTGCTGTCCGTTCGTGCCGGGTTCACCGAAAATGACCGGGCCCGTCTGGTAGCTGACCGGCTCGCCGAAGCGGTTCACGCTCTTGCCGTTCGATTCCATATCGAGCTGCTGGAGGTGCGCCGGGAAACGGGACAGCGCCTGCGAATACGGCAGGACCGCCGTACTTCTCATGTCCAGAATATTTCTCTCATAAACACCGATCAGAGCGTCAAGCATGGCGGCATTTTCCATCGGGTTTTCATTTTTCGAAAGCGCGTCCGCCTCAGCAGCGCCATTGAGGATCCGCGCGAAAATCTCCGGACCGAAAGCAAGCGACAGCACGGCTCCGCCGACAGCGGATGTGGAGGAATAGCGGCCGCCGATGTAATCATCCATGAAAAATGCAGCGAGATAGCCGCTGTTCTTCGCCAGCGGGCTCGTCTCCGAAGTGACCGCGATCATGTGATCGGAGGGATTGAGACCGGCCTTTTCAATGGCATCTTTGACAAATGATTCATTTGTCAGCGTCTCCAGCGTTGTGCCCGACTTCGAAACAAGGACGAAAATGCTGTGCGCCACATCGATCTCCGAAAGCACCTGAAGGGCGTCGTCCGGATCCACGTTGCTGATGAATCTGGCATTCATTTTCAGAGTATGATTGCTCTTTGCCCAGTTCTCAAGGGCCATGTACAGAGCGCGCGGGCCGAGGTCGCTGCCGCCGATGCCGATCTGGACGACGGTCGTGAACTTTTCGCCGGCCGCGTTGGTGATTTCACCCGCGTGGACCTTCTTCGCGAATTCCGCGATCCGCTCCTGCTGCCTGACGTAGAATTCCCTCTTGTTGACGCCGTCCGCGATGACGTCCGCTCCCAGCTGTCCGCGTGTCAGCTGATGGAGGACAAGGCGCTTTTCACCGGTGTTGATGACGGCGCCTTCATACAGCTCCTTGTATTTTTCGGTAAGCTCGGCTTCCTTCGCCAGAGCGCAGAGCTTCTCGAGCAGCTCATCATCCACGGCTTTGGCTCCGTAATAATACGTCATTCCCGCAGCCATGGGGACTTTGTAAGATTTCATGCGCTCCGCGCCGGCTTCTCCGGTCAGAGCTTCCTTGATATTCACCCGCTTCTCATCCGCGGCGATCTTTTTCCAGGCTTCCAGAGTATCGAGATTTTTCCATGCAGCCATCTTTGCATTTCCTCCTTATCCATCCGGTCTAGGCTTCCGTGCCGGATGCCAGAATTATACCATGGATGCGCCTGCTGCACCAGAGGGGTCTGACCCCTCTGGTGCAGGCATTTCCCGGATCATGAACGCGATCAGGTATTTCATGCGCTCGCTCTGGCTTTCCAGGTCGGTCCCGAGGATCTCCCGGATCTGCCCCATCCGGTAGAGGATGGTGTTGCGGTGGATGAACATTTTCTCGGAGACGGATTTGATGCTGCCGCCGCATTGGAGGTAGATTTTCAGCGTTTCGGTGAATTCGGTGCCGTGTTCCCGGTCGTAGGCAAGGAGCGGCGCGAGCGGCTCGTCCGACATCTGCCGAAGCAGGTCCTCGTCCTCGACGCGGCTGATGAGGCGGAAAAGCCCCATTTCCCGGAAATAGACGATCGGCAGGCCCTTCCCGCGCGACCAGTTCAACGCCGCCTCCGCGCGTTTGTACGCCGTATGCACCGAGCGGATGTCCCGGACAACGTCGCTGACGCCGATACTGATCCGGACGTCGGTAAATTTCGTCGCCGCGCGCTTCGCGAACGAGTCCATAATTTCCGCCGCCTCCTCTTCCGTCATGGCGTTCATGACGAGCACGAAACAGGACGCGTAATAAAAGAAATGTCCGTTGTGCGTAATATTCGTAATATACAGCTGGATACGGTACGCAAGCCGCTTCCGCTCGACCGTATCCATGCTGTCGAGGCCGTCCGCCGTGATGAGCGCGACCTGAAAACTCCCGTCCAGGTCAAAATGCGGCAGCAGATCCCGCATGTACAGGTCCTCGCCCTCCGGCGTCTCGATGGCGTGAATGAGCGCGTTCGAGATCTGCTCGTCCGTCTGCGTCTGCAGAAAGACGCGGATCGAAAGGTCCTTGATCATGTCCGAAACGGAGATCTCCCACGGAACCAGAAGAAGCGGGAGGTCATTTTCATCACAAAAAGCGAGCACGGAAGCAGGAATCTCCATCACGTAAAAACCCGTATTGAAAATGAGCCCCGACGCGCTGTGCCTCGACAGCTCCTCCACCAGCCGCAGCATCTCCTCTTCGGTCTGGAAGCCGAGCCCGGTCGTCACCGCCAGCTCCTTACCCGTAAAATGCTGTATGATCGTCAGGTCCTCCAGCATCAGCAGCCAGCTGATCGAATTCGACCAGCCGTTCCGCCCCGCGACGAATTCCATTTTGTAGCGTTCCTCGGAAACAAGCCTCATATCTTCGATCGTAAAACCCATGGTTCCGCCTCCTTCTGTCCGCATTTGTGCTCCGTGCACAATTATAACACGGAAAATAGTGTCCGCGGGCACGTGGTACTTTATTTTTAAAATGATATGATAGTCACAGATAACAAACGGAGCACCATTTTTCACATATACGGGGAGGTATCAGGATGTCTATTTTCGGAGCAGTATATTATGATCGTTTTGCTGAAAACAGAAGCACACCGGACTGGTTCCGGGCTGAGAGATATGATTTTTGCGAAGACGCCGGCAAGATTCGTTCGGGCATGGGCTTCGCGATCATGAGAAAGATCTCTTCTTTCTTCACAATGTAAGAAATGAATAAAATGTAAGAAATGTAAAAATTAAACTGTCGCACGAGATCCGTGCGGCAGTTTTTTTGTTTTTCGGGTATAATGAAACACATGAAAAAAATAGCATTGGGAATACTCGCACATGTGGACGCGGGCAAGACGACACTCTCGGAGGCCCTGCTCTTTAAGACGGGCTCGATCCGGAGCGCGGGCCGCGTGGACCATGGCGACACACATCTGGATACAAATGAAATCGAGCGCGAGCGTGGGATCACGATCTTCACGAGCATGGCGCAGTTTTCGTATGCGCCGTCCCTCTCCGTCACCCTCCTCGACACGCCCGGCCACGTCGACTTTTCCGCGGAGACCGAGCGGACGCTGCAGGTCCTCGACTACGCCCTGCTCCTCATCAGCGGCACGGACGGCGTGCAGGGCCACACCCGCACCCTCTGGAAGCTGCTCGAGCGCTATCACGTGCCGACCCTTCTCTTCGTCAACAAAATGGACATCGCCCTCCGCGGCCGTCCGGCGCTTATGGAAGAGCTGAAAAAGCAGCTCGACCCGGCCTGCACGGATTTCACGGAGGAGTCGGAAGCCTGGGAAGAGGACTGCGCCTCCTCGGACGAAACCCTTCTGGAGGAATATCTGGAGTCCGGCGCCCTGAACCGCCCCGGCGTCTGCCGCGCGATCGCGCAAAGAAAGCTCTTTCCCGTCCTTTTCGGCTCCGCGCTCAAAGCGGACGGTGTCACGGAACTTCTCAACATTCTTGAAAAATGGACCCTCCCCTACGAAGACCTCTTCCGCCTCCGCTATCCGGACGCGGATCCGTCCGTCTTCGGCGCCCGCGTCTACAAAATCGGCCGCGGCAGGAACGGCGAACGGCAAAGCTTTCTCAAGGTCATGTCGGGCAGCCTCCACACCAAGGACAATCTCGAATACCGGATCCCCGACGGCACGGAATTCGCGGAGAAAGCGGATCAGATCCGGCTTTGCGCAGGGGATCATTTTGAAAATGCCGCCTCCGCGGCGTCCGGCGACATTGCCGTCGTGACGGGCCTGTCGGCGACGAGGCCGGGAATGGGACTCGGGGCATTTGCCGGTGAAACGGAGCCCGTGCTGGCCGCCGTCATGACGCGCGCTCTGATTCTGCCTCCGGATGTGGCGGCCGCGCCATTTTACAGAAAAATAAAAGAACTGGAGGAAGAAGACCCCGCGCTGCACCTCGTCTGGAACGAGAAGGCGGGTGAAATCCGCGCGCAGATCATGGGAAATGTCCAGATCGAGGTCCTCACGCGCGTCATCGCGGAACGCTTCGGCGTCAACGTGAGGTTCGGGCCGGAGCAGATTATTTATAAGGAAACAATCGCGCGGCCGGCGCTCGGAATCGGGCATTTTGAGCCGCTGCGCCACTATGCCGAAGTGCAGCTGCTTCTTGTGCCGGGCGGGCGCGGAAGCGGGATTTCGGCGGACTCCGCCGTGAGCGAGGACGTGCTCGCTCTCAACTGGCAGCGCCTGATCACGACGCACATTCTCGAGCGGGAGCATGTCGGCGTGCTGACCGGCTCCGCGCTGACCGACGTGAAGGTCACGATCCTGACCGGGCGCGCGCACATCAAGCATACGGAGGGCGGCGATTTCCGGCAGGCGACGTACCGCGCGATCCGCCAGGCCCTCATGGGTGCGGAAAATGTCCTCCTTGAGCCATTTTACAGCTTCCGCCTCACCGTCCCGGCCGAGACCGTCGGCCGCGCGATGACCGATCTTTCCGCGAAAAATGCCGTCTTCGCCCCGCCCGAAATGTCCCCCGACGGAACCGAAGCCGTCATCACCGGCCGCGCGCCCGTCTTCGAGCTCGGCGGCTATTCGCAGGACGTGACGGCGTACACGAAGGGACGGGGGAGTCTGTCTCTCAGCCCGGACGGCTACGGCCCCTGCTCCCGCGCCGAGGAAGTCATCGAAGAGATCGGCTACGACCCGGACGCGGACACGGACAACCCGTCGGCATCGGTCTTCTGCGCCCATGGCGCGGGCTTTCTCGTACCGTGGGACGAGGTGCCGTCCTACGCCCACACGGAGACTCCGGGGGGCGGCTATAGAGAGCCGGACGACGAAGACATTTTCCTGGAACATGGAGAAACGGCGGAGGTCTGGCGCGCTCCCGCTCATAAAAAGAAAGACAGCGGGGACCTTCTCCCCGAAAATGATCCCGAACTGCAGGCCATCTACGCCCGCGAGTTCGGCATGAACACCGACGGAATCCGCCAGGACGCCGTCGAAACAGCCCGCCGCGGATGGAACCGCCGGGTACAGGCTGCACCAAAGGTGCCAGGCACCGGTGGTGCAGGTGCACCAGAGGGGTCAGGCACCGGTGGTGCACCTGCCGGCATAAAATACCGGAAGCGCACCGACGAGGGCTCGTCCGGCGTCAAGAAGGATAAGAAAGGCAATCCGATCTACCCGAAAAAGGACGAGCGCCCGGAATACATGATCGTCGACGGTTACAACATCATCTTCCAGTGGCCGGAGCTGTCCTCCCTCGCAAAGGAGAGCATCGACGCCGCCCGCGGCAGACTGCTGGACCTTCTCAGCAACTACCAGGGTTATACCGGCCTTAAGATGACGGTCGTCTTCGACGCTTACCGCACGGACCGGACCCCGGAGGCCGTCATGAGCTATGACAACCTCGAGGTCGTGTTCACGCGCCGCGGCATGACGGCCGACGCCTACATCGAGCGGCAGGTCCACGAACTCATTTCAAAATACCGCATCACGGTCGCCACCTCCGACGGCCTGGAACAGCTGACCTCGATGAGCCTCGGCGCGCTGCGCATGCCGGCGTCGGCGCTCGCGGAAGAGATAAGACACCGGGGACAGTCCCCACTGTCTTAAAATAAGACAGTGGGGACTGTCCCCGGTGTCTGGTTTCGTGGTATAATCACCTCGATGTCGAGTCATTTATTTCGAAAGGAAAGAATTATATGAAAAAGAAAGCACTTTCTCTAATCCTGACCGCTTGCATGGCCCTTGGTCTTTGCGCCTGCGGCGGCAGCTCGTCTTCTCAGTCCGCAGCATCTGATCAGCCCGCCGAGGCAGCTGAAGCCGGCGCCGAAAACACCGAAGCCGACGCGGCAGAAGCAGGCGCAGAAACCGCCGACGCCAGCGCCAACACCGACGTCAGCGGCAAAGTCGTCATCTATACCTCCATGTACGAAGACATCATCGAAGATATGGAAAAAGACCTGAAGGACGTATTCCCCAACCTGGAGATCGAGTTCTTCCAGGGCGGATCCGGAACGCTTCAGTCCAAGATTGCCGCCGAGATGGATTCCGGCAAGATGGGCTGCGACATCCTCATGCTCGCCGAGCCGTCCTACGCCCTCGAGCTGAAGGAAAAGGGCATGCTCCACCCGTACAAATATGCCGAGACGGACAAGCTCCTCTTCGACTACGATGAAGAAGGCTACTGGTATCCGGTGCGCGTGCTCAACATGGTCCTCGGCTACAATCCCGACCTCTACAACAAGGAGGAGCTTCCGAAGACCTTCAAGGAATTCGCCGAAGACAGCTCCGTCAAGGATATGATCTCCATGAGCAACCCTCTGACCTCCGGTTCCGCCTACTCGTCCGTCGTGGCCCTTTACGACCTGTACGGCGAAGACTATTTCAAGGCTCTGGGACAGCAGAATGTCGCGATCGAATCCGGTTCGGTCGCCCTGACCAAGCTGGAGACCGGCGAATGCAAGCAGATCATGGTCCTCGAAGAGTCCATCCTCAAGAAGAGAGAGGAAGAAGGCTCCGCACTTGAAGCCATCTATCCGGAGGACGGCACGATCGCCATCCCGTCCCCGATCATGATCGTGGATGAAAAGGTCAGCGCCAACGCGAACATCGCCGCCTGCGAAGCCGTGGAAGACTATTTCCTTTCCCCGGCCGGACAGCAGCTGATCATCAAAGGCTGGATGTACGGAGTCCGTTCGGACGTCAAGGACTATCCTTACGACGGATCCCCGGTCACCGACCTGATTCCGAAATTCATCCCCGTAGACTGGGAAAAGTGCTATAAGGAACGCGACGCCATCCGCGGCATGTTCCAGAATCACGTCACTGTTCCCGCGGAATAAAGGACTCCTTCCAAGATAAGGAGACATCTGCTTTGAAGTCAAAATCTCGTTTTCGCTTTGATGTAAAATGGGCCGTGATCCTCGCGATCATAGCCTTTTTACTGGTTTTTCAGGTCCTTCCGCTGCTCTACCTGACCATCCGCGCCTTCTTCCCCGAAGGCCGCTTCTCCATGGAAGGCCTGAAAAGGATCTATTCCTATGCGCTGAACCGGTCCTGCCTGGTCAACACGCTCATCGTCTCCGCGATGTCCATGGTGTTCGGGATTCTCATTTCATTTCCCCTGGCATGGCTCGTCGGACGTACGAATCTGTACGGCAGGAAATTCTTCCGCACTCTCTTCGTAACGACATATATGGTTCCCCCGTATGTGGGCGCGATGGCCTGGCTGCGGCTCCTCAATCCGACGGTCGGGACGCTCAACGTGTTTCTGAAGAACCTCTTTCACCTGTCCGCCCTCCCCTTCAACATCTATACGAGGGGCGGCCTCATCTGGGTTCTGACCACGTTCTACTACCCTTACGCGTTCATTACCATTTCCCGTGCTTTGGAAAATATGGACCCTACGATGGAAGAAGCCTCCCGCATTTCCGGTGCCTCACCGCTTAAGACCCTTTTCACGGTCACGATTCCGCTGATGCTCCCGTCCATTATCGCGGCGGGCCTTCTCGTATTCGTCGCCGCAATGTCCTGCTACGGCATCCCGTCCATCATCGGCGCGCCCGGCAAGATCTACACCGTGACGACCCGTATCGCGGAATATGTCTCGATCGGCTCGGCGGAAGGCCTTACGGACGCGACGTCGCTGGCATTTTTCCTGATGGTCCTCGCGCTTATCATCCTGTATATTTCGGAGCGGGTTCTCGCCCGGAAGAACTACATCACCATTTCCGGAAAATCGATGCGCCCGGCCATTGTGGACCTCGGCCGCTTCCGCATTCCCATCACGATTCTGGTCGCCCTGTTCGCCGTGGTCGTAATCCTGATTCCCTTCGGAACGGTTTTCGCCACGTCCCTTACGATGAACATGGGCAAATCCGTATTCGCGGCGGGCAATCTGACGACCAAATACTGGAAGACGATTTTCTCCAGATCTTCCATTTTCAAATCGGCCGCCAACTCGCTTCTCTACGCCTCCCTGGCCGCCTCGTTCGGCATGGTCATCTGCCTCATTATGGCATACCTGTCGGAGCGGACCAACGTGAAAGGCAAGAGCATTCCCAACTTCCTCATCACGGTCGGAAGCGGCACGCCGAGCGTCGTCATCGCGCTGGCGCTCATCATGACCATGTCCGGGAGGTTCGGCATCAACATTTACAACACGCTTTTCATCATGGTCATCGCGTACATGATCAAATACATGCTCATGGGCCTTCGGACCGTGGGCTCCGCCTACTCGCAGGTGAGCCCGTCCCTCGAAGAAGCGGCGCAGATCTCCGGCGCGGGCTGGATCCGGCGCCTGACCGACGTCCTGTTCCCCCTCATTATTCCGTCAATCGTGGCGGGCTGGTTCCTCATCTTCATGCCGAGCTTCTATGAACTGACCATGTCGAACCTGCTCTACTCGAGCAACACCGAAACCCTGGGCGTGGAACTGTACCTGTATCAGACCTATCACAGCCAGCAGACCGCCTCGGCCATGGCCGGCGCGATCCTGATCCTCGTCATGGTGTTCAATTTCCTGATGGGGAAACTCTCAAAAGGCAAGTTTTCCATTTGAAAAATGGATTCTCAACGGAGGCAAATCAAATGTCCGTTATCACAATAGACCACGTCAGCAAACAGTATGGAAATGTCACGGTTCTTGAGGATTTCCACGACGAATTCAAAGACGGCGAATTCGTCACGCTCCTCGGCCCTTCCGGCTGCGGAAAAACCACGATGCTCCGGATGCTTGCCGGCTTCGAAAAACCCACTTCGGGCGAAATCCGTCTGGACGGCAGGGTCGTCAGTTCCGCAGACACCTTCGTGCCCCCCGAAAAGCGCGGCATCGGCATGGTGTTCCAGTCCTACGCGGTCTGGCCGCATATGAACGTTTTCGACAACGTCGCCTATCCTTTGAAAATACAGAAGAAATCCAAAGCGGAAATCAAGGAGCGCACCGAGAGGGTTCTCGAGGCAGTGCACCTGAGCCAGTATATTACCCGCATGCCATCGGAACTGTCCGGCGGGCAGCAGCAGCGAGTCGCCCTCGGGCGTGCCCTGATCGCCCAGCCGAAGGTCCTGCTTCTGGACGAGCCCCTTTCGAATCTGGACGCGAAGCTTCGCGAGCGGATGTGTTTTGAAATCAAGGAAATTCAGCAGCGCTTCGGCATCACGGTCGTCTATGTCACGCACGACCAGAATGAAGCGATGACGATGTCCGACAGGGTATTTGTCATCAATTCCGGAGTCGTCCAGCAGAGCGGCTCCCCGATCGACATCTACCAGCACCCGGCCAACCAGTTCGTCGCGGATTTCGTCGGAAAAGTCAATCTTTTGAAAGGTGTTTCGGAAAATGGCACCATCCGCCTTACGGGCGTCAATGACATCCTTCCCTACGACGGTCCCCTGACCGGTCCCGTAGACGTCATGATCCGCCCGGAAAAGATCCAGATCGTGCCCGGCGAAGCTCATCTGAAGGCTGTGATGCTTAGGGAATTCTTCATGGGAGATTTCGACGACTGCCGCGTCCGCTCCGGGGAAAAAGATCTGCGGATCATCGCCGGTGCCGATACATTTGGAAAATTTGAGCCCGGCAGTGAAGTCGGGCTTGAGATCACGGACTTCCGGGTATTCCCGGAAAGCGCCGAGGACTATACAAAAATTCTAACGTAACTTAAAGGTATTTTCGCATCTCGCCAAGCGATTCATAGATGCATGTGGGCTCTACATCGGAATTCCGGACCGTTTCCATATCGGCTTCGCCGGTGAGCACGAGGAAGCCTTTCGCACCGTTGTTGACGCCCACGGCCACATCCGTATAGAGCCGGTCTCCGACAAACCCCATCTCCGCCGCTGCCACGCCCGTGACCGCCGCAATCATATCCACGGTCTCCTTAAAGGGCTTTCCGAAAAAGCGCGGCTCGACGCCGGTGGACTCGGTAATCAGGCGGCAGATCGCGCCGCAGTCCGGGATATAACCGTCCTCCGTAGGGCAGTTCGTATCCATATGGGTCGCGAAAAACGGCACGCCGTTCCGCACATAGTGGCAGATCCGCTCCAGCCGGTGATAGGTCAGTTCGGTATCGAAGCTCTGGACGCAGATATCGGGATCCTCTTCCACAAGGAGGATCCCTTTTTCACGCCAGTTTTCCATGAGCACGGTCGTCCCGTTCAGATAGACGCGCGCTCCCGGATAATTCCTGAGGAAATATTCCGCGCTCACGTCTCCCGCCGTCATGATCCGGTCCTTCGTCGCGTGAAAACCCATTTTCCTCAATTTGTCCACATAGGAAGCCGGCACTTTGGAGGCATTATTTGTAAAAAACAGATAGTCCCGTCCCGCCGTGTTTTCCACGTCGCGCACGAACTCCAGGGCGCCTTCGATCGGCCTGTCACCCAGATAGATCGTGCCGTCCATATCCAGCACAAACAGCCTGACATCTTTTAAAGCCTGTTCCTTTGCCTGCATCTTCCTGTCACTCCTCTTTCTTACCGTTCCACTCCCCAGAAAAACAGCCCGAGCATCCCCGGCCCCACATGGGATCCCGAAAACGGCTCATGCTGGCAGATCGTAATGGAAATGCCCGGCGTAATCCCCCGGATGAGACCCGCCAGCGTTTCCGCGTCCTCAAGGCAGTCCCCATGGGAAATGCAGATCCTCTGCCCCGGTCCGTCCATCTTCTTTTCCCTGTATTTTTCCGCGAGTGCCTCGATCGCTTTTTTGCGCCCCCTCACTTTCATGCAGGATACGATATGGCCCGTACTGTCTCCGTAGAGGATCGGCTTGATGTTCAGAACGGTTCCGATCATGGCGGTCGCGCCGCTGACGCGCCCGGTTCTCTTCAGGAAGTTCAGGTCGTCAACCGTAAAGTACTGGCAGGCATGGGGAACCGCTTCGTCGAGGATCCTCGCCGCTTCCCGCACGTCCACGCCGTCTTTGCTCAGTTCCGCGGCTTTCACTGCCAGAAGCGCGTTGCCGAATCCGCAGCCGTGAGAATCCACGATATGGATAAAGCGCTCCGGGAACTGTTCCATCAGTTCGGAGGCGGCGCTCACCGCGGCGTTGTACGTACCGCTGATTCCGGAGCTCATGGCCACGTAGACAATATCGCGGCCCTCCTTAAGCACCGGTGTAAAATGCGTAAGGAATGTCTGTCCGTTGAGAAGACTTGTGCTCACCTTCTTTCCGTTTTTCAGTCCTTCGTAATACGCGTGGCCGTCGAAACGGTCTATATCGCCTTCGTATATAACGGGATTTCCGTCCACTGTATATTCACACGGCAGAAGGGTAATTCCATCCAGCATTTCTTTCGGCATATTCGCGCTGCCGTCCGCAAATACCTCGAAGGAATTCTTTATTTCACTCATCGTTATCTCCTTTTTTGCTTTCCTTTAAGCTTTCTCTCTGCCCGATCAGGCTCTCCAGCGTACTGAACAGGATGTCCGGATCCACGGGTTTGCTCAGATGGGCATTCATCCCGGCCTGCATGCTGCGCTGCACGTCCTCGTCAAAGGCGTTCGCGGTAAGCGCGATGATCGGAATCGTCTCCGCGTCCCCATGGCCCGACGCGCGGATCGCTCTCGTCGCCTCAAGGCCGTTCATCTCCGGCATCTGGATGTCCATCAGAATCGCGTCGTAATATCCTTCCGGATGTTCGACATATTTGTCAACGGCGATCCGTCCGTTCTCGGCTGTATCGCTTTCGATTTCCTTCATACTGAGCACCATTTTCATGATTTCCGCGTTGACCGCGATATCCTCTGCCAGAAGTATGTGGCGCCCGGTAAGGTCCGCTTTTGCCTGATTCTGAGCGGCAGTCTTCTTCTTGAACTGGTGCTGGAACTCATCCATGACATTTCCGGCAAAGAGAGGCTTCGGCACAAAGGAATCCACGCCCGCGTCTTTCGCCTCATCGAACACATCGTCCCAGTTATAGGATGTGAGGATGATGATCGGCGTGTCCTTGCCGACAATCTCCCGGATCTGTCTGGTCGTCTCCACTCCGTCCTGTTCCGGCATCTTCCAGTCTACAAGAATGAGATCGTAATCCTCCCGCCGCGCATGGTGCAACTTCACCTTTTCGACGCTCTCCGGTCCCGAAGAGGCCGTGTCGCAGGACATTCCCACCTGTCCGAGTACGATCTGCGCATGCTCCAAAGCGATAGGATCGTCGTCGATCACGAGCGCGCTCATATTTTCGAGGTTCACGATTCGCTTCTCGGTCCCGTCTTTTCTCTGGGACTCGCCCAGCGGAACCGTTACGGTAAATGTCGTACCGACTCCTTTTTCACTTTCCACCTCGATCCGCCCGTTCATGAGCTCCACGAAGTTCTTCGTCAGCGCAAGGCCAAGGCCCGTACTGCCGTACTGATTGGCGGCAAATGAATCCTCCTGGGCAAAGGAGTCGAAGAGGTGCGGCATGAATTCCGGACTGATGCCGACACCGGTATCCTTGAAGATCATCTTCAATACGGCTTTCCCCTCATAGCGCCGGCCCTCCTCGATGAGGAAGGTTACGGTCCCGCCTTCCGGAGTGAATTTCACGGAATTGCCGAGAATATTGATCATGATCTGCTTCAGCTTTCCGCCGTCACCCACATAGGAGTCGTCGATGTTTCCGATCGTCCGGCATTCGTATGTAAGTCCCTTGTCACGGCACTGCCCGCTGACGATCGCGTTGACCTGTTCCAGGTTTTTCGCAAATGAGAACTCTTCGTTCCTAACGACCATCCGCCCGGATTCGATACGCGACATATCCAGGATATCGTTGATGATTCCGAGGAGATGGTGGGCGGAATCGCTGGTCTTCTGCAGATTCGAGCGCACTTTGTCCGGCAGATCCGGTTCATTCAACATGATATTGTTAAGGCCGATGATCGCGTTCATCGGAGTCCGGATCTCGTGGCTCATGTTGGACAGGAAGACGGTTTTCGCCTTGCTGGCCTGCTCCGCTTCGGCAAGAGCTTCGCTGAGGGCCTGCCTTTGTTCGATGGATTTGCGCGTCTCCGCGTCCACATCCATGAAGCAGGCGCCGACATTGTGTACAAGACGGTCGTCGCTGTCCCCCGGATGGCTGACACCCGCGAAACGCACCGCCTCATACGATTCCTTCCCGCACACATTGATTTTGTAGACGTAGGAAATGACCCGGCTCTCCTTCAGACTCTCGCGGATCGCGTCCGGCTGAATAAAGCTGAGGAACTCTTCCCTGTATTCTTCCAGTATGTACCTGTTGCAATAAGCGGTAACCGATTCCATGTAGGCAAATTTCTCACCCACTTTAAACCCGTCAAGGTCATCGCGCGCCTGATAGCAGACCCCCTGATCGGTGTCCAGTTCAATATAGTAGACACTGCGGTAATCCGAAGCCAGGGCTGTAATCATCTTCTCCTGCTGTTCCTGCTCCGCTTTCTGCTCAAGGAGCTGCTGCTGAAGGGCAAGCCTCTGCTCCAGTTCCTGATGTTTGATCCGGTTCTCGGTCTCCGCGGTTTCCTTTTCAAGGGTCAGCTTTGCGTTTCTCCTAAGCTGGATGATCAGGAACGAGAAGATCGTCGCCAGCACGAGCACGGTCAAAATCGACTGAACCAGACTTTTCAAAACGATTTCTTCAGTAACCGGGCTGATCCGGTCGCTGATCACGCTCTCCCTTATGAGATAGGTCAGGAACCAGTCCGTCCCGCTTACGGGAACATAGCTGAGCGTCTCCTGAAAACCGTCATAGTTGAAGGACACGTTGCCCCTATTGCCCTCGCTGAAGTCTTTGGCAACCTGCTCATAGGAGTAGCCCTCCTCATAATCGGCGCGGGACAGGGCTTCCAGAAGATTGTCTTCCACAGCAAGTCCGCCGAGAACCGTATTGCTGAGCGCTGTTCCATCGCTGGTGTAGAGGTTGCAGAATGTCGCTCCCGAACTCTGGGACTTCAGGGAAACACCCTGAAGCATCACTTCCATGTCGATCTCCATGAAGCAGACCGTCAGCTGTTTCCCCTCTATATAAAGGTTCCGGTCTCTGATCGGAACAGCGATGATCACCTTCTTTTCCGGGTTTTCCAGGTCTTTCACGGAAATTTCAGGCTCGGAAAGCGTCTTGTAATCGAAGGAATACTGATCCATCTCGTCCACAATTCCTTCGTCAGCCGTATAGATGAGTCCGCTGTCATCTACAAACGCGAAGCGCTCCAGGTCAAACAGCTGTTTGACATTTCTCTGGTACATCCGCATATGTTCCAGATCGCTTAAAGCATCCTCGTTGATCATGTCCAGCGCGATATTGATCACGCGGATATTGTCGTTCAGATTGTACTCCACGACCTGCTCCCGGCGTCCGGCCAGCTCGTCCATGTACAGAAGGCTGACAGATCTTACCGCCTTCACGGTGTCCCTCCGCGCGCTGTTGCCCATCCACATGGTGCCAAGCGCCAGGATGACAGCCACGAGCAGACCGCCGGCGATGACAAAACCGACTAAATTATTCTTTCTCTCCGTATCCATAGAGATACTCCTTCCATCCTTCAGCATTTAAGCTGCCCCGGATAATTCCCCTCGTGCTCTACAGACATTCGATGAGGCGCTTCACCTCATCCGGTTCGACAGCCCAGCTGAGCGCGATGCGCATGATCATATGCGTATCGTCGGTATATTCCCAGAATCCCATCTCAATCTGTTCGGATAGCCTTGCCGCCTGCTCCTTCTCAAGGAGCACAAAGACCTGGTTCGTCGGATTCGGGAATACAAGCCGGTACCCTTTCTCCTTAAGCGCCTTCCGGACCGCATTGGCGGCTTCGACCGCCGGCTTTCCGATCTCTTCGTAAAGCCTGTCTGTGAACAGGGTATCGAACTGAACGCCGGCGATTCTGCCTTTTGCAAGCAGCGCGCCGTGCTGTTTGATAATCGTCATGAAATGCGGAATCAAACCATGCCGCGGAATGACAACCGCTTCGCCGAAAAGGGCGCCGCATTTGGTGCCGCCGATATAGAAGACGTCGCACAGGGCGGCCAGGTCGGGCAGCGTCACGTCATTTTCGGGAGCTGCCAGCGCGTAAGCCAGCCTCGCCCCGTCAAGATAGAGCGGTATATGGTTCGTCCTGCAGATCTCGCTCAGTTCACTGAGCTCTTTCAGGGAATACAGCGTCCCGTACTCCGTCGGCTGGGAAATGTAAACCATCCCGGGCATCACCATATGCTCGTGATTTTCATCTTCCCAAAAGTCCCGAAGAAAGCGGCTGACATCCTCTGCCGCGATTTTCCCGTCCCTGTGCGGGAGGGTGAGAACTTTATGGCCGCCGGCCTCAATAGCCCCCGCTTCGTGAAGGCTGATATGGCCGGTATCCGCGGCAACGACCCCCTGATAGGTATGGAGAAGCGCGTCGATCACGGTGGCGTTGGTCTGCGTGCCTCCGGTGAGGAAAAACACATCCGCTTCCGGCGCATTGCAGGCGGCACGGATTTTATTTCCAGCCTCTTTCGAGAATTCGTCCGTCCCGTATCCGGAGGTCTTTTCCATATTGGTTTCAAAGAGCCTCTTCAGGATCAGCGGATGGGCGCCCTCCATATAATCGGATGAGAAATGCATTCTCTCGTTCCCGTGAATCATCGTATTCCTCCGTAAACACTTTCATATACTTGTTTATTATAGTAAAACAGGAGTGAAATTTCCATAAAACCACGCGCCTTCCTTTTCAAATATTCTATTTTCTTCTTTGTGACAGAAGTGTGATAAAAGATATGATAATCTGTGCATGTCAAACAAAAACAAACGCCCGCAAAAAGCGGCAATTAAAAAACGGAGGAACAATATCATGTCAGATCTTAATAGAATTAACGATGAAGCTCTTGATGAAGTAGTAGGCGGCGCAGTCCGTTACGTAGATACAGGTTCCAGCAAACACGCGGCTCTGAGAAACGGCCCGGGCACAGGCTTCGATCAGATCGATTCCCTGAAGAACGGCACAAAGGTCAACACAACCGGCAGAAGAATCTTCAATGAAGACGATGATCGTTACTTCAGCGAAGTCAGAGTCAACGGCCAGAAGGGCTGGATCGCATCGAGCATTATCGGCGACTGATCTCCACAAGGCTAATTCAAAAGGGTATTGCACAGTTTCGTGCAATACCCCTTTTTTCTTAAACCTCAACTCCGGCAGGTGCCGGAGGCGTTTCATTTCCATAATAATTCAGGCACAGCATCGTCGTGTCGTCAAACTGCGGCGCGTCGCCGACGAAAGCCGTCACGCACTCCGTGACATGGTCGAGGACATCCTTTGGCGTTCCGTCCTTTACTTCGTTGAGGGCCTTCAGCATCCGCTCCGTTCCGAACATCTTTTCGCCGGTATCGGTTGCCTCCGGAAGGCCGTCCGTATAGAGGAACAGGCGGGTCCCGGGTGCAAGCTGCATCTGATACTCGGTGTAAGGGTAGCCTTCCACACCACCGGCTACAAGTCCGTGCTTATCCTTGACGATCCTGTAATCCCCGCCCGGCTCCATAAAGACCGGATACTCATGTCCGGCATTGGCAGCCGTAAGAAGCCCTGTTTTCAGATCCAGTACACCGAGCCATATAGTGACGAACATCTGCGTCTGCGTATTCCGGCAGATCCGGTTGTTCACCCTTCTCAGCACCGCTGCCGGGCTGTCCAGCGTCTGCGCGAAGTTCTGGACCATATTTTTGGACATCATCATGAAGAGCGCGGCCGGTATTCCTTTCCCGGAGACGTCCGCGATCACCAGTGCCAACCGGTTCTCATCAAGCATGAAGAAATCGTAAAAATCCCCTCCGACGTCCCTGGCCGGAACCATGGACGCGTACAGATCGATCTCATGCCTTTCGGGGAACGGCGGAAAGATCTGCGGCAGCATATCCGCCTGAATCCGTTTGGCGAGATCGAGTTCCGTCCCGATGCGCTCCTTTTCCGCAGTAATCGCAGCGTTTTCGCGGATATAGTCCAGGAGCTTTAAGTCCATGCTTTCAAAGGATCTGGCCAGTACGTCGATCTCGTCCCCTGTATGGACGTCCACAGTAAATGGCTCGCTGTCCCCCCTCTGCAGGTTGTTCACAAGGTTGTCCGCGGCCCGGGTCAGCTTGACAATCGGGTTGACGATTTTCTTCTGAGCCACATAGTGATAAACGGTCATTGAAACCAGCATGATCATGAGAATGGCCAGCGCAATATTGACCAGCAGCTTCAATAGCGCCTGCCTGATGCTGCTGACGGAAATATCAACCGCGACCACGGCACAGATCTGATCATTCTCATCCCAGATCGGGCTCAGCGCCGTTCCGAAGAGTTCCCCACCCGAATAGTCCGTAAAGAAATCTTCCATCACCTCACCGCGCATCGCAGCCATAAAGTGCTCTTTTTCCTTCCCGATGTAAGGAAAATGATTAAACGGAGTCGTCATCGTCAGACCCTCAAGATCGGAATCCCAGATATAGACCATCTCATCTTCCTTTGGAATGGCGACATACGCGTAACGGATATCCGTGCAGAGATTTCCGAAGCCGACAATGAATGTGTCAATCTCTCCCCACTCCCTGTAGAGGTCAGACAGTTCCTTTCCGGTTTCCTCTTTGAGCTTTCGATAATCCTCCTCGTTGGTCTCATAATCCTCATAATAAGCCTTCAATTTGGAGCCGATCTCATGGAGTTCCTGTTCATGCTGAATGATCTCACTGATATTGACCATATCGACTTCATAGGTGAGGATATTGACATAGGACGCCGCGGCTTTCCTGTAGATCTTCAGATTCTGCTGGTACATCCCGATGCCTGCCGCAAGTCCGGTTCCGACAAACAGGAAGACTCCGAGGACGGCCAGCCGGAATATGATATTTTTTCCTATTGATCTTTTCTTTTCTGACATATCCGCTGATTTACCTGCTCCTCAATCCTCATCCAGTCCGCGCAGCGCGTATAATTTCCGTTTGGAAATGCATGTTCCCGGTTCCACGGCCTGTCATAGACCATGACCTGCAATTCCGGCAGATGCTCAAAGAAGCGGAACGCCGACGGCGAATCCTCCACGGCAACATCAAAATGCATTTTATAATAGTCTTCAAGTTCAAGACTGAAGTCACTGTTTTTGATAAAGCTGTCCCTTCCGTATTTATTGAGACAGTACAGGCCGATCCGGGAAAGGCCGTGGCGGTCGAGCCACTCCCTCGAAGCTTCATAGGCGCTGTAAGGACGTCCCGTAATGACGGAGACCTCATGCCCTTCGTCGAGCCAGCGGTTCACGACGTCCGACGCGCCCGGGGTCTCCTCAAGCGTAAGGAGAATCTCCGGGGTGTGTGCTTTGAGCATCATTTCCTCATACTGCTCTTCCGTCAGGGAAAATGACTTCTTCAAATCAAAATAGTGAATGTTCTCATACGGCACATCGATCCCGAAAAGATCCTTTACAAAACCCGAGAAAAATCCTGCCGTTTCACACAGGCAATCATCAAAATCCACATAGATCTTCATTGTTCTTCACTCTTTAGTACTTCGCTCTGCTGTACTTCACTCCGATGTTCTTCAGTTTTCTCGTCTTCGACATTTCTCGTCTGCCTCATCTCTTCCATACGGGCCTTCACTGCCGCTTCCTTCGCGGCAGCTTTTTCGACCGCTTCCCGGTCCGCGTCTGTCCATACATCCGTATGCTCCGTCTTCCCGCGGTTGAGCAAGATCACAATCACGATGATCACGGCAAGGATCACCCCCGCGCCCACACTACCCTCTACGCCGAAGTTGACGTTGTAGAACAGCCCGTTGGTCGCCGAAGCCGCGTCCAACCTGAATACGGAATAAGCTGAAACAATCCCGCTGTTCGGCAGGCCGAAGAAAATGCTCTGGGTGAAGTTCCATCCCGCGTGGAAGGCCATGGCGATCCATAGACCGTTGTAGTAGTAAACAAGGAGAGAAAGGAGCACTGCCACAAGCATCAGCTGCACAATGCTCGTAACCGTAATCCCCGGATTTGCCAGATGCATCGCCATGAATAACAGGGAATTGACAATGATCGCGAACCACGGCGACTTATATCTTCTGCGCAGCTTCTGATACAGATACCAGCGGTTTGCCAGTTCCTCGGCTGCCGACTGGATAAATACGCTGATGAAAAACACAAGGAACGGAATCAGTTTAAATCCGCTGTACGAAAGGTGGATGTCCCCCAGAAGAGCGGACAGAATGATGCAGAGTCCGTTGGTTCCGAAACCCAGTGCGAGGCCGATCAGGAGTCCCCATCCATTATTTCCGGCAGGATTCCCGTTGAGTCCCCTGTCCTTTGAGCTGCAGTATTTCACGGCACGCAGCATCGGTCTGTTGATTTTGAAAATGAGGACCACAAGGAACATCCCGATCCAGATGCTGATAAATGAAAAATAGGCCTCCAGAAACACCGCCGCGTCGTGATCCCCGCCAAGGAGGCGCTCAAACGTGCCAAGCAGCAGGGAGCCTATCGGCAAAAACAATTCCGCTATCGCCAAAACAGCAAATGTGATCACCGCCGCAAGAAGAAACTGGTCGGTGACTTTGCGGCCGGGCCGCAGGTATCTGTTTTTAAATTCTTCCATCTTGCTGCTTCTCCTGTCATGTTTGCTTTATTATCTATTTCATTTTTTATTCTCCTATCATAAGGATTGTTTGTCAATAAAAACTCTTCTATTGAGTACCCGGACAATGCTAAACTTACATTTTGAGAACTAATGGTAAAATGAGCGTCTGGAAAGCCGCCTGACAGACATTTTCAGAAGCAGGGAGACCTAAAATGAAAAGAATTAATTCCGCACAGAGCTGGGAAATGAGGATCGCCGGTGAGAACGCTGTCTATGACGCGCATGTCCCCGGATCCGTCTATAACGACCTGATCCTTGCGGGCCGCCTCGACAATCCCTACTACAGGGACAATGAAGACGCAGCTCTTGCGCTCATGAAAAATGACTTTATCTACAGCGGCACCTTCGATGCCGCGCTTAATGAGGTCAAAGACGGAGACGAAATCCTGCTCCGCTTTAGCGGTCTTGATACGATTGCGGACATCACGCTGAACGGGCAGAGTCTCGGCAGCGTGAACAACATGCACCGTATATGGGACTTCTCGGTACGGGAACTGCTCAAAACCGAAGGGAATGAGATTGAGGTTTATTTTCATTCCCCTGTGAATTATATTTCTGAGCAGTATAAGGCCGATCCCGCGATCCTCGGCACCGAGGACGCGATGCGCGGCTTCCCCAAGATCCGCAAAGGGCATTACATGTTTGGCTGGGACTGGGGCCCAAGACTGCCTGACGCGGGAATCTGGCGGGAAATGGAACTCCTCCTCGTCCGCAAAGCAAGACTCGACAGTGTCTACGTGAGTGAAAAGTTCAATGAGGATCTGACGTCTGTCACTTTGGACATCAGTATAAAAGCAGAAGCCGTAAAGGGAGCCGGGGGCGGCGCCATTTGGCCCTCCGCGGCTGTCAGCGTTACCGCGCCTGACGAGAGTAAAATCGCGGACGCGGCAGAAGTCATTTTCAATGAAAACGGAGAAGGAAAGGCCTCAATCACAGTCGAGAATCCTCAGCTTTGGTGGCCGAACGGACTGGGCAGTCAGCCGCTTTACGAAGTGGCGGTGGAGCTCCTTGATGAGGACGGAACGTTCATCGACGACTGGACGAGGCGGATCGGCATCCGCAAGATGGAAATGAGCACCGCAAAAGACGAGTTCGGCTCGGAGTTCGCGCATATGGTCAACGGCGTGAAATTCTTCGCCATGGGTGCGGATTATATTCCGGAGGACAATATCCTGCCCCGCACAAACAGGGAACGGACATACGATCTCATCCGGCAGTGTGTGGCCGCGAATTTCAACTGCATCCGCGTCTGGGGCGGCGGTCTCTACCCTTCCGATGATTTTTACGACGCCTGCGACGAAATGGGACTTGTCGTCTGGCAGGATTTCATGTTCGCCTGCGCCAACTACAGGCTGACACGCGCGTTTGAGGACAATATCCTCGCTGAACTCCGCGACAATATCCGACGGCTGCGCCACCACGCAAGCCTCGGCCTGTGGTGCGGCAATAATGAGATGGAAATGTTCGTGAAGAAAGGCGAATGGGGCGCGAAGAACGAGATTCAGAGCGACTACGTCAAGATGTACGAATACCTCTTCCCGAGGCTCCTCGAGACGGAGGATCCCGACCGCTTCTACTGGCCGGCGTCGCCTTCTTCGGGCGGAGCATTTGACGATCCGAATTCGGAAAACAGGGGAGACGTGCATTACTGGGATGTGTGGCACGGAAATAAACCATTTACCGAATACAGGAAATTCCATTTCCGTTATCTGTCGGAATTCGGCTTCCAGTCATTTCCGTCGATCAAAACGGTCGAAAGCTTTACGCTGCCGGAGGACCGGAACGTATTTTCCTATATAATGGAGAAGCATCAGAGAAACGCGTCGGCCAACGGCAAGATCATGAACTACATGGAGCAGACGTTCCTCTATCCGAATGATCTCGACACGCTGATCTACGCGTCGCAGCTCCTGCAGGGAGAGGCGATCCGGTACGGCGTCGAGCATTTCAGGAGAAACAGGGGGCGCTGCATGGGAGCGGTCTACTGGCAGCTCAATGACTGCTGGCCGGTCGCGTCGTGGGCGTCCATCGACTACTACGGAAGGTGGAAGGCGCTGCACTACTACGCGAAGAGATTCTTCGCTCCGCTGATGGTTTCGTGCGAGGAGGAAGGGCTGCTCAGCCAGACCATAAATACGAACGCCGAGCCCTTCCCGGTGAAGAAGTCGATCCGCCTCAATGTGGCCAACGAATCCATGCAGGCGCGGACGGTGACGGTCAAATGGCAGCTCAGGGACCGCTACGCATCGGTCATCCGGGAAAAGAGTGAGACGCTGACGGTGGAGCCTCTGACTTCTGTGTGGCTTGACAGGGAAGATATGGCAGACGCAAAGCTCTATGAGAATTACGTAAGCTACCAGCTTCTTGAAAATGGCGAAGAGATTTCGGGCGGAACGGTGCTCTTCTGCGCGCCGAAGCATTTCCGGTTTACGGATCCGGGACTGGATGTGAAATGCGAGGGCGATGAGATTGTGGTGAGCGCGAAACATTTTGCAAAAAGTATTGAAATCCGGAATGAACATGACGATCTCCTCTTAAGCGACAATTTCTTCGATTTAAACGGCGGCGAAAAGCGCGTAAAAGTGCTGAAGGGCCATGCGGAGCAGCTTGAGGTAAGGAGCGTATATTCGATACGTTGACATATACTTGGAAAACTATATGGCGTATACTTGAACCAATATTAAGGAAAGGATACGGAAACTATGGATCGTAAATACATGATCGACACTGAGGAAAACAAGGCATTTCTCAAAGCGAACGCGCAGGCGCTTCTCGATTTCGGCAGGCAGTTTCCGTCGCCGGGCGGCGGGAGCTACTATCTGGGCGACGACGGGACGCCGTGGAAGGAACGGAACCGTGAAACCTGGATCACCTGCCGTATGGCCCATGTGTACAGCATGGGAGCCATGAAGGGCGATCCGGGCAGCCGGGAGCTCGCGGAGGCGGCCATCAAGGGCATTCGCGGCGAACTGAAGGACAGGGAACACGGCGGCTGGTACGCCGGCCTTACAAAGGACAACGAGGTAGTGCCGGACAAACAGTGCTATGCCCATGCCTTTGTAATCCTGGCATCGACAAGCGCGTATCTCGCCGGGATCGACGGAGCGAAGGAACTTCTGGATGAAGCTCTTCAGATCTATGACAAGTATTTCTGGAATGAGGAGGAAGGGCTGTCCTCAGACACCTGGAATACGGAATTCACGGTGCTCGACGACTACCGCGGCGTCAATGCAAATATGCATACGGTCGAGGCATTTCTCGCAGCTGCGGACGCTCTTGAGGATGAAAAGTACCGCGTCCGGGCCGGGCGGATCATTTCTCATGTAATTGAATGGGCAAAGGGCAATTCGTGGCGGATCCCGGAACATTTCACAAAAGACTGGACGCCCGATCTCGAGAAAAATAAAGATACGCCGGACGACCCCTTCAAGCCTTACGGCGCGACGCCCGGACACGGCATCGAATGGGCGCGCCTCATCACTCAGTGGGCCAAGAGCAGTCCGGTGGATGCTTCCGAATACATCGAGGCCGCCTGCGCGCTCTACGACAGGGCCGTAAAGGACGCCTGGTGCGCCGACGGCGAACGAGGCATCGTCTACACCACCGACTGGGAAGGCAAGCCGGTCGTCCACGACCGGATGCACTGGACGCTGGCCGAGGCAATTAACACTTCCGCGGTCCTCTACCGGGTGACAGGCAATGAGAAGTATGCGGACGACTTCGCTGCGTACCTTGAGTACCTCGACGAGGTCGTGCTGGACAAGAGCTGCGGCTCCTGGTTCCACCAGCTCGACGAACACAACCAGTTAAAAGAGACCGTCTGGCCGGGCAAGTCGGACCTCTACCACGCCTTCCAGGCAATGCTGATTCCTTACAGCAAAGTAGACGTCTCGATCGCCAGGGCCGTCCGCGGATCAGACAGTGGGGACAGTCCCTGGTGTCTGGCCAGACACCAGGGACTGTCCCCGCTGTCTGATCTAAAAGGAGCCTTCACATGAACACTGCCATCAAAACCGTAAAAACCAACAATTTCACTATGCAGTACCTTGAGTTCGGCAAGGGCCCGGAGCCCCTTGTGATCCTGCCCGGTATCAGCGTGCAGAGTGTGCTTGGGTCGGCCCAGAGCGTGAAGGGCGCGTACCGGCTGCTGGCCGGGCACTACAAGATCTGTCTCTTTGACCGGCGGGCGGATCTGCCGCCGGAATATTCGGTGTATGATATGGCGCGCGACACGGCCGAGGCGATCGAGGCCATCGGTCTTGACCGGGTGAACCTGTTCGGCGTGTCCCAGGGCGGCATGATCGCGATGAAGATCGCGATCGACCACCCGCAGCTTGTCAAAAAGCTGGTGCTCGGCTCCACCTCGGCCCGCATTACGGACGAGCAGTTCCATTCCCTTGATCAATGGACCGCCCTCGCCAAAGAAGGAAAGGCGACCGAGCTGTACCACGCCTTCGGCAAGGCCCTGTTCCCGGAGGCAGCATATGAGCAGTTCCGGGAAATGCTTACCGAAACAGCAAAAACCGTAACCGAAGAAGACCTGCGCCGTTTTATGATTCTGGCAAATGGCACGCAGCATTTCGACGTCCATGACGACCTTACGAAAATCTCCTGCCCGGTGCTCCTTATGGGCTCCGAAGACGACCGCGTCCTCGGAGCCGAAGCCTCCCGCCAGATCGCGGAGAAGCTGGAGGGGCGCCCGGGTTTCATTTTCCATATGTATAATGGATACGGGCACGCCGCCTACGACATGGCGCCGGATTACAAGCAGCGTATCCTGGATTTTCTGCTAAATGACTGACCCCGGATAAAAGCCAACGGACCCCGGAATCTGAAGATCGCCTATCCTCCATGAGAATAGGCGATCCATATGAACGATATGCCGGTTCAAAAATCACGACAGCGGCAGGCTCTCAAGCACCGTAAGGTTCAGGCCGGCCGCCATTTCCTCTGCCTGGGAAATGACTTCGGGGCGGTACACATTTTCAGGCCTGTGCGCGTCGCAGCCGAGAACGACCTGATTGCCGACCTCCGCGGCGACCTCCCAGAAAAGAGGATTCGGATAATTGCGATGGTCGCCGAGTCCGAGCAGGTTGATTTCCAGCGGGATCCGGAGCTCTTTTGCTCTGACGCACAGGCGCCGCATTTCCCGCTGATAAAACGCGGGATCTCCCGTAAACCGGAGCACGTCCGGATGCGCGAAATAGAGAAATCTTCCGGTCTCCAGTGCTTCGAGGCACTGAGAAATGTAGTGCAGCAGATCCTCCGGCGCGTCTGTCGGCGAGAAGGCGAACAGATCGCCCGGCTCGCCGTTGCCGAGGGCGTGCTGGCCGAGAAGCATGTATTCGATCGGATACGGCTCCGTGAAGCGAAGCAGGCGTTCAAAATACTTCGGGTAGTACTCGACTTCGAGGCCCAGGTGGATCTCGATCTCCCGCTCATATTCCTTCTTCAGGGCCAGAACGGTGTCCACGTAATCCTCCAGCTGCTCGGGGCGCATTTTCTGCCTTTCCGGATAGTAATCTCCGTCGTACAGCTGCGGTGTATGATCCGAGAAGCCGAGAATCTTCAGGCCGCTCCGGATTGCATTTTCAACATATTCACGTTCGGTGCCCGTCGCGTGGCCGCACCGCCAGGTGTGTGTATGGTAATTCGCGTACATCTGTTTTCTCCGATTCCTGAATGTCCGCTGCACATTATAGCACAAAACCAGACAGTGGGGACAGTCCCTGGTGTCTGGCCAGACACCAGGGACTGTCCCCACTGTCTTATCTTTACCTCAGATACTCCTCAAAGAAGCTCTGAAGCTTATCAAACGGAATCGCATTGTTCTCCCCGCCGTCATACAGGTCCGTATGAGAAGCCCCGGGGATGATCAGCAGCTCCTTGTTGTCCGTATACTTGCTGTCCCTCACCATATCCGCGTAAGCGTCCTTGCCGAAGTAGCAGGAGTGCGCCTTTTCCCCGTGCATCACAAGGACCGCGGAACGGATCTCGTTCGAGTACTTCAGGATCGGCTGGTTCATGAAAGACTCGCAGCCAATGACGTTCCACCCGCCGTTGGAGTTGAGCGACCTGACGTGATAGCCGCGATCCGTCTTGTAGTAATCATAGTAATCTTTTACAAAATAAGGCGCGTCCTCCGGAAGCGGATCGACTACCCCGCCGCCGAGCGTGTATTCGCCCGCCTTAAGGTCCGCAAGCCTCTGCGCGCACATGGCCGCTCTCTTCTGATAGCGCGCTTCCTCACTGTCCTCGCTGTCGAAGTACCCTTTGGCGTTGACGCGGGTCATGTCGTACATCGTGGAAGCTACCGTTGCCTTGATGCGGGTATCAAGCGCCGCCGTGTTCAGAGCCATGCCGCCCCAGCCGCAGATGCCGATGATCCCGATGCGCTCCGGATCGACCTTGTCGCAAAGGGACAGGAAGTCAACCGCCGCCATAAAATCTTCCGTATTGATATCCGGGGAAGCCATGTAGCGGACATTTCCGCCGCTTTCACCGGTGAAGGACGGGTCAAACGCGATGGTGAGGAAACCTCTTTCCGCCATGGTCTGCGCGTAAAGACCGGAACACTGTTCCTTAACGGCGCCAAATGGCCCGCACACCGCAATCGCCGGCAGCTTCCCCTCCGCGCCCTTCGGCACATACAGATCCGCCGCAAGTGTAATGCCGTAACGATTCACAAATGTCACCTTTGAGTGATCGACCTTATCGCTCTTCGGAAATGTCTTGTCCCATTTCTCCGTCAGATTCAGCTGTTCCATTTTCATCATGATCCACGTCCTCGCTTTCTTTCATTTCATCTGCTTTTCCTGATTCCGGATCAGAAAATCCATGCGGTCCACCCTGCGCTGGCTTCGGTGCATCTCGTCGATCAGCTCGCAGCGCTGCGCTTTCATCTGGTGAAGCATTTCCGGGTAATTGCCCGCCTCGTAGAGTCTGCCGATCCGTTCGGCCGCTTCCATACTGCATCCCGCATCGGAAAGTCCCTCAATCAGTTGTTCTTTCGCGCCCATTTCCGCATGCCTCTTTCCAGGTTCTGTTCTTTTTAAAATGCTGTCTCATTTCCTTCCGGCAATGCTATCATAACCGCTTGTAAAGGGATGTGCTAATAGTTATAATTTATTTCGTGTTATTCCATTTTTGAATATCTTGAAAATGAAACCCGAAAGGAACCCCGCCAAATGGAGATCCGGACTTTACGCTATTTTCTGGCTGTTGCAAGGGAGGAAAATATGACCCGTGCCGCCGAAACCCTGCATGTCACGCAGCCGACTCTTTCGAAGGCGCTGAAATCATTGGAGGACGAGCTCGGGAAGAAATTATTTACCCGCCACAGCTTCAGCATCCGGCTGACGGAAGAGGGCGTGCTGCTGAGGAACCGGGCGGAGGATCTCGTCAGTATGGCGGATAAGATTGAGCGGGAATTCATTTCCCTGGACGATATCAGCGGAGGGGAGCTTTACCTGGGGCTCGCGGAGTCGTACCAGATCCGGTACCTCGCGCGCGTGATCAGGGACTTCAAGACCCGCTATCCGAACCTGTATTACCACATCACCAGCGGCGACACGGAGCAGATCGCGGACAAGCTGGATAAGGGTCTTCTGGATTTTCTGGTCCTCGCCGAACTGCCGGACGCCCGGAAGTACGAGTACCTGGCTTTTCCGGAAAAGGATGTCTGGGGGCTGGTCATTCCGGAAAATGATCCGCTCGCGGAAAAAGATGCGATCCGGGCGGACGACCTGGTCGGCCTTCCTTTATTCTGCTCCGAGCAGGCCTGGAACGGCGACATCAAATCCTGGGCCGGCAGCTCCTTCTCAAAGCTGAAACTGGAAGGTTCATTCCGCCTCTCCTACAACGGTTCCATCTTCACGCGGGAAGGCCTCGGATATCTTCTCACCTTCCGCAACCTGATCGACACTTCCGAAAACAGCGGCCTTGCCTTCAGACCTTTATCGCCGGCGTGCGAGGCCACGCTCTACATCGCATGGAACCGCTACCAGGCATTCACACCGATCGCGGAACGCTTTCTGCGGCAGCTGAAGGAGACCTTCCAATAAGACACCGGGGACAGTCCCTGATGTCTGGCCAGACAGTGGGGACTGTCCCTACTGTCTTACAGCGCCTTCTCAAATTCCATTTCGGTAAGTGCCTCCGTCAGCAATCTCTCAGGATTGATGTCCGGCCGGATCCATTCATTTACCAGCTGCTCCGGCATGATCAGCGGCATCCGGTCGTGGAGCCGCCGAATCTCCTCACCCGGCTCCCTTGTCAGCACTACAAAAACCGGCAGACCTTCTTCAATCCTGTACAGCCCGCACAGCCAGGTCATCGCGGAATCCTTTGGCCGGATCCTGTATTTATCCCCGCTGCGGACCTTGCCGTCATTACCGCGCAGATGCTCCCACTCAAAATACCAGGACGCCGGTACGACGCACCGGTGTCTGGCCCAGGCCTCTTTGAACATGGGCTTTACCGCCGCCGTCTCGGTCCGGGCATTCAAAAGCAGAGACTTCGCCCGGAATCCCCACTTCATCGGATAAACGGCGCGATTTCCGCTTTTGTCCGGGGCAATCACCGGCACAACATTGGTCGGCCGGATCTCACCGGACGTCACGATCTCTGTCTTATTCTCCCACCGCTTCACGAGCGGCGAGCGATTCATTTCTTCGACGATGGGACGAAGTTCGGCCGACTCCTCCATCCAATATCTGCAACACATGGTCTATCACCTCTTCTGTAAGACACCAGGAACTGTCCCCCTTGTCTTATAAGACACCAGGGACTGTCCCCACTGTCTGGCCAGACACCAGGGACTGTCCCCACTGTCTTATCCGATCATCTCCCGAAGATTCCCCGCTGTCGGCTCAACGTCGTACGGCCACTCGACCAGCCGCACGCCGTTCTCCTCGCAAAGCTGCTTCTTCTGCTGATCCAGGAGCCTGCGCTGCGCAAGGGCCTCTTCGCCCCCGAAAAACCCGACCGGCAGATAATGCTGCACCCCCTGGTACTCAACGCCCGTCCTGAGCGACGGAATATACAGATCCAGGCTCTGCCTCCCGAGCCATTCCGGCCGGTATTGGTATAACGTATCCGGATACTTCGCCCGCACCAGCTGAAAAAGCGTCACCTCGTGCTTCCACTTGGGCCGGATCACCCCGTCCGCCGTCAGCCTCGTCCGAATCTTCGTCCTCTCCAGCCGCCAGTCCGTCCGGTAGCCGTCCTTCTCCTCATAAAGAGCGATATCCGCGTACCACCATTGAAAATGCGGCATGATCACCTCCGTAAGATTCCTGAAAATCTCCAGCTCCGAAGCAAAATACCCGCTCTCCAGCATATGGCAAATATTTCTCCGCACATAAACCGTCTTCGAAGGATTGTGATACCACGGCAGATTCCCCTGATATTTCGCAAGCCGGTCCGGAAGATAGGGCGACCGAAAAGGCACCCCGTCCTCCCACAGATGGTTCTGATACCACGGCAGCGAATAATCATACAGCGAATACCCGCCGTACAGGTCTTCCGAAGGATTTGTATATAGCAAATGAAACATCAACAGAACATCCTCCATGTTCCGCTTGTCAAATACCGCCAGAAAATGCTGTTTCTCCTCATCCGGAAACAGGCTTCGAACCGGCCGGAAAATCTCCGCCCTTTTGCAAACCTCACAGATCACAAAAAACTGCGGAATATATGTCTCCGGAAAAAGAAAACATGCCTGATGATCCGTATCGAGGTCACGAAACTGATCCATGAACGCCTCTACATACGGATTTTCAGCAAGCGCGCCCGCCTCCCGGATCCGTTCCATCGTGGCGTAACGGTATGCAAGGTCCGCCCAGGAAAGCTGGATCAGGAACCGGTCATACCCGTTCCCCATGTATTCTTCCCGCAGCTCCTCAAAGTCCGCGTTCCAGGACTCATGCTCTAAAAGGAGGTCCTCCATAATGGCAAATGTCGCCCGTTCATGATACTGAGGATATTTCTCCCACAGCATTTTCAGCCGGTCAAAATCCCGGATTTCCTTTTTTCTACTGTGTATCGGAGGATCCATTTCCCGCAAATTGATTGCGCCGGATTTCCTCTGCTCTTTCAAGGTTTTTTTCCTCCCACTCGTCGTCCTGCGCATTCAGCTGATAGACGTTATATCCGTATTGCCTGCCCATTGTGCAGACGATTTCCTCGTCGTCGATGTGGAGCGAGATCCGGTAAGCGCTCGGAAGCTTCTGCGGAAGCGTCGTCGCGCGGTCGCGCTGGACTTCGCGCAGGTGGCGGTTGCCATTTACAATCCCGTCAAAATGTACGCCATAGTGATGAAACAGCGAGCGGATATACCTCTCCGTTTCTTCCTTCAAAAAATCAGGGAAATCTTCTCTGGGATCAGTCATGCCCACCTCCCTCTTCGACCGGAACTATACTTAATAAAATCTTAAATCGCCGTAAAGTGAAAGCGCAAGCTGTTTTTACAAGACAGTGGGGACAGTCCCTGGTGTCTGGCCAGACACCGGGGACTGTCCCCACTGTCTTGTTATATATACATCCACTTACGAAATACTAGTAAGATCATTAGATTATGCTACAATAAGAACAATTTTAACAAAAAGGATGATCCACGCATGATGAAAGTAGTTGTAATCAGCACCATGCTGAGCAAAGAGAACAAGGAAACCATCGAGCAGACCGCCTCGGAAGTGGGCGCGGAACTGCTGTTCTTCCCGACAGAACAGGAAGCGATGCCCGCGGCCGCCGACGCCGATGTGATCTACGGTCCTGCCCTAAACATCGCTGCGACCAGCAAAAATCTGAAATGGCTCTGCGTCCCCTCGGCCGGAGTAGACTTTCTGAGGGGGGACAGTTTTGCAAATAAAGACTGCCTGCTGACAAACTCCGCCGGCTCCTACGGCGTCTCGATTTCCGAACATATGATAGCGGTTTCGATAATGATGATGCGGCGGATTCCCGAATTCCAGGCGGGCGTAATGAACCGCGAGTGGCTTGCCCCAAGAGCCCAGAAATCGCTGAAAGACAGCAGAGTGACGGTGCTTGGGACGGGAGATATCGGGACTCATTTCGCGAAAAGACTCCGGGCGTTTGAGCCTGCCGCAATTATTGGCGTGAACCGAAGCGGCCGCTCAGAAGAGAATTGCTATGACAAAATCGTGCCGGTAACGGAGCTGGATGCCGTCCTTAAAGAAACAGACCTGCTGGCGATGAGCCTTCCGGGCACAGCCGAAACAGCCGGGCTGCTCTCGAAGGACCGCCTGGCTCTGCTCCCGGAGGGTTCCTATATTGTAAATGTCGGCCGCGGGTCGGCGATCGACGAAGACGCGCTGATGGCGGCTTTAAATAGCGGCCGCCTGGCCGGCGCGGCGCTTGACGTCTTCCGAACGGAACCGATCCCGAAGGACAGCCCGCTTTGGACAACCAGAAATCTCCTGATCACACCGCATGTCGCAGGAAATCTGACGCTGACCTATACAAAAAACAAAAATGTGGAAATGTTCTGCGAAGATTTGAGAAATTTCGCGGCAGGAAGGCCGCTTAAGCACCTCGTGGATAAAAGGCTGGGCTATTGACCAGACAGTGGGGACAGTCCCTGGTGTCTGGCCAGACACCAGGGACTGTCCCCACTGTCTTATTGTTCAATTTGTTTCAAAATTGTCGCCGGATTCCCCCCGATCACCACATGATCCGGAAAGGACTTGGTCACAACGGCCCCGGCAGCAATAACCGTACCATTCCCTATGGAAACCCCCGGAAGAATCGTGACGCCTCCGCCGATCCAGACATCGTCGCCGATCGTGACGGCTTTAGGCGTGCCGACCTTCTTTCTCCTCGACTCCGCGTCCAGCGGATGCCCGATCGCGTAGATGCAGGTCTTCGGCCCGATCATACAATGTGCCCCGATCCGGATCGGCGCCGCGTCCAGGAACACACAGTCGAAATTCATGAAAAAATCGTCCCCCACGAAGATATTATATCCGTAATCGCAATGGAACGGCGGCTTGACCGCGATTTTCTCCCCGCACTGCCCCAACAATTCTTTTAAAATGGACCGCCTCAGCGTCTCATCTTCCGGCGAATTATTGAGCCGCGCGCAGAGAATCCGCGCATTTTTCTTGTCTTCCATGAGCTGCGGGTCATTTGTGAGAAATGGCTCCTCATTCGTCATTTTCTCCCGCTCTGTTTTCCTCATTTCCATAATTCCCTCCAACCGGGACCAGTCCCGCAAGTCGGCGATCACCAGCCAGCAACCGCCAGCCCGCACTCACAGCCCCATCTTCGTCATTATCCCCTCAACCGTAACACCCGGATGCGTCACATACAGCCTGACAATCTGCTCCACAAGCGCCGTCTCCAGCCGGTGCTTCCGGGCAATCTCCTCCACAGACCTGCTCTTCTTCGTCTCACTGACCACAGCCTCAATCACGGTCCTCATATCAGGCGCAGGCATCCGCGCCTCCGCCTGCTCGTGCGGAATCTCGACGCGCTCCACGCTCCACCCGCCATCATCGACAGCAAGAAGAGCCATCGTAATTGCCTGAAAAAACCGCCGCGGCCCGCAGCTTCCGGGATTGAGAATCAGCGTCCTTCGTCCATCCGGCCACTCCTTCCACGTCTCCGAATACTGGTGCGAATGTCCGACCACCACAAGATCATACGGACTCAGATCTTTTGGCAGATCCTTCTTCTTGTGTGTCATATAAAAATGAATTCCCGCCAGCTCAAAATCCAGAAATTCCGGCAAATGTCCTGCCCACTCCTTATCATTATTCCCGCGCACGACCCTGACCGGAGCAATCGCCTCTAGCCTGTCCAGAATCTCCTGAGAACTGATATCACCGCCATGCAAAATGCAATCCGCTCCCCTTATCCGCTCCGTCACCTCCGGCCGCAAAAGGTTATGCGTATCAGAAATTATCGCGATCTTCATAAAATCTCACCCTTATCAGCCAGACAGTGGGGACAGTCCCTGGTGTCTGGTTCGAAAAGACGCCGAATTTTCGGCGTCTTTTGCGATAAGACACCGGGGACTGTCCCCACTGTCTTATCTCCCCGCGAAGTCCGCAAGCACCTCAGAGATTTTGATCTGCTGCGGACAGACCTGCTCACAGCTGCGGCACTGAAGACATGCCTGCGGCTTTTTGTCCTCCGGCAGGGCCGAAAGCGCCATCGGCGCGATGAATCCGCCGCCGGAGTAAACATGTTCGTTGTACAGAGAAATGAGATGCGGAATATCCAGCCCCTGCGGGCAATGGCTCACGCAATAATGGCACGACGTACAAGGCACCGTTCCCACAGACAGCATCCTGTCAGCAATGCTCATAAGCGTTTTCATCTCAGCATCGTTCAGTTTCTTTTCCGCTTCAAATGTCTTGATATTTTTCTCCAACTGCTCCTCATTGGACATGCCGGAAAGAATCATCGTAACGGACGGAATACTCTGAAGGAAACGGAACGCCCACGCCGGGATCTCCTCGTCCGGACGAAGCGCTTTCAGCTCAGCCTCATATTCCGGCTGAAGGCCAGCCAGTTTTCCTCCGCGAAGCGGTTCCATAACCCATACCGGAATCTTCCACTCATCAAGAAGCGCCACTTTTTCTCTGCCCCTCTGGAAAGTCCAGTCCAGATAATTGAGTTGCAGCTGGCAAAATTCCATATCCTTGCCATAGGCATCGAGGAAACGCTTCAGCACGTCCATGTTTCCATGGCAGGAAAAGCCCAGGTGACGGATTCGCCCGTTCTTCTTCTGTTCCATCAAATAGCTGTAAATGCCGTATTTCTCATCATCGAGATACGCGTCGATGTTCATCTCGCAGACATTGTGGAAAAGATAAAAATCAAAATATTCCACTTCAAGCTTTTCAAGCTGCTTCTCGAAAATCTCCTCCACCTTGCCCCAGTTCGACGGGTCATACCCGGGGAACTTGGTCGCAACATAGAACTGCTCCCGTGGATACTTTTTCAGCGCTTTTCCCATGACTGTTTCGGAGCTCTCACCGTGATAGCCCCAGGCCGTATCATAATAGTTGATCCCCGCCGCCATCGCGGTGTCTACCATACGAAGCGCAGCCTCCACATCAATCCTGCTGTCATCCCCGTCAATCACCGGAAGTCTCATTGCCCCAAATCCGAGCGCCGAAAGCTTCATTCCTCTAAAATCTCTGTAGATCATTCCTTCACCTGGCCTTTCTTTTTAAGTCTTATCAACCAGACAGTGGGGACAGTCCCTGGTGTCTTATCGCAAAAGACGCTGAAAATTCGGCATCTTTTCGCACCAGACACCGGGGACTGTCCCCACTGTCTTATCCGACTCTCACCGACGCAATATATTCCGTGCCTTCAGGAACACGGATCCCGGGATCGCTGACAGCAACCGCCGCGCTCTTCCCCTGTTCCTCCAGTTCCATCACAAAATGACACATCGCAATGCCGACGTCGATCTTCTGCAGATCCCCGGTCGCGTCGCTGACATATCCTTTATCCTTCTTTTCATAAAAATGATACACCCCGTCCGCCCCGCGAACAACTCTCCACGGCTGCTTATTCACCGCGGACGGAGCCCACCGGACCACCTCGATCAGGTCCGCGATCTCCTGCTTCTCCGCCCCGGATAACGGCTTGTCAAATCCGCCATCGAAGAACAGCTTCTCCGCCGGCATCCGGTTGTCGGCGCCCACGCCCTTCCGCATCAGCGTTTCCTTGATGGATTTCTTTGCCGGATATCCCAGCGGGCTGACGCAGGGCATCATTTCCCCGGCCGCAAGGCCGGCCGCTTTCTCAAAATGCTCCCGCTTCATGGTCCCGCCAATCCACGTCGTCCCGATCCCCAACGACCAGGCAAAAAGCACCAGCTTCTCAAAAGAATAGCCAAAAGCCACATCCGCATAGGGCCCCTTCGCGACCTTCCCGGCAACATACAGCTTTTCACCGGATATCACCGGGCTGGACAGTCCATACTGATCCGCGTCCAGCAGAACGAACTCCACCGGAATATCGAACGGATTGGAAATGCCCTCTCTCAAGCATTCCTCCAGTTTCTCCCTGTCTTCCGGACGGATTGCATTTCCGTCAAATGTACGGACACTCCTGCGCCCTTTTACAATCTCTTTAAATGATGTTGCCATAAACCTTTACTCCTGATCATTCTCTCCGGCATACTCTTCTTTTCGCCGGTTCCTGCTATATGCGGCACCAGCGCCGCTCATTCCTATCATACTGATAAACATCATCATAATCCAGAGCCAAATCGAACTCGGATCGCCGGTTTTCGCCCCGTCGCCCCGTCAGTCTTAGAACCGGCCGAAGTGCTGTTTGAAGTACGGTTCGAAGTACTATTCGAAGTGCTGCTCGAAGTACCGTTTGAAATACCGTTCGTAGAGCTGCTCGAAGTACGATTCGAAGAACTGCTCGAATGACTGTCCGGATTCGTGCCCGAAGAATGTTTCGAGGAACTGTCGGAATCGCTTTCCGAAGAACTGTCTTCTGAAGTGTTATCCTTCGTATTATCTTCCTCTGTATTACTGTCCTCCGTAGGATTGTCCTTACATGGCTCACAACACATAAAAAAAACCGGAAGTTCCTCTCTGGTAATCTTTTTGTTGATCACAAATGACATCTGTAATTTTCATCTGAAAAGGCAGAGAATTTCAGGTAATGATACACGGCAATCCGTGCTCTTCCAGCTGGATATCGAGTTCAATCATGTCATAGATCTCATTCTCTATAAAATACGAGAAAATGATGTCCGTCTTATCACAGGGCGACAGCGCATACCCCGCTCTCGCCAGCAAATCCCTGGATTCATCCATGTTCAATTTCGCGCCGATGCAAAGGCACAGAGCTGTCAGCTTCTGCGGATGATAATCCGGATTGTTCTTGATCTTGGAGAACACTTTCCTGTCAACAATGGCCCTTTTATATACCTCCGCGTTCTCCATTCCCTTCTGCTCAATCAGATAGAGCAGATACTGCGGAAACGTATCTGACATGTGCTCCATTCGCTCTGCCAGTTTTCGCTCCATCTCTTCTATGGCGGCTTCGTCATAAAGGAGCTCTTCTTCCCTGTCAATGGCAGCCATAGCAGGGAAGGGCATCCCGACAGCAAAGGATGCTTCTCTATCGGCATGCAGGATGACTTCCCCTAAATCTCCGTACTCCTCCTCATGCCTCTCACGGACATAGTTCAGATCGATGTAGGCTTCCAGATCCGGGTACAGATTTCTTCCCATCTCTGTCGCCTTCTCATCAAAAACGACAAGGTAGATCTGCATATCCGAATTCAGAAGAAACGCATGGATCTCATCAACAGCAATCCGCATGCCTTCCTCTTTCGGATAGCCAAACCCGCCGGTCGAAATGAGCGGAAAGGCAATGGAGCGGATCCCGTATTCCACCGCTAAGGCAAGACTTTTCCGATAGCAGGATCTGAGCAGCTCTTCTTCTTTGTGCCTCCCATCAACATACAGAGGGCTTACTGCATGAATGATATACTTTGCCGGCAGACGAAAACCGGGCGTGACAAATGCGTCGCCTTCTTTCACAAAACCGATCTTCTCCTTGCGGTACGCAAGCAGTTCCTCAAAACCTGCGGTCGTATAAACAGCATAGTCGCACCCGGTTCCGACGGTCGGGCGATCATTTGCTGTGTTGACGATAGCTTCCGTATGCATTTTTGTGATGTCATTTCTGACGATCTTGAACGGCATCCTATTCTCTTCCTTTACCCTTCTCTTTTCTGTCGTTCCGCGCCCGTTATTTCCTGGCTGAATCATTTAACATAAACATAGCACGTGGAATATGACAGTAACCGCCCGGATTCTTCACAAGATATTTCTGATGATATTCTTCCGCCGTGAAAAAGTTCTGAAGTGGCTCCAGCTCTACCGCAAGCGGCGCTCCGGCTTTCTCCTCTTCCGCCGCGTAAACCCGCTGTGCTTCCGACAATTGTTCTTCGTCGGTATAGTAAATCCCTGTCCGATACTGAATGCCCGTATCATTTCCCTGCTTATTCACCGACAGCGGATCAATCACCATAAAGTAATATCCCAAAAGTTCTGTCAGTATGATCTGGTTCTCATCATAAACAATCTTCACCGTTTCTGCATGCCCGCTGCTTTGACATACATCCTGATAGGTAGGCGCTTCCGCAGGCCCATTGGCATAGCCGACCTCGGTAGAAACAACTCCGTTAAACTGGTCAAAAAACCTCTGTACTCCCCAGAAGCATCCTCCGGCAAGGTATATTGTTTTCATAGGGTCCTTCGATTGTTGAATGCGACTTTAATACTCACGGAAATTGAATGTTGAAACACCTCTTTTTAACGAATTCAAATATAGTCATTGCATAACATTGGGGGCAGGTACTCGAAGCCGTACCTGCCCCCAACGATTCGTGTTAATGCAAGAACATCCTGCCCAGCCATATACAGGCGCAGGCTCCCACTACTGACATAATCAGCGTTCCGACCGTTCCGGTCGCCTTGAGGCCGAGGAATCTGAAGATCAGGCCGCCGACAAATCCTCCCGCGATACCTAAGAGAATATTTTTAAGCGCGCCGGAAGGCTCGTTCATAATCCTGCTTCCGAGAAAACCGGCAAGAGCGCCTACAATTATACTCATAATCAGTCCCATATTGTGATCCTCTCTTTCCTGATTATTTCGAGTAGATAGTAGCACAAAAGGATAGGAGTTGACAATGAATAGGACCCTCCAACACAAAAAATCTATGCAGTCCCCAGAAACCCCCTCAGCACCTCAAGCCCGCCCATTGGCACGCAGATCCTTTCACGGCTGGTCTGAATCTCCTGCCATACCTCTTCCAGATCAAACCAGCGGACCTCCTCCACCTCGCTCTCCTGAAGTGTCAGCTCTTCCGCCGCCACAGGGCGATCGTAAACATATACCCGGGCGATCTCATTATCACGGAACACATGGCCGTGAAACTCTTTTTCGTATTGGCCGTGGAACATCCCGGCGTATCGGAGATCCTCCGGCCCGGCTTCTATGCCCAGTTCTTCCTTGAGTTCCCGAAGGGCAGAAGGGAGCGGTTCTTCCCCCGCGGGGATATGTCCCGCGGACGAAGTGTCGTACATTCCGGGGAAAGAATCCTTATTTCTGCTCCTCTTCTGGAGAAGCACATCGTAGCCTGAATCCTTCTTTCTGACGATCCAGACGTGCGCCGTCCTGTGCTGTATCCCTTCTCTGTGTGCCTTTTCTCTGGAAATGATCTCTCCAACCGGCATCCCGTTTTCGTCAACTACATCAAAATATTCCATGGTTCTATTCCCCAAGATCCCTCAAAAAGCTCTCCACCACTTCCCGGTATTTCGCCGGATCCGTCAGAACAGACTCAGCATGACCTGCTCCCGGCATTATGAAAATGCTCCGCTCACCCCCGGTTCTCTCATACATATCCTGTGAGTTTTTCGGCAAAATAAATGTATCTTCCTCTCCGTGAATGAACAGAACGGGGATGGTATTTGAGTCAAGCGCATCAATGGGGCGCATGTCCGACAGCGCGTGATGATATCTGAGAACCGCTCCAAGATTTGCCAGGTCAAAGATAAAACCGGGAACATGGGCGTATCGGTATGTGCCGCGGAGAACATTTTCAATATCGGAAAAGCCGCAGTCGGCAACGACAAAATCAACCTCCGGCTTGTACCGAAGCGAAGAAATCGTGGACGCCGCACCGAGGGATTCTCCGTGAAGGCCGAGTATTTTCATGTCGGGATAGCGCTCCCGCGAATCCTGAACCAGGTTCGCCAGATCCTGCCCCTCCAGAATGCCGTACGTCGTCGCCGTGCTTTCATTTTGTCCATGTCCGCGCAGATCGTAGAGGATGCAGTTGAATCCCATTTCCAGATACATCCCGGCGTATTTCAGGGAACCGATGTGATTATCTGTATAGCCATGGGAAATAACGATATATCTGTCCGACGGACTCGGGTTCTTTAAAAATTGCACATGCAGGACATAGCCGCCCTCTCCCGCCACGGTATAGTCCGTCTTCTCCAGATCCCGGTAAAATGAAGTGTCATAGTGGTCAGACTGCCATTGCATCGCTTCGTCGAGTGTCTGCCGCTTTCCGGTCATTGTAAAACCGGCAAGGAACCAGGCTGTAAGGAGCACCAGAACTGCCACGACAGCCAGGAGGATGATCAGTATTCGCATTATAATTCTCCACCTGTAGACTTCTTCTTCATGCCTAATCCGATCATTCCTCTTCTTCCGTACCGAGTCCATAGTTCAGGATCTCATTGTACCGGGCATTTGCTTCTTCGCTGGCTTTCTTCTCTTTCCATGCGTCCACTTCGCTCCGGATCGCCAGCATCTCATCCACAATCAGTTCCTCACTTCCGGGCTTCACATAGTCCAGGTATGAAATCATGCGGTTCATTGCTTTCGGGCTCCCCAGATGTATCGCTATAGCCTCTCCGAGTTCCGCCGGAAATCCGAGCTGTTCAACCGACCTCACAAGTTCATTTTTTGTTCTGGTCCACTGTAATTGATTCGCTGTCATTCTGCTCTCCAATCAGGCGTCTGACACGCCTGCTTTATTGCCATGTCTTCCAGATTTCCGGCGCATAACCAACAGTTGCCTGCCGGCCATTCCGGACGATAGGCTGCCGAATAACACTCTGGTTTTCCATCACTTTTTCCGCGCGTTCATCCGCTGAGATATAAGTAACAAGAGCCAGCAGGTCTTTGTCTTTGCAGTCCGGATCGATCATTGCGTCCACTCCCCCGACAGCCTGCATGACGGAATAGAACTCGCCCTTACTTAAGCCTTTTTCCTTCAGATCAATGAACTGGAACTTGATGCCGCGCTCCTTGAAGAAGCGCTCTGCTTTACGTGTATCGGAACTTTTCTTTGTTCCAAATATTTGAATGTTCATCTGTTCTCCTCTGACAACTTGAAGTTGACATTATCTCAGGTATTCAGCATTCTCGATGTTTTCTTTCTGAGCCATCGTGCCGGATAAGTTTTTTAATAACACCTCCTGCAGCTTCTTCATCTGAGGCACACTCAGATACTCCGCCATTTCGTTCAGGATGTTGACCAATTTTTCTTCCATGATGATATACTCCTTTTGTTGTATACCATCGTCCTGCACCACCCTACGGCCACACAGATTATCAAGAAAATGTTGCATCAGCCAACTGCACTCTAGCGAATGCAGTCCGCATGGAAACTTCCGGATTTAATCCGCTTCCGTCATATCATACACGAACACTTCATGTATTTCCTCAGTATAACCCTCATAAAAACCCCTCGGCATCCCGGCAACGATTTTGGCGCCTCTGTTGTACAACAGGAAAAACCGACCGAGATCCTCATCAAACGTCAGCCCTTCGATCTCACCTTGCCGGGTCACATCATCAAACGTCTTTTCCAGATGGATCTGTCCGGTGTCCTGATTCCCGGAAACATCTACCCTGTACATGTGATCTGGCTCATCCTTATCGGCGTCTCCGTCATCACTGGTGATATACAGATTTCCTTTATAATATGCGATACCCTGTATCCACCCGGGCGCCGGCTGCATCTTAAGCTTTCCCTTGTAATCACCCGTATCAAGGTCGTACATATACAGATACTCACTGGATTTATCATCGATCCAAGAGGTCATGTATACGGTTCGGGAATCAGGGTCTGCCGCAATCCCGCTGCACTCCAGCTGATCGGTATCAGCACGGAAGGGAAAAACCCTCTTGAGTCTCAGCGTATCTCCGTCATAGACGGCAACCTGTATATTTTTCCCCTCGCCGTCCATAAAGTATTCCACGCCCAGGTACAGCTCATTGTTGTACACATCAATGTCGCCAATATGGTTGACTTCCAATGCGTAACCTTCAAACGGCTCTGTGTTTTCTGCGATCAGGTTCCAACTGCTGTCGTATTTTTCCAGTGTTCCAGACCCACTTACCCAGTAATTTCCGTTTTCCGTGCAGATCCCCTGTCTGCCGCCAACCTGATGCACTTCCGCCAGTTCATATCGGAACGCAGATTTTGTCCCGCTGCCGCAACCGGACAGAAAAAGTGCGGCTGTAAGACTGAACATCGCGATTGTCTTTTTTTGCATTTATCCCTCTGCTTCCTTGTCTCTTCGACAATCGAATTTATCTGTAAGCACCATCCCCACAATCTCTTATCTCATATCCCGCATTCTTCAGCGCCTTCAGCGCCTTCTCAAAGTTCTCCTCCTTTGTGAGGATATAGTCGGTATTAAACGTCGATATTGCAAAGATACCGATCTCATTTGATGCCAAGACCTTCGATATCTGCGCCAGAATTCCGATCAGCGAAAAGTCCAGCTGCCCAATAATGCGAAAGCCTTTCCAACCGTCGTCCCGCACAATTGTATTCTCCGGGACAAGGGTCTCGGGACAAACCAGAGAGTTCTCCTCATCTGTTGTTCCCGTAAAGCAGAACGGCTTCGTCAGGTCAATGCCGGAATAGTCTGTGACTTTGCAGACGGAAAAACGAGGCTGAAGTGCCTCCAAAGTAATTTTGATTTCTTCTGTCATATGATGATCCTCATAACACAATTCAGCTTAATGATTCACCTTTGAAAATGGACACCGCTTCCCAATACACTGATTGTTCTGCGCAGAATACCCGCACACGACTTCCCGCTTTTCCATCTCAACGCCGAATTGTTCCTTCACAAAATCGACAGCAGCAAGAATCGACAAAAAGGAGTCCCGCTTGCAGCAGCGAGGCCCTCCGATCTCCCCAATCCTTTCCAGTGATTTAGCGGTCATTTTGTGCGACAGAGCAAACGGCTGCCCTGCCAAAGGCGTGGATTTCGAGATAATCGAGACAAACATTCCCGAACTGATTCCGGCTCCGCAGGCTCCCCAAAATCCGCAGGCACCTCCGGGAACGCTCCTGCCGCGGCTCATCATTTCGCTCAATGAACCAGACAGGTCGATATCACCTCCCGCATTTTTATACGCAGTAAGCAATGCCGCCCCAACCATAACATGATGTTCCGGGCCATGCATATGACAAAAGGGGAGCGCCATCATCCTTTCTATAATGGCAATCGGATCCTTCGAAGTCTCCTTCAGGCACACCCCGATAATCGTATCCAATCCACGTGTATGGCAGTCATTACATACATAATGCCCGTTGACGCATCTCGTTTTACTGTTTTCTTTTTTATGGCAAATAGCACACTCCATGAGAACATCTGTCTCAAGATATTCCAGAGGGGCTTTGCAAATTAAACACTCTTCCATCCTCAAATCTCCGTTTTTGTCGTTCCTCCAAGAAATACGGGAAGAGATTTTCCTTCCTTTTTCCACTTTGCGTATTCCGCTGTCGCCGCAAACATCGCATCCCCTGACGAATTCAAGGCTGTCTCCACGGAATCCTGCACAACACCGATAATAAAGCCGACACCGACCACCTGCATCGCCACATCAGCCGGCACACCGAAAAGAGAGCAGGCCATCGGTATGAGTAAGAGGGAACCTCCTGCTACGCCGGATGCACCGCATGCACCAAGTGTCGCAACAAATGAAAGGGCCAGCGCTGCAGGGAGGGAGACATGGATCCCGACCGTATTCGCCGCCGCTAATGACATGACTGCAATCGTTACGGCAGCCCCGTCCATGTTGATCGTTGCTCCCAGCGGAATAGATACTGCATACATTTCGCGATCCATTCCGAGCTTCTCACACAATTCCATATTGACCGGGATATTTGCCGCAGAGCTTCTGGTAAAGAAAGCTGTGATCCCGGATTCCCGCAGGCAGCGGAACACAAGCGGATAAGGATTAACCCGCAAAACCAGGAATGCGATCAGAGGGTCCACCACCAGGGCTACAAGGAGCATACAGCCCACCAGAAGGGCCAGGAGTTTTCCGTAATCGGTGAAAATGGCCAGTCCGTTCGTTGCCACGTTGGCATATACAAGGCCCATAATCCCAAACGGCGCCAGGTTAATGATCCAGCGTACAACCTGGGAAATGATCTCCGCCAGATCCGCGAATACCTTTTTTGTTGCCGGTGAGGCAAGTTTCTTTGCCCCCATTCCGATTACCGCTGCCCAGAACAGGATTCCGATATATCTGCCGGACATCACAGCCTCTACAGGATTCGCGACCATCCCTTTAAGCAGGTTCCCCAGAACCTCTCCCAGGCCGGTTGGAACGCTGTCGGCCTCGATCTCCGCAACGAGCTTAATCGTCTGCGGAAACAAATAGCTTCCCAAAACCGCCACAACCGACGCAAGAAATGTACTGACCATATAGAGCATCAATACCAGGCCGAAACGGCTGTCCAGTTTCTCATCCCCTTGCGCCAGTGCAGATACAACAAGCGTAAGGACAAGGACCGGCGCAATTGCCTTCAGGGCCCCGACAAACAAGTCTCCCAGCAGGGAAACAATACCCAGGTTTTTAAAGAAAAGAGCGAGTACCGTACCTAATACAAGTCCGCAGATGATCCGAAGAATCAGGCTAACGGAATTATAGCTGTCAATGATCTTTTTTACCGTTTTCATTTTTGTTCTCCTCGTAGATGGAATTTGTAAAAGTGTCCTCTGCAATCGTGTCCTTCGAAGAGGGGCTTTGCAGATTACACACTTTTACATACAGTCCATCCTATCAGAATGCTCCATTTCGAGCAACGCAAAACTCTGTGCCATCCATGCTGATTTTGTAGTATTCTGTAAGGGAAATGGCCAGCCATCCCCACATCGTCCAATGACATGGACATAGGGAAATAAAAAAACAGGGCCCGAAGGCCCTGTCATCATTCCATTTTTTACCATTTACTAATAGACAGTGAAATTGTTTCTTCCACTTTTGTCTTCTTATCTACCAAATGGATCACATAATCACAGTATCTTCTGTCCACCGGAAGATTGGAGATGTTATATTTTTTTGAGTTTTGGTTATTCACATTTGCGTATTCAAACCGCGTCACAGACTTGACTTTCCAGCCTTTTGCCAATTTCACCGATGCTTTAACAGATTCGTTCGCGGTAGTCATTTGGGCAACATAGACCCCGTCTTCCTTTCTGACCGACAGCTTTTTCCCGTCCACAGTCAGACTTTTAAACGGCTTTTTGAATTTGTACAGTTTTATCTTCGCTTTGACTGTCTTTTTCTTCCCATTTGCAGTAATCAGCTTGATCTTTATTGTAGCAGTCCCTGTTTTTTTCGGTCTGAAATAGACGCTGACATATCCCGCAGATTGAATTTTCAGCACTTTATTGTTACTGCTTTTAGCGGAAAGAACGGTGCATCCGGGATATTTCTCTGCCATATAAATTTCATAATCAAGGTTTTTTATTCTGGATGCATAGATCTTGCTTTTGTAATCAAATCTTCTGGTTGGGACATCTGCACTAACCGGTATGGCGCATGCAATCAAAACAGCCATAAAGATGCAGACAATTCCTATTCTCCGTAAGGTTCCACGTACGTTCATATTTGCGCTCCTTTCCTCTTTCAGAATACCGGCTATGCAGCACAGCCTCCATAGCATGACCCTACATAATTAGTCTATTCGTCACCTTATTTGATGTCAAGCAGAGCCGCCGGTGTCTTCCTCAACCATACTAATCAGTTCGCTCAGCTTCATGTCCAGCGCTTCAGCAATCCTCCAGAGCGTATCTACGCTCGCATTAATAGTACCTGCTTCGATCATAGCTAAATGACTCCTGGAGATTCCGGCCAGTCCGGATAATACCTCCTGAGACAGTCCCTTTTTTATTCGTAGCTTTCGTATTATCCTGCCAGTTACTTCATGATGATATATCATTTTCAGCTCCTTTCTCATAGAATTTGTCGCTCTATTACAGGAGCTGTTTTTTATGCGAACAAAAGGTCGCTAATGTCTAGCAGGATAGACAGAATCTGTTTCTGTTCATGCTATGCTAAGTTACTGCAACTACAGTGGATTCATTTTTGAAAATGACGGAGGTGGCCTATGTATTGCACGAATTGTGGAAATGAAATCCCGGAAGGAACCAAGTTCTGCCCGAATTGCGGAGCAAATCAAAATATACCGCTGAACACAAACAGACAGAATGCACCAAAAAAAGCGATCGGAGATGTTACGCTCTCCGACCTGCAATGGAAAACTCCTAAAAAGAAGAAAAGCCCTTGGAAAATCATAGGGCTTGTTCTTATCGTTATTCTTTTCATTCCTGGCGTGGGAAGAATAGGGAAAACCTATAAAATCATTAAAGAGAACGGGTCTGCTTCGAATATAGAGATAACTCCAAGCGCAGAGCCAACCCCTAGCGCAGAACCGACTCCTAGCGCAGAACCGGCTCTTGAAGAAAAGGAGACCTCGGGTGCTGATACTTCTGACAACTCGGAATCTGAGCAGGAAATAGTGGACTCTGGCCTCGTAACACCGGAGTTCAAAGAAATGATGGACAGCTACGAAGCCTGGTTTGATGACTACATCGAGTTTATGCAAAACTATGAAACCAGTGATGATCCGGTTTCCATGATGCAGCAGTACTCAGAATTCCTTTTGCAGTATGCGGATGTCATGAAGAAGCTCAATGCCGTCAATCAGAATGAGCTGTCCCCTGCGGATGCTGCCTATTACCTTGAAGTCACGGCAAGAATATATCAGAAACTGGCAGCTATCGAATGACTCTCAGTGCGGTCCTCAATAATACGGGACAATGGGCGGGCTTTTATCGTGTCCGGAAGCCGTAATCGTGCACCACAACAGGAATCGACTTTACTTCCATATTCTCAATCCGTACATAGGTGCCACGCTCTATGGCAAGGATGACTTGATCGATCTGCCCTTCTTCTCCCTGGATCTCCATGGACACAGAACCATCCCATTCGTTCCTTACCCATCCAGTGCAGCCATAGAGATCTGCTGCATGGCGGGCCCGATACCGGAAGCCGACTCCCTGTACATAGCCATAAAATACGATGTGCTTCCGCACAATTCCGTTATTTGCCATGGCTGAAGTCCGTTTCTATCGTACGCCAGATAATCTTCGCGGCAAATTCAATACCATGTTCTGACGCATGCGCTCCATCCTCATCATACATCTCAATGTCCGGCCAGCTGGTTTTATATGGCCACCAGGATTCTCCGACCGGTGCATACAAAGCATTAAGGTCTTCCGCAAGCTTCCTGTTGATATGATTCATAGTCGCCTGCACTTCTTCCTCCGCCTTCATCGCCCAGGTTCCGTAGATCACCGGCGTACTTCCGGCCTCACGAATCCAAGAAGCAAGGGTTGTTGCTGCTTCAAAGTATCCAGGAATATCATCAAAAGGATGTGAATGTTCCTGCAGCACCACATAATCATAGTGTCCGAACTTAATATTGAAGCGGACATCAGGTTCCTCAACATGTTGATGCAGATACCAGCCGCCATGGGCGAGCATCATCACGTCACATTCATAGCCTTCTTCCTTTGCCATAAGCGCGACCCATGCAGGCAGGTCATGGTAATATGTGTGGCTGTTCCCGATAAACAGGATTTTAACTTTCTTCTTTCGTGCCATCAGTAGTACCCTCCAAGCTCCACAAACGAATAACCGTTTTTCCCTTCAGCAGTCCGAAGTTCGACACCAGGTTGCAATTCACCCCGTATAGGCATCTTCAGCTGTGTTCCTGAAGTTCTGCTTCGCCAGCCATTCCCGTTCCTCATCATTTTCCGGGATATCGATCCTCTCGATCTTGAAAATGACCGGCCTCGTACCATCATTACAGCAGGCGATCATGATGCGGTCATCATTGGTCCAACCTTTCATAATGGAGCCACCCTGCAGAGCAGTGTACACATACCGGCTGACTGCATCCCATGCCTCTCCGCAGAACTTACCATATATCTCAAAAAGATCCTCAACAGAATGGTCTCTTTTCAATGGTCCCCTCCAAAAGCAATCTTACTTAAGATTATTCCAGACAAACAAACCTTCACTTAAGGCCAATTCCCTGACAAGTGTAAGCAATTCATCATCCGGATTAAAGATCGTCATATGCGTATCTTCCGGCTCCGAGATGATCATTGCATCGTCAACCAAGATATTGACATAGCGCTTATACATAACATCCCTGATCTGATCCGGGGGCGGATTGATAATCCCCTCTTCGTCCAGTGAGATATCCCTGTAGCAGTTCAACTTCAGAATCATATTCACATGCTTCCGCTTGATTTCTGAAAGCTGTGTTTCCCTTAAGTACCGCTCGACAGCAAAATACTGCCCGGTACTGTCCGGCGGAACCTGCTTCGGAAGGATATCTATAATCCAAAATGGTGTATTCAGTAATTCTTCGATTGTTCTGCTCATTCGTGTTCACCAAAAACTGCATCCTTCTCTTTCCTGTCGTCCTTCTCCGGATACATATCCCGTTCGAAATGACATATTGATCTCCCGGAGCTCACGTTTTCCATCAATGTAATCCTGATACATATCAGCAAGACCCGCGGCACATCCGTCACATGAACCATTGATATTGCCAAGTGATTCAGCAACGATCTGCTCTCGTTCTTCTCTGGTGGTATCCTTAATCAGATAGCTTTTCATTTAGTCTACCTTCCTTTCACACATCATTCGTCACGCAGGCGTATCCACACCACCCTCTGCAAAAATCCCTCGATCTGCATATTCTCATTGCAGATCAGTCCCTCTTACCTTCGTCCCCTTTATTATACCTACTACAATGGTTGGTCGGTAAAAAATATTTTTCGTATGAAGAATAAAAAGAACCAGGCTGAAAAGCCTTCTCACATTGACAAACAGGGCAATTCAGAGGAAACTGCGAGCACAGGTGCGAAACTGTAAAAAATTTTCAATTTCGGAAGTCTACGTTGGAAAGCTGTATCAGAAAGAAGTGGATTTTGTGGCAGTCCGCGGTGATGAAAAGATGTATATCCAGGT
>ONPU01000014.1 GCA_900319795.1 uncultured Eubacteriales bacterium | reverse complement strand
CTGCGCCTGCTCCCACATCTCTTCTGAAATGATCGGTTCATGATGATCCTTCATCAGATACTGGTCAACCTCTCCCAGGTTGCCGAGCCTGCGTTTTGTGATCGGATCGACTGTGAATGTCTTCCCCTGCAGCAAATCCCCTTTATACTTTTCATTCTTGATGATCCCGAGAACGGTTGAATCGTACCAGCTCTTATTGCCACGATTGGTGAGCGCTCCCATTTGCTCCAGCTCCCTGGCAATTACATGCGCTCCCATTCCTTCAATATAGCGTTTGAAGATACAGGGATGTATCTGATGAATGATATTCAGTTTTCAAAGATCCATGTCGCCGTAGGAGGGAAACCCCTCCTACGGTTCCAATTTTAGGGTCAGTGAAAGCTGAATTTTAGCGCCTGAAGCGACCGGTCACCGTCCTTTTTAAGACCGGTGCGGATCATGATTTGCACCGGTGGTATTTTAATTATTTTCTGCTATTATTTTTATCTGCCGAATTTAGTTGAAATCATTATGAGAATGATGTATACTCCGGTCAAGGAGGTGATGACTGTGATCGCACTTGATGCAAATCAGAAATACTACACGACCAGTGAACTGAAAGACATGGGCTATTCCTACTACAAAATTGGCCAGCTGGAAGAAAACGGTAGGCTGCACCGCATCAACAGAACCACATATGAGAATCTCTCCTATAAAGGTGATGAGAATGATTTCATCAACGCTGCTGCATATGTTCCGGAGGGTGTGATCTGCCTGATGAGTGCCGCCCGATATTATGAGCTTACCAATTTCCTTCCTGATGTGATTGATGTTGCGATCGACCGGAAGAAAAAAGTCAGTACTCTTCCTGACTGGCCACAGATCAAAATATTCTATTTTGACCCTTCCCGCATGGATACCGGTATCACGAAAATCACGGAAGGCGGCGATTCATTCCGTATTTTTGACATTGAAAAGACTGTCGTTGATATCATTTACTACCGCAATAAGATCGGCATTGAGGAAACATCAGAGGTGCTGCGCAACTACCTGAAGAGGAAGGATCGGCAGATCGACCGGCTCTACACCTATGCCAAAATGCTGCGGTGCGAAGCTATTGTAAGAACTTATCTGGAGGTGCTTGTTTCATGAATGCAGATTCCGTAAAGGCAAGACTGAAGAATTTCGCTGTCAGCTCCGGCTGCACGTTCCAGGAAGCTCTCGTCTATTACGGACTTGAGCGGACGATTTACCGGATCTCAGTATCTCCGTATGCCAGCCATTTTGTTCTGAAAGGCGGCATCTTTCTGTATGCCATCTTCGACAGGAAGTACGAGCGTGCCACAACAGACGTTGACCTGCTGGCCAGACGTATCTCAAACAGCGCTGAGGAAATGAAAACCGTCTTCCGCGATATCTTTACTCTGGACACTGACGATGCTCTTGTTTTCGACCTTGATTCCATTACAGCTGAAGATATCACAGAATTCAAAGAGTACCATGGACTGCATATCTCAGCGGTCGCATTTCTTGACCGGACCAGAATTCCAATCGGGATTGATATCGGATTTGGCGATGTGATTTATCCCGATGCCGTAGAGATGGAATTCCCCGTGATCCTGGATATGGAAGCACCCAAAGTGAACGCATACTCTTTGGAATCTTCCATTGCTGAGAAACTGGAAGCTATTGTCACAAACGGTTTCCTGAACAGCCGTTATAAGGACTTCTACGATATTTATGTCCTCTCAGAGAAGTATCCCTTCGACTATGAAGAACTGAACAACGCTGTCATGGAAACATTCACAAACCGGAAAACTCCCATTACAATGGACACTGCAGCTTTCAGCGATGAGTTTCGTGGTGATTCGATGCATCAGACCAGATGGAACTCATTCCTGAAAAAGAAAAAAGCTCTGATCCCAGTCTCAATGAACGATGCTATGGTCCAGATCAAGACATTTGTAACGCCCCTTCTGACTCAAACCAAGACCACAGTAACTGAATGGGATCCGAATGAGGGGTGCTGGAAATAAACCTTTGGCAAATAAAACAAACTGGAGCAGAGAGATTAATAAATGCGGTCTCTCTGCTCCTTCATTTTTGTTGGCTTACAGCTCCCGGGCAATCTTTGTAAGGCTCTCGATGACAGCCAAGATATCCCTCTTCGCCTTGCCTTTGCCATTATGATTTCCTCCGTTTCTCAGATTGTCTTTGATTGTCAGCTACCGTTCCAAGATCATCGGATCCAGATCATAGGCACCACCTCCCTTCGGCGAAAAAAATAAGCTGCCAATGCTTTTACGCATCAGCAGCTTTCGCTTTAGTTCGGTGTTTTATTTTCAGTTCTAATTTTTCTTTGCGTCCTTGATACGGTAGTAGTCTTCCAGATCCACATCGATCCTGACTTTCGTATCAGGTTTTCGGTTGCTCAAGAGACACACGGTCTCGATATGCTGCGTTCCCGGGAAAAGGTCCGCAAGAGCATACCTTGCAACCTGCCATCCCTCTCTTCTCAGATAGATCATATCCCTTACAAAGCTGGTTGCTTTACAGGAAATATAAACCATATGCCTGATCCCGTAGTCATTGATCTGCCTTAAGGCCTTCTCATGGACACCTTCCCTCGGAGGATCCAGAATGACAAAATCCGGCTTCTCCGGCAGCGTCTCCAAAAGAAGGGGCACATCTCCGGCCACAAATCCGCAGTTCCAAAGACCATTCATCTCCGCGTTCAGTTTTGCCGCTTCCACGGCTTCCGGAATCAGTTCGATCCCGTATACCTGCCTGGCTTCCGACGCGACAATCTGGGCGATCGTCCCTGTACCGCAATACAGATCATAGACAACAGGCTGCTTTCCGGGGTCTTCCCTGTTTTCTTCCTTCCACCCGTATCTCAGATATTCACGCACCTGGGCGTACAGCATCTCCGCCCCTTTGGTATTGGTCTGGAAAAATGAGAACAGCGTCACCTTAAAACGGAGGCCCAGAAGTTCTTCGTAAAAGTAATCCTTTCCCCACAGAACATGAAGTTCATCCGGAAGCAGCGCGTCGGCATACCGGTCGCAGATCGCCAGATGGATTCCCGTGATCGCTCCCTCCAGTTTCAGATTAAGCAGCTGCTCCACGAGCGGGGTGAAATCGTGTTTCATCTGAGAAGAGACCGCAAGTACCATGAGGATCTCACCGCTGGTTTCCGAACGTCTGAGCATCAGATATCTCAGGTATCCCAGATGTTTCAGCTTGTTGTAAAATGGCAGATCCGCTGTTCGGCAGTAATCTCTGACGGCAGATAAAATTGTCCTCAGGTCCTCGTGAGCCAGCACACAGCTTTCGGCATCCAGTACCGTATAGCGTGTTCCGGTTTTATGCATTCCCAGATTCAGAGGCCCTCCCGGCACCTCATCTCCGAAAGAGAGATCGAGTTTATTCCTGTATCCGAACTCGCGAGGCGCGCGAAGAATGCCGTCAAATACAGAGTCCGGCTCCAGAATAGGCTTCAAGAGTTTCTGAAGCTGCTCCGTTTTCAGTTCGAGCTGTTTCTCGTAAGGAACGGTCTGATAAAGGCAGCCTCCGCAGTTTCCGAAGTGGTCACACAGCTCTTTTCTGGTCTCCAGCGGAGATTTCTTTAACACTTCGATTCTGTTGCCCCAGACCTGATCGCCGTGCTTCTTTGTCACGCGAAAGAGGACTTCCTGGCCGGGAATTACATTTTTCACATATCCCTTTTCACCGGTCTCCTCAACGTGAAATACTCCCTTATTCGGATAGTCAGTATAATCAATGACCGCGCTCGCAATATCTCTCTTTTTCAATCGGGCTTCTCCTTATGGTTCCATTCGCACATTTTCGCATACAAATGCCCCGGTCCGTTACCGGGGCATCGATCTTTACCGTTCTCAAATCAGATGTTCTTCCGAATCATTATTCTTCGGCAGCCGCTTCTCCTGCATCTTCCGCAGCCTTCTTCACATCGTCTACAGCATCAGCTGCCTGTTCCTTAGCTTCTTCAATGGCGTCTTCGGCTTTTTCCTTGGCCTTCTCCGCAGCTTCCTTCACGCTCGCCACTTTGTCTGACGTATCTTCTTCATCTTCAAAGTAATCGTCGAAATCATCGTCGAAATCATCTTCGAAGTCTTCAAGGTAATCCGGATTCAGGAACTTGTATACCGCATATCCGATCGCTGCGCAAACCGCAAGGACGCCAATCACCGCCAGAAACTTAAGAATCTTACTGCTGCCTTTTTTCATGGGAATACCCGCCTTTCCGTTCGCTGTTATTTTCCGAACAAAATGATATGAAGTATTATACCATGCTGAAAATGTATTTTCCATAAGGATTCGAATTTTATAGAGATGAAAAAAATGTGAACCCTTCCATAAAGAATTGCGCTAAATAGGATGTTGCGCTAAAATAAATGCAGTATGGTTACATAAATCCATACTGATCAGGAGAAGGGCTGATCATAGGACAAAAACAATACATCAGAAAAAGGGGTAAAATTATGGCAAATAATTCAAAAAAAGGCCGCAACTTTGCTACGGTAATTCTGGCGCTGCTTGCGATAGGTATTCTCGGTGCCATGGCCTTCCTCGTAGGCCGGGCCGGATTCGGCGCTCTGAAGGGTTCTTCCTCATCTTCCGGCGCCCCGGAGGATACTGTTGTATCATTCGATATGGATGAAGAACCTACCGAAACTCCGGAGCCGACCGAGACTCCGACACCGACTCCGACCAAAAAGCCGAAGCCGACAGCAACACCGACACCGACCGAGACTCCGGAACCGACAGAAGCACCCGCTCCTGAAAAAACCTATCCGGATACGGTCTACGCGAATGGATATGATATCAACGTGCGTGCTTCCGCCAGCAAGGAAGCAGAAGCTCTCGGAACCATCCAGCGCGGTCAGTCGCTGACCCGTACCGGTGAAGAAGGTGATTGGTCTGTAGTGGAATTCAATGGCGGCACAGGTTATGTCAAGACAGAGTTCCTCTCCGAATCCGCAACCTACGATACTGTGTGGGATCTCTCCACTCTGCCGAATGACCGCCTCGATTTCGGTTACAGTTCGGAAAACCGCGACGGAGACAATGTTCCTACCGACTGGAGATGGTATGAGTCCAAATGGGGACAGTTCAATGTGGACTGGATAGGGGATACAACCCAGAAAACCATTTATCTGACGTTGGATGAAGGATTTGGCAACGACAACACGATCAAAATCCTGGATACACTGAAGGAAAAGAACGTAAAGGCCGTCTTCTTCCTGACAGAGTATTTCATTGAAGAGCGTCCGGAACTGGTCCGCCGGATGATCGAAGAAGGGCATATCCTCGGCAACCATACCTGCACCCATCCCGTGATGCCCGAGCTTTCGATCGACGATCAGACGATCCAGATCGAAAACATGCAGAATGCCCTGAAGGATCAGTTCGGATATACCATGAAGCTTTTCCGTTTCCCGGAAGGCGCTTACAGTGATCAGTCTTTAGGCCTCGTAAACAATATGGGTCTCAAGGCCGTTTTCTGGTCTTATGCCTATGTGGATTACAACGACGATGATCAGCCGCCGGTAGACGAATCGCTTCAGAAAGCTCTGGACGCGCTGCATCCGGGTGCCATCTACCTGCTTCATGCGAAATCCGATACCAATACTGCAATGCTGGGCGACTTCATTGACGGCGCCAGAGAGCGCGGTTTTGAGTTCGGAATCTATCCGGTCGATGCCAATTAAAATCAATAAGACTTTTGAGAAACCTCCGGCCTTCTGGGTACGGGGGTTTCATTTTGCCGAATATTTCCCGCATTTTTCGAAAATGCTGTTCAACTCGCTGAAATTGCCTCCGTGCGCTTGATTTCACAAAAGGACCTCCTTTATAATCCATGTAAATTGTGAGATGACCGCGTTTTTTACGAAGGAGTTATTATGGGAGGTTTTTTCGGAGTAGCATCCTCAGAAGATTGTGTCTTTGATCTTTTTTACGGAACAGATTATCACTCCCATCTCGGCACAAGGCGTGCCGGAATGGCTGTCTACAGTAAAACAAAAGGATTCGACCGTGCCATACACAACATTGAGAATTCGTACTTCCGTCCGAAATTCGAACCGGACATCGCGTCCATGGAAGGCCATCTCGGCATCGGATGCATCTCTGATTATGAATCCCAGCCTTTAATCATTCGTTCACATCTCGGAACCTACGCTATTACCACAGTCGGTAAAATCAATAATATCGATGAAATCACTGAATTTCTGTTCAAATACGGGCATCAGCATTTCCTGGAAATGTCCGGCGGCGGAATCAATCCGACGGAGCTCGTGGCCTCCATTATCAATCAAAGGCAGAGCTACGCGGAGGGGTTAAGACTTGCCCAGAATCTCATCAAAGGTTCCATGACCATTCTGATTATGACCGAAAAAGGCATCTATGCCTCAAGAGACCGCTATGGCAGAACACCGGTAGCGATCGGCCGGAAAGAGAACGGCTATTGCGTCTGTTTTGAGAGTTTCTCCTATCTGAATCTCGGATATGAAGATGTCCGTGAACTGGGCCCCGGAGAAGTCATTTTCATGACGGAAGACGGATTTGAAACAGTTTGCGAACCGTTCAACGAGATGCATATCTGCACCTTTTTATGGATCTATTACGGCTTTCCCGCTTCGTCCTATGAAGGTCTCAATGTGGAAGCCTCCCGTTATGCCTGCGGCCAGGCTCTGGCCAGGAGAGATCTGACGCGTGGAATCCGCCCGGACTGTGTCGCCGGCGTTCCTGATTCCGGAATCGCCCATGCCGTCGGCTATTCGAATGAATCCGGCATTCCGTACGAAAGACCGTTTGTAAAATATACACCCACCTGGCCCCGCAGCTTTATGCCGACACATCAGGACAAGAGAGAACTGATCGCCAAAATGAAGCTGATTCCGAATCGGGATCTGATCAGCGGAAAAAGCCTGCTCCTCATCGACGACTCCATCGTCAGAGGAACCCAGCTTCGGGAGACAACGGAATATCTGTTCCAGAACGGAGCCAAGGAAGTTCATATAAGGCCTGCGTGTCCGCCTCTTTTATACGGCTGTCCCTACCTCAATTTCTCACGTTCCAACTCCGAAATGGAGCTGATCACAAGACGTGTCATCGGAAAACTGGAACAGGGCGCGGAAAATAATCCGGAAGTGCTGGACCGCTATGTCAATCCGGATTCGCCGGAATACGCGGCAATGCTGGAAGAAATCCGAAAGGAACTGAATTTCACCTCCCTGCACTATCACCGCCTCGACGACATGCTGGAGGCAATCAGTATCGACAGCTGCTCCCTTTGCACCTACTGCTGGAGCGGAAAAGGCGGTCTGAACTGATTAAATAAGATTTATAAAAAAAAGCGCGATCTTCCGATGATCGCGCTTTTTTAGTCCTCTGTTTACGGCTTATACTTTCACGAGTTTCGCGAAAGCAGCCAGCATTCTCTTCTGTCCCCAGGTTCGAAAATCCACAGTCACCATCGCGTCTTTCCCGGACGGAACGATCTCGAGCACCGTTCCTTCTCCGAATTTTACATGCCGGACGGTATCCCCGACCTGATAGTCGATTTTATAATCCGAGGCCTTCGATGTCTGCTTCTTCAGGTAAGGATTGTCATAGTTATCTTTTCTCTTTCCTCTTACAGTCGAAGAAGGCGATAAGGCAGACGGTTTCGGCGTATACGCTTCATCGTTAATTGCCGCTCTTAATGTGCGCCCGATACTGCTCTTTTCAAGAGCCGGCATCGTTCTTCCGACTCTCGCGTTCTCCTCTCCCAGATCAACCAGTTCTCTCGGTATTTCGCGAACGAAACGGGACAGCGGGCTTGCCGTTGTCTCCCCGCGCACCATGCGTTCCCTGGCACTTGTCATGACCAGTTTTTCCTTGGCGCGTGTCATGCCGACGTAGCAGAGTCTTCTCTCTTCTTCAATTTCCTCTCCCGGGTTGTCCGAATTGACAGCCATGCTCCCGGGGAACAGGCCCTCTTCCATACCGGTCATGAACACATACGGGAACTCCAGTCCTTTTGCGGAATGAAGCGTCATGAGCAGAACCCGGTCATCCTCGTTATCGACCGAATCGATATCGGCAATCAGCGCCACCTCTTCGAGGAAGTTCGAAAGAGACGGGCTGTCCGTATTCTCTTCGTACTGGACGGCCTTGTTGACCAGTTCATCCAGGTTCTCCAGACGGGCTTCCGCCTCTTCTGTGTCCTCCGCTTCCAGTTCTTCCCTGTATCCCGTATCCGAAATAACCGCTTTTACCAGAGTACTGACAGAAACCTCGGCTGCCCTGACCCGGAAGTTTCCGATGAGGTCGGTAAATCGAACAATCTTCTTTGCCGCGGCGGAAGAAAGCCCCTGTATATGCTCCGCTTCGCAGGCCGCGTCAAAGAACGGAATACCGCACTCTTCCGCATACATGCTGACTTTTGTCGCGCTTGTGGCGCCGATGCCCCTCTTCGGCACATTGAGGATTCTCATTGCCTGAAGGTCGTCCCGCGCGTTGTCGATCGTTTTCAGATAAGCCAGGATGTCCTTGACCTCCCGTCTGGAATAGAAATTGATTCCGCCCACGATCCGGTAGGGAATATTGGCAAACAGCATTTTTTCTTCGAATAGACGGGACTGGGCATTTGTTCGGTATAAAACCGCGTAGTCTTTATAATGGGCATCCCCATTTCGTACGCCCTGTGCGATCTGTCCGCTTACAAAGTCCGCCTCGTCAAAGCTCCTCGTAAACCGGCGGAGGCTTACGGCGCATCCGGTTTCATTTTCGGTCCAGAGTGTCTTTTCCTTTCGTCCGTGGTTGTGGCGAATGACTTCATTTGCCGCATTGAGGATCGTTTTCGTCGAGCGGTAATTCTGCTCCAGTCGGATCACCTTCGCGTCCGGGAACACTTTTTCGAAATCCAGAATGTTGTGGATATTGGCACCGCGGAACCGGTAGATCGACTGGTCGTCATCTCCGACCACGCAGAGATTTCTTCTTTTTGCCGCTAAAAGTGAGATCAGGCGGAACTGTGCCGTGTTGGTATCCTGATACTCATCCACCATCAGATAGTGATAGCGGTCCTGCCAGTCCTCAAGGACGTCCGGATATTCTTCGAAAAGCTGTACGGTCTTCATGATCAGATCGTCGAAGTCCATGGCATTAGACTCTTTCAGCTTTTCCTCATAGGACGCATAGAGGTCTCCTACGGTCTTTGAATAAAAATCATCATTGAGCTTCCGGTACTCCTCCGCGTCAATCAGCTCATCCTTCGCGGAGGATATCCTGGCAAGGACAGCCTTTTCCTTATATCGTTTCGTATCGATATTTCTCAGTTTGAAAATATTCTTCATTAGGCGCAGCTGATCGTCCGCGTCATAGATTGAAAATGATCCGGTAAAGCCGAGAAGATCCGCGTGCCTGCGTAAAATGCGCACACAAAAAGAGTGAAAAGTACTGACGCGGATATCGCGGGCTTCCTCACCGATCAGGTCGTCCACGCGCTGTCTCATCTCACCGGCAGCCTTATTGGTAAATGTAATCGCAAGAATATGCCATGGATAAACCCCGCATTCACTGATCAGCCAGGCGGCTCTGTGAATGAGGACACGGGTCTTTCCCGATCCGGCGCCTGCTAAAATCAGCACGGGACCCTCTGTTGCCAGGACGGCTTCCTGCTGCATGGGATTCAGTTTTTTCAAAAGATCAGAATTCATTTTTCCAGACTTCCCCTTGTCATGTTGTAATAAAAACTATATCATAGTATCGGAAGAATCATATCTGAAGAAAATGGAGATATAAGATATGGATGACAGATCACGTGATATTCTTCACTATGTAATAAAGCAATTTTCAGATCTGAGCTATATCCGCCCGGAAGACGTCCCGGATATTCCTCTTTACATGGATCAGATTACGGGATTTATGGATTCCAAGCTTGAAAGCTGCAAGCGGCATCCGGAAGATAAGATCCTTACAAAAACAATGATTAACAATTATACCAAAAACAGAGTGATTCCGCCTCCGGAAAAGAAAAAATATTCCAAGGATCACCTGCTTCTTATGATCTTTGTCTACTACCTGAAGGACTTCCTCCAGATCAACGATATCAAAACACTGTTAAGTCCCCTTGAAGAGCACTTCTTCATGGGCAGCAGCGGAAAGTCCATGTCCGATATCTACCAGTCCGCGTTTGACCTTGTCGCATCTCAGACGGACTATATGACAAAGGACATCGTCAGGCGCTTAAAACTCGCGCAGGACACCTTTCCCGAAGCGGAAACCGATGAGGAAGTATATCTCTATATCTTCGCTTTCGTATGTCTGCTCAGTTTTGACGTCTATGTCAAAAAACATCTGATCGAATCCGTGATTGACGAGCTCAACAAAATCAGAGAGGACACGGATCACAAGGAGTAAAAAGCGGCGGCCGACCGGCCGCCGTTCTTTATTTGTTTTCTTCCTCTTTCTTTTTGGCGAGATTGGACCAGACGATGTCATATCCGTCATTCCCGTATATCAGGGAGCGGTTGACGCGGCTGATCGTTGCCGTTGAAGCTCCCGTTTTCTCAGAGATGTCCAGATAAGTTCTTTTATCTCTCAGCATTCCGGCCACTTCGTAGCGCTGCGAAAGCGAAGCAATCTCATTCATCGTACAGACATCCATAAAGAACGCATAGCACTGTTCTCTGTTCTCAAGTGACAGGATCGCGTCGAAAAGGCTGTCCACGGATTCGTTGTGCAGTTTATTACCCATTTGATACTCTCCTCTTTTATTTTGATGTCATTTCACATAAACACGCTTGTTTATCAGCTGCTTCACTTCAGATCAGTACCTTGGAAAGAAAATCCTGAGTACGCGGATGCTTCGGATTGCTGAAGAACTCATCCGGTGAGTTCTCTTCCAGTATTTTCCCTTCGTCCACAAACACAACTCTGTTCGCCACTTCCCTGGCGAAATTCATTTCATGGGTAACCACGGCCATCGTCATACCGGCTTCCGCGAGTTCTTTCATCACTTCCAGAACTTCGCCGACCATCTCCGGATCCAGTGCCGAGGTCGGCTCGTCAAAGAGCATCATCTTCGGGTCCATGGCCATGGCCCGCACAATCGCGATTCTCTGCTTCTGTCCGCCGGAAAGCTGATTCGGATAAGCATCGATCTTATCCTCAAGTCCGACTCTCTTCAGCAGGTTCAGCGCTGTCTCGTCAGCTTCACTCTGCGTCATTTTCTTCAGAAGCACCGGAGCTAGGGTAATATTTTCCCTGACTGACAGATGAGGAAAGAGATTAAAGTGCTGGAACACCATTCCCATCTGAGCTCTGACCGCGTCCAGATTGACATTGTCGGTATTGATCTGCTGACCGTCAAACCAGACTTCACCGGATGTAGGCTTCTCCAGAAGGTTCATACACCGAAGGAGTGTACTTTTGCCTGAGCCGGACGGACCTACGATAACAACTTTTTCGCCTTTTTGGATATCCAGGTCAATTCCGTTCAGGACATCTGTCGGGCCGTTGAGGGTATGAAATGTTTTCTTCAGGTTCTTAACGGAGATCACTCTTAGCAAGCCTCCTTTCGATCTGGTGCAGGATCTGGGTCAGAAAGATTACCAGGATCAGGTAGACCATCGCAACAGCCAGAAGCGGCGGAAATGCGTCATACGTAATGGAACGGATAATGTCTCCGCCTTTTGTAAGATCCTGAATACCGACATATCCGGCCACCGATGTTTCCTTGAGCAGCGCGATAAACTCGTTGAAAATGGCCGGCGCCACATTTTTGAACGCCTGAGGCAGAATAATGTGGATCATCGTCTGGGTTCCCGAAAGTCCCAGAGAACGTCCGGCTTCCGTCTGTCCCCGGTCAATCGACTGAATCCCGCTTCGGACAACTTCCGCCACATAAGCGCCGGAGTTGATTCCGAACGACAGAATCGCGATGAGAAGAGGCGCTCCGCTTGCCAGGATCACGAAATACATGATCATCAGCTGGACCACGATCGGTGTTCCGCGAATCACCGTCAGATAGATGCCGCTTAAAAGATTCAGGGCTTTCAGAAGGAAACCGGGTTTTTCCTCACGCGCGTACCTCACACGGATCAGCGCGACGGCAAAGCCGAGGATTACACCGATCACCAGCGCGAAAATAGTGATCAGTACTGTGTTTCCAAGTCCCTGTACAAGATAGAGATATCTTTTCTGATAGATAAAATCATCATAAAGCCGTGTGGCAAGGTTGCTCATTATACCCCCTATAAGACACAGGAAGCACTCAAAAGTCATACACGTAAGTGCCTCCCGGTACGATTCTTCAGCAGTAAAAAAGTAAGTTATTCGGCAGAGATATACTTGCTCACGATCTCATCCATCTTACCGCTCTCATTGAGCTCTTTAATTGTCTCATTGACAGTATCCGTCAGGTCGCTTCCCTTGGGAAGTGCAATTGCGTACTCTTCTTCGGTAAGGGCTTCATCCAGTTTCTTGATTGTGTCCGCATTCTTGCCCACAAGCTTTTCAGCCGGGAAGTTGTCGATGACAACCGCGTCCAGACGGCCTGCGATCAGATCGGATACCGCGTCCATACCCTTCGGATAGCGCTTGACTTCGCCAACCTGGACATCGCTGGATCCGTCCTCATTTGTGCAATAGCTGTCACCGGTAGTTCCCTGCTGAACTCCGACGATCTTTCCGTTCAGATCCGTACGGCTCGCGATCTCAGAATCAACCGTGACAATGATTGCCTGGGAAGCATTGAAATAGGCCTCGGAGAAATCCACGTTCTTTCTGCGGTCTTCCGTAGCCGTCATACCGGCCGCGATGAAATCCGCCTTCCCGGCATTGAGGCTCGGAATAAGCGAGTCAAATGCGATATCGGAAATCTCCAGTTTCACACCGAGCTTATCGGCTATGGCCTGGCTGATTTCAATATCGATGCCCGTAATTTCATCTCCGTCCTTATATTCAAAAGGTTCGAACTCGGCATTGGTGGTCATCACGACTTTGCCGGCTTTCTTGATCTTGTCCGTAGCCGACGCCGATCCGGAGCCGCCGCATCCCGCGAATGTAACTGCCGTAAGAGCTGCCAGCGCAACCGCTGCTGTCCATCTGATTTTCATATTCACTGTCCTCCCTTTTATGCTTCGCGCACTTTCACAATTTAAAGTTTTGCACTTGACCATTTTAATACTGCGCAATACTAAAGTCAACGGTCTTTCTCGAGATCCTCCTCTTTTTGCGAATCCATGCTTTACGATCCTTCTTTCATTTGATAATATGGAAGAACGGCGTTGTAAAAGGAGTAAAGAGATGGCTGAAGGGCTGACATTATATAAACTGATGATTCTCTATATGCTGCGGAAGGTGAATTTCCCTCTTTCCAACACACAGATCACCGAGTTCATCCTGGACAGGGAATACACGGACTATTTTCATGTCCAGCAGGCCATCAACGATCTGGCGGACTCCAAGCTGATTACGGTCGAAACGATCCGCAATACTTCCATGTATACGGCCACGATCGACGGTGAGAAGACTCTGGAATATTTCAGCAGCGATATTTCATATCCCATCAAAAAAGAGATCGACAAGTACCTGAGTGACAACGCGTTTGAGCTGCGCAATGAAAGCTGCATGCTGGCTGACTGGGAGCAGACGGAGGATGGGGGTTATGCCGTACACTGCCGTGTCCGCGAGGGAAAAGAGACGATTATTGACCTGACGATCAATGTCACAACCGCGGAAGAAGCCGAGCGCGTCTGCGAACGCTGGCCGGAGAAATCCCAGGAAATCTACGTCGATGTCATGACAAAACTGTTATAAAGAGATAAAGAAGAAGGGGACGCGCCCCTTCTTCTTATTTTTTTATTTTCTGAAACCATTCCCGGATCTGTTCTTCATATCCTATATCCGTCGGATCATAAAAATGAACATCCCGGATTTCATCGGGCAGATACTGCTGCTCCACATAGTGATTCGGGAAATCATGCGCGTACAGATAGCCGATGCCGTGGCCGAGATCCTCATGTCCCTTATAATGGGCATCCTGCAGATGAACAGGCACCGTCGTCCTGACGTTCCGGACCATTTCCGAAGCAGCGAATATCGCGTTTGTACAGGCATTGCTCTTCGGTGCCGAAGCAATATAGATCGCTGCCTGAGCCAGAATCAGCTGCGATTCCGGCATGCCCACTCTCTCGACAGCCTGTGCCGCACAAGAAGCGAGGATCAAAGCACGGGGATCAGCATTGCCAACATCCTCCGACGCGCAGATCATCATCCTTCTGGCAATAAAGCGAATATCCTCTCCCGCCGCAAGCATTTTGGCGAGATAAAATACAGCCGCGTCGGGATCCGATCCTCTCATACTCTTTATGAAAGCAGAAATCGTGTCATAGTGCTGATCTCCGTCGCGGTCATAGTGGACGGCTCTTTTCTGAATACAGTCCTCAGCTGTCTGAAGGTCTATCACCAGCTTCCCGGACTCATCCCGTTCCGTCGTCATCACGGCAAGCTCAATCGCGTTGAGCGCGGCACGGGCATCACCTCCGGCTACATCCGCAAGAAAGGATTTTGCGTCCTCCGTCAGAACAGCTTTATAGCTTCCGAACCCCCTGTCCGGATCGGTCATGGCTCTTTCGATCAGCGTTTCCACTTCTTTCCTTGTCAGTGGCTTCAGCTCAAAAATCGTCGATCTGGACAGAAGCGCCCGGTTGACTTCAAAATAGGGATTTTCCGTCGTCGCGCCGATAAGGATCACGGTTCCGTCTTCCACAAACGGCAGAAGGTAGTCCTGCTGGGCCTTATTAAAGCGATGGATTTCATCGATAAAAAGAATGGTGCGTCTGCCGTAACCTCCGAGGAGGCGTTTTGCCTCCGCCACTGCCTCCTCCATATCCTTTTTTCCGGAAGTAGTTGCGTTCAGCTGCCTGAATTCCGCGTTTGTGGAATTCGCGATCACCTTCGCAAGCGTCGTTTTCCCGGTTCCCGGAGGTCCGTAGAAGATCACGGAGCTCAGACGGTCTGCCTTGATGGCACGGTACAGCAGCCGTCCTTTTCCGATAATATGCTGCTGACCCACAACCTCTTCCAGTGTCCGCGGCCGCATCCTCATCGCCAGAGGCGATTCGTGTTCCATATTCTTTTCTTTCATGTAATCAAAAAGATCCATTCTTGCTCCTTTTGCCGGAAAAGAAAAAGAGGCACAGGCTCTCCCCTGTACCCCTTAATTTGTCCTTTGATCAGGCGTTCTTCGCTGTTTCGACCAGAGTCTTGAATCCTTCCGCGTCGTTTACCGCGATGTCCGCGAGAACCTTGCGGTTGATCTCGATGCCAGCCATCTTCAGTCCATGCATAAAAGTGGAGTAGTTCATGCCGTTCAGTCTGGCAGCCGCGTTGATTCTGGCAATCCAGAGTCTTCTGAAATCTCTCTTCTTCTGCTTGCGGCCCGCGTATGCGCTGGTTAAAGCACGCATCACAGACTGCTTGGCTGTTCTGTACTGTTTGGATCTGGCACCATAGTAACCCTTGGCCAGCTTCAATGTACGATTATGTCTTTTTCTGGCATTTAAAGCGCCTTTAATTCTTGCCATCTTTTATCCCTCCCCTTCTCAGATATACGGTAAGATCTTCTTCATGACCTTTGCGTTCGTCGCATCGGTAATAGTCGCGTGTCTTAAGTTTCTCTTGGTCTTACGATCCTTCTTGGTCAGGATATGGCTCTTATAAGCCTTCATTCTCTTGAGTTTTCCTGTTCCGGTCGCATGAAAACGCTTCGCGGCGGCTCTCTTAGTCTTCATCTTCGGCATAATAATATTCTCCTCTCTTATTTTTTCTCTGTCAGAATCATGGTCATAAAACGACCTTCCATCTTAGGCGGTTTATCCACCTGCGCAATGTCGGATAACTTTTCGGCAAACTCGTTCATCATCGGTCTCGATGCCTGAGTGTGAGCCATCTCGCGGCCGCGGAAACGAATGCTTACCTTGACCTTGTTTCCTTTTTCAAGGAACTTTCTGGCCGCGGAAATCTTCGTATTCAGATCGTTCGTGTCAATGTTCGGAGACATGCGAATCTCCTTGATCTCCACGGTTTTCTGTTTCCTGCGGGCTTCCTTTTCCTTGCGGGACTGCTCATAACGGAATTTGCTGTAATCGATAATCTTACATACCGGAGGCTTTGCCTGCGGAGCGATCTTAACCAGATCAAGACCAGCTTCATCAGCCTTCTCCTGCGCTTCACGGGCAGACATAATGCCCAACTGCTCACCGTTTGCTCCGATCAGCCGGATCTCGCGATCACGGATCTGTTCGTTAATCATATAATCGCTAATGTTTCTACCCTCCATTAAGACAGATGTTCCGACGGTATTCCATTGAGTAAAGCCAATCCGCAAAAAAGAGCGGATCCCGGAGGATTCGCTCGTCAATACAACAGAACAGATACCGTTATGAACGGTTCTTATTGCCGATATCTACGCCCTTCACTTAAGCGTTCAGGGGTGAGAGCTTCTCCTCTGCTTGTTTTCAACTTCATTAATCTATCACAATGAAAAGAGCTGTGTCAAGCATTTCTTCCGCAGCACTGCTTATATTTTTTGCCGCTTCCGCACGGGCACGGATCGTTGCGTCCGATCTTCTTCGGCTTGATGATCGTGCCTGACTTCTTCTGTTCCAGATAGAGCTTTTTCTGCTCATCCTTTGAGAAAATGTCGTTCCATTCCGGAAGTTCATAGAGCCAGTCCGCTTTGGCGTCAACCATGTTCTTGTAGAGCTTCGCGTTGTCAAAATTCAGGCTGACGTGTGTATCCTCAGTCATCGTCTCAATAGGATTGCGCTCTACCAGGGAGTCGTTAATTCCATCCAGGAAGCCGACCATATTTTCAACGGATGTCCCGAATTTTTCCGCCAACTCGGCCACGGTTCCTTCCACTTTTTCCTCAGGATTCTTCAGGAGCTTCTCATAGATGCCCTTTTCCACAAGGAAATAGCTCTGCCAGAATTTCTGCAGCCAGCCCTTGTTCGCCTTCTCATCATATGCCTTTGCTCTCCACTGTCCGAGAAGAGAATGTTTATCAACCTTCAGTTCCTCTTCAAGCAGTTCTTCTTTTGTCTTTATATCAGCCATTTCTATTCTCCTTCATTACAGGGTTCTCGTCTTTCAAACCCGGTCGCAGATAATCTGCAATATATCACAAACTGCCGCCTTGCGCAAGTTCCGTTGTACGGTTTACAATAGATATCTGTAAATCGGCTGTCTGAAAAGCTGAAAAAAGAATTGATAAAGGAATAAACAATATGGACAAACTGAAACGGATCCTCGCCCTTCTGGCTGCAGTCCTCCTGGCGGGGATGTATATATTGACTTTCATCTTCTCTCTTATGAAGAGCGAGCAGGCCGCTGCCATGTTCCGCGGGGCTCTGGCCTGTACGGTCCTTTTGCCGGTCATCCTTTATGCCTTCCTGCTGATTGCCAGAATTCTGAAGCCGCGGAAGACGCCCGTAACCGACACCGTCATTCTGGATGTCGGAAATGTGCTCATCCGCTTCGGCTGGCGTGATTTTGCCGCCTCATTGGGAATGAGTGAGGACGACATCCGCGAACTCGGGCAGAAGGTCGTAGGGACACCGCTGTGGGCCGAACTGGATACAGACCTGCGTCCGGCGGAAGAAATCGCGGAAGAACTGTCTGACCGGATGCCTAAGAAGAAGGAACTGGTCAAAAAGCTCATTTTCGACCTCGATCAGTGTTTGATTCCATATGATTACTCAGAGCAGTGGATTCAGGATCTGAAAAATGCAGGATACCGGGTCCTGTTCCTGTCAAACTGGAGCGCGATGACCTACCGCAAGATGAAAGAACAGGGAGGTCTCACATTTGAGGAACTGACCGACGGAGGAATCTGGTCTTTCAACGCCCACGTCGCGAAACCGGATCCCGAAATCTACCGGATGCTGCTTAAGAACTATCACCTGGATCCGGGACGCTGTGTCTTCATCGATGACAATCAGGAAAATATAGACGCTGCCCGCCTTGTCGGGATTCCGTCCGTTCGTTTCAAGGGATATGATGACGTCCGCGCCCAGCTGGCAAAAATCGATATCCGGTGGTAATAAAAAAGGGGGCTTAAAGCCCCTTTTTTATCTGTAGATGATATCTTCTCTGCCCGGTCCGTTCGAGACCATCGTGATCGGATATCCGATTTTCTCTTCTATAAACTCTACATATTTCCTGCAGTTTTCCGGAAGGTCCTCATAGTTCCGGATACCGGTGATGTCGCATTTCCAGCCCGGAAGATAGGTCCAGACAGGCTTTGCCTTTTTCAGCTGCACCGTCGTCGGGAAATCCGTAACCTGTTTCCCGTCGATCTCATAGGCCGTACAAACCGGAATCTCGTCCAGATAGCCCAGAACGTCAATCACAGTCAGAGCGACGTCCGTAGCTCCCTGCAGACGGCATCCGTAGGAAGAAGCTACCGTATCATACCAGCCGACGCGCCGCGGGCGGCCTGTAGTCGCGCCGTACTCTCCTCCGTCTCCGCCTCTTCTTCTCAGTTCCTCCGCTTCGTCTCCGAAGATTTCGGAAACGAATTCTCCGGCTCCGACCGCGCTGGAATAGGCCTTAGTGACGGTCACGATCTTCTTGATCTCATAAGGAGGTATGCCCGCTCCGATGGCCCCGTAAGCCGCGAGTGTGGAGCTGGATGTCACCATCGGATAAATTCCGTGATCCGGATCCTTCATCGTACCGAGCTGTCCTTCCAAAAGGATACGCTTTCCCTCTTTCACTGCCTTGTCAAGAAATGCAGCGGTATCCGCGGCATAAGGAGCAAGAATCTGTCTGTACTCCTCAAGTTCCTCCATGATATCTTCCGTACGGAGTTCTTCGGCATGGTACAGATGCTTCAGCAGGATGTTTTTCTTAACGAGGATTCCGTCCACCTTCTCGCGCAGAGCGTCCATATCCTGAAGTTCACTGACCTGAATTCCGATCTTCGCGAATTTATCGGAGTAGAACGGCGCAATGCCGGATTTGGTAGATCCGAAGGACTTCCCCGCAAGGCGCGCTTCTTCAAGCGTGTCAAAAAGGACATGATAGGACATGACAATCTGAGCCCTGTCCGAAATCATCAGTTTCGGAGCGGGTACTCCCCTGCCCATGATCTCGTCAAGTTCCGCCTTGATTTTATGAGGGCTGAGGGCCACACCGTTTCCGATCACATTGATCACATCCGGATGAAATACTCCGGACGGAAGTGTATGGAGCGCGAATTTGCCGTAGTGATTTTTAATCGTATGTCCGGCATTCGCTCCTCCCTGAAAACGAATCACGATATCGGCCTGGTCTGCAAGCATATCCGTGATTTTTCCCTTGCCTTCATCTCCCCAGTTCGCACCGGTAACTGCTGTAACCATATTGATGTTCTCCCTTACTTCCGGCGTCAGGCTGACTCCGGTTTATTGATGTACAACGATATTGATCAGACATTGATTTCGGGTTTCCACCCGAGATCGCTTTCATTTTCTTTCAGAAGCGGCTTCACAATATCCCTCAGATACGCGGTCGTCTGATAGGCGGCCCGCCCGGTATATTTTTCCGGATCCAGGGTATTGCGCAGTTCTTCTTCGCCAAGTCCGAAGAGAGGATCCGAAGCAATCAGCTCCAGCAGATTGTTTTCCTTTCCTTCTTCCTTGACCTGTCTGCCCGCCTCCAAAGACAGCGTGCGGATCCGTTCGTGAAGCTCCTGACGGTCTCCTCCGGCTTTCACCGCGTCCATCATGATATTCTCGCTTGCCATAAACGGAAGCTCCGCCATGAGATGCTTCCGGATTACCTTCGGATAGACGACCAGTCCGGACGACACATTCGAAACCAGATTCAAAATGCCGTCAGCCGCGAGGAATCCCTCTGCGACCGAGATCCTTCTGTTCGCGGAATCATCCAGAGTCCTCTCGAACCACTGGGTCGCCGCGGTCAAAGCCGGATTCAGCGCGTCGGTCATCAGAAGGCGCGCCAGTGAAGCGATTCTTTCTGATCTCATCGGATTGCGTTTGTATGCCATTGCGGAAGATCCGATCTGTTTCTTTTCAAACGGTTCCTCTACTTCTTTCAGATGCTGAAGGAGACGGATGTCATTTGAAAACTTGGCCGCACTTTGGGCGATTCCGGAAAGCACGTTCAAAACCCGCGCGTCCACTTTTCTCGAATAGGTCTGCCCCGATACCGGATAGCAGCCGGGGAAGCCCATCTTCTCGGCGATCATCGGATCCAGCCTGTCACATTTTTCCTGATCACCTTCAAAAAGTTCCAGGAAAGAGGCCTGCGTCCCTGTTGTTCCCTTGGATCCGAGAAGGCGGAGGCTTGAAAGGACATAATCCAGATCTTCGAGATCCATAAGGAATTCATTGATCCAGAGCGTGGCGCGCTTTCCCACTGTCGTAGGCTGCGCCGGCTGAAAATGCGTGAATGCCAGAGTCGGAAGATCCTTATTGCGCTCCGCGAAATCCGCCAGATTGGAAATGCAGTTCAGGAGCTTTTTGCGGACCAGCTTCAATCCGTCCCTCATGATGATCAGGTCCGTATTGTCGCCCACATAGCAGGATGTCGCTCCCAGATGGATAATTCCCTTTGCCTTCGGGCACTGAAGTCCGTAGGCATACACATGCGACATCACGTCGTGACGCACTTCTCTTTCACGTCTTTTCGCGTCTTCGTAATTGATATCATCGGCATGAGCACAGAGTTCCTCGATCTGCTCATCGGTAATGGGAAGTCCGAGTTCCTGCTCTGTGCGGGCAAGAGCGATCCAAAGTTTCCGCCAGGTTTTAAACTTTCTGTCTTCGGAGAAAATCTCCTGCATTTCGGGGCTGGCATAACGTTCTCCGAAAGGGCTGATATATTGTGAACTCATGTTTACCTCATTTCATTTTCAATCGGAAGCGGTTTCTTGTCCGGCTTCATTTACCGCGGCTATCATACAATAAAAGCGCTGTTTCTGTAAAGAAACATTCTTGCTTAAAAGCGGGACAAATTCTCTTAACAGCATTTCAGCGGCCGCTCTCCTCGTGATAAAGAGTGCAGTATTTCTCCAACAGTTCCTCCGGATGATCAGGATCCGGCAGATCGGCAGCATATGCTTCCTCGATTTTCTCTCTGACCATCTTCAGCTGTTCGTCGTCAGCTCCGATCTCTTCGGCAAGTTCCTCATACCGTTCACGGGGCTTCGTAAGACGCAGCGCAAGGAGAAGGCGCAGCTTTCGTTCCGCGGTAGGATGCAGTTCATAGGCTTCCCTGAAAAGATCCGCGGCTTCTTCCCACATAAGGAGCTGCATTCTGGAAGCGGCCTCAATCGTCAGCATGGACGCGCGAAAGCCTCTTTCCGAAAGAGGCGCCGTTTCAAGTGCCTCCCTTGAGAGATCTTCCGCGGCGCCGTAACGTCTCATCGAGTAAAGGTCTTCCGCCTGCATTTTCAGCCGTACCTCTTTGGAGGCATGATCCAGAGTCTGGAGCTTTTTCAGATAGCTGTTCAGTTCTCCGGGCGTAAGATAGGACATTTCCCGCATCAGCGGCAGAATCAGCAATGTCGTATCTCCGTCTTTTGTGAGGCCCCTCCGCATGGCATAGGTCACATGCGTCAGGCCGAATTCCTCCGCCAGCCATCCGAGGAGTTTTTCACTGCGGATGTCTTCGTCGATCAGGGCAGGGTGTCTGTGCAGAAAAAATAACAGCTCTTCAACGGAGTACAGATTGAGTCCCACGGAAGAAAGATAGTAAGGCCTCGTTGTTCTTCCGGTTCTCGAAAGTTCATAATATGCCATGTCTCTTCCTCCTTAAACCAGTTCCAGTACGGAATGCCACTCTTTCATGGACGCGGGATACAGATCGCCGAAACCGAGATCCGTCGCGTGAATCGCCGCATGCGTCCTGTCTGTCATTTTTACGGAAAGACCGATTCTGGTGGCACGCGGCGGGCGGTTCGGCAGCCCGTCCAGATCCATCCTCACGGTCCTGCGCTTTCCGTCCGGATACGATGTCAGCACAAAGAGAAGAAATGAAACATCCCCAAGGATCAGTTCGCACTCCGTTCCGGCCAGGAACCGGTTCTCTCCCGCTTTCAGCAGAGTCAGTACGGCCGGTTTTCCCTTATCGGAAGCATCGATCGAAAGCGACGCCTTCAATGACTCACTGCCGTCAAAGATTCTTTCATCCGCCCCGTTTCCCTCTGCGAACTTTTCGGCGATCAGGCAGGCGCCCTTCAGATACAGATTGTCTCCGGCAAATATTTTCGAAGAGGATTTCATCAGAATGGGAAGCGATTCCTTCGCCCACTCACGGCCAAATCCTCTGCCGCTTAAGAAGATCGAAGAAAAACTCTTGCCTCCCGTCCATTCACGGACCGCTTCGGAAAATGCCCTGTCGCGATCGCTCGCGTCCCTCGGAAGCGCGGCCTGGCCGAGCTCTTCCATTTTCACATAGGCCGGTTTCCGCACTCTGTACTCCGTCATGCGCGACGCGGTCACATCGTCTTCGGTGACTTCCAGAAGAAGGGAACCGCGCGTCCACAGCTCCGGCTTCTGCGCGTACACATACCGGTAAAAGCACTCGTCATACGCGGCGATCAGAATCTGTTCCGGCTTGAAGCCCAGAAGGGAAAGCGCCTGATGGACGGCGTCCGCGAACGCCTCATGAACAGTTCTTCCGGTCACGCAGATCCTGCTGACCGCCGATGCCGCGTCCTCGGTCCCCAGCATCCGGAGCGCGGCCCGGAAATACTCCGCGAGCAGCTCCTGCCCCGTATACCGCTTCCCGTCGATCAGCTGGGTACTCCCGCTTTCGGCCTTCGTAAGCAGATGTCTGACCGACGTTCCCTTTTCCACATGTTCATAATAACCGGCTTCAATCCCCGCGAACCATTCATCGGATCCCGCCCTCTTGAAGAGCGCGGTTGGGAAACGGCCTTCCGTACTTCCCGTCTTCGATGGAAGCGGAATCGCGTCTTTTTCCTTCTCGCTGTAGATGCTGATCTGGGATGTGTCGCTGTTCAGTTCAAACCCGACCGCGTATGTACGGACTTTATTCATGTCAACCACCGTCCTTTATCAAAATGATCCCGCCGGAAAGAGCGCCTCCGCCACATAACGTGAGCGCATGTAGTCCTTCAGTTCCTCTTTGAGGCTCTCGCTCTCTCCCTCTTCCCGGGCTTTCAGCATCCGGTTCAGGCGTTTAAATCCGTCCGTACCTCTTTCCCATTCGGAATCCGATAAGATATGCTGTTTGGCCTCAACCGTTTCCGTTCCGCCATGCCGGATTTCCGCCTGATAATACAGTTCTTCCCCGTAAAGCAGTGTGAAGCCTCTGACAAAGAGTCCGCCGAAAACATGTTTCATACTTTCGCTTTTGACCGGTCCGCTGATTCCGTTTTTCAGGAAATGGTACCGGACGGTCACACTGTCTTTTTCATCGGCCTTCACCGTGATAAAGGTTTTATCGGAAATGCGCCATCTGGCCGTAATCTTATGCGGAAGCTTTTTCATAAACGGCAGGAAAATATCTTCCGAAGCACATTCCTCCATCAGCTTTTCCGCGATCTCCGTCTCATAGGTGTTCAGGCTTTCTTTTGAAGACAGCGCTCTTAAGAGAACGAGTTTCATGGCAAGGTCGGTATCGTCCCCTTCCTCTTCAGCCTCCATATACATCGTCACAAGGAACGGATCCGTTTCCTCCTCTTCCGCGCACAGCTTCCTTGCTTTCATCTTCAGGAACGAACGGATCAGGCCTCTGCGGCCGCCCCTCTTCACATAGCTCTTTAAGATCTCAGTGCTTTCCGGAATGTCCTGCCCGCCTGATACAAGCCTCATCAGAATTCTGTCATCCAGAAGCCAGGTGTCCACGTAAAACGCGGCTGCTTCCCGTCTAAGGAGCCTCATGTCATCCATGCTGCCCTTAAAGTGGCGGACAAGATATTTGAGGATCCTCTCTTCTGAGATCCCGCTTCTTACAATCCCCATCGCGAAGGCGGTCAGTTCCTCGTCCTCGCTCTCTCCCGCGTCATCCGCGAGACGTCCGGCAATCCGGACCATCAGTTCTTTGGGAACGCCCTCGCTTCCGTAAGTCTGAATCAGCTCAAACGCCCTTTGGTAAAGTCCTTCCTCGGCCAGCGCACGTACGGTCAGGCCGGGATCGGCACGGAAAAAGAACTCCGTTCGCTTTTCCGGTTCTCCCCCCGCAAACAGAGGCGGTATGGAGTCCTCGCTCCACATTTCAAGGAGACAGCGTGCGGTATCGAGTCTGTACTCCTCCGTAAACCGCGGATCCTCGATCAGTCTCAAAAACAAGCCCCGTGAGCGGGCATCCTTCTTCTTTTTCGCCTCTTCGGCCCGGATCAGCAGAAGGCCCTCGTCCGTAATTTCGCTCTTCTTCAGTTTCTGAAGCGCCTGCCTGCGGTTCATGAGTTCTTCCGAAATCCAGCTTCTCCCGCGCGCGCTGACACGCTGTCCCTGCGCGTTTTCAAAGAAAATCTGGGCCTTGTTGTTATAGCGGAAAATGCAGGCCTCGCCTTTTACAAGCCTTGTCTTCGACTCTTCGCTCAACTCGTCGTGAAGGACCACGACGGTTCGGAACCGGTCGTCTCCAACCGTAATTTTCTCCGCAAATGCGGCATGCGCATATGTATTCGCCGACGCGTCGTCCGGAATATGCCCGATCAGTTCCTGGTATAAAATCGCGTGATCCGCGGTCACAATCCCCTTTCTGAGTCCGGAATACGCGAAATTCTCGACGCGCTCCCTGTAGGCTTCAAAAGTATCCGGATCCTCTTCGCGGTGGCGTACGATATTCGCGTACACTCTTGCGGTTCCGGCTTCGGACAGCGTGCTGTTATACAGGAAATATTTTCTCACGGAAGCCGGCAGGATGTCATTTCTTCCCTGAGGCATTGTTTCGATATAGTACTCATAAAGGCGGATCACCCGGATATTCCGTTTCACTGCCCTCTCATACCAGCGGAAATTCCTTGTGTCGGCCGGATCCCCTTTCATCAGAAGCCGGATCATGGCTTCCAGTATGCCGTCTAAAGGCCAGGTGGAATAGGCCTTGGACAGGACCCTGAACAGAAGCGGGGAATAGCGCTTCACATGGTCTGACAGATAGGCCGTTCTCAGGGTCAGGACACGGTTCATGAGCCCGTACCGGGTCGCGAATGAGAGCACCTGCAGATTCAGCGGTGTGAGTTCATCCAGAAGCTCATCCGCGTCCTGCAGATCCTTCAGAACCTCCGCGTAGAGCAGAGGGCTACGGCAGCCGCCTTCGTACAGTCTCCGTTCAAAAACCCGTTTTCTTCCGGGATAGTGGCCGATATCCGGATTGGTGAGGAACAGCAGCTTCATCATCAGATAGCTGTCGTCATGCCTCAGATACAGGTCCCGAATCTCCTCAGCTGTCTCTTTCGCCGTCTCTTTCCGAATGCCGAGAAGGCCGCTTAAGTAAAGCCAGGCAGCGCGCTCTTCATACTCCTCTTCCGTGAAACGTTCTTCCCTGAACTCTCTCAGGATCGCGAGCGCGTCCTTTCTGTTTCCCCTCAGCTCCTCCAGATATGCCTGATAGAGTCTGTAAAGGCCCAGCTTACCGGTGCTCATCTCATACCGTTCACTGATCAGATTCAGGGACTCCAGAACATAGAGACTCTTATCCGTTCTGCCGAGTACATACATCAGTCTGCTTTTTAACAGATCTCTGCCAAAGCGGTTCTGATCGGAATGAGACGAACGGATTCCCGATTTGAGGCTGGCTCTCACCGAATACTTCAGTTCTCCCGTAAGGCTGCTGACGGTGATTACTCCGCGTCTTTCGGTACGTCCCATCTTCGATACATCGAGACCGTATTCCACATCACAGATGCTGCCCGTAAAATCGTCTTCGGTATATGTCGTTTTTCCCAGAATGATAAAGTCGGAATCGCTTCTTACAGTAAACTGCACACAGCCTTTGGCACTTCGCCTCACCGCAAAGCGCTCACCCTGGGAATCCGTAATTTCCTGATAAGAGGCACCCTCCTCGTCCAGACTGAGCTTCACTGCTTCCTTAAGACCTGCAGCTGTGAGAAATTCTTCCATCTGCAGCTTCCCCGAAGGCGGTTTTGTAAGTCCTTTCCAAAGAGCGGACAGAACCTTGTCATTTTCCGGAAGAAGGCGCCGGAAGTCCTTACTCCGAAAGAGCCTTGCCGCTTCCGTGCTCTCTTCGGAAGCATAGAACGCAAAATCACCCAGGTTCCGAAGCTCGCCATAGGAAGTCATCAGCGGATTCGGATCCTCAACGGCCTTTGATTGATTGTTCCTGATCTTCAGCATAATATCCCTCACAAAGAAAGTGTGCCTGATTGAAGCGCTTAACGTTTTGACTATAACACCGGAAATGTTCTCTGCGATAATTGTATAATCCGAAAAAATCCCAAACTCGCTTCGCTCAGACAGTGTGATTTTTTCGTCCAACACAATTTCTGACGAGCTAAGAAGTACTAATCACTTGTGCAGATGTCTGAATTGATTATACAATTATCTTCAGCAACCCTTTTGACAATTATCTTTAGCAACCCTTTTGACAAATTCTTCTTTAATTTACAAATCGAAGAGCGAGAACTGATTACTCTCCGGGATATCCTTAAGGATCCCCAGCTCCGCCATCAGATCCGCAATGGTTTTCGACACTTTGGTCCGGTCCCTGAAATCATCTTTCGACAGGAACGGCCCCTTCTTCGCGGCCGCCTCCACGGAAAGAGCCTGCGTATCTCCCATCCCGGTGATGGACGCGAATGACGGCATGATCTTTCCGTCTTCGATCCGGCATTTCAGCGCCGACGCCCGGTACAGGTCGATCGGACAGAACTCAAAGCCTCTGGCATACATTTCCCGCACCAGTTTCATATCATCCAGCTCCGCCTTTTCCTTCTCGCTGGGCTCCGGTTTCGACCGGATCTGATCGGCGAAAAACTCCAGCCGCTCTCTCCCGAGGCACATCCGCTCATAGTTGAATGTCTTGATGCGGATCGAGAACATCGCCGCGTAATAGGCAAGCGGATAATTGATTTTGTAATAGGCGATCCGGAACGCGTTCATGACGTAAGCCGCCGCGTGAGCCTTAGGGAACATGTATTTGATCTTCTTGCAGGATTCGATATACCAGTCGGGAACCCCATGGCTCCTCATCTCCGCCTCCTGATCCGCTGTGAGGCCTTTTCCCTTTCTCACGGATTCCATGATCTTAAAGGAATGTTCCGGCTCCACACCCTGATTGATCAGGTTCAGCATGATATCGTCTCTCGTACAGATCGCGCTGCCAAGCGTACAGTCCCCGTTCCGGATGTAGAACTGCGCGTTGTCGAGCCAGACATTCGTGCCGTGCGAAAGGCCAGAAATGCGGATCAGTTCTGAAAATGTGGACGGATTCGTGTCTCTCAGCATGCCCATAACAAAATTGGTTCCGAATTCGGGCACGCCGAGCGTTCCTCTGTCACAGCCATCCAGATCCTCAGCCGTCACTCCCAGTGCCTCAGTTCCGGAGAACAGCGAGAGCACTCCTTTGTCATCAAGCGGCACCTTCTTCGGATCCGTTCCCGTCAGGTCTCCCAGCATACGGATGATCGTCGGATCATCGTGCCCGAGGATATCCAGCTTCAGAAGGTTCTGATCGATGGAATGGTAGTCAAAATGCGTGGTAATGATGGGCGAGTTGACATCGTTGGCCGGGTGCTGTACCGGTGTGAACCAGTTGATATCCATCCCTTTCGGCAAAACGATAACACCTCCGGGATGCTGCCCGGTTGTTCTCCTGACACCGACGCAGCCGGAAGCGAGACGCTCCAGTTCACAGCGTTTTTTCGTGACTCCTTTTTCTTCAAAATAACCGAGCGCGTACCCGATCGCGGTCTTGTCGGCCACCGTACCGATTGTTCCCGCCTTAAATGTCTGCCCCTTGCCGAAGATCACTTCGGTGTAAGCCTGAGCGACACCCTGCTCGTCGCCTGAAAAATTCAGGTCGATATCCGGCTCTTTATTTCCTTCAAACCCGAGGAACGTCTCAAACGGAATGTCAAAACCGTCCTTAATCAGCTTTGTGCCGCAGCGCGGACAGATCCGGTCCGGCATGTCACAGCCGCACCGTCCCTCTTCGTGAGCCTTCTGCGGTTCTTCGGAGTCAAAATCACTGTAGAGACACTCGGGACACCTGTAGTGAGGCGGAAGCGGATTCACTTCCGTTATACGGGCCATGGTTGCCGCGAACGAAGATCCGACGGATCCCCGGGAACCGACCAGATACCCGTCCTCGTTGGATTTGTCCACCAGTTTCTGGGCAATAATATACATGACGGCGTAGCCGTTGCTGATAATGGAGTTCAGCTCCCTGTCCAGCCGGGATTTGACAATCTCCGGCAGCGGATCCCCGTAAAGCGAATGTGCTGTCTCATAGCAGATATCGTGAAGGTCCTCCTCCGAGTTCGGAATGGAAGGAGGACATTTGTCCGGATAGATCGGTGAGATTTTCTCAATCCGGTCCGCGATGAGGTTTGTATTTTCCACAACGACCTCATAGGCCTTTTTCTCGCCGAGATACTCGAACTCCTTCAGCATCTCATCCGTTGTCCGAAGGAACAGCGGAGGCTGGTTTTCCGACTCCGAAGCGTCATAGTGGTTGCCCGACTGTATGATCGTACGGTAAATGGCGTCCTCAGGATTCATAAAGTGCACGTCACAGGTCGCGCAGACAGGCTTGTCAAACTGTTCTCCGTAACGGACGATCATCCTGTTGATATCCTGAAGATCCGCTTCGGAAGCAATTCCGTATTTCGGATCCCGCAGCATATAGAAATTGTTCGCCGCGGGCTGGATCTCCAGATAGTCGTAGTAATTGACTATGCCTGCTATTTCCGGCTCCGACGCGCCTCCTAAAACGGCCTGATACAGTTCTCCCGCGGAGCAGGCGCTCCCCAGGATAAGGCCGTCCCGGTATTTATTGAGAAGACTCCTCGGGATACGCGGTCTCCTGTTGAAATAGTGCAGATGTGATTCGGAAACCAGTGTGTACAGGTTGCGCCTTCCGGTTTCATTTTTCACAAGAATAATGGCATGATAATAGCGAAGGTTCCGGATCCGTTCTTCGGACAGCCGGCCCTTTTCGTTCAATTCGGAGAAATTCCGGATTCCCTCTTCTCTCATTCTTTTCAGCAGTTCGCCGTAAATGCCGGAAAGCGCCTCTGCCCTCGGCATCGCGCGCAGCTCTTCCGTAACCGGCAGCTTGAAATGCCGGAGAAGGCTTTTAAACTGAATCTTACCCACCTGCGGCTCCAGGCTTCTCACGACGGCCTGTACATCCACCGACGAAGTCCAGGGGACTTTGAGACCGCATTTTCCAGCGGCGTCCATAAGGAAATTCAGTTCCGATTCGGCTTCGTAGAGAACAGGAACCGCATTTCCCGCAAACTCGAAAAAGTCCCGGAGCACATCCTCCCTTGCTTCGCCCTTTTCCAGAACCATCTCGTCCGTAATCCCGCAAACACTCTGGATGGCAAACGGAATGGGCCGGCCCGGATTGATCAGTTTTTCGAAGCGCCCCGTAATCTGTCCGCCCTCATACTTCAAGGCAGCGATCTCCAGGATATCGTGTTTCAGAGGGCTCTGACCCGTCGTCACCAAAGTAAGGATCAGGTATGGATCCTCAATCGAGCGGTCTGTTCTGCCCTTGACGGCCTCTTTCATATCATCGACAAGATAGGCCTCACATCCGTACAGGACCTTGAAATCCGCGTCTTTCGGAATGCCGCCCTTTCCTCCGAGGGCTTTATTCGCCTCGGGAAATGCCTGGACGACCCCGTGGTCCGTAATGGCCAGCGCCTTCATGCCGAAACCATGCGCCCTCTTGATGAGCGCCGTCGCGGACGATACCGCGTCCATATCCGACATCTGCGTATGGCAGTGGAGTTCCACTCTCTTGACTTCAGCCGTATCGATTCGTTCGTTTCTCTGCTTCGCGGCTTTCTTGATTCCGTAGACGCTTTTGAGCATCATTTCCCGGTCAAACGGGTCGAAATCGAGAAGGCCGTTTACGAGAAAACACTCTCCCTTACGGAATACGGAGGTATACTCCTCCTCTTCTTCCTCATCGAACCAGAGCTTCATTCTGACGGAGTCTGTATAATCGGTGAGCGCAACCGTCATAATTCTCCGGCCGCTCTTGGTCTCCCGGATCTCCGTCGAGAAGATTTCTCCCCATACCGTCACCGTACGCGGGTCATCGCCAAGAAGTGCCATGTCTTCCGCTTCGGAATCGAAACCGCGTCCGTAAATCAGCGTTTTGTCTTTGTTGAGCTCCGCTTTTTTCCTGTAATGCTTCTCTTCCTTTACAGGCAGCTTCTTGGGGGCTTCTTCCACCTCCTTCGGAGCTTCTTTTTGGGAAATGGCACGCACTCTGGCGAGAATCTTCTCCTCTTCCGAAGTTTCCAGCTCATTCTTCGCCGGAGCGACAAACTCGCCCCTGATCTGAAGATTGCTGAATCCTGCCCGTTCCGCGAAGACCTTTTCGAGATACTCAATAAGACGCGGCTCCAGCCTTTTACTGATAATGCTCTCCGGAATACGGCAGATCAGCTCCCCGTCCTTAAATTCGATCTCCGCGCTTAAAAAGACCTGCCTGATCAGCGGGTCCGCTTTTTTCAGCTCAAAGAGCATGCTGCTTTTATAAGCTTTATAGAACGAAACAGGGGTATAGGAAGCGGAAAGATGATAGCGTTCGACGATCCGCACTTCGGTTTTGCGCTCAGGAAACAGAGCTGCGATCTTCGATTCAAGCAGCTCCACATTCTTTCTCTTAAGCCAGTTTTCAGACAGTATATAAATGCGCAGTCTGGATCTGGACTGATTGAAAATCACCCTTTCTACGGTTACGAATCTCATCAGATCCATAAGAGATTCATCGATGTTCAGTTTCGGAAATGCCTTAAGAAAAGGCATCGGCAGAGAGCTCATGACCAGTTTTCCAGTTCCTTCCTGAGGGCCCCGAGGAGCTCGTCTTCCGGGACCTTTGCGATAATTTCGCCATGTTTCATGAGGAGGCCTTCTTTTTTCCCTCCGGCGATTCCGATGTCAGCCTCCCTTGCCTCTCCGGGGCCGTTTACAACACAGCCCATTACGGCAACTTTCAGGTTGAGAGGAATGTCCTCAACCATCTGCTCCACTTTGTTGGCCAGGCCGATCAGGTCGATCTCCGTACGTCCGCAGGTAGGACAGGATACCACTTCGATCCCGCCCTGCCGAAGCCCGAGCGTCTTTAAAATCAGTCTGGCGGTCCGGATCTCTTCCACGGGATCTCCCGTCAAAGACACGCGGATCGTATCGCCGATCCCCTTGTCCAGAATGAGACCGAGTCCGATGGCGGATTTGATATTTCCCGAAAAGAGCGTCCCCGCTTCGGTAATGCCGACATGAAGAGGATAGTCCGTCTTTTCCGAGATCAGTTCATGAGCTTTTACGCTCATCATGACGTCTGAAGATTTGATGCTGATCACGATCCGGTCATAGCCCGTCTCTTCAATCAGGCGGACTTTGTCAAGGGCGCTCTCCACCAGAGCCTCCGCCGTCACGTGTCCGTATTTTTCGAGAAGGCTTTTTTCCAGAGAGCCCGAATTCACCCCCACACGGATAGGGACGTCTCTCTCCCTGGCAGCGTCGACGACCGCCCGGATCCTTTCTGTCCCGCCGATATTGCCCGGATTGATCCGGATTTTATCAGCTCCGTTCCGGATGGCTTCGATCGCCATGCGGTAGTCAAAATGAATATCCGCCACGAGCGGAATATGAATTCTCTTTTTGATTTCACGAAGCGCGTCGGCGGATTCCTGATTCGGAACCGTGCAGCGGATGATCTCGCAGCCGGCTGCTTCCAGCTTCAGAATCTGGTTCACCGTGGCTTCCACATCGGCAGTTTTCGTATTGGTCATCGATTGAATCGCGATCGGGTTTCCGCCGCCGATGACACGGTCTCCGATGCGGATTTCTCTTGTGCGGCTTCTTGCCGGAGCGTTCTTTTCATTCATAGCTTTGTATTCCTGTAGACTGTAAATGTATAGATCAGGTCAAACGCCGTCTGTTCTTCACCTTCCGACTCCAGAATCCAGGAAGGATCCTCGTCGAGATTCGGAAAATAGGTATCCGCGCTGTAGCGATAGTCGATTTTGGTAATATAAGCTCTCCTGCAGTACGGCAGAAATTCACGGTAGATGCTTCCGCCGCCGATTACAAACACATCCTCCTCATCGAAAAGAGCTGCCGCAGCAAGCGCTTCAGCCGGGGAAGTCAGTACGATCGCCTGACCCGGCCCGACCCTTTTCATGGCTTCGGAAATGCTCTCTCCCTCCCGGACACGGATGAATTCCTCATTGAGAGAATGAGGGTTCCTGCTGATTACGATATTGATCCTGCCGCGAAGAGGCTTGCCGCCCGGAAAGGACTCCAGGGTTTTTCTGCCCATGATCAGGACCTTATTCGCGGTAACCTGGCGAAAATATTTCATATCCTGAGGAATGGATACAAGAAGCTGTCCCCCTTTTCCGATTCCCCACGAAGCATCAACAGCTGCAATACAGTTCATTGTCGCTCCCTTTCCCTTTAAGATCACACCGCGATCGGTATATTTTTGATCTGAGGACCGTGCTGATAATTCTCTACAATCAGATCGTCGGTTGTGAAGTCATAGAAGTTCCTGATTTCCGGATTGAGGCTGACCTTCGGGGCCGGATACTGCGGCCTTTTGATCAGTTCCTCGATCAGGGGCACATGCCGGTCATAGATATGGGCATCCGCAATGCAGTGAAGCAGCTGGCCCGGAATCATATCGTTGACCTGCGCGAACATCATCAGAAGGATCGCGTACTGACAGACGTTCCAGTTATTTGCCGCAAGGATATCCTGCGATCTCTGCGTCAGAACCGCGTTCAGAGTCATCTTCTCATCCCCTTCATGGTGCGTCACATTGAACGTTACCGACCACGCGCAGGGATAGAGTGCCATTTCAGACAGATCGTGATGATTATAAAGGGACGTCAGGATTCTGCGGCTGTAAGGATGCTCTTTCAGTTCGAAGAGCACACGGTCCGTCTGATCAAACCACCCTTCTTTGTACTCGTGTTTAATCCCCATCTGATAGCCGTAGGCCTTGCCGATCGAACCGTTTTCATCAGCCCACTCATCCCAGATATGGGAATTCAGGTCATGGATATTGGAGGATTTCTTCTGCCAGATCCAGAGAATTTCATCCATAGCGCTTTTCAGAGCAGTCCTCCGAAGCGTCAGCGCCGGGAACTCCTCGCGCAGATCATAGCGGTTTACCACTCCAAACTGTTTGATTGTATAGGCCAAAGTGCCGTCCTCCCAATGAGGACGGACTGCTTCTCCTTTCGTATCCGTTCCGTGATCCAATACATCGCGGCACATTGCCACAAAGATTTCATCCGCTCGGCTCATCTTATTCTTCCTCTTCCGCGGCATCCTCTTCCTCTTCGGAAGAAACAGGCAGAACCGCGTATCTGCCGTAAACGCTGGTGAGTTCCGCGATACTCCTTGCCAGGTCATCAGAAAGGTAATTCGGAAGAGCTCTCCACTGCCAGTTGCCGCTGCCGACCGCCGGGCAGTTCATACGGGCTTCATTTCCCTTTACAAGGAAATCCTGGATCGGCACGATGCACAGATCCGCCGGGGAGCGGAACGCTTCCCTGATAAAATCCCAGGTGAACTGGCCGTAGTCCGTATACAGGGAGTTAATATAACGGCGCGCGAAGTCACGGTCATGATCGCTGACCGACTCAATCCATCCGCGGGTCGTCATATTGTCATGAGTACCGGTATACACCACCGAATTGGTTTCATGTTTGTATGTCAGGTAAGTACTGGATTCAGTGTCATCAAAGGCAAACTGCAGCACCTTCATTCCCGGGAAGCCGGTTTCCTTCAGAAGTTCTCTCACACTGTCGGTGATAATGCCGAGGTCTTCCGCTATGATCTCCACATCGCCGAATTTCTTCCGGACCGCTTTGAAGAAGTCCATGCCGGGGCCTTTTTCCCACTTTCCGTTCTCGGCTGTCTCATCGCCGTACGGCACCGCATAGTACTCGTCAAATCCGCGGAAATGGTCGATTCGCAGAATATCATAGAAAGAGAAGCATCTGGCGATTCTGCGCATCCACCAGCTGTAACCGTCTTTTTTCAGCTTGTCCCAGCGATAAATCGGATTGCCCCAGAGCTGTCCCGTAGCGGAGAACGCATCCGGCGGGCATCCCGCGACGACTGTCGGTACATTTTCCTCGTCAAAACGGAACATGTCCGGATTCGCCCACGTATCCGCGCTGTCGAACGCGACATAGATCGGAATATCCCCGATAATGCTGACGCCGTTCTTTGCCGCGTATTCATGCAGTTTTGTCCACTGCTTCATGAATTCATACTGCTGGAAACGGAAGAACTCGATCGTGTCGGCAAGCACCTCAGCGACAACCGACATCGCTTTCTTGTCACGGTTTCTGTATTCCGTCTCCCATTCAATCCAGGGTTTTCCCTCATGCTTATCTTTTAATGCCATGAACAGGCAGTAATCATCAAGCCAGTGGCTTTCCTCTTTAATGAATTCCTGATATTCTTCATCAGGCTCTTCACGAAATCTCTCAAATGCTTTTTTCAGCACCGCAAACCGGCCCTCATAGAGCGCGCCGTAGTCACAGTACTCAGGATTGGATCCCCAGTAAACAGAATCGCACTCCTCCGCCGTAAGCAGGCCATCCTCAATCAGCTGCTCCAGACTTATAAAATACGGGTTGCCCGCAAAAGTAGAAAACGACTGGTAGGGTGAATCACCGTATCCGGTCGGTCCAAAGGGAAGCACCTGCCAGGCGGACTGTCCGGCCTTTTTCAGGAAGTCCACGAATTCATATGCCTCTTTGGAAAAGCTGCCGATCCCGTATTTGGACGGAAGCGATGAAATCGGATACAATATGCCGCTTCTTCTCATTATCAAAACCTCACTTTTTTCATACTTCATAATAAAAGCGCACGTATAAGTGCGCTCTCATTCTATCATAATTTCATTATGCTTGAAATACCATATTTAGCCCTTCCGGGGACGTCCGGTCACAGTGCTTGTGTATTCGCGGCCGGAAGCAGCTTTTTGCTGTTTTTCAAAGTAAACGGGCTCGTTCTGTGCTTCGGAAGCGAGATGTGAAGAGCTTCACGGATCACTTCCGAAACATCCGATACGGGAACGATCTCCAGTTTCTCCAGGGTCTCCTTCGGAACGTCGTCCAGGTCCCGGACGTTGTCCTTCGGAATCAGAACCTTTTTAATACCCGCGCGAACCGCTGCCATGAGCTTTTCGGGAAGGCCGCCGATCGGCAGCACCTGGCCTCGGAGGGAGATTTCTCCGGTCATGGCGAGCTCCGGATTGACCCGGATTCCCGTCACAAGGGAGGTCACCGCAGTAAACATCGTAATGCCGGCACTTGGTCCGTCTTTGGGAACAGCCCCCTCCGGAATATGGATGTGAAGATCCTTATCCTTGAAATCCAGTTCTTCGTCCATGAACGTACTCTTTACAAGACTGACTGCCGTTTCTGCGGACTCTTTCATCACGTCTCCGATCTGGCCGGTGAGGTGAATCTGTCCCGTTCCCTTCATGGCGACGCTCTCTATAAAGAGGATCTCTCCGCCTGCCTGCGTCCACGCAAGACCGGTAACGACCCCTGCGGGATTGTTCTTCCGTACCTTGTCATGGATGAACTTCTTATTTCCGAGATAGTCCGCGACATTCTTCTCGCGGATCACGATCGGAAGTTCCAGCGGTGTCGCCTGTTCCTCCCGTTCCTTATCTTCGATCTGTCCTCCGACGATGCTGACCGCCGCCTTGCGGCAGACAGCGAGCAGCTGCTTTTTAAGGCCTCTGACACCGGCTTCCATCGTATAATCGGAAATGATTTTCTTCAGGGCACCGTCCGTAAACCGCAGTTCCTTTTTACTGAGTCCTGTCTCCGCAAGCACCTGTTTTACCAGATGCTCCTTCGCGATATGGAAATGCTCATCCGGCGTGTATCCGGGCAGCTCGATGACTTCCAGCCTGTCCAGAAGCGGCTGCGGAATCGTTGACCAGGTATTTGCCGTACAGATAAAGACCACATGTGAGAGATCATACGGAAGGTTGACATAATGGTCTTCAAAAGTCGTGTTCTGTTCCGGATCCAGCACTTCGAGAAGTGCCGCGGACGGGTCTCCGTTATAGCTGGCCTGCAGCTTGTCCACTTCGTCCAGCACAATTACGGGATTCATGACACCGGAACGCTTGATTCCGTCCATGATTCTTCCCGGCATCGCCCCGATATAGGTCCGTCTGTGGCCTCTGATCTCCGCCTCGTCACGGATGCCGCCCAGTGAGATGCGAACGTATTTCCTGCCGAGCGCCTCTGCAATGGAGCGTCCCATACTGGTCTTTCCGGTACCCGGGGCGCCGACCAGAAGGAGAATCGTACCTTTTTTCGGCTCTCCGCCATTTTCTTCCTTGTTCTCTTCCTGAAGCGCCATCACGGCCAGATACTGAAGGATTCGTTCTTTGACCTTCTTGAGGCCGTAGTGATCCCTGTTCAGGATTCGTTCCGCCTTTTTCAGGTCGATCTTCGGAGTTTCCCCAACCTGCCATTTCAGCTGAGTGATAAACTCCATGTACTCATAGAGGGAATTGTATTCCGCTCCGTTCGGAGACTCTCTCTTGAGCCTCTTCAGCACGGATTCGGCTTCTTTCCGGACCTCATCCGGCATGCCCGCCTTCGCGATCCGGTTCTCAAAGGAGTCTTCATCCTCTTCCTCTTCCGGCTCAATCTCCGAAAGGGCCTCTTCCAGAAGGCCGATCTGTTTCTGGATCGCCGCCTTTTTATAGGCCTTTGCGTCCGGGTCGTCCGCATTGGCCAGCTTAATCTGAAGATCGATCGTCGCCTCGAACCGCTTCAGAGCTTCGTTGACGAGGAGACCGCGCTCTTTGAACGAGTCCGTTTTCAGAAGCGCGTATTTTTCCTCCACGGTCATGTCAAAGAACTGGCAGAATGCGGCCGCGAACTCATTGACGGAACCGATCTTCCGAATATACTGGACCGCGTATTCGCCGCCTCTCATCTGGGACGCCAAAGAGGTTGCCGTCTTTTTAAAGCGTTCCAGAAGTGCCTCTTCTCCGGCAAATGTCACGTCCATCACTTCGTCGACGGTCTCCCAGTCGCCCTCGAAATATCCGTCGATCGCATGGATCTCGTTCACACGCACCTTTTCTCTTGAACGGCCCTGTATATAGGTTCCCATCGGCCCTTCCCCGATATCTTCGATGTCGATCAGAACGCCGAGCGGATAGAACAGCTCCTTTTTCAACTCTTCCTTTTTACACTCTTCTTTCAGAGGAAGAAGGATCGCTTTTCCACCGTCAATTTTAATTCTGCTTTTTTCCTGTTCATCTATCTCACTGATGCCGAGTCTGTAATCCACATCCGGCAGCAGTACGGTATCATATGTGGCAAGTATGATATTCGCAGCCATGTTACGCCTCCTTTCTGCGTCGATTAAGAAAGCTGGTAGCACTCATATTGCTCGAGTGCTAATATCATGTATCATATCATCTTCCTTTTTTTTGTCAAGCGGAAATAAAGCAGCACCGGTAAAATCCGGTGCTGCCTTCATGAAAATACCATCCTGCACAGTATTGATTCATGCGTTATTTTCCGATTTTGAATTGCTGCACGGCCCTGTTGGTATCCGGCTGAGCCACCAGATTCTTGCCGCTTAAGGTAGCCGCCTTGCCGTTCGTGTTGATCATGCGGTAAACGGAAGGACTGCTCTTCACAATTCTCCATCTGCTCGTACTGCCTCTGCTGCCCTGAACGGCATTGTTGCCTTTCAGGTTCAGGTACTTCTTGGTCTTTTTATTGACCAGATAGTAGTATCCTCCGCCGGCGCTCTTAATCTGGAACGTAGCGGTTTTCGCGGATTTCTTGCCGACCACGACTCTCGCGTTGTTCTTCTTGCTGTTTCCCTTGATCTGGATCGTCTTCTTCGCGGGAGAATTCACGCTGGCCACCTTGTAATTGCCGGCCTTCACACCGGCATCGGCGTAGTCATAACTCGCGGTCAGTGTCGTGTTCTTATTGACCCTGATCCTCGCGGTCGCCGACCTGGAGGTCGTGCCTCCGTTATATGTGGCGGTACCGATCCATTTTATAAAGTTTTTGCCTGCTGTGGCATTGCTTGCCTTAATCGTCACAATTGTGCCGGAAGAATAGGTTCCCGAGCCGCTTCCGCCGTTAATGGTCAGCCTGTACTTTTTGGTGCTGCCGGCGTCATAGCTCTTGGACGTCATCGGATAAGAGCTGTTGAATTCACTGTCGGAGAACTCATAATCTCTCGAATGTCCGGCAAAATCCGAATTGCTCTTCAGGAAGTATTTGTAGTCCTGATTGGCCTGTCTGTAGACGGCATCCCATGTGACGTCCACGTTATACCAGTAAGAACCGATCTTTACGATATTCCAGGCGTGCTCTTCTTTTCCGCCTTTTGTATTTGTGGAAATACCGGTCACCACCCGGCACTGAATATTCGTGCTCAGGCACAGTCTGTAGAAGGAAGAAGCATATCCCTGGCAGACGGAGCAATTGCGGCAAAGCGCGTCATAACCGCTGTACTTCGTATAACTGTTGTCATAACGGATATTGGCGGTCATATAGTCATAGATCGCCTTGACCTTCTGGTACTGCGTCTTGCCGCTTAAGGAAAGACCGGAAAGAACCGAGGAGACCTTGGACGCCATCGTTCTTTCCTCAGACGCGCTGTCATGATAGGTCATGGAGTATTCAAAATAAGGAATGGCCGCACCGATGCTCGGATCATAAGAGCCGGTATGATACCCGTATGTAATGCCGTCCAGATTGTAGAGGAGGTAATCTCCTTCCGCCGCTTTGCCCGTATGCTTGAACGCATCTTCCTTGATGCCGCGCATGACCGTGCTTAAGGATACCGTCCCGTTCTTCTTTGCATAGATCTTGCATTCGCTCTCACGGTTCATAAGAGCTTCTCTTAAGATGGCCGTCGCCTCGGAATAACTGGTATTGGAAACCGTAACAGGATCATTCAAAGTACCTTTTGCCGCAAAAGCCTTTACCGAAAAAAGTGGCAGCATAAGAAGCGTAAGCATCATCAAGACCGCTGCTTTTGTTTTTATCATTCCGTTCTTCATAACCACACCGCTTTCTTTAATTCAAGCCCCCGGATCCAAATGTATTGCGTCAGTCTCAAACGTTTTCGTCCCTACATATTTCCCGTTTTTCTTAAGTTTAGTATACTAGAGCATTTGGTAACATGCAAGCAAATTTTTAAATTTTTTCATCCGTTTTGTGACCAAATTCATTTTTGCCTGTTCTTCCTATTTTTATGTTCCGATGCTATACTTTTTCCATGAGCGCCGACAGTTCAAAGCATCTTCGGAGGAAAGCATGAAAAAACTCACAACAAAAGAAATTCAGAACCTCGAGCTCGCGATTCTGCGGGCTTTTGACCGTTTTGCGAAAGAGGAACATCTCCGTTGGTATCTTGCGGGCGGAACGCTGATCGGCGCAGTCAGGCACCAGGGGTTTATTCCGTGGGATGACGACATCGACATCATGATGCCCCGTGAGGACTATGAAAAAATGCTGAAGACATTCCGTCATGAGCGCTATCGTCTGTCCGAATGCCGGAACAATCCGGAAGCCGCCATTCCTTTTGCCCAGATTTATGACACACAGACCTTTCTCAAATGGAAAAAAGTAAAAGACCCCGATCTCGGAGTCTTTATCGATATTTTTCCGATCGACGGTTATCCGGAAAATGAATTCGCCGCGAAGATCCATACCCGCCGTCTCTGGCTGCTTCGCTTCATGAACAACATCGCCCGCAAGAAACTCCTGCGTGGTGAAAAATATATGGTTCTGAAACGGATTCTGATGCTCCTTTTCAGGAAATCCCCAAACACCTACGCAGTCCGGATCAACCGTCTCGGCATGAAGTATCCGTTCCGGAGCAGCCGTTTCGTGGGCGTGACCGGCACAACGGATCATCTGTTCAAAGAGCGGAACCTGAAAGAAGCGGTTTTTGCGGAACCGGATCCGCTTCTCCTCCCGTTCGAGGATCTGATGCTGCCCTGTCCGCCAGGTTACGATGTCTACCTGACCCATCTGTTCGGAAACTATATGCAGCTGCCTCCTGAAGAGAAACAGGTATCCGTTCACGGCTTTACGGCATATGAAAAATGATTTTCAAAATCTCCGGTAATAGAGAGCGAGCGGCCAGTATGCCAGGTACGCCGTTCTTCGAAGGAGACGGATCTGAGAGCTCTCACGGCCGCCCATATCGTAGAATCCGCGCATGTACTTTCTCGCGTACGCCTCATTTTCAATAATCCTCTTCCAGTTTGAAAAAGAAGGGGGCAGAATAAGGAGAACCAGAACCAGCCATTTGTAACTGAAATAGAAACGGTCACGGGCCATCGAAGAAAGGCTCGGGCCGTTTTTTTCATTGTAATAGCGCATAACGCTCTTCACTACCCGGATCTGTTCCTCAAAATGCTTTCTCTTCGAGCCAAGATCCATACTCTGCCCGGGCCGGCCGGCACGGTACAGATAGACGGTCTCAGGAAGGAAGGCGACTGTTTTTACATAGGGCATCGGCCACGCCATGTAAAGCAGATCCGTGTAGAGCGTGTGCTCCGGAAGCGGACGAAATGCTGCTTTCAGCATCTTAGTCCTGAAACAGCTGTTGATATGCCAGAACCCGATGTGTTCGTCCCCGGTCTCCTCGATCGGCATGGTGCCTTCAAGGCCTGTCCACTTCGAAGGAGAAGGAACCCGTTTCCCGTCTTCGTAAAATTTCTCCGCTTTGGTCAGCACCCAGTCCGCCGCGCAGTCCTTAAGAAATGAGACGAGCTTTTCGAGTCCTTCCGGATCCATCAGGTCGTCCCCGTCCAGAGTCTTAAAATAAACGCCGGAAGCCATGGGAACCGTCATATTCAGCACCGAACCGTATCCGCCGTTTTCTTTATGAAGGGGAATCACTGTTCCCGGATAACGATCCGCATATTCTCGGGCAATCTCCAGTGTCCCGTCAGTCCCTCCGTCATCGCATACGAAGAGCTCCACGGCATCCGCTGAAGGAATGGATGTCACGGAATCAAGAAGTTCCCTTATATACAGCTCCATATTATAGGCTGCTACAGAAATGGTCAGGATCTTATCACTCATCACTCTTTCACAGGAAACGCTGTCGCCTCCTTATTCTCCTTCCCTGATTCGCGCCTTCAGAACCTGAATCGTGCGCCGGCATCCTTCTTCCAAAGAAAAGAGGCCCTTCCATCCGAGTGCGCAGAGTTTATCGGAATTGAGAGCCGAATTCGACATCAGATTGAAACTGCTTTTTTCCGCGTCGGAAGGATTTTCATAAACCACTTCTGTCTGACCGGCAGCAGCAAGCGCATCCGCGATTTCGCGAATGGAAGCAATCGAATCCGGGTTCGAAATATTGTATGCCTCTCCGGCTGCTCCTTTCAGAAGCACGGTCAAAAGCGCGGACGCGCAGTCCGCGACGTAGGTATAGGATCTCAGCTGCAGCCCGGCGCTCTTCATGACGATCGGTTCGCCGTCCGCCGCGTTCCATGAGAATGCGGCCGAAGCCCTGCTGTCCTCTCTCCTGACTGTCGGCCCGTAAATGTGGCCGGGCCGCACGATCACGGATTCCAGCCCGTATTCCTTCATCCAGGAAATGCAGAACGTTTCGGCAGCCCTTTTCGCGGAAGGATAGCATGCCCGCGGATTCAGAATATCCACAAATCCGTAGTCGTCTTCCTTCATGGGCCTTCTTTCGCCGATATTTCCGTATACTTCACTGGATGAGACATAAAGAAGCCTTTTGGCGCCGCAGTTCGAGGCGGCGCAAAGAAGGGCCGCAAGCCCGTTCAGATTGGAGAGCATTGTTTCCACAGGTTCGCTGATGATCTTCGCGGGATGCGCGTTGGACGCGCCGTGGATCACATAGTCCGCCTGAAACGAAAGGCTCACGGGATTCGCGGCGTCATATTCGAAAAACTGAAAGTCTTTTCCCTCCTGAAAAGCGCCGAAGCGCTCGCAGAGGCGTTCCCTGTTTCTTCCTGCAAGAATAAGCTTTGTATCCAGAAGCCCTCTTCTATTCATTTCCAGAAGTGCGTCCGCCACGCCGGAGCAAAGCATTCCCGTCGCTCCCGTGATGAACACGGTCCTGCCGTTCAGCTCTTCAATTCCTGCCGTCTGACCGACCGCTTTTATGAGATCCTCCAGATATTCATCCGTATAAAGCATAGAACCCTCCATTTATTTCAGCCAACCGTCTTTTTTCGTGTGCAAAAGGGCTTTGAAAATCATCAGGTCGTCAACCGTCGTAATCTTCAGATTTTCCTCGGATCCTTTTGAAAAATAGACTGTTTCTCCAAGGCTCTGCATGAGAGCACAGGAAGCAGCAGAGCTTTTAATGCCTCTCTTTTCGGCTTCCTCGTGAGCCCACAGCAGCTTGCCGAGGCTGTAGGTATGTGGTGTCTGGGTCCTCCACAGCTGTTCTCTGGGAATGGAATCCGTTGAGGACTCCCCTCCGTCCGCGCTCCGGAATACCGCTTCCACGCAGGGGATCGCGGCCACCGCGCTTCCGTGCTTGTAATAGACCGCGAGACTGTTGGAGATGATCTCATCGGATACGAGGCAGCGGTTTCCGTCATGAACCATCACGATATCGTCCGGCGAAAGCTCTTCTTTCAAAGCCATCAGACCGTTCCGGATCGACTCCTGTCCCGTCTCTCCGCCCGGTACGACCCATCTGAGTTTTGTGATGCCGAACTGTTTCGCGTAAGCCTTCAGGACTTCCGTCCATGCCGGAAGGGTCACCACGATAATCGCGTCGATGGAAGGATGTCTCTGGAACGCTTCCATTGTATGAATAATCAGCGGTTTATTTTCCACGTGCATAAACTGTTTCGGAATATCCTGTCCCATTCGGCTCCCGGATCCGGCCGCTGTTAAAAGTGCTGCAATCATGTTCTCTTTCCTTTCTGTTCTGATCTTGTATTCTGTCACCAGCCTGCCTCATCCACGGATACAGGCATCGCGTTTTCATTATTCCTCCGGAAACTTCAGCTCTAAAAGCGCGTGCGTTTCGCGCTCCGATTCCGGAGGCACCGTCATATAATCTCCGTAAAGGTTCTTCAGATAGGCGTCCGTATCATGGGGAACATTCCACATACGGCCTTCGAATTCCATTTTTACGGGAGGGAACATCACCTCTCTTGGCAGCATCTCCTTAAAATAGTGAAGCCTGCCGCAGGGAACGGTCACAAAGGCGGAGCGCTCATTTCTCGAAGCCCCGTAAACCGACTGGGTAAAAATGCAGAGCTTTTCGAGCGGAATCCAGCTGATGAGGGATCCGATCGCCATTTTGGTCCGGAACGTCCTGCGGACCTGCGGGTTGTCCTTCATGATCTTCTTCATGGTTTCACGGTTTTTGAAAAATGTTCTGCAGGAAAGCAGAAGGCCCGACGCAAGACAGCAAAAGCCGTGGATGGAACGCAGCGCCTTGCTGTCAGGAACATTTTCAATCCAGAAAATGTCGATAAAGAACCCGCATTCTTCCGCTTCCGTATCGAAGTTCACCCTGAAGATACTGTCCCGAAGACGTACACGGCTCACGGTAAGGCCGTAGCCCGGCGTCCGTTCCGTCTGTATGGCGTATCTGTCGCCGAACTCCTTTCGCATCGCGCGGTAGAACTTCCTGCGGTCCTTTCCGCAAAGGAAGATGTCCATATCGTCATCCCACGGAATAAACCCGCCGTGACGCACTGCGCCGAGGACGCTTCCTCCGCTGAGAAGCCAGGTGATCCCCGATTTGTCACATACATATGCCACGTCGTCCATCATGGAAGCCAGAGTGAGCTGCACCCTGCGGAGCAGTTCCCCTTCCAGATGGATAAAATCCTCTCCCGAAGTATTCAGATTTTTGAACATCGTTCCCGTGGACAGATTCATATGTTTCCTCTCCGTTTATACACTTGTTTCTGAAAGTCAGAAACTCCCGGTATATTTCTTTCTGAACAGTTTTGCCCGTAAAAACGCGAAGATCTTACGGGTCCAGTTTGTGCCTTCCATATTCATGTACGGCAGCTCGCGAATCCGGTTCCGGTCTACAATCGAATTCCGGACCGCGTAGTCAATCCAGACATTGAGAAGGATTTCGCTCACTCTCCCGTACAGCCTCCCCTGGTAAGCGGACAGCCCCTCGGTCTCACTGTCGTCCTTGAGGTCCCGCTCAAGGCCCGCAAGCAGAGGAAACAGCCATGACAGGTAAGCGTCCAGGAGGTCCCTTCTCGCGATGATCATATTGAACATGTATCCAGATCTCTGTTTTACCGCGGCGTCAAAGGAAGGCAGATAGTCCGGGCATGTCTTCCGGATTTCGGCTCTTGTAAGGTCGAGATGTCTCGCGTAATGCGTCATCGCGTAATGGGAATAGAGCGTCTCGATCATATAATGTCTTTTGTCCGGCACGATCAGGTCCGCGTCTTTCAGGATCTCAGTAAGTTCCGCGTCTGAAAGCACGGCCTCAAAAGACGCTTTTCTCTTTCTCTCCGCCGTGAAGTGTCTGCGGTAGTGAACGAGGCCGATGTAATCCGCGTCCGTGTTTTTCCAGACTCTGTATAGTGCCGTCAGTTCGCAGTAACCGGGGTTCTTTTCGGATATCTGATCTCCCAGGTCATCCCTGTCCCAACCCTTTTCGGCCATTTTGGAAGCGCCGTCGGGATTGAGAGCCGCGCCGACAAAGACCGGGCGGTAGATCGGATCCGACGGCATCCGGTATTCCTTATGCGCCGCTACTGCGATTATTTTCTTCTTCCCGTTCATCGTCCCTCGTTTCTCACATGCTGAGCCACCAAAAGTATACTCTGAGATCATTGTATAAACAATATCGCAAACTCGCTTCGCTCAGACAGTGCTGATTTTTTCGAACAACACAATTTCTGACGAGCTAAGAAGTACTAATCACTTGTGCAGATGTCTGAATTGTTTATACAATGATCTTCAGTGGTACTTTTGACATCACAATCACATGAAGCAAAAAGTCTGACTTCAGATATAAAACAATTCTGACATATCCGCCTTAATTATATACAATGCAGCCGATCACCGGCACATCCCGAAGGGATGCCGCCTGAATGTCCGCCCCGCAGCTCCGCACTCCGCTCTTCTCCGTCTCAGCCAAAAGAACCGCCGCGCAGCACGAACGCAGATCCTGCAGATGTGCCGGATCTGCATTCGCGTTCTGAAGAATCCGGCACCGGATTCTGTTATCCGCCCGCTCCAGATTTTCCGCAGCGGCCGCGAACCGTTCCTCCGAAACGTCCCCGATCAGCGCCACGGGCTTTTTCTCCGCGGCACAGCACGCGATCAGTTCGGCCGTCGGTCCGTATGGATCCTTGGACCCGGCAAACGCTTTAACATCCGGGTCGAGATTCTCAAGTTTCTTCTGTACCGCGTCGCCGCTGCCGGTATTGACCACCGCAAGAAGCGGAATTCCGAACGTGCGGACCGGATCCGAAGGAGCCAGAAAAACGCCTTTCGCGATCAGACGGATTCCGATCAGGATTGAAATGAGAACCGCGGCGAGGATAAATGCAGCGACTGCATTTTTAACAGCTGCTTTCAAAGCGGAGCTTCGTGAAGGCGCGGAGGCAGGTTTCTTCAGGTCTTCCCGCATTGCCTGCAAGGCCTTCACGGTCATGTTGAGTTCCTGAATATCGTATACGCGTGTGTAAGGCCTGTCTTCGTAATCGGCCTTCACATTTCCGGTTACTTTCCTGCCCAGGAATTCCGCTTTATGTGTTCCGAAACTCTGCTCGGCTTCCCCGAAAGCTGCGGAAAGCTGTTCTGTTACATAGTCGAGCAGCGCAGCCGCCCCCTGTTCATCGCTGTAGAGGACCGAGTAGCGGACGGTACTGCCTTCCTTTTCCGCGAACAGCAGTTCATTCAGGTAGGTATCCCGTACGTCCCCGAATTCCCTGAAGCCGCTCCAGTCTATGCCTCCGGAGAGTGTATTCAGGTAGAAAGAAGCCAGCTGATCCGACGCTGCTGCGTCCGGGCTGCTGATGTACAGAGCTTCGCTTCCCTCATAAAGATCATACCCGTTCAGGTTCGCGTAGATGGACTGATCCAGGTACTCCTGTTTTTCCAGAATGTCCTGCTCCAAAGAAGCGATCTCATGATCGAGCGCGTCCTTTTTCTTCTGATAGGCACTGAGTTTTTCATCAGATTCGCTTCCGCTTACATTTCCGGCTTTACGGGAAACGGAATACGCCTTTACGCCTCCGCAGACGATCGCCGCAAGAAGGCCCGCAAGAAGAATCATTTTCCATCTTCTCGCGATTCGAAGCATCAGCAAGCCAAAAGAGATCTCTCTTTCCGTCGGTACCTGGTCCTTACTCATTACACTGTATCCTTTCCGTATACGGCATCCTCTTACCCAGTATACACCTAAAAGCACGATCAGTGGGTTATAACGAAGATTAAACAGCTGGGGATCGGTAAAGGAATGGATTCCCAGTAAAAGAAGCGCGATGCAGGCGCTGTAGTTCTGCTCTTCCCATTTACATTTTCCGTAAAATGCAAACCCTGCCAGAAGATAGACGAACATGATGACGCCGAAAGAGACCAGCACATTCGAATAAGAGGAATCCACGAAGAAATAGTCGTGCGTCAGTCTCTCAATCCCGTAGCGTCCGGTAACCCACTCCACGGGCGAGCCGAAAAGGCGGATCCCGTAGAGTTCAAAAGCTGTAGAAGCATGGCTTAAGCGGTCGTTCAAAATCCGGTCGATTGCGGGCCAGGATGCCGCGTTAAGCGACAGAAAAACCATCAGAAGCGCAAGCCCCGTCATAAACCAGACGGAAAGGCCTCTCGCAAGAAACGTGCGGCAGATGCCCGGTACCACGCGGATGAGCCACATCAAAGCCACGAAGAGAATCATCATCGCCCATACTGCCTTCGTATCCGTCAGCACGAAAAGCAGCTGATTGACTGCAAGGATCACGGCTGTCTCTGGAAGCCGGATTTTGCGGGGCTTTATCATATACCACATAAGCACCGCATGGAAAAAATGATTCGGCAAAGTAGTCGTGTAGTTAAAGCCCAGATACAGTCTCCTTACTCCGCTCGCGGTGCCGCTGCGACCTACATACTCATAGGTGTAAATGCCGCATGCATAGAGTATAAGTGTCAGCGCCGTAATCAGAAAAACCGCCATAAGATGCGTTTTCAGAAGGCGGTCTTCCGGGATCCGGAACGCGCAGATGGTCAGGAGGAAAAAGATCGCCATATCCAGCTCTTTTCCGCTCTCCCTCATGACCGGCACGATGAGCGCAGCCATGACAGCGGTGAAGATCAGTTCCCGGATCTTCAGCCTCCCGAAACGTCCGAGCCAGACAAGGAGAAGGATTACGAACACGTAGTTCCATCCGTCCCACATTCCTTTGATCCGGGGATCGTTGATCGCCTGGGTCTCCGTATTGAGGCAGAAGCAAATATGCAACGTCCATAGGATCAGGAAACTCATCGCCGCTCCTTTCCGATCTTCCGAAGGACCTGGCCCGTAATCTCCGTCACAAGGCTTTCACGTCCCGCAAGGAGAATCCCTCCGTATACGCCGAAGGACAGCACGGCCGAAATCAAAAGAATGACGAAACACTGTAAGGCACTGTCCGACGGAAGTACCCTTTTTACAAGAATTGAAGCAGCGCTTCCTGCCGCCAGTACAGTTGTAAACGCGTAAGCCGCCGTGTCGTCCCGCGTTCTTACGATCGCGAACATCACAATAAGAGCAATGACTTTAAATATCAGGGAACGAATGGTGATATATCGGTATTTTTCAAGTCCTTTGAAAAGCCATTCCATACCGATACAGTTAAAAAGAATTGTCAGAGAAGCGATAAAGAACAGTTCTTTATTTTCTCTGAAATTGGGCACAAGAAAAACCGCGGCAAAAAATGCCGCATAGGAAACAGCGCTCATCACAAGGTTGATGAACAGCAGCTCCTCAACACATCGGGAAAGAGCTTCCCTGTCATCGCGCACCTCAGCGCAGGCACGCACACCGTATGTCGGGATCCCGAGCTGGGAAAAAAGGGCAAAATAAGATACTACGGAGATCGCAAAAGAAACCTTTCCGTTGCCCTCGGGTCCGAGAACCCGAAGGACATACGGAGCAGTCACTAAAGGAAAAATGAATGCGGACATTCCGAGTGCCGCATTCATTATGAAGTTCTTTTTAAGCGATACCTCTTTTCCGGACATAAGCGCCTTTTTTACCGGATCTCCCTGGATACCTGATTGAGGACATATTCACGTCCCTTCGGATTGGTTCCGACTGCCCGGATATAGACCTTCTTGCCTTCATACTTCCGGCTGTCAATATCCGCGTGCAGCTTCAGTATTTCTCCTTCGTCATTTTCCTTCTTTACGGTCATCATAACCGATTCCACATCCTCAGGGTGCTCCGCATCCCAGATGTCGAGACGGACCTTGTTGACATAGTGCACACCCGTACGGTCAGTGGTATAGCCGCCGACGAGATTATCCACATCGACTTTGATCTTATGGAAAATGAGGCTTCTGTCCTTCAGAATCAGGTCACAATTGGCGATCGGCAGATACGTGTCAAAGTTCACATCGTCCACGACCTTACCGAGGTTCTTATCATAGAACCAGACATGGAGCCCGCGTTCCTTGGAATCGAAAATGGTCTTTCCGTTGATCTTAAAGCGGGCGTACCGGCCTACGCTGAAGCCCTGGCTTTCGATATGATATTCACTTCCGTCGCTTAACGTTCCGTCTTCCGAAAGTCTTTCTGAAGAGTTTTCGTCCAGAATGACCTTGCCGTCTTCAATGATGCCGATGAACGCCTGTCTGAATCCCGGATGATGGATGAGTCCCAGATCGGCCAGTGCTCCTCTCTGGTCCACAGTCAGATTTGCGGAAGCTTCATCCGCCACCGCGAAGAATAAAGCACAGTCTTTCTGTTTTCCGGCCATCTTTAAGTATTCCGGCATCGTCGCTGTCGAAAGAAGTTCCAGACGTCCCTTTCTTCCCGCCAGCTTGTATTCCTCCCCGGAGGCACCCACGCCGTAGACATAGAGGGAATCTCTCAGCCTCTCCTCTTCCGTAAGGTTGACCCGGGCAAACCAGTCTCCGTCTTCATGAAGTTCAGCCTCGACGATCTGAGGCTCCGCGTCCTCACCCTTTTCGGGATCCGTAATCGCGAGATAAACCCTGTCCAGATGCTCCTCCTGATACAGGAACTTCGTCATCCGGAAGATCATTTCATCGCTTGCGGCCTCCGGTTCTTCCACGCTGATCGTGCACTTCGGAACAAGGCCCCTTCTCTTTCTGTATTTTTCGGAGGTGATATCGGTCTCCTCAATGCTTTCGAGGAAGGCAGACCGCTTGTTCATCTCTTCCTGCTCGTATTCCAGTCCGAATTCTTCCGTCAGAGTCTGCTTGCTTGAAAACAGATTGGTTCCAAGGCCCAGACGCTCCCCGTCGATTGTTGCTCCAAGGGCAGCCAGTGTCGTCGGGAACGCGTCAAATGTGGAATAGACTCTTTCTCCCATGGACGGATCCGGTTCCGCTGCCGCGTTGATATAGGTTGTATAAACCTTTCTCTGATAATCGCCGGGAACATCCTTGCAGAAATCGCTGTCCATCGTCGGATGGTCGCCGCTGACCACAATGGTGGTATTCTCGTAGAAGTCCTGTTCCTCACACCATTTGATAAATTCACTCACCTGGCGGTCCGAGCAGCGGAATACCGACGCGTACTGATTGTCCGGATACTCATTCTGGCAGAGTTCGCAGACATAGCCATCCTCAAAATGGGTGTCTACCGTCAGAATCGTAAAGTTGAACGGTTCGGAAGACGAAGCCTTTTTGAGGAGGCTTTCTTTCGCATATTCGAAAAGCTTCTCGTCTTCATAGCCCCAGAAGACCTTGTAATCGTCCGGAATCTTTCCCGCTTCCTTGGCCCACTTGTAATCCAGGAACTCGTAATTGCCGTGTTCCGTAAAATACAGGCGCCGACCGCCGAACGAAGCGTCTGATCCAAGGAGGAAGGTCTGGTTATATCCCTCGTCCTCCAGAATATCTCCGATCGTACGAATTTTCGGGAAAAAGCTGTCCATCGAGGACATGCCGTTCGTACCGACGGAGATCTTCAGCGGAAGTCCCGAAGTCTCCGCGAAGATCGCGCCCATCGTCCAGGTTGTTCCGGGCAGTGAGATGCCGCCGTTCAGCTTGTTGCTGCCACCGGAAAAGTTCTCATTTGCCATTGAAATTTCCGTCAGATTCGGAATCAGGTTATCCGGGAAAGAGCCGCCGCTTTCGGCGTCGGCAAACGTATTTTCCATACTTTCCAGATAAATATAGATCAGATTCCTTTTCTTTTCGGGAAATGTCACTTCCACATTGTTGGGATCCGCATACTGGTCCTCAATAAAATGGGACCCGCTCATTCGTCCCTGTATAAAAGAGCCCACATCGAGCCGGACCCAGAAAATGCCTACGGAAACACCGAGTACCACCGCGGAGACAATGAAAGCCAGAAGGCGCGGAAGACCCGTCTTTTTACGCTTTTTGATGAGAACGATAAAGAGGATCAGAACAAGACCCGTGATCAGCAGAGCCGGAATCGGTCCGTTCAGAATATAGTCGCTGATATAGCTGTCGCCTGTTCCCTCAAGAGGAGCGGTCAGCTCGAAGATCATTTCATCCATCTTCAGATTCTGCCAGGTCGTAAGGCCCCAGCGGATACTGAACGCCAGAAGGAATGATATAAAGACAAACAGATAGAACAGTATTTTACCTAAAATACTGAGAAACTTTTTAAAACTATTCATATAGCAGGTCGTCCCCTTAAAGAATCTTCTACTCCCGTCAACCAATTACTGCAATAATTTACTGCATTTATTCAAAAAAATCAACAATCATCGGAAAAAGGCAGTTCCCCAGCCTTTTCGAGAGCCGTTTTGATCCTCGAATAATGCAAAAATTGGCCCTCATCCTCAAGCGCCTTGATCTCATCAAAGGAAGCCAGCTGAAATCCCGTCGCTTCATGGGGATCAATCCGGACATCCTTCTCGTCAAACTCCTCGCGGATAAAATAGATATCCACAAAGTAGTTGTCTCCACGCTTAAGATCCACATTGGAGTAAGTGTCGATGAGAAGGACCGAAGACACGGTGAGGCCGGTCTCTTCCTTCACTTCTCTTCGGACCGCATCTTCCGAACTCTCTCCTGCCCGCACACCGCCTCCGGGAACTTCCCAGGCTCCGGCAGCCCAGCGCTTATCTGCGGAGCGCTTTGTAATAAGAAAGCGGCCATCCGGTTTTTGAATGATCCCGAGCACGATCAGGCAGTACTCTCCTTCGTGAAGGAAATATCCTTTCCTTGCCATGGTGCGGCCGGTCTTCTGTTTCCGCTCGTCATATACGTCAAAATACTCTTCCATACTCAGTCTTTTTCCTTGTGCTTTTCATTCCGTTCCGTCTGAAGATTCGGTCTCTCCTGAGGGTTCTGTCCCTTCCCCTTCAGAATCTGCATTGCCCTCCTGCGATTCCCCGCTGTCCTTGTTATCAGTTTCCGAATCACTCTGATTCAGATATTCGAAAATATTGACGTAGCGGTAAGGTCTTTCCGTGGAAACGCATTTGCCGAATACCACGAATCTCTGTGAGGAATCCGAGGTGCAGGTCGACATATAGACGACTTTATCCCAAGGATACAAAGGGACGTCATTTTCATAGAGACTCTGTTTCCGGATCTCCTGTTCCCAGTCGAAAAATTCCATGCCGTTCCAGCTGAAAAGCAGATAGGCATCGGAGTCCACGGGGGTATAGAACATTGAGAAAATGTGATAGCGGTAATTTCCTTTCGGCGTCAGGACCCAGAAATAGGGACTTTTCTCAATCCTGCCCTCCGTATGGAGAAATTTCAGGGAGCCGAACATCGTGCCATTTCGCATATTGTGCCCGAACAGCAGCGTATTGGGATCGGTAAAGTCTCCTCTGTTGATCGCGTCCGCGAAAATGGCTCCCGCGTATTCGGATTCCTGCAGGTAGTTGTGATGGAGATAAAAATCGTTGTCTCCAGACTGGCAGATGGCATAGGAGATCTGCGGAATCGCCTCCATATAGAGCCAGCCGATGATATCCGGATTCAGCTCTTTCATCTCCTTCCAGTCCACCTTCATGGGAGGCTCCGCGTCCTCAATCAGGTCCCCGGGAAACGCGAAACCTTCCGGAATCCACGGTTTCTGGCGCTTCTGTGTCGTTTTCGCTGTGGCCTTCTCTGTCTTTTGCTTTGACGTCTGTGTTTTCGAAGCGGACACCGGAGCCGACATCAGCAAAGCGGCCGCAAGAAGCAGCGCTGCCGCACGAACCAAATATCCGTTTTTTTGCTTTCGTTCTTTCATATGCTCATGTTTCCGCTGTTCATTCCGAAAAGGATTCCATGACAGTTTTCTGAGGATATAGTATACTCTACTGGACAGGCGGATGCAAAACAGATTGCACAAGGATCCGCTTTACGGAGGAAAAATATGCCAAATCGCAAAATACTGTTTCTGGATATAGACGGCACACTGCTGACAGCCGACAGAGAACTGACTGAAGAAAACCGCCGGGCAATGGAGAAAGCCCGCGAGATGGGTCATAAGCTTGTCATTTGCACGGGACGTCCCCTTTTCGGCGCCTTAAATATTGCCGAACGCTACCATCTTGCCGATCCCGGCTTCTTCCTGATCTGCTACAACGGGGGGCAGATCTATGACTGCGCTTCGAAAAAATCCATATTCAAAAAAAGTCTGGATCCCGCAGATGTCAGGCTGATTTTTAAGGAAGCAGACCGCCTCGGTCTTCATCTTCAGTCTTACAGTGACAAGGAACTTCTCATCAGGGAACTCGACGAAGAAAGCAAGTCGTATCTCTACTACGTCCAATGCGCATATCGCATTGTTCCCGAACTTCCGGACGGCGTCACGGATCCTCCGGGGAAGGTTCTGTCCATCAGCCTGGATCATCCGGAAAAGCTGGAGGAGCTGCGCCAAAGTGCCGATGAAAAGACAGGCGGCAGGGTATCCTCGTTCTATTCGCATCCGAGTTATCTGGAATTTGTCCCGAAGGGCATTTCCAAAGGATCCGCCGTCCGCATGCTCTGCGAGCATCTGGGAATTTCGCTTGAGAATTCCCTCGCGGCAGGTGATATGGAAAATGATCTCTCCATGATCGAAGCCGCCGGCATCGGATGCGCCATGGCAAATGCGTCGCCTCAAGTAAAAGCCGCCGCTGATTATGTCACGGTCAGAGACTGCAACAACAGCGGCGTGGCTGAAATTATCGAGCGCTTTATGCTGTAATGGTTTTCAGATGCAGAAACCGCTGCCCGGGCAGCAGAGATTGCACATCACATTGAGCGCGATCACGGACAGGCACCAGCCGGTACTGCTCGACGCCGGGCGCCCGCTGTATGTTTCGCCGCGGGACTCATACCAGGTTCCGCCGCTCTGCAGCTGGCGCAGATACTGCTGGTACTGGAAATTCTCCGGTTCCAGATCACATGCCTTCTTGGCATAGTTCAGGGCGTTGATATTGTAGCCGATTCCCTGTGAGGCATGCGCCGCATAGAAGTACCATCTGGCTCCCCTGTTCGCTTCGGCAACCTGTTCAAGTGCCGTCATCGCTTCTCTGTAATATCCGTTATTGATATAGTTCAGAGCCGCCTGCATCTCAATGCTGTCCTCGGACGAGGCCCGCGCTTCCGAATACTGGCTCCACTGTCTGAAGAAGTCCTCAAAATCAGACGGATCCGCATATGTCCAGTGTGATGAGTACTGTGTATTGCCGCTCGCGTTTCCGTATGGGTTCGCTTCACGGTAATCATAATACGATGTCTGCGGTCCCGAGGAAGAAGACGGGCCATAAGCGCTGGTACCTCTTGCTCTGGCGTCCACGATCTGCCTGTATGCTTCCTGAATCTCCTTAAAACGCTCTTCCGCCGCCTCGGTATTGCCGGGATTCGCGTCCGGATGCCATTTCTTGCTGAGTTCCCGATATGCTTTTTTCAGATCCGCGTCACTGGTCTTCTCACTGACTCCGAGTACGCTGTATGGGTCTGTAATCATTCGCTGTATTCCTCTTTGCTGTTCTTGGCCTGCCGGCTCTTTTTATCGTTGTATTTACTCCAGACACCGGAATAAATAATATTTCTCAGTATATCGATATCCTGTACAATCGGCAGCTTTTCAAATCCCTTAGCGCACTCTGCCATCATCATCGTCAGCGTGTTTTCGACAAGGGCGTCAAAGTCTTTCCGCGCGGAAGCCTCTTTCCAGGGATTGTATCGATGCTTTTTCAGGTCGTCCTCGAGATCATCCCACGCGTCCATCAGATACACGAATTTTCCCAGGTAGAACCCGGTTTCCCGAAGGAAGTCCGACCACATATCCTCTTCCATCACAAAGATTTCAGCCAGAGCCTTTCCGGAAAGTCCGGCTACCCGGTCCAGATCATAGACTTCCTCTTTCTCCATCTTCCGGAGCTCCGCCACATATTCTTCTGTCGCCTGTGCCTGACGAGGCCATCTTTTCAAGGCTTTCTGAGCGGGTTTGCGGATTGTCATAAGGGCAATCTTCGCCTTTTTGGAATGCTCATCCTCAATATCGTCCAGGAGCTTGTAGTAAATGAGGATCATCCCCATATCCGCCGCGTAGTCTGTAATCTCATTAAAGATCATATGCTGTTTTTTCAGCGGATGCGTAAGACAGAACCGGTCCTCCTCGGTCAGCTTTTTCTCATAGAGACCGTTGAGGAGGATGTTGAGAAATACCATATCATAAGGAAGAATGGCCTGTCCTTTCAGCCCGTAACGGGTTTTTAAGGAATGGCAGAGCCCGCAGTAGAAACCGCGGTATCTTTTGAAATCCTTCATTTTCAGTTCTTCCTGATTGACAGTCACATATCCGAACAAAGCATTTCCTTCCTTTTCTGTTTTCAAACGGTACGGTCAAATCTGATATGACATTTCGGACAGGTGATCCGGATCCGGCCTTTTCCTTTCGGAACCCGTACTTCCTGACCGCAGCCGGGACATTTGAAATAGCGGTAGATCTTTCTTTCGCTGAATTTCTGTCTGGCCATCTTGACCTGGGCGCGCATGATCTCAGACCCTTTCAGGTAATGCTCGTTTTCTGCTTTCCGGGCAGCGAAGTCCCTGGACAGAATTCTGTAATACGCAAAGATCAGCAGAGCAAGCGCCCCAAGATAGAGAAACGGATTGCGAATAAAAATAAACAGCAAAAATACCACCAGCGAACATACGAGAAGAAGTTTCGACAATGCGTCCGTTCCGTAACGTCCTACCAGTGTATTCCGAATCAATCGATTCACTTTTTCAATAATCGTTTTCACGTCTAAATCTTAATGCAAAAAGGCCGCGATGACAAGCATCCGGCCTTGATTTATAAAGTTTTTAGGAGCTTCTCCCTTATCTCTTACCCTTGTCGTAAACTTCTCCGGCTGCCTTCGGCGGATGATTTCTCTTTGAGAAGAACATGAGAAGTATCAGAGTCAGGATGTACGGAATCATCATAAAGAGGTCCGTGTAGAGTGAAGAAAGACCGGCCTTCAGGCAGAGCTGGTTGCCGCCTGCTCTCGCGAGACCAAAGAACACGCATACGAAGAACGTGGATGTGATATCCCAGTTTCCGAAGATCATCGCTGCAATCGCCAGGTAGCCGTAGCCGAGATAGATGCTCGGTGAGAACATGGAAAGAATGGAATACGCGAAGCACATTCCGCCGATTCCCGACAGACCGCCCGAAATCAGAACCGCGATGAAACGTGTTTTCGCCACATCGCCGCCGGCCGCGTCGACAGCCTGAGGATTCTCGCCGCAGGCACGAAGTCTCATACCGAATTTGGATTTATACATCAGATACCACATATAAACCGCAAGGATCAGGATCAGAACCTCGAAGGGATAAACACTCGTGAAGATGGCGCCGATGACCGGAATTTTACTGATCACCGGAACGGTAAAACGGTTGGATACGCCAAGCATGAATTTGTTGGACGCTGTTCCATACAGGACGCCGCTGATCTGCGATGTCAGGAACGTCGTCAGAGCAACCGCCAGGATATTGATGACCACGCCGCTGATCGTCTGATCCGCACGGAACTTGATGCACAGCATCGCGTGCAGTATGGAATACAGCGCGCCGCCGAAGAAGGCCACCACAATTGCCAGATACAGGATCACCTGGTCATTAAGGCCTGAGTTGATGGACATCAATGTAGCGAATACGGCTCCGCAGAACGCGCCGAATCCCTGAAAGCCTTCCACCGCCAGGTTCGTGATACCGCTCTTTTCAGAGTAAATCGCGCCCACAGCCATGATGAAAAGCGGGATACCGAAGGCAAGACCGTCAATGATCATATTATTGATATAATTCATTATTTTTTGTCTCCTTCCTTCTTCAGCACCTTACCCTGTTCCGCTGTCCAATCGGCCAGGCGGTCAAGGTATCCGCGGGCAACATAGCGGAAGTAGTCTCCGCACGCGGAAAACAGAAGCAGGATTCCCGTGATAACGGAGGCAATTTCTTTCGCGACTCCCAGAACAGAACTCATATAGTTGCTTCCGTTCTGGAAAAGTGTAATCAGCATGGATGAGAAAATCGCACCGATCGGATTGGAGTTTCCGAGAAGCGCCGTGGCAATCGCGTCGTAACCCATGCCCGGAAGCGTCTTCGGAAGAATCGTGTTCGTATATCCGAGATAGTATGTAACACCGGCCAGACCCGCAAGAACACCGGAGAGCATCATCGAGAAGACAATCTGTCTTTTGACATTGATGCCGCTGTAAAGAGCGGCGCTCCGGTTGGAACCAACGGCACGAAGTTCAAATCCGAAAACCGTCTTTTCAAAAATAAAATGAACAATGATCGCCATCACTACCGCAAGCACAATGCCCATGGGCAGATTGCATAAATAACCGCCGATGTTGACCTTCGTGAAAGTAAGTCTGGCCTGAGGCGAAATAATCTTTGAAGCGCGGCTGATCGGATCCACGAATTTGGAGTTGATAAAGAACCCCGTCAGATACGAGATGATGTAATTGATCATAATGGTTGAAACAACTTCATGGATATTGAATCGGAACTTCAGGTATCCCACGAACGCTCCCAGTGCTCCTCCCACAAGGATTCCGACCAGAATCACCAGCGGAACGGCCACAGGGCGCGGAAGCTGCTTCATATAACCGATGGTCACCGATGCCACAAATCCGGAAAGAAGCATCTGTCCGGAAATGCCGATATTGAAAAGACCGCAGCGATAGGCAAAGATGAAGGCCAGCGATGCCAGAAGCATCGGCGCCATGATATTGAGAAACTGGAAGAAATCCGACAGCATGCCGGAACCGGCACCGTAGCTGGATTTCATCGCGAACCCGTTGCCTGCCAGAAAACTGTAAAACGCGGTAAACGGATTCTTTCCGAGAATCAGCAGAAGGATACTCGAGACGATGAACATCAATACGATACATAACAGAGAGACATTGAGACCGGACCATCTTTCATTGGTCAGAAAACGGGCCAGTTTCGCTTTGAGGCCGTTTTCATTCATTGTTTTTTCCTTATTCACTCCTCAGTCACCCCCATCATGTATCTTCCGACATCCTGCGATGTCAGAGTGGAAGCATCTGCGATCTTCAGGATTTTCCCATTGAAGATAACGCCGATCGTATCGGCAAGTCCCATCACCTCATCGAGTTCCAGAGAAATCAGAAGAATTGCCGCGCCTCTGTCCCGTTCCGCAAGGATCTGCTTGTGGATATTCTCGATCGCTCCCATATCGAGACCTCTTGTGGGCTGCACAAAGATTACGAGCGGTGTATGTTCTTCTATCTCACGGCCGACAATGGCTTTCTGCTGATTGCCGCCGCTCATCGATCTCATAATCGTTTTCCCGCCCTGTCCGCTTCGGACGTCATACTCTTCGATCAGTCTGTCAGAATACTCTTCTGAGACTTTGAAGTCGAAGATCCCGTTCTTCGAAAACGGTTCTTTGTAATAGCGGCGGATCGCGAAATTGTCTCTCAGGCTGAAATCCATGAAGATGCCGAACTTCTGTCGGTCTTCCGGAATATAGCTGATCCCGGCTTCCGTTCTCTTTCTGATGGTCTCGTTTGTGATATCCTGTCCGTTAAGCGTCACGGTTCCGCTTTCGATCTTTTCGAGGCCCGTGATGGCGTCCGCCAGTTCCACCTGTCCGTTCCCGGAAACACCGGCAATGGCAAAGATTTCTCCCGCACGGATATCAAAGCTGACATGTTTGACGGTTTCCACTTTATCTTCGTTCCTGACGCACATATCCTTGACGGAGAGAACCAGATCGCCGAAATGAGCCGGAGACTTGGTCGTCTTTAAGGCCACGGTTCTTCCGACCATCATATTGGCCATGTCCTGAGTGGATGTCGTTCTTACGTCAAGAACATCCACCAGCGCGCCTCTGCGAAGGATCGCGCAGCGGTCGGCAATCTTCTTAATCTCCTCAATTTTATGCGTGATGAGAAGAATGGTTTTTCCGCCTTTTCTCAGCTCTTCCATAATCTTGAGCAGGTATTCGACTTCCTGAGGCGTCAGGATGGATGTCGGCTCGTCGAAGATGAGGATCTCCGCCTCGCGGTAAAGCATCTTCATGATCTCCACGCGCTGGCGGATGGAGACGTTAATGTCCGAAATGAGGGCATCCGGATTGACCTCCAGACCATACTGTTTGGACAGTGTACGGATCCTCTCGTTCGCCTCCTTCATATCGACATAGGGGAAAATACCGAATTTCTTCTTCATCGGCTCGATGCCGAGGACGATATTTTCACCGACCGTATAATTGTCGACCAGCTTAAAGTGCTGGTGGACCATACCGATATTCATCTCCGCGGCTTCTGACGGGGACTTGAATTTCACGCTTTTTCCCCTGATGATGATCTCGCCGTGATCCGGCTCATAAAGGCCGTAAAGCATGCTCATCAGGGTTGACTTTCCGGCTCCGTTCTCGCCCAGAAGCGCGTAGATCTCACCCTTGCGCACCTGAATCGTGACGTCGTCGTTCGCAATAATACCCGGGAAGCGCTTCGTGATATGCCGCATTTCAACAATGTATTCTTCTTTGTTTGCTCCCATATCCGCTCCGTTTCACAATAAGGTTTCTAAAAATGAAAGAAAAACCACGTAAAAAACGGGCCGCCGCCCGTTTTAAGTTGGCGGCCCGTTTGATCTCAATAATCAGCTAAGGCCCGGGAAATCCGTCGGTGTATAGCCATTGAAGTTTGAAGGAGGAACAATCGTGCCGGCCTTTACTTCTTCGTATGCGGCCTGCATTTTCTCCAGAACATCAGCGGCGAGCTGCTGACGTCCTTCTGCGGATACAAAGCCCGTGGAATCGGTGCTGGCGCCGAGCACGTCGTCCGCGCCCTGGAATGTTCCGTCATAGATGGCGTTCAGCTGTTTTGTAATATTGACGTCCATGACTTTCAGTACGGATGTCAGGATGATGTTGGAGCTTCCGCTCTGGCCGTCATCATACTGGTCTACGTCGCAGCCGATTACAAAGCCGCTTCCGTTTTCCTTGACCGCGGTAAAGCATCCGTTGCCGGCTGTTCCGGCTGCCGGGAAGATCACGTCTACGCCTTCGTTAATCAGAGCCTGGCCTACTTCCTTGCCCTTCGCCTGGTCAGCGAAGTCGCCGATATAGTTGCCGCCGACAGATGTGCCGATTCCGCCTGCTTCAACCGGAACAGCTGCTTCACCGGCATAGGACGGGATTTCAACATATTCCGCGGAAGCGCCGAGCTTGGCGTTCGCATAGTTCACACCGGCCATAAATCCGAATTCATAGTTGACGTTGGACGGGAACGCAATGCCGTTCACAACAGCGACTTTTCCGGTCTGGGTGGAAAGGGCGGCAGCAATACCTGCGAAGAAGCCGCTTTCCTGCTCCATGAATGTCATTGTATAGACGTTCGGAAGCCCCTTTACCTCAGCTCCTTCGGAGTCTGTAATGGTGGAGTCGACAACGATGAAATACTTGTCGGAGTTCGCCATGGCAATGTCACCGATCGCGGCAAAGTTGAAGCCCGGAAGTACCATGACATCATATTCGCCAACGAGAGAAGAAACAGTCTCGATGACTCTGCTGAGATCCGCTTCCTTGACATCCTTCACAGTGCAGTCCGGATGATCGGCGATAAATGCCTTGATTCCTTCGTAGCAGTTCTGGTTGAAAGAACCGTCGTCAACGCCGGAAGTAGTGACAATACAGATCTTAAGAGCTTTTCCGCCTGCAGAAGCGTCATCCGCGGCGTACACGTTAAGAGCCATCGTCAGTACCAGTACCAAAAGAATACTAATCATCTGAAGTGTCTTCTTTTTCATAAAAACCTCCTTTTTATAAGCGGAAAAATCCGACAGTTTTGTACTTACATATTATACCAGTACGAAGCCTAAATGGGAACCTGGTATTTCCCTTAAAGACGGTTCAGATTTCCGAACGAACCGCTGTTTTCAGCGCGATTTCCATCATCTCGTGGAAGCTGTCCTGACGCTCTTCCGGAGTGAGGGATTCGCCGGTAAAAATGTGGTCGCTGATCGTGAAAATACCCAGCGCTTTTTTGTGGTTCTGCTGCGCGCACAGGTAGAGTCCGGCGGATTCCATTTCCACGGCCAGGTGTCCCAGATCTCTCGCCTTCTGATTCAGTTCCTTGTCCGGATAATAGAAGAAATCCGAGCAGTAGACCGCGCCGACATGTGTTCTGGCACCCAGTTCCTCCGCTGCCTTGACCGCTTCCTTCAGAAGTCCGTAAGTTGCCGTAGGGGCAATTGTTCCCGGAAGGCCGTAGGCCGCGCACATACCCGAATTCGTGGATGCCGACATCGCGATGACCACGTCCCTGACATGAACATCTTCAGGCAGCGCGCCCGCGCTTCCGATCCGGATGATGGCCTCTACGCCGAAGAAGTTGTAAAGTTCATACGCGTAAAGGGTAAATGAAGGCATGCCCATTCCGGAGCCCATGACCGATACTTCTTTTCCTTCAAAGGTTCCCGTATAGCCGTACATATTCCGGACGTCATTGAAGAGGACCGGGTTTTCCAGATAGTGCTCCGCGACATATTTTGCCCTCAGCGGATCCCCGGGCATGAGGACGATCTTGGCGATATGCGTCCCTTCTTTCAGTTTGATGCATGCTGACGGTGAGTAATTGTCCATATTTTTTCCTCCTTATGATGATGAATGATGCAGGCGAAAGCCTTAAGGCCGGTTCAGCCGAACATTTTTTTAAGGTTGACATCGAACGGCGGGTAGATAATGCCCTGATCCGTAACGATTGCTGTAAGCAGTTCGTGATCGGTCACGTCGAACGCGGGGTTAAAGCATTTGACTTCATTCAAAGCCATCGGTTCCTTGTACCACATATTTTTAATCTCATCCGGATTTCTCTCTTCAATCCGGATATCCGCGCCGGAAGGACAGCTCATGTCGATCGTGGACGTCGGTCCCAGCGTATAGAACGGAATGCCGTAATGCTTTGCAAGAATCGCGACTCCGCTCGTTCCGATCTTATTCGCGAAGTCCCCGTTGGCGGCGATACGGTCGCATCCCACGAAGCAGGCCTGTACCCATCCGTTCTTCATCACCAAAGACGCCATATTATCGCAGATCAGCGTCACGTCCACTCCCGCTTTGTAAAGCTCGTAGGAGGTCAGTCTTGCCCCCTGGAGAAGCGGCCTCGTCTCATCGGCAAAGACATGGAAATGAAGTCCTCTCTCCTTACCGAGAAGCATCGGTCCGATGGCCGTGCCGTACTTGGACGTCGCGAGCGGGCCGGCGTTGCAGTGCGTAAGGATTCCGTCTCCGTCCTTCACAAGGGAAAGACCGTATTCCGATATTCTGGAACACATTTCGATATCTTCGTTATGAATCGCGATACATTCCTCACCGAGAAGTCTTACGACTTCCGGTACGCCCGCCTCTTTATTCTGATCGGCAACAGCGAGCATTCTCTTTACCGCCCAGCTCAGATTGACGGCCGTCGGTCTTGAGGAAATCAGATACTCTCCGTCTTTATGAAGTCCGGCGTAAAAGGAATCGGCATCCTCCTTCTCCCTGCCCTCAGCCAGCACATACATGCCATATGCCGCGCAGATTCCGATCGCGGGCGCTCCGCGCACGGCGAGAACCTTGATCGCGTCATAGATCTCTTCGGCCGTTCCGAGCGTCAGATAGACCTGTCTGTTCGGAAGCTGTGTCTGATCCAGGATGATTACCTTTTTTCCGTCTTCCGAAAGGTGTACGCTGCCGCCCATTCTGTCTTCATGTGTGATATTCATGGAAAAACGCCTCCTCTTTACGGATCTGTTTTTGTATAAATTGACCTGTTTCTTCTTTAAACTATAGTGATTTTTGTAATCAATGTCAACGAAGGAACTGCTATAATGGAGAAACGTCGGCGGCATGTTCCGGCTTTGAAAAAACATGAAAAAAGCGCCCTTATGGCACTTGACATCAATGGGCAATATCTTATAATTAATACATGATTTAGGATTTTTGCGGGTTATGCCCACTAAATATAGAAGGTTTTTGTAAATGAGTACAATTGACAGAAAAATCGAGCGTTACCTCTCCAGAGTGTGTGAGAACCTCCCCATCAAGTACAGAAGCCGTGCTTCAAAAGAGCTGAATCAATTCATTCGCGAGACGATTCAGGAGTCCGCCGGAAAGGATCCGGATATTCTTGCTGTAAGAAGAGTTTTAAATGAAATCGGCAAACCGGAAGACGTGGCTTTTTCCTGGCTTGCTTCCGCCAAAGAGGCAAATTCAGATAAGAAGTCAAACTATAAACCGGATCTCGGCATCCTTGAGCTTCTCTCTCTCGATTTTATGAAACCGGAAACCATTTCGAAGATTGCCTCCTTTATGATGACTCTGTTTACAGTCCTGGCAATCGGTCTTGTGGTATTCGGACTTCTGGCGGTAAGCACTCACGCGATCAGCACGATGCTTCCGGTATTCATGGGCTGCCTCCTTGCGCTGGCCGTTGTGGCGGGACGCACGGCGCTGCAAAAAGGCTGGCTGAATTAACAGATTTTGAAAATGATAACAGCGGGTTTTTTACCCCGCTGTTTTTGTATGGCGTTTAAATGATATTTATATGGCATTTCCGGCGAACTGGGCGTTGTAGAGGTGTTCATAAAAACCGCCTTTTGACAGCAGTTCCTCATGCGTCCCCTGTTCCACTACGGAGCCGTCTTTCATAACCAGGATCACGTCGGCTTCCCGGATCGTAGACAGGCGGTGAGCCACCACAAAACTGGTTCTGCCCTGCATCATCATATCGAAGGCCTTCTGGATCTTCAGTTCCGTTCTGGTATCGATGCTGGACGTCGCCTCATCGAGAATCAGCATCGGAGGAAGGGTGAGCATCACACGGGCGATGCAAAGCAGCTGTTTCTGCCCTTCGGACAGGTTTCCGCCGTCCCCCTCGATGATCGTGTCATAGCCTTGCGGCATCCTTCGGATAAAGCTGTGGGCGTGGGCCGCCTTCGCAGCCGCCGTAATCTCTTCCCTGGACGCGGACGGCCGCCCGTAAGCGATATTGTCGGCCACCGAACGGTTCATCAGCCAGGTATCCTGAAGAACCATACCGAACGCGCCTCTTAACGAATCCCGCGTGATCTTCTTCGTATCAGTCCCGGATACGCTGATTTTTCCCGATCCGATTTCATAAAAGCGCATGAGCAGATTGATCAGCGTTGTCTTGCCGCAGCCTGTAGGCCCGACCAGTGCCACTCTCATTCCGGGCGTCACATGAAGATTAAAATCCCGGATCAGCGTCTTTTCGGGAGTATATCCGAAACAGACATTTTCCAGTTCCATTGACCCGTCCGTCTTCTCTTTCAAAAGAACCGACGCATCAGCGGCGTCAGGCTCCTCTTCCGCTTCATCGAGCAGTTCGAACAGACGGGCGGCGCAGGCCAGAGAATTCTGCATTTCCGTTACGACGCCGGATATTTCATTAAAAGGTTTCGCGTACTGATTCGCGTAACTTAAGAAAATACTCAGCTGCCCGACGGAAAGCGAACCCGCGATCGCGAAAAGCGCACCCGTAAGACCGGCTCCCGCGTAAACCAGAGAGTTCACGAAACGCGTCGTCGGATTTGTAATGCTCGAATAAAAAACGGAGCGGAACGAAATATCCCTAAGTTCCGTGTTGATCTCGTCAAAGTCCTTCAGGACTTTCTCTTCCCTTCCGAATGCCTGAATGACCTTCATTCCCTCCACGCACTCGGTGACGTGAGCCGTCTGGGCACCGCGCACTTCGCTGGTCTTATGAAAATACCGGAAGCTTCTCTTCGCGATAAAGGAAGCCGCGATCATGGACAACGGAGTTACACAGATGACCACAAGCCCGATGGCCGCTTTTACTCTCAGCATGAAAAAGAGGGTTCCGAAAATGGTGATCACTCCCGTAAACAGCTGTGTGAAGCCCATGAGAAGTCCGTCTGAAAAAAGATCCGTATCCGCCGAGATCCGGCTCATCAGGTCTCCTGACGAAAGCCGGTCGAGACGTGAAAACGGCATTTTCTCGATTTTCTCGATCGCAGCGTTTCGAATATCCCTGCTGACTCCGAAAGCGGTTTTGTTGCTGCAAAGACCCAGGATCCACTGCGCGAGGGCCGCGCAGGCAGCGCAGATGCCTACCTTTACAAGCAGGGACCTTACAATGCTGAACTCTACTCTTCCGGCGCCGATCATCGCGTCAATTGCGTCACCGCAAAGAATCGGGATGAGGAGTTGGAAAACTGTTGTGGCCGCCGCGCAGATGATCGTGCAGAACACATAGAATTTATAGGGAGCAATCAGTCCGATCACTCTCTTCAACGTTTCTTTCTGCGACTTCGTTTTATTTCCGTCAGATTTCATAGATGGAGACACTCCCTGTTTTTCGCGGATGTCATTTTCCGTACTGGCTTTCGTAGATATCCCTGTAGATATCACAGGTTTCCAGAAGTTCGGCGTGCGACGCGTATCCAGCCATTTTCCCGTCGTCCAGAACCAGAATCCGGTCGGCATTCATAATGGTATTCGTTCTCTGGCTGATGAGAATGATGGTCATGGTCCCGTTCATCGCGCGGATGTTCTTTCGAAGAAGAGCGTCGGTAGCATAGTCGAGAGCGCTTGAACTGTCATCGAGAATGAGAATCCGGGGTTTCCGGACGAGGGCTCTCGCGATTGTGAGCCTCTGCCTCTGACCGCCGGAAAAGTTCAGGCCGCCTTCCTCGACTTCCGCGTCCAGTCCGCCTTCTTTTTTCTGTACGAATTCGGATGCGCAGGCGGCATCCAGGGCTTCCCAGAGCTCAGCGTCCGAAGCGTTCTCTCTTCCGAAAAGCAGATTGCTCCGGATCGTTCCGGAGAACAGTCTCGCTTTCTGGGGAACGAGGCCGATCTGTGCGCGCAGCACTCCTTTTTCGTAGCGTTTCACGTCATTTCCGAATACCCGGACGCATCCTCCTTGTGTGTCATAATTCCGGCAGATCAGATTGACAATCGACGTTTTTCCGGATCCCGTACCGCCGATAATGCCGATCGTTTCACCTTCATTTACGGAAAATGAAATCTCCTCCAGGGCATCCTCCTGACTCCCGGGGTAGGCAAATGAAACATTTTCAAAAACACAGGCCGGCTCTCCGTTCCCGTCCCCGACAGGCTGCGCTCCCTTTTCGGGATACTCCATCGCCGGGTTGAGCGCCATCAGCTGCTCAATCCGGTCAGCCGAAGCCAGGCCTCTTGAAATCTGGACAATCAGATTGGCCAGTTTGACCAGTTCTATGAGAATCTGGCTCATGTAGTTCACCAGGGCTATGACGGCTCCCTGAGTCAGGCTGCCCGCGTTGACCATGACGGCTCCGGTGTTCAGAATCGCGATGATCGCGAGGTTGACAATCACCATCGTCAGCGGATTCATCAGCGATGAAATTCTGCCGGTCACCATCTGATCATTGAGAAGCGCCGCGTTTGCCGAGCGGAAGCGTTCCGTCTCATCCGCGCCTCTTCCGAACGCGCGGACTACGCGCATTCCGCCGATATTTTCGTGCGCGATGCCGGTCAGCACGTCCAGTCTTGTCTGAACGCCTTTATACATCGGCCGTGTTATTTTCATGATTCCGAACACTACAAGGGCAAGCAGCGGAATCGCCGCGACAAAGATGAGCGCCGCGCGGGCACTTACGGTGAAGGCCATCACGGCCGCGCCGAAAACAATAAACGGGGAACGGAGCAGGAGCCTCAGAGCGAGATTGACCGCGTTCTGGATCTGGTTGATATCACTCGTCATGCGCGTAAGCAATGTTCCGCTTCCGAAGTGATCCAGCTCTCCGTATCCGAAGGAAGTGATCTTTTCAAACAGCCCGTGTCTTAAATCCGAGCTGATGCCTACCGCCGCGCGGGCTGCAAAGAACTGGGCCGTGATAGAGATTGCAAGGCCCCCCGCTCCGAGGGCAATGAGAATCAGACAGCCCCTTATGACATAGGCGCTGTCCGCATTTCCGATTCCCGTATCGATAATCCGCGCCATCACAAGCGGCACGAACAGATCCAGAAGCGCTTCCGTCATTTTCAGCAAAGGAGCAAGGATACTCTCCTTTTTATAGTTGAGAAGCGCATTCCACAAAAGTTTCATTAAGGGCAAGTCCTCCGATCTGCTTTATACTGAAAATACACCTTTGAACCAGATCTCCAGACCGATCATGATCAAAATGATTCCTCCGAAAACCGCAGCCCTTTTCCCGATGGCATTGCCGGCTGTTCTGCCGATTCTGACTCCTCCAAATGAGAGCAGAAATGTCACGGCGGCAATAATCAGACATCGCACACTTGCGGGAAACAGCCTGTATTCCGCGATTGTGAATCCCGCCGACAGAGCGTCAATCGAAGTCGCGATTCCCTGCAGAAGAAGCGCCGTACCCGTCAGGCGGACCGGCACTGCCTCAGTCTCGGAAGCGAAACGCGCTTCGTAAATCATTTTCCCGCCGATGTAAAGAAGAAGAATGAGAGCGATCCACGGAATGAACCGCTCGAAGGATTGAAACATTTCCATGATCGTATGTACGAAAAACCATCCGATCATCGGCATCAGGAACTGAAAGAACGCAAAGCAGCCGGCTATGATCAGGTTCTTTTTACGGCTCATGCGGGGTTCTGCCAACCCATTGGCCATCGAAACCGAAAACGCGTCCGCGGCAAGACCAAAGCCGAGCAGTATGCTGTTCAGATAAAATAGTGAATCCATTGTCATTTATTCCACGGCTTCAACCAGCTCGAAGATCGCCTTTTTCAGCGCCAGATTGTCTTCTTTGGCTTTTGCCGACGTATCGCGTTTGCTGTAGATATAGAATTTGATTTTCGGTTCCGTACCGGAGGGTCTGATAAAGAATGTACTTCCGTTATCGAGCACGAACTTCAGCACATTAGAAGCCGGAATATCCTCGTAGCCGTGGAGATAGTCCACTTTTTCGACCACGCGCGCGCCGCCGATCTCTGACGGGAAGTCCGCCCTGATCCAGTCCATCATGCGGCCGATTCTGTCCGCTCCTTCGATTCCGTCGAGAATCAGGAAGCAGACGTCTTCGGCGAAAGCGCCGTAGGTTTCGTAGATTCCGTTCAGCACGTCCCAGAGGGTCTTTCCCTGCTTCTTGTAATAGGCGGCCGCTTCGGCAACCAGCATGCCGGCGGAAATGCCGTCCTTGTCCCGGATGTTCGGAGAGGCGGCGTAGCCGACGGACTCCTCGTATCCGAATACGTAGGTCCTTCCGTCTTTTTCGATATCCGGAATCCTTCCGCAGATATTTTTGAAGCCGGTAAGCGCTTCATACATTTTCATCCCGTAAGCTTCGGCGAGAATGCGGCCGAGCGGGCTCGTGACGATACTCATCACCATGGCGCCGTTCTCCGGCAGAGTCCCGGCGCTCTTTCTGCCTTCCAGGATATAATTCACGAGCAGATAACCAGTCTGGTTGCCGTTCAGCGGGACGTATTCTCCCTTGTCGCTTAAGATCTCGATCGCGAAGCGGTCCGCGTCCGGATCCGTTGCCATCAGAAGCTCGGCTCCGAACTCCTTGCCGAGTTTTTCACTCAGCGCGAATGCCTTCGGATCTTCGGGATTCGGATAGCCCACGGTCGTAAAGTCCGGATCCGGAAGTCTCTGTTCTTCCACGATCTTCCAGCCCGTGAAACCGCGGTCTTTCAGCATCTGTGCAAACGGAACGGCACCCGCTCCGTTAAGAGGCGTGTAGACAAACGGGAGGCTGAGATCCAGGTCGTCCCCGCCATGAGCGGACAGGCTCTCGATTTCATCCAGATACGCCCTGTCATACTCTTCGCCGAGTACGCGGATCAGACCTTTTGAAACACCCTCGTCGAACGGGACACGCGGAAATTCCTCAAAATATCCGTGCGAACAGATCTTCTCATACATCGCGTCCGCGATTTCCGCGCTCACCTGACATCCGTCTTCCCAGTAGGCCTTGTAACCGTTGTAGTCCTTCGGATTGTGGGAAGCGGTAATATTGATGCCGGAAATGGTTTTAAGGCGCCTGATCAGAAAAGCCAGTTCGGGAGTGGGCCTAAGGTCCGGGAACACATAGGTCGTGATTCCGTTTCCGGCAAGAATTTCAGCCGCCAGAACCGAGAACTCCTTTGAGAAATGACGCGGATCATGGGCGATAATCACACCTTTTTTCTTCGCTTCCTCTCCGTGTTCACATATCAGATCGGCGACGCCCTGTGTGGCCCGGCTGACCGTTAGCTTATTCATGCAGTTTGTGCCGGGTCCCGTTTTACCGCGGAGACCGGCCGTACCAAAGCTCAGCTCCTTATAGAAACTCTCTTCGATCTTTCCGTGGTCATTCGCCATCCGAAGGAGTTCATCGCGTATCGGGTCTCCTTCTTTCAGATTGTCCAGCCATTCCTTATACCTTTCCGACGAATTCATATCTGCCTCCTTTTCCCCGTGAGACTCTATATTTTTTCCGTTTTCCCGGTTCTGCCATATGGATAGTCTTCTTCCTATCATATCACGAAATGCCGGTCTCTACAGCACTCGAATTACAGAAGGACAAGAGGCTCATCCTGCGGCTCCGTCACATAGCCGCACTCATAGGCCCCGATTCCTGATTCCGTTAGTTCCGTAAGGAGAGCCGCCGCGTATTTTTCCGGCACGGAGATCAGAAGACCGCCGCTTGTCTGCGGATCGTAGAGGATATCACAAAGCGCCCTGTCCGCGTCAACGTCATTTTTAATATGATCGCCCACATAGGCTCTGTTTCTGTACGCGCCCGCCGGCACAAATCCCATCGAAGCGAATTCGTACGCCTCCTTGTGATAGCGGATCTTATCCGTCTCCAGCACCAGCGTTGTATCCGATCCCGATGCCATCTCGTAGGAATGTCCGAGGAGGCCGAATCCCGTCACATCCGTACAGGAGGACACCGGATAGTTCACCATGATGTCCCTGGCGTATTTATTTAAAAATGCCATCTGCGCGTAAATGGTATCCATAAGCTTCCGTTCCGCAAGCCCGGCCTTTGCCGCAGTCGTTATAATGCCGACTCCCAGCGGTTTTGTCAGGATCAGCACGTCGCCCGCCTTTGCGGAGCTGTTGGTCAGCAGCTTTTCGGGATGAACGAATCCGGTGACTGCCAGGCCGTAGATCGGCTCGGCTCCGCGGATCGTATGCCCGCCGCTGATAATCACGCCGGCCTCATAGGCCTTGTCATAGCCGCCTCTTAAAATGTCACGGATCCACTCCTCTTCCATGCTCTCCGCGGCACAGAGGATGTTGAGAGCAAGCCGAGGCTCTCCGCCCATGGCATAGACGTCTGAGATCGCGTTCGCAGCGGCGATCTGTCCGTAGAGGAACGGGTCGTCGACTATAGGCGGGAAGAAATCCGTCGTCTGGACGATTGCCAGATCTTCGGTCACTTTATAGACGCTCGCGTCGTCGCTTTTGTCGAAGCCCACGATCAGGCGGTCGTCTGTCCGGGTTTTGATGTCTTCAAGTAGTTTCGCCAGTGTGCCGGCACCCACTTTGGCGCCGCAGCCGGCGCAGCTGGCAAGGCGGGTTAAGCGGACCTCGGTTTTCTCCATGATGTATAGCCTCCTTCTTGATGGTCACCGTATAAACAAGCAAAGCATACGCTGAGATCATTGCATAAACACTTCAGACGGCTTCCGCGCTGAGGAAGAAATCCTTTCAGGATTTCTCTGAACTCGCTCAAAGCCGCGAGGGGCTAAAATCGCAAACTCGCTTCGCTCAGACAGTGCTGATTTTTTCGAACAACACAATTTCTGACGAGCTAAGAAGTACTAATCACTTGTGCAGATGTCTGAAGTGTTTATACAATGATCTTCAGCTGAACTTTTGGTGAGCTGAATCATCATATGGTACAATGATACAACAAAAAAGCAAACGGGAAAATGAGGAAGCAGTATGATAAATGAGAAAAAAACATGCGCCGCCGTTATTATGGCCTCCGGAACGGCAGAACGTTTCGGATCCGATAAACTGCTGGCTGAGCTTCAGGGGAGGCCTGTCATTTTGCGGACGGCAGACGCGGTTCTTCATGTATTCAGTTGTGAAGATGCACCTGTCCTTCTACTGACAAGGAGCCAGGAAATCGCGGAACTGGTCCGACACGAATACCCTCATGCGCCAAATCTCGAAGTAATTCTGTGGAAGGGCGGCCCGCAAAGCGAGACTCTGAGACTGGCTGTACAGACTCTGACGGAGCTGCCGCAAAAAAAGCAGCCTGACGGCTGCATGTTCATTGCGGGAGACCAGCCTCTTATTGCCGAAACCGATCTCCTCAATCTCCTTAGTGAATTCAGGATGAGGCCCAAAGAGGACCCCTCCGTTTTAAGACTTGCTTCCGGAGGAATACCCGGAAATCCCGTATTATGGCCTGCGGTGTATTTCGATCAGCTTCAGGCACTCAAAGGTGATAAAGGAGGCTCCCAGCTGCTGAAGGGCGAAAGGATTCCCCAGATTCTGATCGAAGCCGCATCCCCTGCGTCCGTTCTCGATATCGATACACCGGAAGATCTCAGGCAGGCAGCGGAGCTCATAGATCAAGATCACTGAAGGATCTGTCCCTCCTCTCTCAGCTTCCGGTCTCTTTTCAGAAGCTTCTTATGCGCGTCTTCGACGCCTGACGAAATCACGAGGATTCCCACTCCGACGCCGACAAAGAGAAACAGCAAAGTAGGGCTGATAATCTCCTCAATAAAGGAAATATCCAAACCGGACAATATCGCTGCGGGGAGCCAGCAGAACGCGCAGAGAAGAATACCGATGGTCTGAAAACGCTTCACTCCTTTTTGTACTCCGTCGTACCGGTCGTTCACGTAAAGCAGAGCTTCGGGATCCAGCACGCAGCGCTCTTTGCGGACATATTTCCAGCGGTCATCAAGCTGACCTGCCCAGATAAAGCACAACACGCCGACCACGATAAATCCCCAGAAAACCAGCATCGCGGCAACGTTGAAGAGCCTTCCGAAAATCCACAGATGGTCTCCGATCTGTCCGAAGAAGATATGTCCGATCACGCAGGTGATGCAGAGAAACACGCCGATTGCCCGAATGAAGCTGACCTTGGTCATATTCTCAAGATAGGCTTTGACTTCATCGACAGTCAGGAACCTCAGCGGCTTTGCGGAATAACCGTATCTGGGTGCCTCCTCTTTGGCCTTTCTCTTTCCCTCTTTCCTCTGCTCACCGGATGGATTCTGATCCTCCGGACGTCCGTACGGTACCAGGCTTCTGATCCCGAGCAGATCCGCGAAATCATCGAGATTCCCGAATTCGGAGATCACCGTCCCGACAGCCTCGTTTTCGGATACGCCTTCGGAGATCAGATCCGTATACTTGTCTTCCATCATCTGCCAGAGCTCATCCCTGGCCCTTTGCACTTCTGCCGTATCCGGCAGGTTCTGAAACATTGTATTTAAATAATTCCTAAGCGTTTCCATCCCGTCCTCCGTCCGTTACGATAAAGCGCTCGATGACATCCTTCGTCAGCTCCCATTCCGCGCATTTTTCATTGTAATAGTCTCGCCCTTTACCTGTGATCCGATAGTAGGTTCTCTTCTTTCCGTTCTCTGCCATCTGTGAAAACGACTCGATATATCCGTTCTTTTCCATTCTGGAAAATGCCGAATAGAGCGTTGTCTCCTTGATGACATACTTCTGATCGGACATCGTACGGATCATTTTGGAAATTTCGTATCCGTAGGAATCCTTGTGGAGAATCAGAAAGAGGATCATTGTATCGTTGTATCCGCGGATCACATCACTGCTGATCTCGGTCAAATCGATTCCTCCTTCTTTTATAACGACTGTCGTTGCCTCGGCTGTCGTTGCTTCGCCTGACGTTACAACGTCTGTCGTAGTACGTCTGTCGTAATAAAAATACAATGCGCCGCGGCCGTTGTCAATATATTTTTTTATTTTTTGCATGCTATAATAAGTGCATGAAAGTAAGTGAACTGATCGGTATACGTCCAGGCATCACCTCGGTTATCGGCAGCGGAGGCAAAACCTCGCTGCTTTCGCGTCTTGCGGAAGAACTGCCTGGGAAAGTGATTCTTACCACGACGACGCACATCCTTCCGTTTCCGGACATCCCGCTTTTGGAATGCGGCGGAGATCCTCAGGAAGACCTCCGGATGGTGAGGGAATCCCTGATGAAAGAGCGGGTCCTGTGCGTCGGAACAAAAGACCCCGCCGGATCCGGAAAACTGTCCGTTCCTTCCTTCCCGCTCTGTGAGCTGCTCCCATACGCAGACTATATCCTTGCGGAAGCGGACGGGTCCAAACGACTTCCCATAAAAGCGCACGAAAAAAATGAACCCGTAATCCCAAAGGGATCCGGGTTCACTGTCAATGTCGTGGGCGCGTCCGGAATCGGAAAACCCATTTCCGAATGCTGCCACCGTCCTCTTATCTTCTGCCGGCTTACCGATGCTGTGCCGGAGGATCTGCTGTCGCCTGCTCTCCTGCAGAAAGCTCTGGTCCGTGAAAACCTGGGGGACCTGATCCTCATCAATCAGTGTGATACTTTGAGCGCCGGTAACCGGCAGGCACTGTTTTCGGAGTTTTCAAATTCCCGTAAGCCGGTGTGTGCGGGAAGCCTCTTAAAGAATTATTTCGAACGTCTGTAATACGTATCGTCCATCGGAAGTTTCGTCCGGAACTTGTGGTCCATGGCATAGTACGCCCCCTGAACTGCGGGAGCTGTCGGGATCGTGGCAATTTCGCCGATTCCCTTGGCTCCGTATCCGACCGGAAGAAGCTCTTCCTTTTCCACGTAGATCGCGTGGATTTCCGGAATCTGAGGCGCCCTGAAGAGGCCGAGGGTTCCGAATTTTGCCTTCGGTACGCAGTCCAGAAGAGGGAAGTCTTCCGTCAGGGCATAGCCCATCCCCATCAGAACTCCGCCTTCGATCTGTCCCTGAATCGAGATCGGGTTGACGACCTTGCCGGAATCATGCGCGGCATATACTTCACTCACCCGGCCTTCGTCGTCCAGAATGACGACATGTGTGGCATACCCATAGGCAATATGGCTCTTCGGGTTCGGCAGGTCCGCTCCGAGCTTGTCCGTCGGTTCAAAATATTCGTAGTAAAATTTGGTGCCTTCCAGTTTTCGAAGTGCCTCTCCGATTTCTTCCGCGCTCATCGAAAGGACCTTCCGCTCAGCCGCGGATTCTTCCTTCGTCGGCTGTTTCAGGGGTGATCCGTCACCCTCAGAGCAGATCATGCCGTCACGATATTCGGCGTCCTTTAAGCAGGCCGCCAACGCGCTGCCGTCGATTGGATCATCATTTGCCGAATTTACATGGAGAATCGCCTCTCCCAGAAGGAACGCCGCGCCGCGCACCGCCTCTCCGCTGAGGAGCGTCTGGCGGGATCCCGATGTCGTTCCGGAGTCGGGCGCGTTTTCCGTATTGGAGGCGGCATTTCTGATCCGGCCAAGAGGAAGTCCGGTCGTTTCCGCTACCATCTGGCACATGACGGTATTGCTGCCCTGCCCTATATCCGAAGCGGCACAGTAGATCACGACACAGCCGTCTTCCACCTCGAGACGCGCGCGTCCCTTATCCGGAAGGCCGACGCCGACACCGGCGTTCTTCATCGCGCAGGCAATTCCCGCGTGATCCCTGTTTTTCTCATACACATCCTTTACCGCGAGGAGTGTCTCTTTCAGCGCTGTGGAGCAGTCCGCGAACTGGCCGTTCGGGAGCACCTTTCCGGGTTCAATGGCATTGCGGTAACGGATTTCCCATGGGGAAATGCCGACCTTCTCCGCCAGAAGGTTCAGCAGCGACTCCAGCGCGAACTCGCTCTGACAGACGCCGAATCCACGAAATGCGCCGGCCGGCGGATTGTTCGTATACCAGCCATATCCGCGGATATCCGTATTCTGATAGCAGTAAGGTCCTACCGAATGCGTGCAGGCACGTTCCAGAACCGGCCCGCACAGCGACGCGTAAGCACCCGTATCAAAATGGATCTCACAGTCCAGTCCCGTAAGGATTCCGTTTTCATCACAGCCGATCGTAAAATCTCCTTCCATCGCGTGTCTTTTCGGATGGAAATTGATCGACTCCTGCCTCGAAAGCTTCGCCTTTACCGGACGCTGCACATAGTAAGCCGCAAGCGCCGCAAGGTGCTGCACGGAAACGTCCTCCTTGCCTCCGAAGCCGCCTCCGATCAGTTTATTTTCCACGACTACCCGTTCCGGCTCCCAGCCGAACATGATCGCGGTCTCTTTTCTTGTATCATAGGCGCCCTGATCCGTGCTGAAGATCTTAATTCCGTCTTTATAGGGAAATGCCACGGCGCATTCGGGCTCCAGAAACGCATGCTCGGTAAATGGCGTTGAAAAATGACCCGTCACGGTAAACGCCGATTCCGACAGGGCTTTCGCCGCGTCCCCTCTTGTCACGTGCCGTGACTGACAGAGATTTCCGCGGGAATGAACTTTCGGCGCGTCGTCCGCGCTGGCTTCTTTGATATTCCGGACAGGGGCCAGCACTTCGTATTCGATGTGAATCCGCTTTTTCGCTTCTTCACAGAGCTCTCTGGTTTCCGCGACTACAAGGCAGATCGCGTCTCCCACGCATCTGGTGCAGCTTCCTTCGGCGATCATGACGTCCCAGTCCTGCTGGAGATGGCCCACTTTATTATTCGGTACATCCCGGGCTGTCAGAATGCGGAGGACACCCGGCAGCTTCTCTGCTTCCGAAGTGTCGATCTTAAGGATCCGCGCGCGGGGATAAGCGCTTCTCAGCGCGGAGGCATGCACCATTCCATCCATATAGATATCGTCCGGATATTCCCCGTATCCGAGGACTTTCTGTCGGACGTCCACACGGAACGCATGGGCACCCACGCCATAGCGGTCACCCTTTTCCATTTCCGGATCAATGGCGGCATCCCCCCTTAAAATGGCGGCCGCCAGCTGAATTCCTTCGATGATTTTCTTGTATCCCGTACAGCGGCAGATATTGCCTTTTAACGCCTTTTTGATCTCCTCTTCATCGGGATCGGGACAGACGTCGATCAGGGCTTTCGCCGACATGACCATACCGGGGATACAGAAACCGCACTGGACGGACCCTTTGCTGCCGAAGGCATAGACAAAGGCTTCTTTCTCCTCACCACTTAGTCCCTCCACTGTCAGGATATGCTTTCCCTCAGCTTTTTTCGTCGTCAGCACACACGCGCGGGTCGCTTTGCCGTCCACAACGATGGTGCAGGTTCCGCAGGCCCCCTCGGAACAGCCGTCCTTCACGGACGTAAGGCCCAGTTCATCACGAAGATAACGGATCAGTTTTACTTCCTGATCCGTTACGCACAGCTGCCCATTTACATAAAAACGATATTGTTCGTCCATAGTTTTTCTCTCATTATGAAATCATTCTTCCAGCTTTTTTCCAAGCCGCGCGTACATGGTCTTTTTGACGGCGCGGAAAATATTTTCATAACCGGTACAGCGGCACAGGTGCCCCGAAAGCAGCTTCTTCAATTCATCGTCCGTGTACAGAACCCCGCTGTCCAGAATCTCTTTCGCGGAGACCATAAAACCGGGTGAACAGAAGCCGCACTGTATGGCGGACTCTTCGATAAACGCCTTCTGGATATCGGACAGCTCTCCGTCCGGACCCGCAAGTCCTTCCAAAGTGACGATCTCCTTCCCGTCTGCCCAGATGGCCAGATAGATGCAGGAGTCAAATGCCTCCCCGTCAATCAGAACCGTACAGGCACCGCATTCGCCTACTTCACAGCCCTTTTTCACGGACGTGAGACTGTAGTCATTGCGGAGCATATCTGTAAGCGAGGCGCGTACATCCACCATCGTCTGACGTTTTTTCCCGTTGATGGTGCAGCGGACAAGCTTGTACTGTCTCTCCTCTTCCGGAATCACATTTACTTTCTCATTGGCCATCAGATCTCACCTCCTGCCCGTTTGATCGCTTCCGTAAGCGCGCGTTTCGCCAGCGTGCTGCAGAGATGAAGGCGGAAGTCCTTCGCCGCGCGCCAGCTGTCACGCGGCGTCACATCCTTCAGCACGGCTTCTCCGCATTGTTCGATGGTTTCCGGACAAACCGAACATCCGCGGATCTCTTCCTCGGCGTTCCTTGCCCTGATCGGCACCGGCGCCGCGACTCCGTATCCGATCCGGATGTCGCGGATCGTCTTTTTGTCCTGTGACAGCTTCACGTTGACGGAGCATCCCGTCGTCGCGATCTCCATGGCATTGCGCATGCCGTATTTGATATAGCATCCCTTATATCCCGTATAGCTTTCCTTCGGGATGAGGATCGCTGTCTGAATTTCATTGTGCTTAAGATGGACCCGTCCGGGGCCGGCATAGAACTCCGTAAGCGGAACAGTCCTCTTTCCGTCTGGTCCGAGGATCTCCACGATCGCGTCCAATGCGCACAGCGTCGAAGCCGAATCCGCGCTTGTCACGCCGTTGCAGGTGTTCCCGCCGATCGTTCCGATGGCCCTTACCTGCGGGCTGCCGACCATATTGACGGCTTCGCTAAGGACAGCGATGTGCTTCTTTACAATCGGATCCCGGTGGATATGGGAAAATGACGTCAGGGAGCCGATTCGGATTGTCCCGTCTTCCTCCTTAGTCACCCCTCTCAGTTCGTCCAGACCATAGATACTGACCAGTTCCTTTCCGGCAAGCCTGCCTTCCCTGATCTTGATCAGCACGTCCGAACCGCCCGCGATAATGATCGCTTCGGGGTGCTCTGTGAGAAGGCTTACCGCGTCTTCCGGACTTATCGCTTCATATAGTGCTTTTATATCATACATCCTTCGTTCCTCTTTTCATCGTGATCCTTCAGATCAGGCCCTCTTCCCTGAAACGTCTGAACAGATTGTGCGGATTCATCGGCAGCTCGTCGAAAGCCACTCCGGTGGCCATAAGCACCGCGTTTCTGATGGCGGGAGCTACCGGCACGACCGGGGGCTCGCCTAACGCTTTCGTTCCGTACGCGCTCGTCGGTTCCGGATTCTCCACAAACTGGGCTTCCAGATGCGGATGATCCATAAACGTGGAAAGCTTGTAATCCAGCAGGTTGTTGTTCAGCAGGCGTCCGCTTTTCGGATCGTAGAGCATTTTTTCGGAAAGGGCATACCCGATTCCCATGCTCATGCCGCCGTGAACCTGAGCCTCCGCCAAAGCGGGGTTGATCAGCCGTCCGCAGTCATGAACATTGATAATATTGAGCAGCTTCACCTTGCACATCGGGATGTCCACTTCCACTTCCGCGAAACAGCATCCGAAGGAATAGGCGTTCGACTTGGTCTGGGTCGTCACCTCCATGGTCAGGTGATTGCTCCTGTCCAGATCGTAGACGGAATGCTCCGCAAGCGAAGCGAGGCTCATCAGGACCCGCCCGTCCGTCACCCGGACGATATTGTCGTCGATGATATCGCAGAGGTACGGCTGCATCCTGGTATACTCATATGCCTTGCGGAGGATTTTCTCCTTGAGCTGCTCCGCGCAGTCCCGGATGGCCATACCTGCCACATAAGTCTGCCTCGAAGCATAGGCGCCTGTTCCGAAAGGTGTAATATCCGTATCCTGACAGGATACCACGTGAACCTTTTCGAACGATATGCCGAGCGTTTCCGCCGTCATCTGGGAAAATGCAGTATCCGCTCCCTGCCCGATCTCCGTATCTCCGACCTGCACCTGCACCGAGCCGTCCTGATTGAGGACCATGCGGCACCCGGCCGTCTCCAGGGAAATCGGCCAGACCGCGGTGTTGTACCAGAGCACGGCCATCCCGATTCCTCTTCTGATGTCACCGGTCTGGTTCGCATATTCCTTTCTCTTCCGCTCATAGTCGATATAGGCCATGCCTTTCTCCATGACCTGATTGAAGGTGTCCGCATAGAGCTCATTTTTCGAAAATGCGTCCACATACCCCACCGGCATCAGATTCTGCTTTCTGAAAGCGATCGGATCAAAACCCATTTTCCGGCAGATGTCGTCCGTGTGGGACTCGACGCCGAATCCCGCCTGCGCCATCCCGTAGGAGCGCATGGCCCCTGCCGTCTGGCGGTTCGTATAGACCGTATAGCTGTCGGCCTCGACATTTTCACAGGGATAGAGCTGCGGGAATGCGCCCATGCCCTTGGCGACGATGGAATGTCCGTGGGACGCGTAGGCACCCTGGTTTGAGAACATCTCCACTTTTCTTGCGGCAAATGTCCCGTCGGGCCGCACCCAGGAAATGATATGGCTGAGGATCGCGTGGCGTACACGCGTATTGTTAAATGTCTCCTCGCGGGTATTGTCGATCTTGACGCAGCGGCCGCCGACCTGTGTCGTCAGATAGGCGCACAGGGGCTCGTAGAGAACATCCTGCTTGTTGCCGAATCCGCCGCCGATATACGGTTTGATCACGCGGATTTTTCCCCATTCCACTCCGAGTGCCTGGCCGCAGACACGGCGGACAATATGAGGAATCTGGGTGGAGCTTACCACGACGATCCTTCCGTTTTCCTCATAGGCATAGCAGATGTGATTTTCAATATGGCAGTGCTGAACGGTAGGCGTATCGTACCAGCCTTCGACTTTCACAAGACCGGGTTCTTTGATGGCCTCTTCGTAGTTGCCTTTCCGTATGGACGTATGCTTCAGAACATTGTCCGGAAACTCCTCATGGATCACCGGCGCGCCTTCTTTCATGGCTTCACGCGCGTCCAGCACAAAGGGCAGTTCCTCATATTCCGCCTTCAGGGCTCTTACGCCTCTCATCGCGGAGACTTCGTCCTCAGCGATCACCGCCGCGATGTCATCCCCGTAGAGACGGACGTGCTTTGTCAGAAGGTGCCTGTCCGCGATATCCTGATGAGAGGGATCTGTCGACCAGGGGTGTCCGGCCGTAGGAAACGGAAGATCCGGAACGTCGAAGCAGGTCACGACTTTCACAACGCCGGGAATTTTCTCAGCTTCACTTGTATCAATGGATTTGACAAACCCGTGCGTAATCTCAGCGTGCATGATCTTCACGATCAGCGCGTCCTTTCCGCACAGGTCATCCGTATACTTTGTTCTGCCGGTAGCCTTATCGTAAGCGTCTACTCTCGGTAAACTTTTGCCAATCAGCATCTCATCACCTCCGTCACCACATGGCGGAAAAACAGGCACTTCCGTCTGAATTACCGTTCCGCAAAGCAACTATAGAACTAACAAAATTATACAAAAAACACCCTGCAGTGGCAAGGTGCTTTTGTAAATATTTAACAATTTTTCAGACTGATTCATCGCTGTTTTTGACCCCAAGTCCCAGCTTTTCCCGATAATTGTGAATCTGATCATAATAATAGGACTGCTGCGCTTCGCTCAGCTTGCCGTTCGACAGCGCTTCCTCAAAGCAGGAAACCAGCTTCCTGTACTTCCTCTGCGCGTCATCCTTATAACACCTGAGCAGATTCGCCTCGATCTCCGCGATGATTTTCTCCAGAACCGGATCTTTCTTTTTCTTTTTTCCAAAGGGAAGTCTCATTTTTCCAAACTGTCCTTTCAGGCGTCAAAGCCTCCGGTTTTTTTACCGTCCTTTCCGTCTACTTCAAAGCTTGGTGCTGCTTTCGGAAGCTCCGGGCTGTTTTGTGAAGGCAGATTCTGCCTTCGCGGAAGATTTCTTTTTTGAAGCGCAGACGTGGCTTCAGGGGCCGGACCGGCAGGCAGCATTCCGGGCGCGTCCATGGTTATGGGCGACGTAAGCAGCTGATCATTTTTCGAATTTTTGTTGATCAGCACGATGGCCAGAACCGTAATCACAACTTCGTAGATCAGAAAGCCGACAAATGCGAGATCACTTCCGGACGACAGACTGAAATCATAGAATCCGTGCATGATGGTCGGAATAATCAGCGCAAGTCTCAGATTTCTCCCGCATCCCGCCTTATCATAGCGGATCTGGCACCGTTTGGCCGCGCCATAGAAAATACCCATGAAGACCCCGTCAATCGCGTGTCCCGGGACCGACAGAAGCGCTCTCATTACCGCGACACCGAGTCCGCCTTCATACACGTACAGCACGTTTTCGACCGCGGCAAAGCCCAGCGCGGTTACGACGCCATAGACAATCGCGTCAAATGTGTAGTTGAACGCCGGGTTTTTCCAGCTGAATTTTTTCAGGAAGAAAAATTTACCGCCCTCTTCCACCAGCGCAACTACAAGGAAGTTCTCCACAAGAAGATAGGCCAGTGTTCCTTCTTCGAAAAACGCATGAAGGGGGTAATCCAGAAGCTGTCCGAAGATCATGGCAGTGACGGTTGAGAGGGCGCCGCCCAGGAACAGTCTCACAAGAAGAGATATCGGTTCCTTTTCGACCTTATCCTTCCGGTAAATATATGCGATCAGAACCAGTGCCGGCAGCACTGCTATCCAGAATAAAATATTCATGCTCGTATTCCTTTACAGCTTATCGCTCATTCCAGTTCACTGTATTTTTCAATAAATGTCCTGAACCGTTTTTCAATGACGCTCACTCCTCCCGGTACGGAGGATTCCAGATTGACAGGCATTACCGGATCGTGCAGGGACATGCGGAACAGCAGCCATCCTTTCACTTCCGGATCGTCAAAAGCGATGCGGACGCCCTCGTAGTTGGGGCTGACAATATGGAAGTTCTCCTGAGCCTTTGCGTATTCCGTAAAATCGGCCAGCACCTTCTCCCCGTAGGAGCGGAAATCCTCCGCCTTGATGTTAAGACGGATCTCTTTCGATTCCAGAGGCTGTTTCAGATCCGCGATCAGTTCCTCAATGGTTCTTCCTTCTTTTTTCAGAACCGCCATCTTGCAGATGATCTTCACTGCGATATAGGCTCCGTCATCGGAAAAATGATTCTCTTTAAATGCCCCGTGTCCGGACGTCTCGATGGCAAGTTCACAGCGTTCTCCGGCCGCGTTGAGTTCCACGCCCTTGTCGATGACATTTTTGTAACCGCGCTTAAATCTGAGGTGCTTCATGCCGAGTTTTCCGGTGAGGAACTCGGCGAGTTCATCGGAGGTAACAGAGTCTGTCACGACAAACGAGCCGGGCGCTTCTTCGGAAACGATCACGGCGAGGAGCGCGATCAGCGTGTTTCTGTTGACTTCCGTGCCATCCGAGAACACAACGGCTCCGCGGTCTCCGTCACAGTCAAAGATGACTCCGAGATCCGCCTTGTTTTCCACTGTAGCCTTCCGGATGGAGTCCATGGCCTCGGCATTTTCCGGATTCGGTACATGATTCGGGAAATGACCGTCGGGGTTGAGGAACTGGCTTCCATTCGTATCCGCGCCCAGTTCTTTAAGAATCCGGTCGGCAAAGAATCCGGAGGCGCCGTTTCCGGAATCCACGACAATATGCAGTCCCTTCAGCGGATGGTCATAGTCTTCCGCCTGAACCGCCTCTTTGATGATGTTCTGCATATGGTTGACATAAATGCTGACCATATCGAACGGAACGGCTTCCCGGTCTTCAAAGGGAAGGCCTTCGGCACTGATTCGGACCTCTTCGTCTTCCTTACCGTAAAGGACCGCGAGTTCCGCCGCTTTTACCAGGATGGAGGTCAATTCGTCATGCGAAAGCGCTCCGTCCTTTGTAAAGAATTTCATTCCGTTCCTGTTGAACGGCAGATGGGAGGCTGTCAGCATGATCGAAGCGTCGAACCCGCTTTCCGGGAGCAGTACGGACTGGAACATGGCCGGTGTCGTAATGAGGCCGCAGTCGAATACCTGCCCTTTTGAAAGGCCTTTCGCGGCTGCCTTCTTAAAGACTTCCGCTGTAATACGGCTGTCGTGTCCAATCCCGATTTTCAGCTCCGATTCGGCTTTTCCGTATTTTTCGCTTAAAAAGCACCCGAAAGCCGCGGCAATAAACTGTACCAGATCCGAAGTGATTGTCCTTGCTTCCGTATCTGTCGCAATAGCCGACCCGCGGACGTCATTGCCGTTCTGCAGGCCCTTGAACACCTTTAACGCAAACTCTTTTTCCACTGCTTTTTCCTTCATTTCTCTTTAAAACCTGTTGTACCTTTCGGCAAGTGCCAATCGATTGATCTGTCCGCCTTCGTAAGCTTTCAGGAACCGAAGTACCGCTGAAGAAGATCCGCTGCCTTCTGACTGCCCTTCTTTGCGGCATACCGGGCCCATTTCCGTCCTTTTTCGGGATGTACCGTCCCGTCGAAGTCTCCGGTCAGGTATCCTTCCGCGAGTGCGGCCGCCGCTTCGATATTTCCCTTCGCGGCGAGATCGATCAGTTCCAGCTGCCGTCTTTTTCCTTCCGGAAGCTCCTCTTCTTCGATTTCAGCTTCAATAATCTCCTCCCGTCCGTTCCGGATAATCGTAAGAGATGTTTTCTTTTTGATCGGTTCCGACATCGTATTATGCCTTTCTCATGTTGATGGTCTGTAAAATGCGTTTCCTGTGGAAACGCGATCCATTAAAGTATATCACGATCATGCCCCGCGGGCGAGATATTAAGTTGCAACTTATTCACAAGAATTTGATTGCCCGGAAATGAGGTATGTGAAAAGTGTCGATAGCATTCCATCTTCGGCAATGATATAATATCTGTGTATGCGCCCGCTGTAAACCGCGCAAATCTATTTCAATTATACAGATACTTTCGGGGCAAAAAAATGAGTATATTTGATCTTCTGACACTGTTTGGCGGCCTTGCCATGTTTCTCTACGGCATGCGTCTTATGGGAAATGGTCTTAAGGAGAGTTCCTCGGGGACTTTAAAGGCCGTCATGGAGAAAGTAACCGACAATCCGGTCAAGGCATTTCTTCTCGGGGTCGGCGTTACCGCACTCATTCAGTCTTCGACCGCTACCATTGTCATCACCTCCGGCCTTGTCGGTGCCGGTATTCTGTCACTCCATCAGTCACTGGGAATTCTTGTAGGCGCCAATGTGGGTACGACCGTAACCGGTCAGATCATCCGTCTTCTGGATATGGATGCCTCGGCAGGAAGCTGGCTTCAGATCTTCAAGCCGTCATCTCTGGCCCCGATCGCTCTCATCATCGGTATTGTTGTCATCATGGGCGGCCGCTTTAAGAGTTCCAAATCCGTCGGCGACATCGCGATGGGATTCGGAATTCTCTTCTCCGGCCTTCTCAGCATGACAAGTGCCGTCAGCGCGCTTTCGGAATCCCCTCTTTTCGAGCGCCTTCTTTCGGGTCTTGGTGAAAATGCCGTCATCGGCTATATCACCGGTGCCGCCGTTGCCTTCATGCTGCAGAGCTCTTCCGCCACAATCGGTATCCTGCAGGCCTTTTCCACCACCGGTCTCCTGACGTTCAGCTCGATTTATTCGGTCATCGTCGGCGTCTATCTGGGTGACTGCGTCACGACGGCAATTGTCTGTTCGATCGGTGCCAAGGCAGACGCCAAAAGGGTCGGGGTGATCAACATTGTATTCAATCTCTGTAAATCACTTCTTATCCTCGTCGGCGTTACGATCGTGCATAAACTGGGCCTCCTCGACGGGCTTTGGAATGCGACCGCCAACTCGGGGATCATCGCGAACACCAATACCATTTTCAACCTGTGCTGTGCGGTAATTCTTCTGCCGATGCTTTCGATTTTCGAAAATATCAGCCGGCGCATCGTAAAAGATGATCCCGTACCGGAGAACCCGTACAAAGAGAAGCTCGAGGCCCTCAATCCGGTCTTCTTCAACACTCCGGCCCTGGCTCTTAACTCCTGCTATGATCTTCTGCTCACCCAGTATCAGGCGGCCAGGAACAATATTAAGAAAGCATACTCTCTTCTGGCTGACTTTGATGAGAAAAAACGTGAGGATATCCTGCTGGAAGAGGACAACATCGATTTGCTGACAGACCGGATCAGCCGTTATATCGTAGAAATGATGCCCCATCTGACCCAGGCTTATCATACGGGCATTCTCGACCAGTATTACAAAGTGGTTACGGAATTCGAGCGTCTGGGCGATCTGGCTGTCTTTATATCCGATAAGGCAGCGGATCTGTACATGAGAGGCGTCAGCTTTTCGGATACGGCCTTCAAAGAACTCGATGTGCTTCATTCCCTGCTGGTGAGGATCATGGATCTGGCGCAGCTGGCATTTGAAAATAGAGATGTCACGGCTGCCTATCATATCGAACCTTTGGAAGAAGCCGCCGACGATATTGTCAGCAAACTGAAGGTGAACCATCTGAACCGTATGAGCCGCGGCGAATGCGATGTCTACGCGGACGCAAACTACGTCAATCTGCTGTCCGACATGAAACGGATCGCCTCGATCTGTTCCAACATCGGAGAGGCCACCGTCATCCGGGCCAATCCGGAGCTGGCGGAACAGCAGCATGATTACGTATCCAAGCTGAGGCACAACGAACAGTTCAACGCGGAATATGAGGATGCCCGGGACAAATATCTGTCTGAGCTTAAAACAATAAGCGGTCCGAATCCGAATCAGATATCCGCGAATACCCTCAAAACAAACGCTTTGGTATAGCCCGGAAAGTCATTCATGAGAAAGAACTCATATCCGTGCATGTTCGCGATCTTCGAAGCGATGCTTAAGCCCAGGCCGCTTCCCTCGTCTCCGCTTCTCGAACTGTCGCCCCGTATAAAGGGAGAAAAGAGTTCTTCTTCACTTTTATCGATGACCGTGCCGCTGTCGGCAATAATCAGATCCTCCCCCCGGGGGATCTTTTTGATTCCTGCGTAAATGACCGTCCCCCGCGGGTTGTGCCGGATCGCGTTTTTGAACAGGTTTTCCAGAATGCGGGTCAGCTGGGAACGGTCCGCAACGATGTAATACTCCTCTTCGGGGATATCTGTTACGAGTTCCATGCCGGCCTCTTCTATATCCATGTAAAATGCCGCTGCCGTACTTAAAAACAACTCATGGAGATCCATCTTTGCTTTGTTCAGGGAGAAGTCTTCATTTTCCAGCTTCACATATTCGAACAGCATATTGATGAGTTCGGAAAGCCGTTCGGATTTTCTCGAAATCGCTTCCAGATACTCCTCTTTCATCTTCTTGTCTTTTACCATCCCGTCTCTTAAAGCCCGGGAGTATCCGCTGACCGTCATGACCGGCGTTCTCAGGTCATGGGCGAAATCAGAGAGCATTCTGTAGCGTTTCGCGTTATACCGGTTGACGGCATCCTCTCTGTCCTTCTCCAGCGATCGGACTTTCTTTTCGACGATGGAAGCATAAAACAGGATTCCGGCGGCGATGGGAAGAAGCCACATAAGAACGGTGAATAAAAAGAAGAAAAAGCCGAGTGAACCCCGAAGGAGTTCAACCAGGCTCCGGATCCGGTTCCCGAAAATTAATTCGCGAAGGAGAAGCAGGAACTCGGTAAACCCGGTTCCCGTATTACTCTCCTGTCCGCTCATAAGAACCGCTATAAAGAACGGGAAAACAATTCGTCTGAACAGAAGCGCGAGCAGCTGCTCCAGCACAACGACCGGAATCAGAACAAAGACCAGCCTCGATATCAGATACCACCTAAGATCCTTCATCCGTTCTTCTCCAGTCTGTAGCCAAGACCCCGGATCGTCCGAATATAAGCGTAGGGATTCTCTTCATCCAGCTTGGCTCTCAGTTTGCTGATGCAGACCATGATATTGTTGTCCGCGACAACATAGAGATCTCCCCAGCCGCATTCATAGATCTGCTGTTTGGTAAATACCTTGCCGGGGTTTCTCATAAAGAGTTCCATCACCTTCAGTTCGACTGCCGTAAGCGGAATCTCCCTGTCTCCTTTTTTGAGCATGCAGGCGGATGGGATCAGTTCCAGGTCCCGGACATAGATGCTCTCTTTTTCATCTCTCTCCTCACCGGGACTCATCATATGATATCTGCGCAGGTTGGAACGGACTCTGGCTGCCGCCTCCAGAGGATTAAACGGCTTCACCATATAATCGTCCGCCCCAAGGTTAAGTCCCAGGATCTTTTCGGGATCCTGGTCCTTTGCCGAGATGATAATAACAGGAATATTGCTGTGTTCCCGGATTTTCCGAAGCACATGGAAGCCGTCCATCCGCGGCATCATAATGTCAAGAAGGATCAGATCCGGGCACTCATGTTCCGCTTTTTCAAGCGCTTCCGGACCATCGGAGGCTTCCAGTACTTCGTATCCTTCATTTTCCAGATAGAGACGAATCAAAGACCTGATCTCCGCTTCGTCGTCAGCAATCAATATCCTGTCTTTTCTGTCCATCTCCGTGTCCTCCGCTCTTTATCTTATCACAGCTTCAGCTGTTTTCATACGTCTGAGCTTCGGGAGCGGCAGGCGTTCCGTATGCCAGCGCTTCAAAAAGAGCCGCATTGGTCATCATTTTATAAGGCTGCACGTAGAACAGGTTCAGAATACCCGCTGTAAAGATTGAAAGGATATCCCATCCGATAAAGGAAAGGTCCAGTATAAAGGACCTCCATTTCTGTCCTTTCATCATCTCACGGCTTACGGCAAAGGCCTCTTCCATGCTCATGGAAGGATTGTCCGCCAGAAGATACGGGATCATCCTGTATTCGTAGGATTTGATGATGCCCGGGATGATGAACAGCAGTGACCAGAGGAAGATATAGAGATTTCTGAAAAACATGATTTTCAGAATGTTCTTGTAGCAGTTGTCAAATCCGAAGCCGGCCTCGCCGACATTCGCGCTGCGGTTCAGGTTCACCATCGAAAATCTTGCGCACCCGATTTCCAGAGGATTCAGAATCAGGATGTCGAGCGTAATCACAATTGCCATAATAAACAGCACTACAGAAAGAACAATGAGGACAATCGCGATAATCGCGATCGGATTGATTTCCTGACTCACCTCAATATTCGCGTCGTCAAATAAAGCGGCAGCTTCCTCTTCCCCAATTCCCTCCATCGAAGAAGTGATGTCCTCAGCCTGTTCTTCGGCAGTATGCTGAGCATTGCTGAAACCTGTCGTGAAGCCGCTGATCCCGCTGGCCATCCCTCCGCTGGCACCTCCGCCGAATCCGCCGCTGCCGATAGCCAGAGAAAGCAGGATCGCAATCAGTACCGTTTTCCAGTAATTCATCTTGAGAGCATTTTTAGCTTTGTCTTTCAGCTCTTTTCTTGTCCACATGTTTTTACCCCTTTCATTTTGAGGCGCGGTTCCGACGGACCTGCGCTTTGCTTCATTTTGAAGTACAGGTTGATCTTAACCGCCCTTCCTTTCCGCTAAGTCCGGCAAACCTTAACGTTTCCTTAAAGTGAAAGGAAAGATGTTGTATAATCGATTCATGAAGAACAGACATTTTCCAGTAATCATATCGCTGATCGTGTTCGCCCTCGTGCTGACATCCTGCGGGACGGATTCCTTCTTTTCCGCATTGGAATACCACTCTCCGTCCGGGGAATCCCCCGGCATAAATCAGGGAAACGAAGCCGGGACTTTTACTCCCGCGGATGACGGAGTCTATCAGTTCAGGCTTGCCGATGTGCCGGAATGGTCCGGGGAGCCTGTCACGGTTCTGAACGGCAACGTCCCCGTTTTCAGTGAGGAAGAATTGAAATCCGATCCGTTCGTCTCCTACAGTGAACTGGACGAACTCGGCCGCTGCGGCACGGCTTTCGCGTGCCTTGACAACAGCATGCGTCCCGAGGAGGAACGAGGCGACATTTCCGAAATCAGGCCGAGCGGCTGGCATAACGCCTCCTACGATTTTATAGATGGAAAATGGCTCTACAACCGCTGCCATCTGATCTCGTTCAGTCTGACGGGAGAAAATGACAACGAACAGAATCTCATCACGGGAACCCGCTATATGAACCTGGAAGGAATGCTCCCGTACGAGTATGACGTGACCGGTTATATTGCCTATACGAAAAACCACGTTCTGTATCGGAGCACCCCTGTCTTTTCAGGCAGCGAACCGGTTCCGAGGGGCGTTCATCTGGAAGCTTACTCCGTCGAGGATCATGGGGAAGGCATCTCGTTCAACATCTTCTGCTACAACGTCCAGCCGGGGGTCGAGATCGATTACAGCACCGGCCAAAGCCGCGCCGCCCCCGCAACTTAAATGGTGATTCCTGTTGTCTTTCGACTGCGAATCATATATAATAGCAATTGTATTTTCGTTAATACAAAAATCCGTCGTGAATGGAACGGGGAATCTCATGGACAAAACAATTCCGGCTCACCGGCAGTATATTCTCGACAATCTGTTCGAGTCCTTCAGCATCGTCTCAGACGGAAACTACGTCTTCCTCTGCGACATGTATTATGACTACTCCAGATGGTCCGAGGCGGCGGTCACCAACTTCGGCTTACCGTCCCCCTATATGTTCCAGGCAGGAACAATCTGGGAAGAGCATATCCATCCGGACGACCGAGCCGCTTATCACAAAAGTATCGAAGCGATCTTCTCCGGCAAGGAATCGGGACACGATATGCAGTACCGTGCTCTCAATACAAACGGACAATACGATGTCTGCACCTGCCGCGGCATCCTCATGAGGGATAAAGAAGGCAACCCCGAATATTTCGGCGGCGCCATCCGGAATCACGGCCAGCAGAGCCATATCGATTCGATGACCGGTTTTCCGAACCAGTACGGGTTCTTCGAGGATCTCAACAGCAATATCAGAGCGGGAAAACCCGTGAACATCGCCATGGTCGGCATCTCCGCTTTCCGGGAAATCAACGAGCTCTACGGATATCTTTTCGGAAATTCCGTTCTTCAGAAATTCGGGAGAACGATTTTTGATTATGCGGGCAACCGGGGCTGTGTCTATCGAATGGATGGTACCCGTTTCTGCGTCATGAGCCACACTGAGACCATTGAGGAGATGTCCGAAAAATACAACGCCCTCAGAGATTTCTGCAGAGACCGCTTCAAAGTGGACGGTTCGGATCTGATTCTGGATCTGAATGCCGGATTTTTCTCTTTGGATAACTTTTCCCTCGATGCCAGAACCGTATATACCTGCCTGAGTTTCGCGTACAGCGAATCGAAAATGCGCCGGCAGGGCGATCCGGTCCGGTTCTTTGAAGAACTGAGCCGCGGAGACCGGGGACAGGTGGAAATGCTTCATCTCATCCGGGAATCCATACCGCGGAACTACAGAGGGTTCTGTCTCTTCTACCAGCCGGTAGTGGACGCGATGAGCGAAAAGGTCATTGGCGCGGAAGCACTGATCCGCTGGAATTCTCCGGCATATGGAACCGTGATGCCCGACAACTTCATCTCCTTCCTCGAACGGGACTCCATGTTCCCGGAGCTGGGACGTTGGATTCTCACGACGGCGATCGAAGCGTCGAAGGAAATCCGCAAAACCATACCGGATTTTCATATCAGCGTGAATCTGTCCTATACACAGCTTCAGAAGCCGGATTTTGCCGACATGGTCCTGGATGTCCTGAGAGTGACCTCCTATCCGTCCGAATATCTTACTCTGGAAGTCACAGAGAGATGCCGCCTCCTGGATATGGACCTGCTTGAAAATATCTTTATCCGGCTGAAAACGGCGGGTATCAAATTCGCGCTGGACGATTTCGGAACCGGATTTTCCTCCATAGGCGTCCTGAAGAAGCTTCCGTTTGACATCATCAAGATCGACCGCAGCTTCGTCCAGAAGATCGAGCATGACGATACCGAGCGAAAGCTGATGCACGAGTTTACCAATCTGGCATCGACCTTCAACGCGGAAGTATGTGTGGAAGGCGTCGAGACAGCGGGGATGAGAGATATTCTTCAGTACTATCCGGTCTCCACATTCCAGGGCTATCTGTACTCGAAACCGATGGATATCGAACACTTCATGGACTATATCAAAGAACAGCAATAGTCATTTAAACCGAATGCCGGGGCATTCGGTTTTTTACTGTCTCTTCCTCATACACTGTACAAAATGTTCTGCGAATGCCGGAGCCGATTCATAGTAGAGATGGGGAAATCCCCAGAAATGATCTGTTCCGGAATGAATCGCGTCATGGCGGATCCCCGACCCGGGCTTTACGACCACGCAGGAATCCCCGTTCTCAGTACTGTCGTAATAGTGGAATTCATGGCCGCGGATGCTCACCCCTTCCGGCAGAAACAGCGGCGTTTTTTCCTGAATTTCCGCATAGCCGAAGCGCACCGGATGGCCTTTGTATTCCACACTGCCCTTCAGAACGCCTGCCATCGGCCAGGCATTTCCCTCTTCATCGATCAGCGTTTCATGAAGATACATAAAGCCCCCGCACTCCGCCAGGGAAGGAAGACCTCCGGCAAGGGCGCTGTATATGGATTCCCTCATAGAGCGGTTTTCAGAGAGCCCGCGGGCAAACAGCTCCGGGTATCCTCCGCCCAATAAGAGCCCGGATATTCCTTCCGGCAAAGCCGCGTCGTGAAGCGGGGAAAAGGTCTGAATCCTCACTCCCATCTTCTGAAAGAGCCTCAGATTTGCCTCATAATAAAATGAGAACGCTTCGTCTTTGGCTACGGCCAGAACCGGACCGTCCGCTTCTTTCAGTTTCACGGACGGGCACCTGATCACCTCTCCCGAGGTAACGGACAGAAGAAGATCCAGATTCACGCTTTTGCGGAACTCCTCCGCCGCCCTCTTCAGTTTTTCTTCGATTCCGTCCGCCTCATTGGGCATGGTAAGACCCAGATGACGGTGATCGAACGCAAGGTCCTTACTTTCCGGAAAATAGCCCACGAGCAGAGCCGGATGCCCGGACGCCGCTATTTCATTTTCAAGAAGAGGTTTGATCTTCTCATAAAATGTCCCGCTGATTCTGTTGAGCAGAATCCCTCTGATCCGCTTCTCCCGGTCATAGCTGAGAAAGCCCATAACCAGCGGAATCAGAGACCGTCCGCATCCTCTGGCGTTGACTGCGAGAATTACAGGGGCATCGACAGCGCGCGCAAGATCATAGGAGCTGCCCGCGTCCTCCGTACCTTTCAGGCCGTCGAACAGTCCCATCACTCCTTCGATGACGGCTATGTCATAAGGCTCCGAGAGCTCCGAAAAGAGTTTTGCCGCGCCGTCTCTTCCCGAAAACCAGGTATCCAGGTTTTCGGACGGGATCTTCAGGACGCTGCGATGGAACATGGGGTCGATATAATCCGGACCGCATTTGAACGAGCAGACAGACGCGCCGTTCTCTTTCAGACATTGAAGCAGCGCGCAGACAAGCATGGTCTTGCCGCTTCCGCTCGAAGGAGCGGCGATGAGCATCCGGTTCTTTACGGTTCTTTCAATGCTCTCCCCGGTCCCCGTCTGTTTCTGCCCCGCTTCTTCCTGCACTGCGGTGACTGCGTCCGTGGATTGAATGAAAATGCTGTACTGGCCCTTTTTCTCAATGTCGAGACATTCTTTCGGTGCAAGAATCCGAACCTCTTCATCCGGTCCCGCCAGATTGTAACCAACATAGATTTTCGCGTCTGAAAAACCGTGGGCGATCAATCTGCTGCCGATCCAGCTGAGATCCCCGGCTCCGGACAGAATGAGGAAGGTGAGTCTTCCCGAACGGACCGCATTTATCATTTCCGACTCTGCGGACGCATCCGTTTTTCTTCCGTGAAGGCTCAGAATCTGCGCGTGTTCCCAGGATAAGCCGCATCTTGCCGCTAGTGCCTCGATCGAGGAAATACCCGGATAGAGCCGCAGTTCCGCCCGAAGGGTTCCCGCTTCCAGTTCCCGCTTCAGGGACTCGTATAATCTGCCGGCTCCGCTGTAAAAGCCGACATCTCCCGAAAAGAGAACGGCTGCTGAAGAAACCGAGGGATCCGCGTCCGGTCTGAGAGCTTCCTTCAATACCGGTATGATTTCCTCGGGGCGATATTCCGGAACTGCTTTTTTGCCATTTGCCAGATTATTGATCAGACGCGGAGAGCCGAAGACGAGGTCTGCCCGCTCAAGGGCATTTGAAGCGGCTATGGTCAGTTCCGTCTTGACTCCCATGCCGCAGCCGATCAGGCTGATCTCCGGAAGCGAGTCTTCCGTTTTCAGGAAATCGAAGATCCTTAGGCAGACTTCTTCATAGGAACAGCCTTCTTCCTCCGCGGGTCTTCCGATCACGCAGAGGACAATACCGGCCTCCCTGGCGGCCTGATATTTTTCGGGAAATCCTCCCGTTTTTCCGCCGTCCTTCGTCACCAGAAACAGGGCGCCGCACTCCTCAATGAGCGCCAGATTCATCTTTGCGGAAAATGGTCCCTGCATCGCAGTGATCTGATGCCCCTTTAATCCTGCTTTTTCGCACAAACCAAGGCTTTCCTGCACAGGAAGAACCCTGACGGTCAGACGATTTCTCAGGTCCTCCTTACTGCAAAAGACGGACAGGTCTTTGCTGCCAGTTGTAAGGAGAACGTGCCCGGGAACGGTTTCCAGATAGGCAGCGCATTCCGCTGCATTTTCAAAGCGGATAAGCCGGAATCCGGTTTTATTTAAAAATACGTCGTCTTCCGGATCAGAACACTCGTCAGGAAGTCCTGCATCCCTGACAAGGCGAAGACAGGGAATGCCGGCTTCCTTTGCTGCGTGACGGATGTTCTCCGTCGCTTCCCTGGCATAAGGGTGCGTCGCGTCCACTGCAAGCCCGATCTCCCTTTTTCTGAAAAGCTCCCGCATCTCATCCGCATTGAGTCTTCCGACAAGGATCTCAGGCGCCGGGCCATGACCGTCCTGATCCGTCTCCGAATCTCCGGGCACCGCGTTCAACAGAGTACTTCCGTACTCTGTCGCTACGCTGACGATATGATTCACGTTTTTTGAGCGGAGAAATTCGGAAAGTCTTCTGCCCTCCGAAGTTCCTCCGAAAATCAGGATCTTATTCATCTCTTCCGCCCTTATCTTGAATAGCCTCTTTTCGTCACCAGCCTGCCCCCGATCACTTCGGTCGCCGAACTGCCGATAAAGACTGTCGTGAACATATTGGCTTCTTTCCGTCCAAGTTCTGCCAACGTGCAGATCTCCGATTTCATGCCGTCTCTGCCAATATTCTCAACAAGGCCGCAGGGCCGCTCTCCCGGCAGGCTTCGAAGCAGGATCTCCACGGCTTTCTTCAGATGCTCCGGCCTTTTGCGGCTCGCGGGATTGTAGATCACAATTACGAAATCCCCGGCAGCCGCGGCGCAAAGGCGCTTCTCGATCACTTCCCAGGGAGTAAGGAGATCGCTTAAGCTGATCAGGCAGAAATCGTGATTGACCGGAGCTCCCAATACAGCCGCTCCCGAGAGCGCAGCTGTGATTCCCGGAATCACGGTGATCGGGATATCCGGCCGGTCCCTTCCGACCTCCAGCATCAAAGACGCGAGGCCGTAAACCCCCGGGTCTCCGCTTGAGACAAGGGACACCGTCTTCCCCTTATCCGCTTCCTGAAGGCAGAGAACACAGCGCTCTCTCTCCTTCCGCATCGGAGTGGAAAGCTGCTCTTTTTCCGCGAATTCTTCTCCCAGAAGATCCAGATAAAGCGGGTATCCCACGAGAACATCCGAAGCATGGAGTGCCTTATAGGCATCCGGTGTCAGCATGCCTTTGTCTCCCGGTCCGATTCCCACCACAAAGATTCTTTTGTCCATCTCACTTCAACCCCGTTTCTGTTTATTCATCAGTCTCCGCGACTTTTAAGCTCATCAAACCCCGCGTCTTTTAGCGATCGCGGCTGTAATTCCTCCGCCGGAGTGTTTTTTCATGATCAGCTCTCCTCCGGGACCGGCCCCGAGCACTGCCGCTCTTTCACATACATTGTCAACGCCCACGGTCTTCTCGACAAACGCGGAAGAAGTAAATTCTCCCTGCGCCTTTTTCAGCAGCTCCGTGTCGAAGGTGATCAGCGGAAGACTGTATTTTCTGCAAAATGTACGGATAGCCGGCTCATCGCGCTTGCATTCGATGGTGCAGACCGCGTAGAGTTCTCCGATTGAGATTTCATTTTCCGAAAGAATCTTTCGGAAGAACTCCTCCGCCCGGGACGCATCCGTATCCCGCTTCATACCGACCCCCAGCGTATAGGGCTTCGGTTTCAGAAGAAGCGAGTACTCCCGGTCCGTCTCATCCGCCACGATGAGATCCACCGGCTCTTCGGGCGGATAGTTCTTTACGGACAGCGTAACGGGCTTCCCTTCGATCGCTTTGGCGGATACTTTTTTGATGCCCTCGCGGTTGGCGATCTGAAGGCCGTATTCGGAGGCAAAGACATCGGCGGAGAAGGCTCCGTGGTGATCCGTCGCGGTCGTAATCACCGGAACGGCTCCGATCAGCTCCGCGATTGTAGCCGCCAGTTTATTGGCTCCTCCCGCGTGCCCGGAAAGAAGGGGAATGACAAACTGCCCCAGATCGTCAATGACGATTACCGGACTGTCTGTCAGTTTATCCCTTACAAACGGCGCGATTGCACGAACGGCAATCCCCGTGGCTCCAATGAAGATCAGGGCATCATGTTCCTGAAAATGCAGCCCGACCCACTCCGAAAGAGAGCACTTGAATGAAAGCTGCAAATACTCCTCTCCCGTATCAACAAGACCTGCCGCCCGGGCGGCGGCATTGATCCTCAAGGCCAGTTCCTGCCCCTTTTGGGTAAAACAGATTGCTGCTTTCTTCATCTCTTCCTCCGCTTTCGAAATCATTCGCTGCTCATTTTACTGCTTCTGAAACCGTGTGAAAAATACGGATCATAAAGTCCGGACCGAAGATAGCTGTCCGGTTTGACCGCGTCCCCGACGAGAACGACCGCACTGTGGTCAATCCCATTCGAAGCACCGGCTTCGCCAAGAGTTCCTACCGTACAGAGGATCTTTTGTTCCTCAGGCCACGTCGCTTTATAGACGAGGGCTGCCGGCGTATCCGCTGGATAGCCCCCTGCCATAAGCCTTTCACTCAGCTGTTCCAGCATGCCGGAGCTGAGGTAAATGGCCATCGAAGAGCGGTGGGCGGCCAGTTTCTCGATCTTCTCCTCCTCCGGCACGGGAGTCCTTCCTTCCATTCTGGTAATGATGAGGGTCTGTGTAACCCCCGGCAGCGTATATTCCAGATTGAGCGCGGCAGCCGCACCGAAACAGGCGCTCACCCCAGGACAGGACTCATACGGAATGCCCAGCTCTCTCAGACGGTCCATCTGCTCGCGCACGGCTCCGTAGATACTGGGCTCGCCGCTGTGAAGACGGACTGCATTCAGGCCTTCCTGATGTGCGCGGCACATTACGTCCGTCAGCTCTTCCAGTGTCATCTTCGCGCTGTTATACAGCGCCGCATCCTTTTTCGCATAACTGAGAAGTTCCGGATTGACGAGACTTCCCGCGTAGATCACCACATCCGCTTCTTCCAGAAGACGCTTTCCGCGCACGGTAATCAGATCCGCCGCGCCCGGTCCTGCTCCTACAAACGAAATCATTCCGTCACCTCCCTAAGATACTCTTCAGCCCTGCCGGTCTTCCCTAAAATTCCGTACTCAACGGAATAGACAATGCACTGTACGTCCATGCGGTCCCCTGCCCTTTTATTCAGATGATAAGAGATCCGGTCTGTAATGAGAGCAAAACACTCCTGCAGCTTTCCCTCTTTCTTCAGGATGCCGCAGGCTTCCTCCGTGGTGGCCGCGTCCAGGATCTCGAGGACTGCCCGCGAAGGGGTATGGCAGCGTACCGCAGCAGCCGCGATCAGTTCCATGCGGCAGTCCGCCTCTTTGGAATGCGTATTCATAATGCCGCCCGAAACCTTGACCAGTTTTCCCGCGTGTCCGACGAGAATGAGACGCGTAAAACCCTCTTCCTTTGCCAGATCGATGGTCTGGCCGATGAAATTCGAGCATTTGACGGCGTGGTCCAGATCATACCTGTAATAATCTTTCAGGAAATGCATTCCATAGTTCCCCGGCGCCACGACCGCGATTTGTTCTCCGCACTCTTTTCGCTGGCGCAGCTCCAGACGGATCGTCATAAGAAGAGCTTTCGTGCTCATCGGTTCCACGATGCCGCTCGTTCCGATTATGGAAATACCGCCCTCAATCCCCAGTCTCGGATTGAAGGTTTTTTCGGCAAGCTCAAGGCCGTTCGGAACGGAGATCGTAATCCGGACCGAATCGTGATAATCGAGGAAGGACATGACTTCCTTTACTTCTTTTTCGATCATGCTTCTCGGGACGGAGTTGATCGCGGCATTTCCCACCTTCTGGTCGAGTCCGGGGCGGGTGACGACTCCGACTCCTTCCCCGCCGGAAATCATCACTTCTCCTTTTCCGTCCGCGGAAGGTTCCGCCAGAGCGCATATGAGGCAGCCGGCTGTCACATCCGGATCCTCACCGGATCCTTTGCGCACAGCGCAAAAGGCCCGTCCTTCCTCGATTTCGATATTCTGAAGCTTTACCTCAAACGGGATGCCGGCCGGAGTCTCTATTCGGATCTGTTCTTTCCTTTTCCCGGAGATCAGCATAAAAGCCGCCGCTTTCGACGCGGCCGCGGCGCAGCTTCCCGTAGTAAAGACATATGGTTCTTTCTGTTCACTCATCGCGTCCGGTCCCTCATTCCGTAGAGCACGGCGTTGACAATGGCTGCGGCAACGTTGCTGCCGCCTTTGCGCCCGCGGTTGACAATGTGGGGAATCTCCGTGCCCATGATCAGCTCTTTGGCAGACTCCACATTTACAAAACCAACGGGAACGCCGATGATAAATGCGGGATTGTAATCGCCATTCGTATAGTGTTCCCAGAGTGTCATTAGGGCTGTGGGAGCATTTCCCGAGACAAATACCACCGTCCCCGGAAGCCTCATCGCCTTTTCCATACTGACGGAAGCCCTGGTAATGCCTCGTTCCGCCGCCTCTCGCGCCACTTCCTCATCCGCCATAAAACAGCATGCTTTCGCACCGTATCGCTGAAGTTCTCTCGTGTTGATCCCCGAAAGCGCCATATTGGTATCCGTCACGATCGTCGCGCCGGAACGGATCAGCTCTTCCAGTTTCGGAACTGCCCCGGGCGAAAAGCAGAGCGTTTTGGCATAGTCGAAATCTGCCGTGGTGTGAATGCACCTTTGGATGACCGGCGCGGTATCTCCTTTCAGGACGATCCCCTGCTCCTTAAGCTCCCCGGTCAGGATCTCAAAACTTCTTTTCTCAATCTCCGCAGGTTTCAGACAGCTGCGCGGCATAAGTCCCATCATCCGATAGAGTTCCGGGATGTCCAGATGCTCTCTCAAAAGCTGAGCCAGTTTCACATACTGTTCCTCTTTGAACTCACGGTAAGTTTTACCGCTCGTACCGGCCAAATCCCTTTTCCCGCCTTTTCGGGAAATGAGATACTCAAGGAAAGCGCTTCGGAATTCCTCCTCGTCAAAAACGCCGTGAATATACGTTCCGATGACGCTGCCATTTCCGCGGCTTTCCCTCATGCCGCTTCCGTCTTTTCCCATATGGACCTCGTATCCGCGGATTCTCTTCCCGTCGATTTCCGGGATCCCGAAATCGGACAGCGTCTCGGTCTGTTTCAGGACTTTTTCCCCGAAAAATACCGTGTCCATGCCGAGAAAACCCATTCCCTCCATCTCGTTCCGGTTCTCCATGCCCTCCGGATCGCTGATCGTTCTTCCGAGCATCTGATAGCCTCCGCAGATTCCCATGAGGAAACTGCCTCCTGCATGCGCTTCGCGAATGGCCTTTTCAAGCCCTGTCTGTCGAAGCCATGTAAGATCCGCGATTGTACTTTTCGTTCCCGGCAGGATGATCAGATCGGGTTCTTTCAGTTCCGACGGATCGGAAATGTAGCGAATCCGCACATCCGGTTCCATGTGAAGGGCTTCAAAATCCGTAAAATTGGATATTTTCGGCAGCCGGATTACAGCGATGTCCAGAAAATCAGGGGCGGAAGTTTTTGGACCGATCCCGGACGCGTCTTTTCTTAAGAGACGCTCTTCCATATCCAGAGAGTCCTCCGGCTCCAGATTGAGATCCGCGTACGGAACCACGCCCAGCACTTTCTTTCCTGTTTTTTCTTCCAGCATGCCGATCCCGGGTTCGAGGATCGACAGATCACCCCGGAATTTGTTGATGATCAGTCCCCGGATCCGGTCTCTCTCATTCTCATCGAGCAGCATGACCGTGCCGTAGAGCTGCGCGAAAACCCCTCCGGGGTCGATATTTCCGACCAGGATGACCGGGGCATCCGCGAAGGACGCCATTTTCATATTGACGATGTCATGCTCTTTCAGGTTGATCTCGGCGGGACTGCCTGCCCCTTCGAGTACGAGGATGTCATTTTCAGAAGCAAGGGATTCAAAGGCTTCCTCCACATAGGGGAGATACTCCTGTTTCCTCCTGTAGTACTCCGCTGCTCCCATATCCGCGACGGGGTGGCCCATCACGATGATCTGGGAGCCCTTGTCCGTGGTCGGCTTCAGAAGAATCGGATTCATGCGGACGTCCGGTTTCCGCCGGCAGGCCTCGGCCTGTACCGCCTGGGCCCGCCCCATCTCCTCCCCGTTTTCCGTAACAAAGGAGTTCAGGGCCATATTCTGGGCCTTAAACGGGGCAACACTGTATCCGTCGTCAGCAAAAATCCTGCAAAGTCCCGCCGCGATCAGGCTTTTTCCGGCACCGGACATGGTTCCGAGCACCATGATCGAACGGGCCCGGCGGGCTTTTTTTCCGGCATGCGGGAAATCCGTTTGTCCGGAACGGGTGTCCTTTATGACAGTTCCGATCCCGCACACCATACGGATGACGATGGCGGCCCTCTTCGCGAAATAGCAGTTGACCCGTCCCGAAACCTCTCTCAGTCTCCTTGCCGCCGCGTCCGCGGGCACAATGCCGCAGCCGGTTTCGCAGGTCCAGATCACCAGATCCGAATCCGCGAAAGACCGAAGAAGCTCTTCCGCCTTCAGGAGAGGGTCCTCCCCCTTATGCAGCTCGTCTTCCACCGTTTTGAGATAATTACCGAAAACTGTCATTTCCGGAAAATGCTCCCGCGCGTATTCCTCCTGACCGTTTCCCTCTCCGCCTGTTATGAAATAAAGCATCTTCTTCTCCTTCGATTCCCGTCACTTCGCCATTCACCGTGTGCTTCAGACCGCGGTGAAACGGAGCATCAGCAGAATGACCCCGACAGCCAGCATGATCAGCTCTGAGTTTACAAGAAACCAGCCGGCCAGGTCTCCGCTGATGCCGCCGAAGCGCTTCATTGCCATACTACGGTATCTGTACATGAACAGAACTGCCGCGGCCGGAAGAAGCGGGAGTGCGGGCATTTTAAAGAGTACCGAGCTGATGATAAAAGCAGCGAACAGAACCGCCAGAGTCACCTTCACGACAGTACCGGCCTTCGGATCCGCTGCGTCTGCTGCTTTTTTCAAGGACCCGTTCTTTCTCGACTTTGGAAAATAGATCACGGCCAGCGCGCTGAGTGCCCGGCTGATAATAAAGCAGGAAGCCACAGGTACCAGAGTCCCTGCCGATCTGCCCAGTAAGCCCGCAAATGCGGCATTTCCCAAAAAGATCTCTCTTAAAATCTGAGCCAGCTGAACGGAAAAACCGAAATAGAGAATCAGATAAAAACTGCCATAGATAAACGCGAACGCGCCGATATGGGGATCATCCAGGATGCGCATCTGCTCCTCGCTCGATCTCCAGGAATGCATTGCGTCAGAGGTATCGAGGAAACCGTCCATATGGATTCCGCCCGTCAAAAAAACAGGCAGAATGGTCAGCACTGCCCCCGTCAGTACCGGCTCCGTCCCGACGGCTGTCAGCCCCGCAGCCGCGACACACCAGAAGATTCCGATTACCGCTCCCACCAGAGGGAAAAAGCAGATCTGCCACCGGGTCTTATTTTCATCCCAGTCGGCTGCCGGCACCGGTATCCTGGAATACGAAGCAAATGCAGCCAGGATGCTGTTGAGGATTGACGATTTTATGTTCATGTATGTCTCCTTACGGGCATTTTCTGCCCGGTCATCTGTTTTCATTTGCAGCAAAGAGGGATTCCGCATACCACTTCCGTCACTGCGGACGCCATTTTTCCGAGCTCCCTTTGAACGAACATCAGGCCGTCGCTGTATGCGGCGACGCTCTCATCCACAGCGAGCAGGTCTTCGGAAATTCTGCTTCCGACCACCAGAATGCGGATCCCGTTTTCTTTCCACTGGCTGAGCGGATGAAGAATCTTTCTTACGAGAAAAGCATAGAGTGCTGCCCTCGATTGAAGAATCGACATTCCCTCGGGATCCTCAGCGAGCGCGGGCGAAAACATCTCATTCGCGAGCAGGTTCGGAAGGTCTTCCATGAGAATGATGTCGCCCTTTCGGAACAGATCCATGATCATCATGAGATCCCGCTCCTGCTCGACTGTCCGGAACCCTTTTCCCTCGCGCGCCTTTCGGTGTTTTTCGATGCGCCTGACGGTCTCCGGATCTTTTAGATCCGGATGCATCGTCGCCAGATACCAAAGCGTCTGTGCCTTTGGCTCTGTATTCATGGACACGGCAAGACTCTCCGCGTATTCGGATTTTCCGCTTGATGCCCCGCCCGTGATAAGGATCAGTTTTCCCTGATTTGTGTCCCGGTCTTTCATCTCGTTTCCTTTTTATGATAATCCTCGTAGGCCGGTACGGAAATCCCGTCAAATGTCGCCATTCCGTAATAAACGTCCGCGCACATATCCAGCAGCGGAAACAGCGCCGCCGCCCCGGTTCCTTCTCCCAGATGCATGCCCGCATGGATGACGGGATCGATCTGAAGAGCCCGGAAAATGGTTTCGACTCCCGGTTCTGACGACATATGGGAAGCGAGCATATAGGACCGGCAAAGCGGTGCCATACGAACTGCCAGCATGGCTGCGGCGGCGGAGATCAGACCGTCAATCACTACGGGAATGCCTGATGCCGCGCCTCCGAGAAAGAGTCCGGCCATGGCGGCGATATCGAAACCTCCGACTTTTGAAAGAACGTCGATCGGATCAGACGGATCCGGTCTGTTGATTCGAATGGCTCTTCGGATCACTTCTTTTTTGCGGATCAGCCCTTCGTCGGTAAGGCCGGCGCCGTATCCGGCCATTTCCTCCGGGTCTTTTTTAAGAAGTACCGAAGACACGGCAGAGGCAGTCGTGGTATTTCCGATCCCCATTTCACCGGAGCCGAGAATCCGATAGCCTGACCGAACCAGTTCCTCAGCCTTCTCGATGCCCGCTTCAATGGCAAATACAGCTTCTTCGCGGCTCATTGCCGGTCCCTGCGCGATATTCGACGTGCCCTGACGGCATTTTCGCATCTCCACGCGAGTATCCCGCGCCATTCCGACGTCCACCGGAAACAGATCCGCTCCTGCTCTTTTGCACATAATCGACGCGCAGGAACGTCCGTCCACGAAGTTTTCGGCGACGATCGCCGTCACTTCCCGGCCGGTCTGGCTGACGCCTTCCGCCACAACCCCGTTGTCCGCGCAGAATACCACAAGCGCTTTTTTCCGGATATCCGGCATCGGCGTACGCTGCATACCCGCGATCCTGACCAGAATCTCCTCGAACTCGCCCAGTCCGTAGAGCGGTTTTCCGAGGCTGTTCCAGTGCTTGCGGCATGCCGCTTCCGCTTTTTCATATGGAGGAACGATTCGCTCCATTGTCTGCATTAAATCCATTATTTTCCCCTGTCAATCCGTTCCATACAACCAATGATACTGTTCTTCGTCAAGATCGAATAAGGAGCACAGGGCTTCCTCCTGAAAGACATCCTGTACATGTTCCACGGTTTCCGCTCTTCCGTCCTTTACGCAGATCACGCTGTCGGCCGTCTTGCGTGCCAGCTCAATTTCGTGCAGGGAAATGACCGCCGCAACGCCCCCCTCTTTGACCAGCTTTAAAAGGATCCTGAGGAGTTCGATCTTATGACGGATATCCAGAAAGGAGGTCGGCTCATCCATGATCAGCACTTTCGGTTCCTGAGCGATGGCCCTGGCCAGAAGAATCCGCTGTCTCTGACCGTCGCTGATCTGCGAAAAATACCGGTCCTTCAGGTCCTCGGCTCCGACGGCCCGAAAGGAGCTGTCAATCACCTCGAGGTCCCTTGCGGAAAGACGTCCGGTAAACCCTGTATAAGGATAGCGGCCGTGGCTCACCACATCCCGGCAGGTCATCAGCTCGGGATCGATCCTGTCTGTCATGAGAAGGGAGATCGTGCGTGCTCTTTCATTTTCAGGAACTGTTTTCAGATCCCTGCCGTTCAGACAGACGCTGCCGCGGACCGGAGGGAGCATTCCCGAAAGGGTCTTCAGGATGGTGGATTTTCCCGTGCCGTTCGGACCTATGAGCGCAATCAGCTGTCCGGGGCTAAGGCTGATGGAAACATTCCGGACCACTGCATTTCCGGAATACCCCGCATCCAGTCCTTCCGTATATAAAATTTGTTCCTCTGCCATAGGCGGCTCTCCTTTCCGGAGCTGACTTCTTACGGAATTCATTTTCCAAATCAATATCTGTTTTTGCTGCGTTTCAGCATGGCGGCGATGACGACCGGTGCTCCGAGGAGTGCGGTAACCGAGCTCAGATTCAGCTCTGTCGGCGCGAACAGGGTCCGGGCCAGAAGATCTGCGAGAAGGCAGAATACGCCGCCTCCGAGGAAGCAGCCCGGAATGAGAATGGCCGGCTTCGCCGTTTTAAACAGAGAGCGCATAAGATGCGGCACCGCGATTCCCACAAAGGAAACAGGCCCCGCGAAGGCCGTAACCAGAGCGGACAGGATACTCGATATGAGAATCAGTTCCACCCGGAAGCGCTTCAGGTTCAGACCGACGCTCGCCGCGTAGACGTCTCCCATCTGATATGCCGCCATCGGTTTGGACAGCAGACATGTGAGGACCAACGCGATCCCGGCTGCAGCTGCCATCGTTCGAATGTCGTTCCAGCTCATCCCTGAGAAGCTGCCCATCGACCAGTGATGCAGGTTCACAATATTCGAATCGTCCGCGAAAGAGACGGCAAAATCGGTCACTGCGGAACAGATATAGCCGATCATGACCCCGCAGATCACGAGCACCGACATTTTCTGAACCCGTTGGGAGATCATGAGGATCACCAGCATCGAGCCGAGCGCGCCTACGAAAGCAGCTCCGATCATCTGGGCAGATCCGAGCATCCGGCCCGTATTCACACTGGCGATCATCACCAGTGCGAGCACAAGCTTGGATCCGGAGGAAATCCCGAGGACGAACGGGCCCGCAATCGGATTCGCGAAAAAGGTCTGCAGCAGAAACCCCGATACGGCCAGCGCCCCACCCAGTATCAGTGCCGCCAGCAGCCGCGGAATACGGATATCCAATATAATGCCGGCTTTTGTTCCGGCGGTCTCTCCTTTTACCAGTATACTCAGAATCTCTTCCGGCGACACCCGGACACTTCCAGTGCCGAGGTTCAGAAGCAGCAGAATTACAACTGCTGCGGTCAGCAGCAGGAATCCAACGATATACCGTTTTCTTCTCTTATCATTCATACTTCATCGCCCACCTGCACCACGGGGGTCTGGCACCTTTGGTGCACTATCTTGTCACCTTCCAGTCCTCACTGAATTCTATCATTTCAAACTACCCGGCAACGGGTTGTCGAGCCACCTGCCAAGTGCGACTAACTCGCTCTCGGGTCTCCCCTCGGACCGGGGAGCCCCTTCGCTCCCAAGTCTTACTAAGCAGCTTGTCTCGCCAATCCCTAAAGGCGCCTCAAAAGTAGTTTGAAACGATAGAATTCAGCACGGACCTGAACTTAATCTGCACCAAAGGTGCCAGACCCCTGTGGTGCATTTCACGCCAGCTTGCGGAAATATTTGAGGGGCTCGCCCGCATCGGCGTTCCCCGAGAAAATCCGGTTCATCTCCAGAATCATGTCTGCCAGATGGGAGGTCTCCTGGAACAGGTTTTTGCCCGTGCACCACACATCGCCTTCACGGAATGCACGGAAATCGCCGAGGAGCTCCTCCTTGGATAAAAGCTCGTCCAGGTCCTTCACTTCGCCGTCAATGCTGCTGTTATAGATCAGGATATCCGCGTCTTTGGCCGCGTCGACGAAGGCCTCCATCTGCATATTCATAGTGGAGCGCATGTTCTCCTGTCCGTCAGACTCCGTAAGAAAATATTCTCCCCCGGCCATCTCAATCATCCTCGGAACATAGTCATCCGGTCTCCTCACCACCGGCTGGCCGTTGGAATTGATATGGAAAAATACCACCCGTTTTCCGCTTAAGCCTTCCTCATCGAGGGCCTCCAGCTCTTTCACTTTTTCTTCGAAAAATGAGCAGGCTTCCTCATAATGCCCAGTCAAAAGCCCGTAAAGCTTGATCCACTCCATTCGGCCAAAGGGGTCCTGCTCATAGCTGGAACGCTCCACCAGCACCGGAATTCCGAGAGCCTCCAGCTTTTCCTTTACTTCCGGAGTATGATAGATCATGGTATTCTCGATTGCAAGATCGCATCTCTCCGAAAGGAGATACTCATAGTCGGGCATGCTGTATTTTCCGGCATAAACAATCGTTTCATCCTCCACCATCTGCCGGATTTCCGGTATTCCCCAGTCCGCGGAACGTGTTCCCGTCATGGTGACGTTTTCAATCGCTCCGGCACTCTTAAAGAGATCCATCGCGGACGAAGATGCCAGATAGATGTTCGTATAAGGATGATCCACTTTGTAGGAATCCTCCCCGATCGTCACAAGAACGCTGCCGTCCTCCTGCTGCTCCATGGAGAATTCCCGCGCGTACTCCGTTAAAAAAGAGACCGCTTCGTTTTCGGAAGCGGCCCCTCCTTCCTCAATGGCTTTTGAATCAAATGTCAGCGTATATTCGATCTCATGAGGCTCACTCATGGCCGTCGTATCCGCCTTGATCGCCATTGGATAGTCAAAGTAACTCAGCGGAATCTCAAACGCGGAATTCCCCTCGGTATTGACCGGCAAATACTTCTCCCCGTCCGCGATCACATAGTCATAGTTCGGACTGCTGAAAATGATCCGCGCCGTCGCCTTCCCTTCGCTCACCGTAAAAGTACACGGCGACTCGACGGAAGCACGGCCCGAACCGCCGGCAAGTTCGACCCCGCATGTATATGTGCCGTCTTTCAGTTCAAGGCTTGCAGGAGTCGTAAAAAATTCTTCTTTAAACGCTTCCGGCGGAAGGGACGCTGCCGGAAACATGAGGGTCCTCGCGTACCATTTCTGCTTTCGCTTACTGAAAGCCGCGCAGTCAACGCCTGTGTTCAGGGACTCCAGCGGTATAGTAAATGTATGAGCGCCGGCTTCATCTTCCTCAAAAGGAATATACTCGCTCTCCGAAGCCGCAACCGCTTCTTCCGGTGTTCCGGGGTAAAGATACAAATATCCCTTTCCACCCATGGTCATGACGGCTTCCATCGTCCCGTCTTTCACATGGAGTTTCACCGAATCGATCACAAACATCGAAGAACTCGATTCTACGGAAATGTCATACGTCCCGTCCTGAAGATCCCGAGCGGTCACCGGGACGGCATTTTCATCCACGACATCAACCGCTTCGACGGTCTCCCCTTCTCCGGCGATCTGGTCAGATCCCAGCGTCTCCAAAGAAAGCCCGAAGCACGCAGCCGTGAGAACGCTCAACGTCGTAAGCGCGCAAATCAGCCTTGTTTTTCTCATCACAATACGATCCCCATCCTTTTATTGAACGCCCTCAATCGCCTTTTTCGCGTGCTCGGCCAGCAGATCCTGAATTTCAGGCAGTTCTCCCAGTCCGCGCATCACGCACTCTACTTCGAACCCCTCTTTCTCAAATACGGATTTCCAGGAGTCCTCTTCGTCGCCGGCCATATCGTTGTTGGCATGGTCGCCGCAGACGATCATCAGCGGCTCCAGAACCACCTTTTTATAGCCCCCGTCCTTCGCTGCCTGAACCACGTCTTCCAGCCCCGGCTCGGCTTCGACGGTGCCGATATAATAATTCGCATACCCGGCGTCGGTAATCATGGTCTGCAGCTTTGAATAAACCTCATTGGACTCCGCTTCCGTACCGTGTCCCATAAAAATAATCGCGGTCTCGCCGTCATCGTACTCCTTCGTGGCTTCCGTGATGATGGAAATGACTTCCTTGAAGTCCTCCTCCGATGTAAGCAGCGGTTCCCCGACAGCCAGTTTTTCAAATGAATCGGCATACTCGGCCACTTCATTTTTCACATCGGTATATTCGAAGCCGCTCATGAGGTGCGTCGGCTGCACCACCAGCTTCTTTACTCCGTTATCCGCCGCGCGGTCCAGTGCCTCTTTCAGATTGTCGATGGTGACATTGTCTCTCTTCTTGACATGGTCGATAATGATCTGGCTCGTAAATGCCCGGCGGACATCCCAATCCGGAAATGCTTCGATCATCTTGTTTTCAATCGCTCCGATTGTCAAACGTCTGCTGTCATTAAAACTCGTTCCGAAGCTTACGACAAGCAGCTCGGATTCCCCGATACCGTCTTCATTAAGAGGATTGTCGGCGGACGCGTCCCCGGTCTCATAGTTTTCTTCGTCCTCAGCGGGTTCCGCTGCCATTGTCTGACTGCCCAGAAGAACGGTTGTCGTCAACAGTGCTGTCAAAACCATCATGATTCTTCTCTTCATTTTTTTCCTCCCATAAAAAATACCCGGATCACTATTCCGGGTACGCAATTTAAAGCAGAATCCCCATAACGGGCTTTCCGCTTGTTACCACTTTTACTGCGCTGGAATAGAAGTGCAGCCTTCCTCCATGTATCTGACTAGGGCTTAAAATCTCAGCCTGACAGTGACCTGCTCGCGGGGCGCTACCCCATTCCATGATGCGGACCAGCCGCGTAAGGAAGACCTCAGTATTGAATTAAAAATATTCTTACATATTTTCGCCGGTACCGCAAGTAGTTTCACTCATCTCCCGAAGCACCCGGACAGCCTGATCCAGATCAAATGGCTCTCAATATGTTCCTGATCGGTTTCATATCATTCTTACCGGGAACCACTTTCAAATGCCTGCGGGCTGATTTCAACCTTTCCCGGAGGATGATCCAGAGTCTCCAGCCGGTCGCATCCGCCGAATGCCCATGCGTAGATTGTTTTCAGGTCTTTGCCGCAGCGTACTTCCTCCAGATCTTTACAGTCTTTAAATGCAAACGGCGGAATACTGCGCACCCGATCCGGCAGCGCGATCCGCGTAATGCCGCAGCGCGCGAAGGCATACTGCCAGAGCGTACAGACACTGTCCGGAAGTTCCAGTTCTTTCAGCTGATCACAGCCGTCGAAAACGAACCCGCCGATATCCGTTACCGTCTCCGGAATCTTTACCGAGCGGATCTCGCTATGGCCCTTAAACAGGCCGTCGTAGAGAATCGTAACCGGCTTTTCCAGATAGTAGGCCGGAATCTCCACATTCTCTTCATCACCTTCATAGGACGCGGCGATATAGGTACCGTCGTCAAATAATTTGTATGTAAATTCCTGCATATTTGTCTCCTTCTCTTTCGAGCTTATACGGTCACCATTTTATCATTTTTTCGGTCACGGATGCCACTTTTTCAAGCCCCAGCCGGTCTTCTTCCGAAAAGCGGTTCAACAAAGGGCTGTCAATATCAAGCACCGCGACAGGTTTTCCGTCGCTGTGAATCGGAATGACGATCTCCGAATTCGATGCGCTGTCACAGGCAATGTGTCCGGGAAACGTATGAACATCCTCCACCACAATTGTACGGTCATCATGAAACGCGGTTCCGCATACACCCTTTCCGACTTCAATATGAATACACGCGGGTTTCCCTTGAAACGGCCCGACCGTAAGACAGCTGTTCCTGAAGATGTAGAATCCCGCCCAGTTCAGATCCGGCAGGGCCTCCATGATCAGAGAGGAAATATTGCTCATCGAGGAAACATAGAAAGGTTCGGTATTTAAGAGCTCCGTTACCTGCTTTTCAAGCAGTTCATAGTTCGTCATGACTGTTCTGATCCTCCATGCAAAGGCGTTCGGCACGGGCAAATACCGAGGCCGCATTTTCACTGCCGTCGTACACCGCTGCGCCGATGGCTACGTTTACTGAGTGGGCTTTGCTCATTTCCTTCAGTTCGCGGGTCAGACTGTCAAGATAATCCAGGTCATGGCCCTGCGCAATGACTGCGAACTGATCCCCCGCTACGCGGAATACCGGACTGTGTTTAAAAATGCCGCAGATCATTTCACAGACTTCACGTATCAGCCGGTCTCCCTCGGAACGTCCCTTTGCCTCATTGATATACGAAAGATCACTCACGCGCGAAAGCACAATCGCGTAAGTCACGTTCTGCCCTTCCTCGATCTGACGGGTCAGCTGCTCGGACATGCTGTCGTATGTCGTCTTATTCTTGACGCCGGTAAGGACGTCAAGATTCGCGTTGCTGCGCGCGGAAGACAGTTTCCTTTCGTAATCCTGTTCGCGCTTTACCATATCGTCAATATCGTTCACACCGATGATGAGTACAGGTCCGCTCTGTTCTTCCAGAATGGTGGCTTTGAGACCGACATAGTGGTATTCGCCGTCCCGTACCAGCCTGTACCGCACGGAGTACAGTCCGTTCTTCTTCACCTCATCCAGGATGTTCTCTCTGCTCATGAATGCGAGATACCTGTCCAGATCGTCCGGATGGACGTAACGGGTGCCTTCTTCCCGGGACTGGGCAAAAAAGTCTTTGCCCTCCTCAGGCACACCAAGAACAGCATAACTGCTGTCAGCGAGATATTCCGTATAATGGGACGTTGCCGGATCAATCACATAAATACAAATATAATCCCTGGAAAGAGCATTGATCCTCGAATAAACGGTTTTCTCCGTCTCGATCCGTGACATCGCCTCTTTCTGCCGCATCTGAATATCCACATTGCTGATGCCGACAATTATATGTGTACGGTCTCCCGGCATATATACGGCTTTCATATTGACGTATGTCGGCTGGCCATTCAGCATCAGCCGGTAGGTCAGCTTGAATTCTCCTTCATTTTCCAGAGCCGTCAGCACGTTCTCTTTTGTAAAACCGTTTACAAATGTATCCTGATCCTCCTTGAACAGATACTGCTTGACATATCTCATATTGTCTGAGAAGAACTGTTCGTGACGGCGTCCCTCGACAAGACCTTCCCGTTCCGGGTCCTGTCTGTATTCGATAAACTGCTCCGTTACAAGGTTCACATAATAGAGATCCACATAATCCGCAGCCAGAGCCATGGCCATCTGGCTGTAATTCATCTCCGCGTTTTCGTCAGCCCTTGAAACAGCCAGCACCGCTATGGCAACCGCTGCCGTACCGGTAACCGGATTCACCGCAACACGCCAGACCATCGCATGGGTTACGATGCCCCCTTCCAGTCTTTCATCCGCGACGATGCGTTTCCCGTCCCGGCTGCACTGAACAATGGCTTTCAGTGTCGCCATACCGGGAACATCAGCGAGGTCCTTAAAATCCGTTTCTTCCTGACTGTAACGAAGTCCCAGCGTACGCTTCATAAAGTCGCGGAAAGAACTGTTGCAGCGGATATATCTCATCTTTGTCCCGCTGACTTCCATGATGCTCATGGGCAGGTTGTTGAAATACTGCGTCAAAGACTGGTCGTTCTCACTTGAAAGCACCGTCATGTCGTACAGGTTGATGCGGCCGATCGAACCGAAATATCCGGCCTCCTCCGGATTTTCGAATTCCGGGAATGTCCCGTTTTGAACCAGTGAAACCATCTCCTCAAACGGCGTCGGCTTGCCGTAATAGTATCCCTGTATTCTGGTACATCCGATTTCACGAAGGAACTCGACCTGCTCCGCGTGCTCTACGCCCTCGCAGACGGTATCCGTACCGAGGCCGATGGCCATGGTCATGAGTTCCGTCAGGATTACCTTTGTCTCCTCTCCTTCATTGAATCGTTCCATAAAACGCATATCGAATTTGATCAGGTCAAAATGAATATGCTGCAGAACGTCCAGCGAAGAATACCCGCTGCCGAAATCGTCCATCCAGACCGGGAACCCCAGATTCTGGAATCTTGCAACCTGTTCCTTCATAAAGTCGAAATCGCTGCCGATCACGCTCTCCGTAATCTCGATCGTGATCATGGAGTGATCGACTCCCGCGTCATCCACCCGGCGGCGGATTTCCTCGACGATATCACAGCTTTCAAAGTCCTTGCGGGACAGGTTGACAGACTGCGGTACCAGATAGAAACCGGCTTCTTTCTGCTTCTTCATTTTCAGAAGAACCTGTTCCAGAACATAGAGATCCAATTTGTAGATCTGCTTGGAATTCTCAAGAGCCGGAATGAAATACGCCGGGGAAAGGAATCCGAGATCCGGATCAATCCAGCGGGCCAGAGCTTCTTCATCACAGATCTTGCCATTGGCGGAGCGTACAATCGGCTGATACCAGACCTTTACCCAGCCTTCGGAAAGTGCTCTGTCCAGACTGTTGACAATATGACGCTGGATATCGACCTGCTTCAGCATCACTTCATCAAACCAGGTAATGCCGGAGTCAATCTCGCCCTTGTTCTGTTCACAGGCATACTTTGCTCGATCACAGGCAACATTCACATCCACGTGTTCAAGCCTGTTCGGATAAACACCCACGCGAACGGGCAGCTTCTTCCCGTCCATGGCGGTTTCGCAAATTTTCAGGACTTCCCGAAGATCTTCTTCCACGCCGTCCTCATCTGCAATTGCCGCAAAATGATCCCCGCTGAACCGGCATGTCCGGCGTTCCCCAAACTGTCGCTTCAGTATTTCCGCGAAATTGACCATCAGTCTGTCGCCCTTTTCGAACCCGAACTGCCGGTTGTAATTTCTCATGCCGATGATATTAAAGTACAGCACGGCAGGTTCTTTACCCTCCGCAAGCATCTGGTCCCGGGCCTCTTTCGCGAGACTGAAAAAATGCCTCATATTGGGCAGATCCGTCAGCCTGTCATGATGGATCTGATGGTTCAGGTCGCTGATGTAGCTTCTAATCTGGTCCCGCATCCGCTTGAATGAGCGGGTCAGGGTACCGATTTCATTGTCCTTCTGATAATCCAGATCCACGTTGTAATCCGCGTCCGCCAGCCGAAGGGATGCGTCTGTAAGCTGTTTCAAAGGATAAGTAACCCTGCGCAAAAGGAGAAGAATCAGAATTACACAGTAAGCGGTCACCACAATCGTAATCAGGAGGATCACCCGAATCAGCCTGATCCATGGAGCGTTGATCTCATTGGCAGGCGCTATACAGACAAGCTTCATTCCGTTGGAAAGTGTGGAAAATGACATCTGCCGGTCAATCCCGTTCACCGAATAGCGAATCAGCTTCTCACCGCTGCTTTCCGTTTTCGAAATGTCTTTTGCGACGCTGAGCCCCAGTTCGTCCAGATCGGCCCCGATGGGAAGATCCGGGTGATAGATGACCCGCTTATCCTCTGCCAGAAGACAGACGTATCCCGTATCGTATACCCGGATTGACTTAATCTGTTCAGAAAGGGTGTCACAGGGAATATCCATTCCCATGACGCCGATCAGCATCCCGGCCTTATAGATCGGAATGGTATAAGAATAAACCCATGTTTCATCCAGAGGGGACACATAAGGGCCAATCCAGCAAGGCCGCCCCCTCATGACTGCAGTCGCATACCATCCGGCATCCGGCTCCCTGTCGGCATCAGTATCCATAATCTCCAGCGGCGGCTGTTCTATAAATCCGGTTTTTCCGATTTTTAAATAGAAAAACCCCTGCTCCCTCTTACTGACTTCGGGATCAATACAATAATAATAGGCTGTTACGCCCTGTGTATAATCCGCCACTCCCGAAAAGAAAGCCTGGATTTTTTTCAGGTGATTTTCCAGATAAGAATTCAGAGTATCGATCTGCTCATCCGTCTGAACAGATTTTTCCTGATCGGTCCTGACAGCCCCGCATTCTACGAGGAGTACGCTGTCCAGACTGTCAATGGCGATATTCGAGGCGATCTCGACAGACTGCTCGATATTTTCAAAATATTTTTCAAGCGATTTTCCGGCATCCTGATTGATCAGATTCATCATGCCCACGGAGTTTTGATCGGTTTCGCTTTGAATAATCAGAAAGCTGGCCAGGAAGACGGACAGGATGCATGTAAGGATCATTACAATCGTAATAACCATGATATTTCCGCGGATCGAATGCATATTTTCCTCCCTGTTACCCGGCGTCAGCAATTGTCATTTTGCGGTATTCGTTTTTGACGGAACCATTCCAGGCAGCTGTTATCCCTTCGAGTCTTTCGGATGTCACATAACAGCGGTCCCTGGAATAGAGCGGAATCCAGGCCGCATCCTCCTGAACAATCTTCTCTTCCAGATCCCTGTATTCCGCGATCCGCTGTTCCGGATCCCGGATTGTCCGCGCGTTCCTCACCCGCTCCATCACGTCTTCACGCGGATAGCAGAGGCTGCGGAACATGGTATTCTCACTGTTTCCGAAAAATGTGTAAATGAAATTGTCCGGATCATTGAAATCAGCCATCCACTGGGCTGTGTAACAGGCCAGCTTTCCGCTCTTTCGAAGGGACATGAATTCACTTTCATCGATGACTTCAATCTTTGCCCGGATTCCGATCTTCTCCCACATGGAGGCAGCCAGACGAAGCACGGACATCTCCCAGCGGGTCGAGGAGGAATTGACGCTGACCGTCAGGTCAAAACCATCCGGATAACCGGCCTCATTAAGAAGCGCCTCCGCTTCTTCCGGATCATAGGGGATTTCCGGAAGCTCCGGATTAAAGCCATAGAGACCATGCGGGAAAATACCGTTTTCGACGGATCCCCGTTCGCCATAGACCGCGGCCAGAAGCATGGCCCGGTCCAGAGAATACTGCATGGCTTTCCGGACCCGGACATCGTTGAGCGGCGCTATGGATTCATTGAGCGCGATATAGGTGATTCCGATCCGCGGAACCTCAAAAAGCCTGTCCTTATAGATATCTCCGTGAAGGTAGTACTCAGCGGTATTCCCCACTTCATCCAGATCCAGAATGTCGATTTCGCCTCTCTCAAACATCCTGCGGACTTCCTTGGAATCGGTCACAAAGCGAAGATTGAGGCCTTCCGGTCCGGGCGCACCCTGCCAGCAATTCGGGTTTGCCTTCAGAAGGAGGCCTGCTCCATGGTTCCATTTCCAAAGAATAAAGGAACCGGTTCCGACCGTCCATAAAGGATCCGTTCCGAAACGGTCTCCGGCCTCTTTCGTCGTCTCTTCATCCAGAATAGACGCCCCGGGTGTTGAAAGACAGGATAAAAATGCCTCAAACGGATGCTCCAGCGTAATTACAAAATTCAGGTCGTCCAGAATCTGAAATCCTTCCAGAGTATCAGACGATCCGCTCTTCAGTTCCGCCGCTCCCGCGATTCCCTCCGCGATATCCCCGTTGCAGGAATCCGGATGTGTCAGGAGCCGTACGAAGGTATAAAGGACATCCGACGAAGTAAGCGGCGACCCGTTGCTGAACGTCACATTTTCACGAAGATGGAACGTATAGCTTTTCCCGTCTTCGGAGACCTCCCATGATTCCGCCAGGGAAGGAAGAATCTGCATGCTGCCGTTCTCGTCATTTTCAGTCTCTACAAGGCGGTTGAATACATTTTGCGCTACCGTATAGTGGATGGACGTACATTGAAAATCCACGGTATCCGGCTCGTCCTCGATTGCAACCAGGAAGCGGGACGTATCCGTTTGATCTGCTTCAGTTGTCCCGGATGCTTCTGTCCCGTCTGTCCGCCCGCCACAGGAAGTAAATATAAAAATAAGCACAAGAAAAAGAAGAGAACTCAGAAGTGCTTTCCCTGATCCGGTGTGCTTCAAGAGGTTCCTCCTTTTCCTGTGCCGCTGCGCAGTTGATCTGGTTCCATTATAATAAAAATAAATAATCTTATCTACCGTCAAATAACACCGTAATACGCGAAGCCCAGCATCGTGATGTCATCAAACTGGTCGGCATCTCCTACAAACGCCGCTATATTTTCACGAACGGCCGGAAGCACGGCGTCCATCGGCTCATCTTTCACCTCATTGAGGGCTTTTGTCAGACGTTCCGTTCCGTACTGTTCCTCATTGGAATCAATCGCCTCCGGGATTCCGTCCGTATACACGAACAGTTTATCGCCCGGATTGAGACTGATTTCGTACTCAGTGAACCGTACATCCTCCATAGCGGCCAGAACGAGACCATGTTTGTCCTTGATCAGTTCGTAATCCCCATCTCCATACTTCACTGCCGGATATTCGTGTCCTGCGTTGGCGCAGACCATCTTTCCCGAAGTCAGGTCGATAATGCCCAGCCAGGCAGTCACGAACATATCCACATCATTGCCCTCACAAAGCGTGTTATTGGCGCGATAGAGGATTTCCGAAGGAGACTGGCCGGATTCCGCCAGGCCCCGAATGGTCGTTTTTGCACGCATCATAAACAGGGCTGCCGGGATCCCTTTCCCCGAAACATCCGCAATGACAAGCGCGAGTTTATTGAGGCCCACAAAGAAAATGTCATAGAAATCGCCTCCGACCTCCCTGGCCGGATCCATTGTCGCGAAGGTCTCAAAATCATGGCGGGGATAACTGAAGTTTCTGGGAAGTGAGGCCGCCTGAATTTCCCGCGCGAACTCCAGTTCCTGCTCAATCCTCTTTTCCGCGGCCTCGATATACCCTTTCAGTACACTTACTGTCTGGTTGATATCGTTGGACAGCGAGGCGAATTCGGAAGAATAGCGTACCGAAACGACTTCGTCCAGATGTCCCTGTGTAATCCGTGACAAGGATGCATTGACCAGATTCAGGTTGTCTACGACGATATTCTGCACAAGCATGGAAATGAGTACGTAGATCACCGCGAACAGGATTATGGCGGCAAATGCCGTCTCATAGGTCTGGGCATCGCGGTCCGCATAGACCTCACTGACCGGAAGCCGGACCAGCAGAGACAGCCCCTGACTCAGTTCCTCAATGCGGCACAGAGAATCTTCATCAAAAAGCTTCGTCCGGAAACAGACTTCCATCGGACGCCCTTTGAGGCGGACCTTGTCTTCGTTGCCAAGTGTCGTCCCGCCGTGACTTCCGCTGCTTATGAGCCCGCTGTCTGAGATGATGTCAAATGAACCTGCGCTTCCCACATGATAGTAGGAAAGCATAATGTTAAGACCGGCCATATTGACTGCCTGCGTAAGGCTGCTTCTGTCGATCACAACCTGCACCATGCCGTCAGTACACCCGGCGCCTGCTGCCACATTTCCGGACACCGCTTTCACTGCAAGCGATTCCTTCGTCCCGTCCAGCACTTCCTTAAGCTTCTTCGTGTACAGCGGCGATTCACCGTCACTTGCGATCACATTTCCCTCTTTGTCCGTGACAGTCACGGAAACAAGGCCATAGATCGTCCTCATATTCTTAAGGAGCTCATTGTCGGTATTCCGGACCCCGCCGGTGCGGTCAATTGCCTCCGCGATCGCCATGGCTTCCGTACAGGCCTGCTCATTGGTCCGTTCGTTGATGCTTTTCCCGGTCTTCTGCAGCTCGTCATAAGTCCGGCGGATATCATCCGAAGCCGCTTCCAGGGTATCTTCCGCTTTCTGAATGGCGGACTGGGACTGGATGGCAAATGTGAACAGAAAGTTCAGTATAAGGATGATAAAAGTGACCGCAAAAAGCCAGAACTGGAAACGCACGGAAACGGGAATCTCATCCTCTTCAACTTTTCGGAAGGGATTCTTCCATTCACCTGCGATGACTTTCAGAGCAATTGAGGAAGCCGCCATGCCAAGACCGGTAAACACGATCATCGGAGGGCCGCATGTTTTCACGACATAAAGAGCCATGCTCATATCTTCCCGATGGGTAATGAACACGACGTACATGTGGAAAACCTCCATGACCGCCCCCATAAAATAGGCATACATCGCGAAAGGCTTTTTTCTTTTGAAAATAAAAATGTGCATGGCCGCAGCCACAAAACCGGCAAGGCATGTAGATATGGCGCACGCAATGCGCGTATAGCTTCCCACGCCCCAGTATGTTCCTGCTATATACCGTTCAATACCCCCAATCAGGCCTGCGAGAATGCCGGATACAGGGTCGAAAAAAAGGCCTGCCGAAAGCGGGCCCATATCACGGACATTCAGCATCATATGGCTGTAGTCAACCCCGAAGTGGGTGGCCATTACGGCACACAGACCGTAGATGACGCCGATGGCGATTCTGAGAGAGGAGGTCATCTTCCTTTTCTGAGCAAATTTCCACAGAACCGATGTCAAAAACACATATGATAAAGTGACAGCCGTCATTTGGAAAATCATGAACAGCATCATTTTTCTCCTTCAGGAAGGAAATGATTTCATGTCGAAATCCTTTTCCAAGATATAATCCATGTCGATTGACAATACTGTATTTTACCACTGATTCCGCTTTCTTGTCACGGGTTTGTCTCATGAATGCTCAAAGTAAAAAGGCGCCCCCTCAAGGGGCGCCCGTAACGAACTCTTCTGCCGCTTTTTACTCAGCCTTCAGCTTCCTCTTCATCTTCGTATACATAATCCGGATTTTCGCCGAAGTCAGCGCCGGTCCATCCGTCATCATCCGTGTCATCAACGTCATCGACATCATCGTCATCATCATCGTCGTCGACATCGTCGACATCATCAGCATCATCAGCATCATCAGCATCGTCAGGTGTCGGCTCACCGTTTACCCAGACACTGGGGTCTGCGGCGTAGGTCGTATCCGTTTCGATGCAGTAGTACATATCGCCGCGGATATTCGAATAGGTTCTGCCCTTTTCGTCCGCATACATCGTGCCATCAGCCAGATGAATCACAGCCGTGCTTCCGTCCTCAGCATAAACTGTGAACGAGTCATCCGCCGCGGCCGTCTTTTTGCTCTCGCCGGCAGTCGTCTTGTTTTCTTCAGAAGCCTTCTTGGTCTCTTCGGAATTCTTTTTGTTCAGTTCGGCAATTTCAGCATCCGTCTTATGAATCCAGCCGGACGCGCCGTTGATGCCGACGACAACCCATTCGCCGTCATCCTTCAGGATCGGCAGCTCGGTATCCTTCTGCACCTCAGCGACTTTATTTGCCTTCAGATCGTTCCAGGCATATACCAGAGTCGTATCTTCAGTCTTGTACCAGGCCGGGTCAATGGCAAGGAAATCGGTTTTTACCCACCCCGGAGGCTCTGCGTCCACAGCGTCTGAAACGGCGATATGTGCCCATCCATCCTGCTGTTCCATCACCATAATCCGGTCTCCGGCTTTCAACTCCTGGACTTTTTCCGAGTCAGCGCTTGCTTCCTTATGAACCGGCAGGCTTTCGCACAGAACCGAAGATGTAAGCCCGATCTGCCCCGGACCGTAAGCGGGACGAATCTCCGCCCGGCAGGTGATGCATGCAGCCCACAATGTCATCATTGCAGCAAACAGCACAAAGCTCTTTTTAAACATGCTCATAAAAAATGCTCCTTTCTTAAGCTTTTGCTATAATCACTATACAGTAATAACTCAATCCATCAAAAGATACAAGGGTGAGATTACGAAAAGGCTGTGAACTTTTTCAAATTCTTGATCAAGGATTTTGAAATGATTCGCTGTCCCTTTTTATTGGGATGATGCCGATCTTTCTCATACCATCTTTTCACTTTGTACAGACACTTCTCTGTCTTTTTCAACCGTTTCCAATGCAGCGATTTTGCTACAGAATTACAAAAGCGCTTTCTTGCCAACAGTTTTCTCTTGATCTTTTTGTTTTCCGTGCTCCAGTTCGGAATCGCATAATAAATCGTCGCGTTCGGAAATTTCCGTCTGGCAATTTCATTGAATAATGTCATCCGCGCTTTTGTGTATTTTTTCGAATGGTGCATATCATTTCTGACACCTCCGACAATCAGAATCATATTGACAGAAGCGTCCGGGCTCATTTTCCTAATCTGTGCAACGAAATTTTTCTTCTTTTTAGACACAGTAAATCCGCTTCCGCTGCGGACTTTGGTAATCACATTTTCATCCGGAATCCCAAATACCGATTTCACTTCATCGTGCCAGTGTGCCTCGGCCGAACGGGGATGCCTGCCGTAGGAATCTCCGAAGAGAATCACCTTGTTCACATCATTCGTCTCAGAAGTATTCGTCTCTGAAGCATCCGTCTCTAAATCGTTCGTCTCTGAAGCATTCGTCTCTGAATTATTCGTCTCTGAAGCATAAGCTGATGCCGGTATGAGCAAAATAGTGATAAGGATTGCAGATATCAGCCTGGCAAACCGCATGGTACCTCCTTTACGGATCTTTAATTTCAGCTCTCATTCTTATACTACTTGATTCCGAAACGGACAACAAGCGTTTTTCACACCAATAAGAAGACCCCGGTCTCCTCCATATCCGGGGCCGTTTTATTTTTCAATAAATCCTTCCCCGAAAATCTCACTGGTCTCCGTCACCATAATGAACGCTTCCGGAGCTACAGTACGAATTTCTTCCGTGATCAGATACACCTGCGTTCTGGAACAGGCGCACAAAAGAACGTCTTTGTCTGTATGTAAATAGGTGCCGGTCCCATGAAGCAGAGTGGAACTTCTTCCCGTCCGTTCGCTGATGCGTTTCGCGATCTCGTCGTTTTTATCGCTGATTATAATAAGAAGCTTTGCTGCGTCCCTGCCGTAAAGAATCTTATCCATCACGATCGACATCGTAAACGAACAGACGAGGCCGTACAGAACGGCGTTGATATTTCCGAATACCGGCCAGCCCAGGCAGATCACGATCACGTCGAGGATCATTGTAATGTACCCGAACGGAAGATACGGATGCCGCACCTTGATGGACATAATGAGGAAATCCGTTCCGCCGGAACTGCTTCCGTGAAGGTAGAACATCGCCATTCCGATTCCGCAGAAGACACCGGAGAATACGGATGCCAAAGTCGGATCCCCTACATAATGAGGAAGCATTTCAAACACGACATCCATAAAAAATGTCGAAATAATCAGTGACCGCATGGTTTTGAAAATGAATTCCTTCCCGACCACGCGGTAACTCAGAATAATCAGCGGAATGTTCAAAACAAATGCCGTTGCACCGACCGGCAGATGAAACAGGTAGCTCAGCATCAGGGAAATACCTGATATTCCGCCGGGCGCAAATTCACCATATTTTGCAAATGTCGTGATCCCGATCGCGAGCGCGATGCTGCCGATCAGATCATAGTGAAGATTGTTAAAAAGTAACCTGCCGAGTTTGCTTCGGCGAATCATTGGTTGAATGTTCACTGTGTTGTTTTGCATGTCAGTCCCTTTTGTATGTATATTGCTTAGCTTACACCCTGATATTCAAGTTGTCTATCTGTTCCAGCAATGACTTTACATCATTGATCTGTCCGGTGAAACACATTCACCTTCAGTTGAGAAAGGAGCGCACAATGCAAAGTTACTCAACGATCATCGGTATGATAGAACTGCAATCAGGTCCGGGCTCTCAAGTAACCGCGCAAGAAGGAGTTATTTCCACA
>ONPU01000021.1 GCA_900319795.1 uncultured Eubacteriales bacterium | reverse complement strand
TTCTACTCTCTTGTCAAGCTTCTTTTGCAAAAAAAAGGACCCCTATATCATTTCTGATATAGAGATCCTTGATTGTCATCTTAACTTAATGACATTGGCCGTGGCAGGGTGTCTTTTTTTATAGAGTGTGGGGGATTCGAACACCCTCACGCTCCGGTGGTGGGACTCGAACCCACCATCGTTAAGAAAAAGGTCCAGTGGACCTACTCATTCAAACCACCGAAACTCCCTCTCCGAAGCGAACAGCACGCAGTTCTGCACCTCCCACGCCCTTTTCTCCTCGTGGACCGGCAACAGCATCGTATATTCGAAATACTTCCGGATCTTCATAAGCGCCCGGTTCCCCTTCCACGCGAACGGCCCGGCAAGCGCGGTCGGGATGTTGATGAGATAGAGCCCGCCGGGGCGGAGGCGCGAGCGAATCAGCTGCAGGGCATTGTCCGTGGACAGATTGCCGTCGGCCTCGCGCCCGGTGAAGGCGTCGTTGATGATGAGGTCGTAACAATTTTCGGAAGAAGAAAGAACGCGGAAGCCGTCTTCTTCGAAAATGCGGAAACGCCCGGGATGGGCGGCGGACAGTTCGTCTAGGCCGAAGTACTGCCTCGCAAGCGAAATAATATTCGGATCGATTTCCGCCACGTCGATCGACGCGCCCGCGTGATGCGCCAGGTAGTGCCGCGGATAGCTGAACGCGCCGCCGCCGATGAGAAGCGTGTCGCGAATGTCCGGATTCTGCCGGAACGCCCACTCCATCTGGCGCATGTAGCCGAAAACAAGCTCGTCTTTATACCGCTCTTCCTTAAAGACGGCGGACTCGATCGCGCCATTTATGGTGAGGACGCGTACGGGATGCGAGCCGGCGAAGGTGTCGACGACTTTAATGACCGTTCCTCCGCGCCTTATTTTGCAAAGAACGTTCTTGTTCTTTTTATTCTTGAAAATGGTCCGGCCGAAAGGCATTTCCAACCTCCTTCCGCCGTTCATTGACTTCCGGCAATGCGGGCGATAAAATGAGAAGACTTAAGGTTTCATTGAGGATTATACCATTTTACGCTATCAACGGGTCAAATGCTATGACGAAGATATATGAATCGCTAAGCCCGGCGGAGACTTTTGAGCTCGGCCGGCATATGGGAGAGCGCGCAAATGCCGGAACGGTAATCGCGCTGAACGCCGATCTCGGCTGCGGCAAGACGGTGTTTACACAGGGATTCGCAGCGGGCCTTGGGATCACGGAGCCGGTGACGTCTCCGACATTTACCATCCTGCAGATTTACGAGGAGGGGCGCCTTCCGCTCTACCATTTTGACGTGTACCGGATCGAAGACGAAGAGGAGATGGAAGAGACCGGATTTGACGAATATCTGGACGGAGACGGCGTCTGCCTGATCGAATGGGCGGAACGCGTCGAGGATCTTCTGCCGGCGGATACGGTCCGGATTACGATTGAGAAGGACGCCGGAAAAGGCGACGAATACAGAAAAATAGTGATATCGCAATGAGAATCACGGAAAGGTGATCAATGATCATACTGGCTTTGGATTCCTCCGGACAGACCGCTTCCGCGGCAATCGTGGAAAATGAGATCGTCCGCGCGGAATATACGACGGATTATAAAAAGACACACAGTGAAACACTCCTGCCGATGCTGGATGAGATCACGGGCAGGGTGGGCATTTCCAAAAATGAAATCGCGGCGGTCGCGATCTCTGCCGGCCCGGGCTCCTTTACCGGCCTTCGAATCGGCTCCGCCACGGCCAAGGGCATCGCGATGGCGCTGGACATCCCGGTCGTGGAGGTGCCCACGCTGGAAGTGCTCGCGTTCAGCCTCTGGGGAAATGACGCGGTTGTCTGTCCGATTATGGACGCGAGGCGGGACCAGGTCTACAACGCGCTCTTTCGCTTTGAAGGAGACCAAATGGTGCGCCTGACAAAGGACCGCGCCCTCGGCATCGATGAATTGGCCGAGGAGCTGAACGGGCTTCAAAAGCGCGTGGTCTTCTGCGGGGACGGCATCATTCCGTATCGTGAGAAGCTGGAAGAGCTCCTTTTGGTTGAGCATTTGTATGCGCCGGCGCATTTGGCGCGGCAGAGAGCGGCGTCGTGCGGGGTGCTGGGGATGCGCTATTTCCGGGAAGGAAAAGCTGTTCCGGCTGCTGAGCACGTGCCGGTGTACCTGAGAAAATCACAGGCGGAGCGCGAACGGGAGAAGAAAATGCTTCTTAAGGGAGACCGCGCATGATCCGGAAAATGGAATTCGACGACATCCCCGCCGTCGCGCGGATCCTTCTCGCCGACTCCTCGGAAATTCCCTGGAGTGAAAATGCTCTCGCTACCTATCTGATGCGTGAAGACGCGATCCTCCTTGTACTTGAGGAGGGGGGCGAAGTGATCGCGTTCGCGGGCGTGCTGCTCCTTACTCCGGAGGCCGAGATTCTGGACATCACGGTCCGGAAGGCGGACCAGGGGAAAGGGTGCGGGCGTCAGCTCTTCGAAGAACTGCTTCGCGAAACGGGGAAGGCGGGCTGCAAAACCGTCTACCTGGAAGTGCGGAAGAGCAACGCGGCCGCGCGCGGGCTGTACAAAAGTTCTGGATTCGAGGATTTCGGCGTGCGGAAAAACTATTATACGGATCCGGCGGAAGACGCCATAGTGATGAAATTTCAGGGGGTATGACCCTCTTAAGGAGATTTACGGATGCTGGATGTGGCATTGTTGGGAACGGGCGGCATGATGCCGCTGCCGAAGAGATATCTGACCTCTCTCTATCTGAGATATAACGGAAATGGCGTCCTCATCGACTGCGGAGAAGGCACGCAGATGGCCCTCCGTGCGACGGGATGGTCGCCGAAGCCGATCGGGACGATTCTCCTCACTCATTTTCATGCGGACCATATCGCAGGGCTGCCCGGCCTGCTTCTTACCATGGGAAATGCCGACCGCACCGAGCCCGTCACGATTATCGGGCCGAAAGGTGTGGGCAGGGTGATTGCCGCGGTGAGGACGATCGCGCCGGAGCTTCCGTTCGAGGTGCGCACGAGGGAAATAGACGGCCGCAAGGAGACATTTGAGGCGGAAGGACTGAAGGTGACGGCATTTTATGTGCAGCACCGGGTGCCTTGCTATTCCTATTGTGTGGAAGTGACCCGTAAGGGGCGGTTTGACCCGGCGAGGGCAAAGGCGCAGAATATCCCGCTTCAGTTCTGGAATCCGCTTCAGCAGGGGCAGATTCTGGAATACGAAGGGCGGACGCTGACGCCGGATATGGTGCTCGGCCATGAACGGAAGGGCATTAAAATTGTCTACTCGACGGACACGCGCCCAACGGAGGATATCGTCCACTACGCGACCGGCGCGGATCTGCTCATCTGTGAAGGGATGTATGGCGATCCCGAGAAGGCGGAGGACGCCGTGCACAAGAAGCACATGACGATGCAGGAAGCCTGCCGCATCGCGGCGAAGGCTCAGCCGGGAGAATTGTGGCTCACGCATTACAGTCCGTCGGTTCCGCGGGCGGAGGTCTATCTCGAGGAACTGAAGGAGATCTTTCCGGGGGTTGTTACGGCCCGGGACGGGAGGACGGTGGAGCTGCGGTTTGCCGAGGATGAGTAGGTTTATGTTCAGCTGCGCGGTCGTTTAAAGATTTTGCAGGTTCAGCTACGCGGTCGTTGTCATTGCAGGACTTTTGGGAACGGCTGCGCCTCGCAGGGTTTCTAAGACTCACATCTTTTCCTAAATGCGTCCGGCTTTCGAGAAATAAATATGCAAGGGGTCGTTTCTCGAAAGCCGGACAACGTCAAAGCCGTGAGCCTAAGAAAACTGTGTCGGCTGTAGATGTCCCCAAAAGCCCTGCAACGACAACATCGGATCTGGATGAATCGGTACAGATTATCACACATGTCTACTCTACATTTTAAAATATAAAGAAAGAAATAGCATGATGAAGGAATATACAGACATACTGGCAATTGAGACTTCCTGCGACGAGACGGCCGCGGCGGTCGTCCGGGACGGGCACGAGGTGCTCTCCAATATCATTTACACGCAGATCGCGGAGCATACCGTGTACGGGGGCGTGGTGCCGGAGATCGCGTCCCGCAGGCATATTGAGAAGATCAACTATGTGATCGAGGCGGCGCTGAATGAGGCGAAAATGACGCTGCAGGATGTCGACGCCGTAGCGGTGACTTATGGTCCCGGCTTGGTCGGAGCTCTCCTTGTAGGAGTGGCGGAGGCCAAAGCCCTCGCGTGGGCAGCGGGGAAGCCGCTTGTCGGAGTGAATCATATCGAAGGCCATATCGCGGCCAATTATATCGAACATCCGGAATTGAAGCCGCCGTATCTGGGACTGATTGTTTCCGGCGGGCATACACATCTGATCATTGTGAAGGACTATGCGGAATTCGAGATTCTCGGGCGCACCGTCGATGACGCGGCCGGAGAGGCGTATGATAAGGTTGCGAGAGCGATCGGGCTCGGCTATCCCGGAGGACCGAAGATCGACCGGGTGGCGAAGGAAGGGGATCCATACGCGATTTCATTTCCCAAAGCAAAAGTGAACGGGTCCGAGTATGACTTCAGCTTCAGCGGCCTGAAAAGCGCGGTTCTCAACTATCTCAATCACGCGAGGATGGCGGGTGAAGAGGTTCCGAAAGCGGACCTGGCCGCGAGCTTCCAGAAGGCGGTCGTCGATGTCCTCTGCGAGCACACGATTGCTGCCGCGAAGCAGTACGGAATCCGTGAGATCGCGATGGCGGGAGGCGTTTCGGCCAATTCGGCCTTAAGGGCAGGCATGGCGGACGCGGCAGCCAAGGCCGGCTGCACACTGTATGTTCCCTCGCCCGTCTACTGCACCGACAACGCCGCAATGATCGGCGCGGCAGCCTACTACGAATACCGGAAGGGCGTCCGCAGCGGCTGGGACCTCAACGCGGTCCCGGGCCTGCGCCTCGGCAAGCGATAATGCGCTGCACCACAGGTGCCTGGCACCTGTGGTGCAGAAGAAAGGAGACGGCTTAAGAAGTGGTAACGGCGATTGTTCTCGCGGCGGGCAGGGGAAAGAGAATGGGGACGAAGTCCCCGAAGCAGTTCCTTGAATATGAAGGCGTCCCGCTGATTGTGAAGAGCCTTAAAGCTTTTGAGGAAAGCCCGGAGACGGACCGGATTGTGCTGGTGACGTCCGAGGACTATATGGAATACTGTCGGAAGGAAATCTGTGAGAAATATCACATCCGCAAAGTCTCGGCAGTGATTGCCGGAGGGGCGGAGCGGTACGAGTCCGTCTGGAACGCTCTTCTTGAACTTGAAAAATGCGGCGGCACGGACGATCACTATGTCCTCATTCACGACGGCGCGAGGCCGTTTGTGACGGAGGAGATCATCGCGCGCCTTACACAAGCGGCGAAAGAATACGGCGCGGCTGCCGCAGGCATGCCCTCCAAAGATACGGTGAAAATCGTTGATGAGGAAGGCGTGGTTGTGTCCACACCCCCAAGGAGCAAGGTCTGGATCATTCAGACTCCGCAGGCGTTCCGCCTGTCCCTTCTCCTTGATGCCAACCGGAAGCTGATGGAAGAAGGGAAAATGGCAGACGTCACCGACGACGCGATGATCGTGGAGCGAAGCGGCCTTGCCCGCGTGCGCCTTGTGGAGGGCTCTTATGAAAATATCAAGATTACCACTCCCGATGATCTGAAATATCTTACTTGATCTGAAATGGCTGTTTATCAACTATATGTTGATAAACAGCCATAGGCATACATATGAGACGCGACACGAATTCATTTTTGTTCTTGCCACCAACTAAATCTTGTGGTATAGTTCCCTTTGAACGACTAAATGTGGTCGTCAAGGGGAGTATATCGAAATAGGCCGGCAGACGGAAGTCTGCCGGCTTTTTTCGGAGTCTTCTTCAGGAATCGCTCAAGGAAAGCGATTCATCAAGTGAAATAATTCCTAACCTATACAACGCTGAAAAAATGTGTATAATATTGAAGATGTATTTTTAAAGGAGGAAAACCGTGTTCGCGAAAAGGAAAATACTCATTGGCGCGGCTGTCGCGGCGGCTGCGGCTGTAGATGCCGTTATGGCGTATCATATTTACGTTCTGAAGAAGGGGACTGTTGTCAAAGACATGGCGATCAAGGCCCTTGAGGAGAAACTGCGCGGTGAAGCAGGCGAAGGCGGCGAAGCTAAGGAGATCATCATTGAGCCTGGGGGAGAAGAATGAGCAGATCGGATGAGCATATTATTGAATTAAAGAATATTACCAAAACGTACGACACCGGCTTTACGGCCGTGTCCGATTTTAATCTCTATGTCCGGAAGGGTGAATTCATCACCTTCCTCGGCCCGTCAGGCTGCGGCAAAACCACGACGCTTCGAATGATCGCGGGCTTCGAGATTCCGACCGAGGGCGAAATACTTCTCAACGGGAAGAACATTGCTTCCCTGCCTCCATATGAACGACCGATCAATACGGTGTTCCAGCGTTATGCCCTCTTTCCCCATATGAATACATATGAAAATATTGCATTTGGCCTCCGCCAGAAAAAGATGTCCGAGGACGAAATCCGGCGCAAAGTCCGCCGTGTCCTGGAACTCGTGGATCTGGAAGGCTTTGAAAGAAGGTCCGTTTCGACGCTCTCCGGCGGTCAGCAGCAGAGGGTCGCGATTGCGCGTGCTGTCGTCAATGAGCCGGAAATCCTGCTCCTCGACGAGCCTTTGGGCGCTCTCGACCTGAAGATGAGGAAGGAAATGCAGCTCGAACTGAAGGAAATGCACGAACGACTCGGCATTACCTTCATCTACGTGACGCATGACCAGGAAGAGGCGCTGACCATGTCCGATACGATCGTTGTGATGTCGGAGGGGAGAATCCAGCAGATCGGCAAGCCGGAAGACATTTACAATGAGCCGAAGAACGCGTTTGTCGCGGACTTTATCGGCGACAGCAACATTTTCAACGGAATCATGACCGGCAAACTCAAAGCCCGTTTCTCGGGCGGCGAGTTCGACTGCGTCGACGATATCGAGAAGGGAACGCATATCACGGCGGTCGTAAGACCGGAGGACGTGATCATTGTTCCGCCCGGCCAGGGGACGATCGACGGAGTGGTGACGTCCGTCATTTTCAAGGGAATTCACTACGAGATTACGGTCGAGTCGGGCAAAAACGAGATGGTGATCCAGTCGGTGCATTCCGCGACGGTCGGTGAGCGCGTGGGCATGAAGGTGGATCCTGACAATATCCACATCATGATCGCCGAGGACCACACGAACTATTTCGAAGCGGATATCAATTCCGCGTTCCGCCTCGAATTCAACGGCAAGGTCCTCGACACGAGCGTGACGAAGATCATCCGGGGCAGCAAACGCACCGAAGACGGTCAGATCGTGGACGCGAACGGAGACGTGATCGACCCGCGCAAGATGCGTATTATCGCGGCAATCCGGCCGGAAGACATCGAAATGACCGACCAGGTGGACGAAGGACTCGTCGACGGCTATATCAGCGACCTGATCTACAAGGGCGACCACTACAGCTACGTGATCCGGACCGATCTCGCGCAGGATTTCATCGTCGACGACGAATACCTCTGGAACATGGACGACCACGTCGGCCTCATCATGCCGACGGAGAAGATGTCCTTCCGCCTGAAGAAATAAGCGGCAACCTTGTCATGAAAGGGGGAAATATGCCATGAAAACCTGGAAATTCTCCAGGAAAAGCCTGGGAATCCCATACGCGGTGTTCCTGCTCCTCTTTGTAGCGCTGCCGCTGCTCGTGCTGGTTTACTACGCCTTCACGAACGGAGAAGGACATTTTACCGTATCCAACCTGACCGGATTCTTCACGGATCCCAATACACTCGGCACTCTGTGTTACAGCTTCGCGATCGCGGCTGTGACGACGCTGGTCTGCCTTCTTCTGGCCTATCCGACCGCTTATATTCTCGCGACGAGCAATCTGAAGCGGAAGCAGGTGTGGCTGCTGATCTTCATCATGTCGATGTGGATCAACTTCTCACTCCGAATGACGGCCCTGAAAGAAGTGCTGACACTGATCGAAGGAAATCTGGCCCGCTACCCGTTCCTCAACGCGGTAGTCGGTATGACCTATGACTTCCTGCCGTTTATGATCCTGCCCATCTACAACACCATTTCGCGTCTGGACGGCGCGCTGATCGAGGCGGCAAAGGATCTCGGGGCAAATGACACCGCGGCATTTTTAAAAATCACCCTGCCGCTTTCGGTGCCCGGAATCATCAGCGGGGTATCGATGGTCTTTCTTCCGGCCATGACCAACTATGTTGTGCTGGATATGCTCTACAACAGCACCTATATCATGGGAAGTCTGATCGGGAGCTATTTCTCCGCGTACAACTGGCACGGAGGCTCCATGATCGCGCTGATTCTGCTGGCCATCATCATTGTCTTTACGGTCGCGACCAACGGCGCCGACGACAGTGACCGCGCCGGGATCGGAGGTGCGCTGTTATGAAAAAGGCATGGAAATACATTTTTATCGCGTTTGTGCTGATTTTTATCTACGCGCCGATTCTCATCCTGATTTTTTACAGCTTTACGGACGCGACGAATATCGGAGCATTTCGAAATTTCTCATTGCACAACTATGTGACGCTGTTCACGACGGAAGCGATCCGGGAAATGATTATCGGCACGATCTGCCTTGCGGTCGGCTCCGCCGCGCTCGCGACGCTTTTCGGGACAGCCGGAGCGATCGGCTCCTTCTATTCCTCCCGGAAGGCGGGAATGTTCTATGAATCGCTGAATAAGGTGCCCGTCATCAACGCGGACGTCGTGACCGGTTTTTCGATCTGCATCCTGCTTGTCGTGGTTCTCGGAATCAGCAAGGAGACGTATATTCCGCTTGTGATCGGCCATGTCGTTCTGTGCGCGCCGTTTGTGTATCTGTCCGTCATCCCGAAGCTCAAGCAAATGGATCCGAGCATCTATGAGGCGGCTCTGGACCTTGGCGCCACTCCGGCGAAGGCCCTCCGCTCGATCGTGATCCCGCAGATTTCTTCGGGCATCGTGTCGGGATTCGCGCTCGCGATTACGCTTTCTCTGGACGATTATTTCATCGCGACTTATACGAAGCCCGCGACATTTGACACGATCAGTACCTACGTTGTCAACGCGACGAAGGGGCAGCAGACGGCGATCAAGACCGCGCTCTGGGCTCTTTCAGCCGTGATTTTCGTGGTGGTCGCGCTGATCGTCGCCATTTCCTATCTGAGAGGCGCGCGCGCGGAAAATGTACAGAAAGCGGAGAGGTCAAAGGCATGAAGATGAACTATAGGATGGCTGCTTTGGGGGCGGCCTTTGCCGTCGCATTTTCGGCTTTGGGAGGTCCTTACGCGGCGGAGGCAAGAGTCGAATCATTTTCCGAAGATACAATTACGCTGCGCATCGCGAACTGGGAAGACTATATCGACTACGGCGACTGGGACGAGGAAGAGACAATCGAACTGGAAAGCGGCGACATCATCGGCGAGCGGAACATGGTCGACGAATTCGAGGAATGGTACGAAGAGACCTACGGAAAGAAGGTGAAGGTCGAGTACTCGACCTTCGGGACCAACGAGGACCTGTACAACATGCTGACGCTCGGCGATGTCTACGACCTCGTCTGCCCGTCCGAGTACATGTTCATGAAACTGATGACGGAAAAGGCTCTCGTTCCCCTTTCGGATGAATTTTTCGACGAAAATGAAGAGAACAACTACTATATCCGCGGCTTATCACAGTATATCCGGGATATCTTCGACAGCCACGAGATCGACGGTGAAAAATGGAGTTCCTACGCCGCCGGCTACATGTGGGGCATCACGGGAATCGTCTACAATTCCGACGTGGTTTCTCCCGAAGAGGTTTCGACCTGGAAATTCCTCAACAATCCGAAATACGCGCGGCAGATCACGATCAAGGACAACGTCAGGGACACGTATTTCGCGGCGGTCGGCGCGCTGAAATCGGATCTTCTTTTAAGCGATGAATTCCGGAACGCTCCGGATTATCCGAAGAGGCTTGAGGAGGAGATGAATGACGTCTCCCCGGAAATGATCGCCAAAGTGCAGGACTACCTTCAGGAAGTCAAGGACAACGCCTATTCCTTCGAGACGGACTCCGGCGCGGCGGACATGATTACCGGCAAGGTGCTGGCGAACTACCAGTGGTCGGGCGACTCGGTCTATACGATGGACCGGGCGGATGAGGACGAATTCACCTTGAGCTTCGCGGTTCCGGAAGAGGTGACAAACATCTATTTCGACGGCTGGGTCATGCTGAAGAGCGGTATCGGGGAAGACGCTGAGAAGCAGCACGCGGCCGAGGCATTTATCAATTACATTTCCCGGCCGGACAACGTGATCCGGAATATGTACTATGTCGGCTATACATCCGTCATCGCCGGCGGGGACGACCAGCGGATCTTCGAATTCGCGGACTACAACTTCTCCGCGGAAGACGATGAGGAAGACACCGTCGAGTACCCGCTCGGCTGGTTCTTCACGGGCGACAACGAAGACGAGGACTATATCATCACCGCCCCGAGCGAACAGCTGCACCGCCAGATGGTATCGCAGTACCCGTCGCAGGAGGACATCTCCCGCTCGTGCATCATGCTCAACTTTGACAAGGAAGAGAGCGAGGCGCTCAACCGGATGTGGATCAACGTGAGATGCTTCAACATCCGCAACGTTCCCGTCTGGGTCTGGGTGCTGACGGCAGCGGCTCTGGCGGCACTGATCGGACTTTATATCCGGAGACGTATATATATACGATCGTTGGAGTAAGTATATGCGCAAGACAGTGGGGACAGTCCCTTGTGTCTTATAAGACACAAGGGACTGTCCCCACTGTCTTATTTTTCATAAAGTGCTTGCATTTCCTTTTGGCCTCTGTTACAATAATGTTCGCTGTTCAACCACAGCAATTTCATATGGTGAGCCCTGTGCTCATAGAATTCGGAGAAGTACCCAAGCTGGCCGAAGGGACACCCCTGGAAAGGGTGCAGGTCGTTAATAGCGGCGCGAGGGTTCAAATCCCTCCTTCTCCGCGCGAACATTGAAGGACCCTGTCATGACTGACGGGGTCTTGTTTTTTGAACGGGGACGGGGTTTCTCTCCCTTAAGTAGAGAACCCGGGACTCGAAAACAGTTGACGTAAAGTACGACTGTTCGCTATACTTTTATAAAATTTGACGACGAGAATTATAAGAAGATTGGAAACGGAGGACATTCGATTGGGTTATAACAAAGATATGCGAAGTTACGCCGGGACAATGCTCGAAACAGTCATTCGGAACGATCATATTCCGGATGAGAGATATCGCGAGCTGGACGTGAAGCGCGGCCTCCGCGATCTCGACGGACGCGGCGTCATCACCGGTCTGACCAATATTTCGGATGTGATTTCCTTCAAGGAAGAGAACGGGGAGCGCATCCCGATCGACGGCGAGCTCTGGTACAGAGGCTACAACGTCCGGAATCTGGTGAAAAAATATACCGAGACCGGCTTCGGCTATGAAAATCTGGCCTATCTGCTTCTTTTTGGGGAAATGGCTTCTCCCGAGCAGGCGAAAGAGTTTGTCTCCCTCCTCGAGGGTTCGCGCGACCTGCCGACCAATTTCACGAGAGACGTCATCATGAAGGCGCCGACTCAGGACATCATGAGTTCCATGACGCGAAGCATCCTCACGCTGGCCTCTTATGACAAGCGCGCGCTGGAGACAGATCTGCAAAATGTCATCCGCCAGTGCCTGAACCTCATCGCGGTGTTCCCGATGCTCGCGATCTATGCTTATCACGCGTATAACCACTACGAAAATCTCGAGAGTATGTATATCCACCGTCCGGAGGAAGGCCGCTCGACGGCCGAGCAGATCCTGATGATGCTGCGTCCGGACAAATCCTGCACCGAAGTCGAAGCCCGCGTGCTGGATGCCGCGCTGATGCTGCATATGGAGCACGGCGGCGGCAACAATTCCACATTCACGACCCGCGTGGTCACGTCTTCCGGATCGGATACTTACGCGACGATCGCGGCCGCGATGTCCTCCTTGAAAGGTCCCCGCCACGGCGGCGCCAATATCAAGGTCATCCAGATGATGCAGGACATCCGCGAGCACGTCAAAGACTGGAACGACGATGACGAAATCCGCGAATACCTGAACCGGATGCTGATGGGCGCGGTGTTCGATCACAAGGGCCTGATCTACGGTATGGGACACGCGGTCTATTCGGTTTCCGACCCGAGAGAGCGCATTTTCAAGAGTTTCGTGGAGCGCCTCGCGGTGGCGAAGGGCCGCGAAGACGACCTGATGCTGTACAACAAGATCGAAACACTGGCACCGGAAGTGATCGCCGCAAGGCGGCGCATTTACAAGGGCGTCAGCCCCAACGTCGACTTCTACAGCGGCTTTGTCTATGAGATGCTGGACATTCCGAGAGAGCTCTACACGCCGATTTTCGCGATTGCGCGTATTGCGGGCTGGAGTGCGCACCGGCTGGAGGAAATCGTCGCGATGGGGAAGATTATCCGTCCGGCGTACGTGTCCGTGATGAAACATCTGGAGTGATAAGAACCAGGTCCGGTCTGATTTTTATCATTTCAAACTACCCGGCAACGGGTTGCCGAGCCACCTGCCAAGTGCGACTAACTCGCTTTCGGGTCTCCCCTCGGACCGGGGAGCCCCTTCGCTCCCAAGTCTTACTAAGCAGCTCGTCTCGTCAATCCCTAAAAGCGCCTCAAAAGTAGTTTGAAATAATAAAAATCAACCAGGACCTTAAGGTTCAAGTCAGGCAGGAGATATTCATGGCGGAGTATGTATCCGCACCAATTTTCCCCTTGCGCTGTCGGCAAAACTCTGCTATCATGTTTTACGTGCTTTACGGGCTTATAGCTCAGCTGGTTAGAGCGCGCGCCTGATAAGCGCGAGGTCGGTGGTTCGAGTCCACTTAAGCCCATAGAACATATTCCTCGATAGCTCAATGGTAGAGCACGCGGCTGTTAACCGCGGGGTTGTAGGTTCGAGCCCTACTCGGGGAGCTGGATAGCATCCATATTACAAGGCCCCATGGTCAAGCGGTTAAGACATCGCCCTTTCACGGCGGTAACAGCAGTTCGAATCTGCTTGGGGTCACTAGCGGAAATCCGCAGTACTTCGTGGATCTTTAGCTCAGTTGGTCAGAGCAGTCGGCTCATAACCGATCGGTCCTGGGTTCGAGTCCCCGAAGATCCATTTATAAGCTGGCCCAGTGGCGAAGTTGGTTATCGCGCCGCCCTGTCACGGCGGAGATCGACGGTTCGAGCCCGTTCTGGGTCGCTTGAAGAAACGGGCAGGCATGAAGTGCCTGCCCTTTCTTTCAAAGGTTTGCCGGTGTGGCGGAATTGGCAGACGCAAGGGACTTAAAATCCCTCGAAGGCAACTTCGTGCCGGTTCGAGTCCGGCCACCGGCATTCTGTTTTGAAAAATGAAACGATTTCAGTCAGGGAGCATTCAGATGCTTCTTTTTTTATTATGCAAATAGAGAACGATTTCGCAATAGTACACAAAATAAATGGCGACTTTTCTAAGCTTTTTGACAAAAACAATCCCTCTGCCCCTCTTTTGATTGAACTCCCCTGACGGAAGTGATACGATTCCATATGAAAACGATGTCATATCTGTTTCACATCGGAATTAACGGATAAGCGGCGTCGTGAAGCGAACGGTGAGGGGTAGAGCATGAACATCGGTGATATTGCCGAACTGGCAGGAGTGTCGAGAGCCGCTGTCTCCCGATATCTGAACAACGGATACCTGAGTGAGGAAAAACGCTTAAAGATCAGCAAAGTCATTGAGGAAACCGGTTATAAACCGTCCATTACGGCCCAGATGCTTCGTACGAAAAAGACGAGGCTGATCGGGGTCGTTCTTCCGAGGATCCGTTCGGATTCCATTTCCAGCATTGTAGAGGGCATCGAGTCGGTCCTGGAAAAAACAGGATACGAGATGCTGCTTGCGTGTACGGACAACTCCCCCGAAAAAGAACTGAATTATCTGGAAACCCTGCTGAACAGGAATGTCGACGGGATCATACTGGTCGCGACCGTATTTACGGAAGCGCACAGGGCGCTTTTGAGTGACTTTCGGATTCCGCTCGTCATCATCGGCCAGAAGATCAGCGGTTTCCACTGCGTTTACCATGACGACCGCGGGGCGGGGCGCGAGCTGACCGAGCTCATGATTTCCCGCGGAAAGAAGAAGATCCTTTATATCGGTGTGCTGAAAGAGGATGTCGCGGTAGGATCGGAGCGCCTGAAGGGCTATCTGGAAGCGATGGAGGCGCATCACCTGAATGTCACGGATAAAATGACCGCGACCGCGGTATTTTCCAGGGAATCCGGCTACGAAAAGATGGGCGAACTCCTTTCGGCCAATCCGGACGCCGAAGCCGTAATCTGCGCGACGGACGGAATCGCGACAGGAGCGATGATCTGCTTAAAGGAGCGCGGGTTTCGGCTTCCTGAGGATTTCGCGCTCGCGGGATTCGGTGACAACGAGGGTTCGGTCGTGACGTCGCCGGCCATTACGACGATCCATTTTTATTACAGGGAGAGCGGTGAGACGGCCGCGTCACAGCTGATGGAACAGATGGACGGGAAAGGGCATCCCGCGGCGGAAATCTGTTTCGGATATGAATTGAAAGACCGGGAATCGGTTCAATAAAAAGGAAAGGAAAAGGCAAAATGATTGATGAAAAATGGGAGAAAACATTCCTGAAACGGCTCCAGGTCCACTATGACGAGCTGAAATGGCTCTACTTCGAGCTGTACCACGACGACGAGCAGGCGTTTGACTATTTTTGCGAAATGCTTCACGACTCCTACGCGCAACGCCCCAAAAAGCTGAAAGCCTGGGATCAGGCGCGCGAGGCCGTGCCGGACTGGTATAAGGGAAATGAACTCTGCGGCATGCAAATGTATGTCAATGCGTTCGCGGGAACCCTCAAGGGTGTGGAAAAACACCTTCCCTATATCGAGGAATGCGGCGTCAACTATATCCATCTGATGCCGATTCTCGAAACACCGAAAGGGCGGAGCGACGGCGGATACGCGGTGGCGGATTTCCGCAAGGTGCAGCCGGAACTCGGCACGATCGAGGATCTCGCGGAACTGTCCGGCGAATGCCATAAAAAAGGCATCAGCATCTGCCTGGACTTCGTGATGAACCACACGAGCGAGGATCACGAGTGGGCCAGAAAGGCGAAGGCCGGCGACAAGGAATATCAGGACCGCTATTTCTTCTACGACGACCGTACGGTTCCGGACGAGTATGAACGCTATGTCCCGCAGGTCTTCCCGACGACGGCGCCGGGCAATTTCACATGGTGTGAAGAAGCGGGCAAATACGTCATGACGACCTTCTATCCCTATCAGTGGGACCTCAATTACGCGAATCCGACCGTCTTTAATGATATGACCGCGGATATGCTGTTCCTCTGCAACCACGGCGTGGATATCGTCCGTCTCGACGCGACGCCGTATATCTGGAAGGAACTCGGCACCAACTGCCGGAACCTTCCGCAGGTCCATACGCTGGTCCGCATGATGCGCATGGCTGCCGAAATCGTATGTCCGGGTACGCTCCTTCTCGGCGAAATCGTCATGGAGCCTTCGAAAGTCGTTCCCTATTTCGGAACACTGGAAAAGCCCGAATGCCATATGCTCTACAACGTGACGACAATGGCCAGCATGTGGCACACTGTCGCCACGCAGGACGTGAGGCTTCTCCGCCATCAGATGGAGACGGTCTTCGCGCTTCCGAAGGACTATATTTTCCTCAATTACCTGCGCTGCCACGACGACATCGGCTGGGGCCTCGATTACGATTTCCTCCGCTGGTTCGGAATGGAGCAGGTGCCGCACAAGAAATACCTGAACGACTACCTGACCGGCAAATGGCCCGGCAGCGAAATGCGCGGCGAACTGTACAACGACGACCCGCGCATCGGCGACGCGCGTCTGACCGGTACGACCGCTTCTCTGACCGGTATCGAAGCCGCCGAATATGAAAAGGATCCGGAGAAGCTCGAGAAGGCCATCCGGCTCGACATCATGCTTCACGCGTTCCTCTTCGTCCAGAGCGGCATTCCGGTGCTCTACAGCGGCGACGAGATCGGCCAGCTGAACGATTACGGCTATCATGACGATCCGCTGAAGGCGGAGGACAGCCGCTATCTCCACCGCGGCGACATGATCTGGGAAAATGCCGAAAAGCGCAATACGAAGGGCACCCGCGAAGAGAAGATCTTCCACGCCCTCCGCCGTCTCGAAGAGCTCCGCGCCTCCTATGCGGTATTTGAAAATGCCGCGGACACCTGGATCGTCGAGACGCACAACGATCACGTACTCGGCATCGGCCGCTACTATGACGGTGAAAAGCTGATCGCCCTTTTCAACTTCAGCGCCACGGATCAGACGGCCTGGATCAACGAGGCCGAGGAATACACGGACATGCTGACCGGGAAAGCGCGTGACGCGAAGGCCGTCGAAATTCCGGCTTATGATTTCGCCTATCTTCTGACATTCTTCAAGAAGGCCAAGGCGACTCCGAAGCTTCTTCCGATTCTGAAAAATGCGGCGCTCGACGCTGAGAAGAAAGCCTCTGTGAAGAAGGCAAAGACTGAGAAGGCCGCAAAGACAACGAAGGAAGAGAAGCCTGCGAAGGCCGCAAAGTCAGCGAAAGAAGAGAAACCTGCGAAGGCCGCAAAACCGAAAAAAGCGGCAAAAACAGTAAAGAAGGCTGAAAAGAAAGAGGATGCGAAACCCGAAAAGCAGGAATAATGTAATAATGCACAAAATGCATACTGCTTTTATGGAAGAATGACACAATTTACATAGGGGAAAAATAAAATTATAATAAACTCATGTGAAAACGATCACACAACGCATTTTCAAAAATGAAGGGAGAGGTAAAGATGGCACTGGATTATCGTAAGTGTGCTCAGGAGATCGTCGACCATATCGGCGGACGTGACAACGTGGCACAGGCTGCGCACTGCGCAACACGCTTAAGGCTGGTCATCAAAGACAACAGCAAGGTGGACAAGGACTACCTGGACAACGTCGATGGCGTGAAGGGAATGTTCGAATCCAACGGACAGCTCCAGCTGATTATCGGAACCGGAACAGTCAACAAGGTCTATGACGAATTCCTGGATATCACGGGCATGACAGCCGCGACAAAGGACGACGTCAAGGCGGCAGCCGCTGCGCAGCAGCCTCTTTGGAAAAGACTCTTAAAGCCGATCGGCGATGTCTTCGTACCGATTCTTCCGGCGATCGTCGCTTCCGGTCTTATGATGGGTCTCGTGGAAGCTTTAGGTAAGGCGATTCCGAGCTTCGCTTCCACTGACTGGTACGCATTCATGGATATGGTCGCGAATACCGCTTTCGCGTACCTGCCGGTTATCGTCGCGATCTCCGCGGCACGTGTTTTCGGCGGCAATATCTTCCTCGGCGCGGTCATCGGTCTTTTGATGATCCACAGCGCTCTTACCAACGGCTGGGCAGCAGCTGACGGCTATGAGGTCTGGTATCTGTTCGGACATATCAAGATCGGCAATTATACGCTCGGCCAGATCAACCAGCTCGGTTATCAGGGCCACGTCATTCCGGTCATGATCGCGGTACTGTTTATGAGTAAGCTTGAAAAATGGCTGCATGAACATGTACCGGAAATGCTCGACCTCTTCATCACTCCGCTGGTTACGGTATTTGTGACGGCCCTTATGACTTTCGTCGTGATCGGACCGATCTTCTCCGCTCTGGAATCAGCGGTTCTGGCCGGCGCGAAGGTTCTCGTCTCCAATCCGTTCGGTTCGATGATCATGGGCGCGATCTATCCGGCAACCGTCGTCATGGGTCTGCACCATATGTACAATGTTATTGAAGCAGGTATGCTCTCCGAAGCCGGCGGTCTCAACACCTGGATGCCGATCGCTTCCGCTGCGAACTTCGCTCAGTTCGGCGCCTGCCTTGCGGTTGCTCTGAAGGCCAAGAACGGCAAGACCAGGGCTGTGGCTCTTCCGTCTTCCCTTTCCGCAGCTCTGGGTATCACAGAGCCGGCAATCTTCGGTGTCAACATGCGTTTCTTCAAGCCGTTCGCAGCCGGTATGGCCGGTGGTGCTATCGGTTCTCTGGTTGCGGCGTTCATGGGAATCGGCGCTTCCGCTTACGGCGTAACGGGTATCCCGGGCTATCTGACCATCAACAATCCGCTGCTTTACACGATCGTTCTCGCGATCTCCGGCGGTATCGCATTCGTGATTACATCGGTGATCTGGGCTGAAGAAGAGAAGCCGGCCGCGTCGGCATCGACATCTTCCGCTTCCGCTCCGGCAGCTCCGGAAAACATTCCGGAAAATGTCGTCATGAGCTGTGGCGCCGGCGAAATCAAGGCTCCGACAGCGGGCAAGGTGATTCCGCGCGAGCAGATCCCGGATGAAACATTTGCTTCAGGCGTTCTCGGCGACGGCGTAGCCATCGAGCCGACAGACGAATATGTCTATGCTCCGTTTGACGGAACCATTTCCACGGTTGCGGAATCCAAGCATGCCGTCGGAATCTCCGGCGCGGGCGACATGGAACTTCTGATCCACGTCGGCGTGGATACGGTCGCGATGAACGGCGACGGCTTCGAAGTCTTCGTGAAGGAAGGCGAAGAAGTCAAGGCCGGACAGAAGCTGATCCATTTCGACAGAAAGAAGATTGCGGCAGCGGGCCATCCGGACTGCGTCGTGACACTTCTGACCAACGCCGAAGATTATGATGATTTCAAAGTAAATATGTAAAATGAATTCCAACGCCTGTACATGGAGGAATCTCTTCGTGTACAGGCTGTTTTTCTCAGGTCAAAAGGGAGCCGTTGTTGATCTGTTTGTTGCGCGGATCGTATATTTCTACTATAATAATGCCTATCGGCGGCGGTTTTTTGTACGGATTGCCGTATGGAATTAAGAAAGAAGGAGAGCAACTATGGAGATATTTAAAGGAAAAGTTTCTTATAAGGGCGTCGCGATCGGAAAAATCGCCGAAATGGCCAAAAACGAAGTGGTGGTCCGCAGATCCCATGTCGAGGATGTGGAAGCTGAGTTCGCACGCTATATGGAAGCCAAGACCAAGGCGCAGGAACAGCTCGCGAAACTTGGGGAACATGCTGCGAAGGAAATCGGCCCCGCTGAAGCGGAGGTCTTTGAAGTACACAGCATGATGCTTGACGATTTCGACGATCAGGTCGAAGAGATCGTGAAAGAGCAGACGCTGAACGCGGAATTCGCGGTCGCGGAAACCGCGGACAATACGAAGAAGATGCTTCAGGCGATGGATGACAACCCCTATATGCAGGCCCGCGCGGCGGACATCGGGGACATCGCGAACCGCGTCCTGAAGATCCTGAACGGATGGGACGGTGAGGACAACTCCTTTACCGAAGAAGTGCTGCTCTTTGCCAACGACCTGGCTCCGTCGGAGACGGTTACTCTGGATAAGAGCAAGGTTCTGGCATTTGTCACAAGAGAAGGCTCGACGAATTCCCATACCGCGATCCTCGCGAGAACCATGAATATCCCGGCGCTCTGCCAGTGCCCGGTTCCGGCTGACGCAGCCGGCAAGATGGGTATCGTGGACGGCTTCACAGGCCAGGTCTTCATCGACCCCGACGAAGAAACGCTTGCGAAATATATTAAGCAGAGAGAAGCGGAGCAGGAGAAGCAGAAGCTGCTCCTTGAACTGAAGGGCAAGGAAACCGTGACGAAGTCCGGCCGCAAGATCAAGCTCTACGCGAACATCGGCGGCATCGGTGATCTCAATTTCGTCAAGGAAAATGACGCCGCCGGCATCGGCCTCTTCCGCAGCGAATTCCTGTATCTGTCCAGCAATGATTTCCCGAGCGAGGACGAGCAGTTCCAGGCTTACCGCACCGTCGCGGAAATGATGGCCGGCAAGGAAGTCGTCGTCCGTACACTGGATATCGGCGCGGACAAGCAGATCGACTATTTCAATCTCGATAAGGAAGACAATCCGGCGCTCGGCTATCGCGCGATCCGCATCTGCTTGAGCCAGGAAGACATTTTCCGTACACAGCTGCGCGCCCTCTATCGCGCTTCCGCTTACGGCAATATCGATATCATGTTCCCGATGATCACTTCCGTATGGGAAGTCAAGCGCTGCAAGGAGATCTGCGAAGAGGTCAAGGCGGAGCTGACCGCTCAGAGCATCCCGTTCAAGGACTGCTCACTCGGCATCATGATTGAAACGCCGGCGGCTGTGCTCATTGCTGACGAACTGGCAGAGCTGGTCGATTTCTTCAGTATCGGAACAAACGACCTGACGCAGTATACCTGCGCGATCGACCGTCAGAACCAGCATCTGGAGAGATTCTTCGACGCGCATCATCCGGCGGTTCTCAAAGCGATCCGTATGACGATCGAAGCGGGCCACAGACACAATACATGGGTCGGCATCTGCGGCGAGCTCGGCGCGGATCCGGAGCTGACAACCTCCTTCGTAGAGTGGGGCATCGACGAGCTGTCCATGAGCCCGTCCTCCATCCTGCCGGTGAGAAAGATCATCCGCGATATGGACTGACGCCTCTAATCTTGACAGATATGATAAGATGAAGTGGTCAGGGACAACAGCCCCTGACCGCTTTTATGATTTTAAGTATTTACAGATTGGGTGTATTATGTGGATTCTTGACTGTCTTTTGGACGCGTTCCTCGACTGTGTAAAAGAGCTGCCGTTTCTGTTCGCGGCATTTTACCTCCTGGAGGTACTGGAGCACCGCGCGGCGCGGAAGATGAATGAGACTCTGGCGAAGGCCGGAGGATTCGGCCCTCTTGCGGGCGCGCTTCTTGGCTGTGTACCGCAGTGCGGTTTCTCGATTATGGCTTCGGACTTCTACGCCGGAGGCGTCATTTCCCTGGGAACGCTGCTGGCGGTCTTTCTTTCCACTTCCGATGAGGCGCTCGTGATCCTCCTCAGCCATCCGGAGCAGTTTCCGACAGTGATTCAGCTCCTTCTGACGAAAATCGTCATCGCTCTGATCGCCGGTTATCTGATCTATGCGGCGGAACTCATCTGGTTAAGGAGCAAAGGACGGAAACGGAAGAGGATCCGGGATCTCTGCGAGACGGACCATTGCGGATGCGAGCATCCGAAGGTGGACCCGGAGATGGCGGACCGAAAAGGCGGGGAGACAGACGCTTCCCATTCCGACGATCCGGAAAAGAGACATAAGAGGAGAAGGTCGCAGTACAGCTGGAAAGCGATGCTGAGACCGGCCTGGCATCATACACGGGAGGTCATTCTTTTCCTGTTCCTCTTTACGCTGGCTCTGAATATCCTGCTTGAGGCAGTCGGGATGGAAAATGTCTCCAGAGTATTTCTGGCAAATACGGTCTTCCAGCCGGCACTGGCATCGCTGATCGGGCTCATCCCGAACTGCGCGGCCTCCGTGATCCTGACCGAGCTGTATATGGAAGGCGTCATTTCTTTCGGATCAGCGATTGCCGGCCTCTGCTCATCAGCGGGACTTGGCCTCATTGTCCTTTGGCGTGTCAACCGTGACCGCCGGGAGTCTCTCAGGATTACGCTGCTTCTTCTGGCGCTCGCGATTGTGGCGGGGATCATTTGCCAGTGGATCTTCCTGTAGAGAGAAATGTTTCATTTTTAGCGAAATTGCTCGCTTGACAAGGGAGTATGAATCCTATATAATACATGATGCTGTCGAAAGATGGTGTGTGAGAGTAGCTCAGCTGGATAGAGCGTCTGGCTACGGACCAGAAGGTCGCGAGTTCGAATCTTGTCTCTCACGCTTGGGGCTTCGCCGTGAGGCGGAGCCCTTTGTTGATTCAGGCGCCAAAGGAGGGTAGAAGACTTATGGATTACGCGAAGGAATCGTTAAGGCTGCACGAAGAATGGCAGGGAAAGATCGAGGTGATTTCCCGTGTGCCGGTCCGCTCGAAAGAGGACCTGTCTTTGGCGTATACACCGGGCGTGGCACAGCCCTGTCTGGAGATTCAAAAGGATCCGGAGAAGTCCTATACGCTCACGCGCAGAAACAATATGTGCGCCGTGATTACGGACGGCAGCGCTGTTTTGGGACTTGGTGATATCGGCCCGGAAGCCGGCATGCCGGTTATGGAAGGAAAATGCGTCCTCTTCAAGGAATTCGGCGATGTCGACGCATTTCCCTTATGTGTCAAGACAAAGGACGTGGATGAGTTTGTCAATACCGTGGCGCTTATTTCCGGCTCATTTGGCGGAATCAATCTGGAAGACATTTCCGCGCCCAGATGCTTTGAAATCGAAAGAAAGCTGAAGGAGCGTACGGATATCCCCATTTTCCACGATGATCAGCACGGGACGGCCGTCATTACACTGGCGGGCCTTACCAACGCGCTGAAGGTGGTCGGGAAAAAGAAGGAGGACGTGAAGATCGTGACATCGGGCGCGGGTGCCGCGGCGGTCGCGATCGTAAAACTTCTTCTTGCGGCAGGATTCCGCAACATCATCATGTGCGACCGGAAGGGCGCGATCTGCAAAGGCCGCGAAGGCCTCAACTGGATCAAGGAGGAGATGGCGGAAGTCACGAACCTTGAAGGCGTGACAGGCAGCATCGCTGACGCGCTTGTGGGCGCGGACGTCTTTATCGGCGTGTCGGCGCCGGGCACCGTGACTACGGAGATGGTGCGGACGATGAACAGGGATGCCATCGTATTTGCCTGCGCGAACCCGACTCCGGAGATTTTCCCGGAGGACGCGAAAGCGGGCGGCGCCGCAGTGGTTTCCACCGGGCGCAGCGATTATCCGAATCAGATCAATAACGTGCTCGCGTTTCCGGGCATTTTCCGCGGGACTTTCGATGTCCGCGCGTCGGATATCAACAAAGAGATGAAGATGGCGGCCTCGAAAGCGCTGGCGGACCTTGTTTCCGACGAAGAGCTGAGTGCTGACTATATTATTCCGAAGGCATTTGATAAACGCGTGGGGCCGGCTGTCGCGAAGGCTGTGGCAGAGGCGGCTGTGCGCTCGGGCGTGGCGCGGATTTGACGCTGCATAATAGGAACAACGTTAGTGAGACAAGGTATGACGGTTTCATCAGCCGGAAAGGACAGATATGGAAAAAATACTGGTGCTCGATTTTGGCGGACAGTATAACCAGCTCATCGCCCGCAGGGTGAGAGAACTTCACGTGTATGCGGAGATCAAACCGTTTAACCGCATCACCGTTGACGAGATTAAGGCTGAAGGATACAGCGGAATCATCTTTACGGGAGGGCCGAACAGCGTCTATGACCCGGCTTCCCCGCACTATGATCCGGCCGTACTGGATCTGGGAATTCCGATTCTCGGAATCTGCTACGGGGATCAGCTGATGGCCTATATGGCCGGCGGCGAGGTCTCTTCGGCAGAAAGCGCCAGTGAGTATGGAAAGACCACACTGAGTGTGAAGCCCAGCCCGCTTTTTACAGAGATTCCTAAAGAGAGCGTATGCTGGATGAGCCATACGGATTACGTCACCAAAGTCCCGGCGGGTTTTCAGACGATCGCGGCGACACTGCACTGTCCGTGCGCGGCAATGGGAGATGACGCCCGGAAATTGTACGGCGTACAGTTCCACCCCGAAGTCATGCACACGGAATACGGGAAGCAGGTAATCAGCAACTTTCTCTTTACGGTCTGCGGCTGTGCCGGAGACTGGAAAATGGAAGACTACGCCGACCGCATGATTGCGAAGTACCATGAGGAGCTTCAGGGGAAGAAAGTGCTCCTGGCTCTCTCCGGAGGCGTGGATTCGGCTGTCGCGGCCTTGCTTCTCAACAAGGCCATCGGGCAGGATCTCATCTGCGTCTTTGTGGATCACGGGCTTCTGAGAAAAGACGAAGGAGACTTCGTGGAGAAGACATTCCGGAAGGAACTCGGAGTCAACATGATCCGGGTGAACGCCGAAGAACGCTTTCTGAGTAAACTCGCGGGTGTGACCGAACCGGAGCACAAGCGCCGGATCATCGGGGAAGAATTTATCCGCGTTTTTGAGGAAGAGGCGAAGCGGATCGGTCATGTATACGCGCTGGCTCAGGGAACGATCTACCCGGACGTGATCGAGAGCGGCAAGGGTGATTCGGCGGTCATTAAGAGCCATCACAATGTCGGCGGGCTGCCGGACGTGATTTCATTTGAAAAAATAGTAGAACCCCTGAGGGATCTTTTCAAGGACGAGGTGCGCAGCATCGGAACAACGCTGGGCCTTCCGAAAGAGCTTGTATGGCGCCAGCCCTTCCCGGGACCGGGCCTTGCCGTCCGTGTGATCGGGGAGATCACGAAGGAGAAGCTGGATCTGCTCAAGGATGCCGACGCCATTTTCAGGGAAGAAGTGGCAGCGGGTACGGATCCTCTGAGAAGGCCCGATCAGTATTTCGCGGTTCTGACCGATACACGCAGCGTAGGTGTGATGGGCGACGCCCGGACTTACGGATATACCGTCGCGCTGAGGGCTGTCAACACGGACGACTTCATGACGGCGGACTGGTCCAGGCTTCCGTTTGAGGTGCTTGAGAAAGCCGGAAGCCGGATTACGAACGAGGTGTCCGGTGTGTCAAGGGTCGTATATGATATTACGTCAAAACCGCCGGGAACGGTGGAGTGGGAGTGAATTGACCTCCGCCAGATATTTCTCCCTGTAGATTTTCCTGTACCCCGTTGGTGACACACCCTTCGCCTTACGGAACAGCCGGCTGAAATACATCGGATTGTCATATCCGACGATCGCCGCGATATTGGTGATGGAATCATCTGTGGTCTCCAGAAGTGTCTGCGCGTTCCGGATCCGGGTCTCAAGGATATACTGCATGGGCGACGTGCCAGTGGCGTTTCTGAAGCTCCTGCTGAACCAGCTTGTGGACATGCTGCGGGAAGCGGCGTACTGTTCGATGCTGATCTCCTCATTATAATGGTCTTCGAAGTAGGCCGTGGCGCGGCTCATCTCCTCCTGGATGAAGCCGGAGATTTCCGGCATGCTCTCCGTCATTCTTCTGTGCATTGTCAGAAGCAGCTCGCGGAAGAGGCAGACCAGCATCTCCTCGTAGCCCCATGAGCACTTTACGAGTTCGTCCCGCATTTTCCGGAACAGATCCTCGTAATCGCGGGAAATGCCCGTGTGCAGGATATACCCGTCCAGCGGGATCTCAAAGTGCTTTAAAATGTTGCGGACCTCCCGCCCCGTAAAGTGCACAAACCACACCTGGGTCCTGTCTTTGCCCAGATAATGGTATTTCTGCTGCTGTTTTGGCTGGTACAGCACCATGTTGCCGGCGGGCACGATGACTTCCTTCCCGTCAAAGAAGAAATGCGCTTTCCCGGCAGCGATATAGATAAGCTGCCAGTCGACCCTGCCCTTCGGCCGCCAGGTCGGAAGCAGCGGCCTCGTGAGCATCTGATAGGTTCCTGCGCTCAAAATGCGCAGGGCCTTTTTCTTTTCTTTAAACGGCACCCTCGAATGAAAAAGATAGCCGGAATTCACGTACAGGTCCCCTGAGGGGACGCCTTTTTCCTGATTATGATCTGTCATCTCTTTTACCTGTAAAAATGTTTTGTCTGCTCATCGGAAGTGCAGGTTCCGGGATACTTCCATTTTAGTAAATTTCACCGTTCTATTTCTACAAATTCTACCTCCAATCTATGATAGTGCAGGTTTTGTATCGGATCGTTCATATGGTTTCGCCCCCTTTTTCGATACTTGAATGCGGAAGTTAGTTCCGCACTCTCAAAAGGCTTGTAACTATGCGGAACTTATGTCCGCGATTTACTTTCCATCTATCCGGTTTGACGTTATA
>ONPU01000011.1 GCA_900319795.1 uncultured Eubacteriales bacterium | reverse complement strand
CCCGTCACTGCTTCCTGATTAGGTCGTGTCTATATTTACTTTTCAAAGACCCCTTGAGGGTTTGTTTGCTATGCCCTCTTTACGATATCTAACCGCCTGTCTCTTTTTTCAAACTTGTCTCCTCTTTAGTGCAAGTTGATTAATGTGATGATACTGGTCTATCATGAGAACTAACGGCGTGTCAAGGATGCGATCATATATGTTTTACTGATTGACTGCCTTGCTGTATAATTCGTATATGACAAGTGTGAAAAATGGAATAGATCGGAGGAATCTATGGAATTTACAATGATCGAGACGGGGTGGCTGTCCATTGTGCCGCCTATTATTGCGATTGTATTGGCACTGCTTACGAAAGAGGTTTATTCTTCTTTGTTTATAGGACTGTTCTCCGGAATGCTGATTTACAGCTTTGTGGGAGGCGGAACCATTATATCGGCAGTGGCGACGACATTTGACATGATGTATTCAAAGATTGCCGACAATGCCTACATGATCATCTTCCTGGCACTGCTGTGGGCAGTAGTAAGCCTGGTCTCCAAGTCAGGCGGCAGCGAGGCTTATGGACGATGGGCGGGAAAACGGCTCAATACCAAGCGGTCTGCCAGTTTTGCTACATCTCTTCTGGGCGTTCTGATCTTTATTGATGACGGATTCAACTGCCTGACGGTCGGTACGGTTATGCGCCCGATTACCGACAGACTTGGCATCTCCCGCGAAAAGCTGGCTTACGTGATTGACGCCACCGCAGCCCCGGTGTGCATCATTGCTCCTGTGTCCAGCTGGGCAGTGGCAGTGGCCAGTGAAGTCAGTGAGACAAACGGATTCAATGTTTTCCTTTCCACGATTCCTTATAATCTTTATGCCATTCTGACGATCTTGATGGTGCTCTTTATCTGCTGGACCGGAAAGGATTTTGGACCAATGAAGCGCGCGGAGTCGGAAGCGGCTCAGCAAAACACATCTGAAGAAAATGGTGAAGCCAAAAATGAGGAAAACACGAAAGGCAGTGTCATTGATCTGGTGCTGCCGATCGCAGTCCTGATCGTATGCGCGATCATGGGGATGGCCTATGTGGGCGGCTTTTTCAGTGGCACTCCCTTTTCTGAGGCTATTGGATATAATCCCACGGCAGGCCTTACATTAGGGGCTTTCGCAGGGCTTGTATGCGCTTTTCTGCTGTACATTCCGCGCAGGCTGATGACACCAAAAGAGTTCATGGACAATATTGTCGGCGGCATTTCCAATATCGTGCCTCCGATGCTGATTCTGATTCTGTCCTGGAGCCTCGGCGGCGTGTGCCGTCAGCTGATCGGTACGGGACAATTCATTTCCGGCTTCGTCAGCACAGCCAATCTGCCTCTGGGGTTCCTGCCGTTCCTGATCTTTGTTGTGGCGGCTGCCATGAGTTTTTCTATGGGCACATCCTGGGGCACATTCGGCATGCTGATTCCCATCGTCACGATGATCTGTGCAACTGACGGCGCCGGCGGACTGTTGGTGCCCACCCTTGGGGCAACCCTGGCAGGGTCTGTGTACGGGGACCATTGCTCACCGATTTCTGACACGACGATTCTGGCATCTACCGGCGCTTCCTGTCAGCATATCCGGCATGTGGAGACACAGCTGCCTTACGCCACTTTGGTGGCGGCTGTATGTGCGATTGGCTATCTGATCTCCGGGTTTACCCTGACACCGTGGATTGCGCTGGTTGTCTGCGCAGTTCTGCTGATCGCTGCTTTGCTGATCCTGAATAAAGCCAGGTAAGGGAGGACTGTCAATGACTAATTCGGAAACAATTATGGGAATCCTGATTCCATTTTTCGGGACAAGTCTTGGCGCTGCAATGGTCTTTATTCTGAAAAAAGAAATATCGGAGAATCTTCAGAAGATTCTTACCGGTTTTGCGGCAGGTGTCATGGTGGCCGCTTCCTTCTGGAGCCTGCTGCAGCCCGCGCTGGAGAGCAGTGAGAACATGGGAAAACTGTCTTTTGTACCGGCTGCTGTCGGGTTTCTGATCGGTGTTGGCTTCTTACTGTTTCTCGACATCGTCACGCCGCATATGCATCTGGATCATCAGGATGAAGGCCCCAAATCCGGCTTGAAGCGTACAACCAAGCTGATTCTCGCGGTGACTCTGCACAACATTCCCGAGGGAATGGCGGTCGGTGTCGTATACGCCGGTTTCCGCTCCGGAAATGTGGGCGTTACCGGCGCAGGAGCATTGGCGCTCGCTCTGGGTATCGCGCTTCAGAACTTCCCGGAAGGCGCGATTGTCTCCATGCCTCTCAGAGCCGAAGGTATGAGCAAGGGTATGACGTTCCTCTACGGTGTTCTGTCCGGTGTGGTGGAGCCTATTGCCGCCGTCATCACGATGCTGGCAGCCGGTGCGGTAGTCCCGGTCATGCCCTATATGCTGGCATTCGCAGCCGGAGCAATGATGTACGTGGTTGTCGAGGAACTGATCCCGGAGATGTCGGAGGGAAAGCACTCCAATTGGGGGACAATCGCGTTTTCGCTGGGATTTGTTTTGATGATGGTTCTGGACGTAGCACTGGGATAAGACAATATTTGCAGATATAGTGAAATAATAAAGGTAAAGGTGTATAATGACGGAATCGAGGGCCTGACCCATGTTTGCAAGGATCTTAATGTAGAAGAGTAATCCGCAAGCCGTAAAAGATGATTAAAATCGATCTTGTCACCGGATTCCTGGGATCCGGGAAAACTACATTTATCCGAAAATACGCTGCTCATCTGATGAATCTGGGCCTTAAAATTGCCATTTTGGAAAATGATTACGGCGCGGTAAACATCGACATGCTTCTTCTTAAGGAACTGGAAGAGGCCGGCTGCGAGCTGGAAATGATCGCGGGCGGATGCGACTATGACTGCCATGTGCGCCGTTTCCGGACAAAACTCATTTCCATGGCGATGCGCGGTTTCGACCGCGTGATTGTGGAGCCTTCAGGGATTTTTGACGCGGACGAATTCTTCGATCTACTTCATGAGGATCCCGTTGACCGCTGGTACGAAGCGGGCAGTGTGATCGGAATCGTCGATGCGGGACTTCCGGATGAGATGAGCCGTGAGTCGGATTATTTCCTTGTGTCCCAGATCGCGAATGCGGGTGTGGTTGTCATGAGCCGTACCCAGGAATATCCCGCCGGAAGGAGAGCAGCGACGATCGGACACATCAATCGCGCGCTGGGGGAATTTCAGTGTGACAGGGTCCTTTCTAAGGCGGATGTGATCACGAAAAACTGGGATCAGTTTGAAGATTCCGACTTCGAAAAAATGATGAATGCCGGGATTTGCCCGGCTGACCATCTGAAGCTTCGGATTCTGGATGAGAACGGCTTCAGTACGCTGTACTTTCTCAATATCCCGTTGCCTTTGAATGAACTGGAACGTATTGCCGAAGAATTGTTCAGCGACGAAGGCAGGTACGGCAGGGTCATCCGGATGAAGGGCTTTCATCAGGAAAACGGGACGTGGTATGAAATGAACGCGGCCCACAGTGAACGCACGATAAAAGAGTGTGCAGGAGGTCAGGAAGTATTTCTCATAATCGGCGAAAAGCTGGAGCAAAACGCGATTGCAGACAGAGTGATCCCGAAAGAATTGAGAGAGAAAGTCTGGCACAACGGACAGGTATATAATGGATCTGATCAGGATCGATGATTTCCACGCTTCTCAGCTGGAAATCTACGCGAGGTTAAACGAAAATCAGCTTTACAGAATCAATGAGCCTCATCCGGGACTGTTTATTGCCGAGAGCGCGAAAGTGATTCGAAGGGCAATAGATGCCGGCTATGAGCCGGTTTCTTTTCTTGTGGAAGAACGTTTTCTGCGGAATACGGAGACAGATGATCCGGCATATCTGGAAGTGCAGGACATCCTTCCGAAAGACGGGACTCCCGTTTATACCGCCGGACTGCCGGTTCTGGAACAGATCACCGGCTACCGGCTTACCAGAGGCGTGCTCGCGGCAATGAGAAGAAAGCCGCAGAGTCTTCCGGAACGTCTTCCGGACTGGTTCAAAAAGATCTGCGTACTGGACAGAGTGATGAATCCGACGAATCTGGGAGCCATCGTCCGTTCGGCGGCTGCTCTTGGAATGGACGCGATTATTTTTTCAAATGACAGCGCGGATCCTCTCTACAGAAGAGCGGTAAGGGTCAGTATGGGCTGCATTTTCCAGATTCCCTGGATGGTCGCGCCGGATACCCGGGAACTGCTTGCAAAGCTGAAGAACCAGGGTTTTGTCACCTGCGCCATGGCATTGAAAGAGGATTCGATCAGCGTCGGCGATCCGGTTCTGAAGCAGGCGGAAAAGCTGGCCGTGGTTCTCGGAAGTGAAGGAGACGGCCTTCCGGATGAGACGGTTTCTGCCTGTGATTACACGGTGAAGATTCCGATGTCTCACGGTGTGGACTCTCTCAATGTAGCCGCTGCCGCTGCTGTGGTGTTCTGGGAGCTGTCAGGGAGTACTTTTTGACAGGATCCTCATAAATATAGAGATTCTGAGAACTTATTATAAAGGAGAGAAACTGTATGGCTTGGTATGACGAAGCAGTATTTTATCATATTTATCCGCTGGGACTGACCGGAGCGCCGAAAACAAATGACTACGGAGAACCGGTCCACCGGCTCAATACGCTGCTTCCGTGGATCGGACATCTGAAAAAACTGGGCTTCACCGCCCTCTATATCGGCCCGCTTTTCCAGTCTGTCGGACATGGCTATGAAACCACTGATTACCGTCTTCTGGACAGCAGACTCGGTACCAATGAAGACCTGAAGAACTTTGTTGCCGCGTGCCACGAGGGAGGATTAAGGGTCATCTTTGACGGCGTGTTCAACCATACGGGCCGTGACTTTTTCGCGTTTAAGGATATTCAGGAGCATCGGGAAGCGTCCGCCTATCGTGACTGGTACTGCAATGTCAATTTCTGGGGAAACAACGAGTACAACGACGGCTTTTCCTATGACAACTGGGGCGGATACAATCTGCTTGTAAAGCTGAACCAGAGAAATCCCGCGGTCCGGGACTATATCTGCGACGTCATCCGCTTCTGGGTCAATGAGTTCGATGTCGACGGCATTCGTCTCGACGCCGCCGACGTGCTGGATTTTGAGTTTATGAAAGCACTGCGGCGTACCGCGGACGAGGTCAAGCCCGAATTCTGGCTCATGGGAGAGGTCATTCACGGTGATTATTCACGCTGGGCCAATGAGAACACTCTGCACAGCGTGACCAATTACGCGCTGCACAAGGCATTTTACAGCGGTCACAATGACCACAACTATTTTGAGATCGCGCATACCGTCCAGCGCACCAACGGCCTCGTGCCCGCCCACATCAAGCTGTATAATTTTGTTGACAATCACGATGTGGAACGGATTATCACGAAACTTGTGAACAAAGCCCATTATCTGCCGGTTCATATTCTGCTCTATACATTGCCGGGAATCCCCTCGGTTTACTATGGGAGCGAATTCGGTATTGAAGGCCGTAAGGAACGGCTCTCGGACGATTCCCTTCGTCCGTACATTGATTTGAACGATCATGCGGATGATTACGAACAGAATCCATGTACCGCGCTTATAGCAGCGCTCGGAAAGATCCACGCCCGCTATAAAGACGATCTCGTCAGGGGAGATTATCGTCAGCTTCACCTTACGACGGAGCAGTATGCTTTCGCGCGCGGCAATCTGATAGTGGCAGTGAATAACAGTGACGGAGAAACACGGATCAACGTGGAGGCTTCAGCCGGCTGCTACATCGGACTCCTCACAGGGAAAAAACTGAACAGCGAGGGCGGACGTCTGGAGATCGCGCTTCAAGGCTCAGACGGTGATATTTTTGCTCCTTGTGGAGGGGAGGAAAAGCCTGAAGTGCCGGAGGTTCCGGTTCAGATTCCTGTCCGGAAAGCAGTAGAGAAGCCTGTCCGGAAGGAAGAAGAGAAACGTTCAGACGATCAGCCTGTTCAGAAAGCAGAAGAGAAACATTCGGACGAGAAGCCTGCTCAGAAGGCAGAAGAGAAGTGTCCGGTTGAAATCCCTGACATTCCGTATGACCAGATGACTGTGGAACAGCTTCAGGCTGTCATCCTCGACAAGATGGCAAAGAACGGCCCCGTCACGGACCGCATGCGCCGGGAGGTCATGGAAAATGTCTGGCAGGATTCCCTCGTCAACTGGGCCAGGAGCTTTCGCTGATCCTTATCAAATACAGAAAGAGATTTAACGAAATGGCGGACTACAGGTTTTACGGCTGGGAGACAGCCGATGTCAAGGATTCCCGGGGCCTTACTCCGAGAGACTATTATGATTTGCTGAAAGACATCTGGTGCGCCGAAACCTGCGCGCCCAGAATGAGAGCGGACTGGTCCCTGGAGAACAGGACGTACGGGCAGTGTTCTGTTACAGCATTTCTTATGCAGGATCTCTTCGGTGGAAAAGTTTACGGGGTTCCGCTTGAAGACGGAAACTTTCACTGTTTCAACGTGGTGGAGGACTGCATATTTGATTTGACCAGTGAGCAGTTCGGAAATCGGGTGCTGGATTATGAACACTGCCCGGAACAGCGACGAGAGTTTCATTTTCAGAAAACCGAGAAGAAACAGCGGTATGAGATTCTGAAGGAACGCCTGATGCAGCGGCTCTCCGACATTCGGTTAGCTTCTTCATAATAAGGTTAGAAAATTGACTTTTACTAAGTAACCATGGTATGATATCCATGGTTATTTTTTTGAAAAAATAACGAAAAGGAGATGCTCATGAATGAACAAAGGGGGACGAATATCACGGCAAGGGTCAAGCTGACGATCCATTCCGACGAACGCTTTTTCGGCCCCGGTATCTGCGAATTACTTGAAAAGATTCCGGAGACAGGATCCATTCAGGGCGCCGCGGCTGAGATGAAAATGTCCTATACCAAGGCATGGAAGATCATCAACCGGGCGGAAAAGGAAATGGGCGTCAGCCTGATCGTCCGAATCAGCGGAGGAAAGAACGGCGGAAGCTCGGCATTGACGGCACAAGGAGAAAGAGCGGTCAGCGTGTACCGGGAGATGGAGCGGAAACTGGCGGAGACGGCTAGCGCTCTTCTCAATCTGAACCGCGACACCTTCATGCCGGCAGAGCCTTTTGATGATGAGGATTCATAAAAAATGAGGATCTTACCTTATGAGCGTTGAATACGGAGTCGGGATCGACATCGGTTCCACCTGCGCGAAAACAGTTGTACTTGACGGAAATGGCGATCCGGTCTGGCAGGATTTAAGACCAACCGGTTGGAGCAGTGTGGAAACCGCGCAGGCGATCCGGCTTGAATTGCGGGAAAAAGTGAAGATCGGAGAGAATGTCCATTTTGTAGCGACGGGTTACGGGCGTGTTTCCGTTCCATTTGCCGATAAAACCGTGACGGAGATCAGCTGTCACGCCCGCGGGGCGGCGGCTCTTTTCAAAACAGATCATCTGAACGTGATCGATATCGGCGGACAGGATACAAAAGTGATTATCATTGTAAACGGCGCAGTGTCTGATTTCGCTATGAACGACAAGTGTTCCGCCGGTACCGGACGGTTTCTGGAGGTGATGGCCAATACGCTATCGGTCACGCCTGCCGGTCTGTGTACGATGGCGGAGCAGGGGGCCGAGACACGAATCAGTTCTCTTTGCACCGTATTCGCGGAGTCGGAGGTCATCAATCTCATCGGCCGGGGAACGCCCAGGGAAAATATCGCCTGGGCCGTTGTCGATTCCATTGCCCAAAAAGTGAAAACACAGGCAGGCAAGATGACCCTGGAAGCGGGACCGCTTTACCTGACAGGCGGTCTTTGTGATTTTCCGTTTGTCTGTGAAAGACTTGGAAAGGCGTTCAACCGGGAGGTGCGGACAGCGCCGGAAGCCCGTTTCGCAGGTGCTTTTGGAGCGGCGCTCTATGCGCTGGCTTTATAGAATGGCGTAAACGGGTTTTGGAGCATGTATCTGACACAGTTCGTTGCATGCGGACTGTCGTTGATAAAGGAGGAAAAAAGGAAATGGCAGACTATGTAAAAATGTGGGAAAACCTCGGAATGGATCTGGAGAGCCACGATATGCTCTGTCAGGTTCTGCCCGTGGCGGTGGGAGACGTGTTCATGACACAGGAAAACCGCCCGAAGGCTATGGATTTCTGGGATCTGGTGATTTCGGAGGTACATGGGATTCGTCCGGCGGAACTGATCGAGGAACAGAAGAAGGGTCGGAAAGTGTTCGGAACCTTCTGCGTGTTTGTGCCCGACGAAGTGATCATCGCGGCCAACGGTATCGTGACGGGGCTTTGCGGCGGTTCCCAGTTCTGGGTTCCCGGCGGAGAGGCTGTTCTTCCGAAAAATACCTGCCCGCTGATTAAAGCGTCTGTAGGCGCCCGCCTCGGCAGGACATGTCCGTTCTTCAGAATTGCCGATGTATACGTCGGTGAGACGACCTGCGACGGAAAGAAGAAAGCATATGAGATCCTCGGACAGGATGTGCCAATGTACATCATGGACGTACCTCAGATGAAACGTCCGAAGGATATTGTGAAATGGAAGGAAGAAATCGCGGACTTTGCCCAGAAGGTGGAGGAGATCACCGGCAATAAAGTGAGTGTTGAGAAACTGAAAGAGGCGATCCGCATTGTCAATGAGAAGAGAAAGGCCATGAAGAGGGTCTATGAGGCCAGAAAGAGCGAATGTCTTCCGATTTCCGGACGTGACGCACTTCTCATGACACAGATTTCCTTCTTTGACGATCCCGAACGCTGCGCCCAGATGTGCAACCGCCTTGCGGATGAACTGGAGCAGAGGATTAAAGACGGCGTGAGTGTGGTTCCCGCTGGAACGAAGAGAATCCTTCTTACCGGAACTCCTCTGGCTGTTCCGAACTGGAAGCTTCACAATATCATCGAAACAAGCGGTGCCGCGGTTGTCTGTGAAGAAATGTGCACCGGCACACGCTATTTCGAGAACCTTGTGGACGAAAGCGGCGAGACGCTTGATGATCTCTATATGGCTTTGTCCGAGCGCTATATGAAGAACAACTGCGCCTGCTTCACACCGAATCCCGGCCGTATTGAGGATATTATCCGCCTCGCGAAGGAATACAAAGCGGACGGCGTGATTGACTGCAGTCTGAAATTCTGCGGTCTCTATGACATTGAGAAGAAGAGTGTAGCGGAAGCTCTGAAGAAGGAAGGCATCCCGGTCCTTTCACTTGAGACAGACTATGAAGATTCCGATGCGGGCCAGTTGAGAACCCGGATCGAAGCATTTGTGGAAATGCTGAACGGATGAACACCCGCTATTACATCCTGTTTGAAAATTATGAGCAGGGGCTCATGCTCCATGACCTGCTGGACGGAGCCGGCGTGATGAACCGCATCGCACCGGCTCCTGCCGCTGCCCGCGGAACGCTCTGCTGCGGTATGTCGCTTCTTGTCGCGCCGGATATGATCGAGCGGGCAAAGGAAGTGATCCAAAGCGAACATGCCGTATATCACAGCATCGTATCCATGGAGAATCCGCTGCAGCCCAGGCGCGACCAGTATTGCTGAGGGAGGAACACTGTGATCTATCTTGATAATGCCGCTACAACCATGGTCAAACCTCCGGAGGTTGTGAGTGCCGTTACGAATGCCCTGACTTCTTTGGGAAATGCTTCCAGAGGGGCCCACGAGGGAGCTTTGAAGTCCAATCGCCTCATTTACAAAACAAGGCAGAAGCTGGCCTTATTTTTCGGATGCCCGAAATCGGAGCAGGTCATTTTTACAAATAATTCCACGGAAGCCCTGAACATCGCGATCAGCGGAACCATAGGCGCAGGAGACCATGTCATTACGACCGTGCTTGAACATAATTCGGTTCTGCGCCCTCTATACAGGCTGCGCGCGGAGAGAGGAACTGAGCTTTCCTTCGTTCAGGCGGATGCCCGGGGCACAGTCGATTACGCGGACTTTGAACGCCTGATTCAGCCGAACACAAAAGCCATTGTCTGTACACACGCATCCAACCTGACAGGCAATATGCTGGATCTTTCCCGGATCGGCGCTATTGCGAAAGAACATGGCCTGCTTTTGATCGTGGACGCGTCCCAGACAGCGGGGACAGTCCCCATTGACATGGTGGAATCCGGTATTTCCATCCTGTGTTTCACAGGGCATAAGTCCATGATGGGACCTCAGGGTACGGGCGGGCTGTGCATCAACGGGGATATCGAAGTTGCTCCTTTTAAAGTCGGAGGGACGGGTGTACAATCATTTATGACCGAACAGCCGCCGGAATATCCGACCAGACTGGAAGCCGGTACGCTGAACGGCCATGGGATCGCGGGCCTTTCCGCGGCCGTGGATTATATCCTGAGCTGCGGCATCGATACGATTCATGCCCATGAAACGGAGCTGGCCCGGCGCTTCTATAAAGCGGTATCCGCAATTCCGAATGTTATAGTGTACGGTGATTTTTCAGCTCCGGACAGGTGTCCGATCGTCACGCTGAATATTGCTGATCTGGATTCGGCTCTGGTCTCGGATGAACTGGCCATGACGTATGAGATCGCGGTAAGATCCGGAGCGCACTGCGCTCCTTTGATGCACGAGGCGCTGGGCACCGACAGTCAGGGAGCCGTGCGTTTCAGCTTCGGCTATTTCAATACTGTTGACGATGCTGATAAAGCGGCGGAAGCCGTCCGGGAAATTGCCGGAATGGTAAATTTAGAATAAATGATTTATTTCGCAGATACAGACTGCGGAAGGAACGGAGAACAATATGGAAAGAAGAATTGACTGCATGGGAATGGCGTGTCCGCTTCCCGTGATCAACGCGAAGAAAGCAATCGAAGAGTTTATTGAAGACGGAATTCTGTATGTGAAAGTCGACAATGATACGGCAGTGCAGAACCTGACCCGCCTTGGCGAGCACAACGGATTTACTGTCACCTCCGAACAGAACGGGGAAAAGGAATATACCGTGAAAATGCAGGTCAAAGCCGGAGCCGCGAAAGATGCCGAGGTTCCCGCGGAAGCGGTCAGCTGTACCATTTCTCCGAAAGGAGGAAAGGTCGTGATCATTTCTTCGAACACAATGGGTAACGGAGACGAGCAGCTCGGAAAGAAACTGATGAAGGCCTTTATCTTTGCTCTGACGAATCAGGATGAGGTTCCGGAGAAAGTGATCTGCTACAATTCGGGCGCGTATCTTACTACGGAAGATCCGGATACCATCAAAGACCTGAAGGCTCTCGAGGAAGCAGGGGCTCAGATCATGACCTGCGGAACCTGTCTGGATTTTTACGGACTGAAGGAAAAACTTCAGGTGGGGATTATCTCCAATATGTATGATATTGTGGAAGCACAGATGAATGCTTCCATGGTCATAAGGCCATGAGGAAGAAAATAAGGCGGCTGATCGTCGCCTTTTTTTCAACGCATGACGCTATGGCGTTTGAGGATTACTGCCAAAACAACGGAGTTGAAGGCCGTCTGATTCCTCTGCCGAAGGAGATCAGCGCCGGCTGCGGTCTTGCGTGGAGCGCGCCTCCGGATGACGAAGAAGGCCTCCGGGAACTGCTTCGTTCTTCCGGCATTAAGGCACAGCATATAAGAGAACTGGAAATATAGTTCTGAATTGCGTCAGGCAATTCGAGATCCGCATCGACTTGGAAAGGAGAAAGAAGATGGCGAAAATGGTCTATTCCGACGACGGAAGACTCTATCATATTCAGGTCGCGCCCGGAGAGGTCGGACGCTATGTGATCCTGCCGGGGGACCCGAAACGCTGCAAGGCAATCGCGAAATATTTTGACGATCCGGTCCTTGTCGCGGACAGCCGGGAATTTGTGACGTATACCGGCTATCTGGACGGTGAGAAGGTCTCAGTGACGTCTACCGGGATCGGAGGGCCTTCCGCCTCGATCGCCATGGAGGAACTTGTGCAGGCCGGTGCGGATACATTTGTCAGAGTGGGTACCTGCGGAGGCATGCAGACGGAAATCATGGGAGGTGACCTTGTGGTCGCTACAGGCGCGATCCGGATGGAAGGCACCAGCAAAGAGTATGCGCCGATCGAATTTCCTGCCGTCGCGAACCTGGATGTTGTCAATGCCCTCGTGAGCTCCGCGAAAGAGCAGAAGGCAGTGTTCCATACCGGCATCGTGGAGTGCAAGGATTCCTTCTACGGGCAGCATTCTCCGGAGACGAAACCGGTCAGCTATGAACTGGAGAATAAATGGGAGGCCTGGATTCGTCTGGGCACGCTGGCATCGGAGATGGAATCGGCTGCGCTCTTTACCGTGGCAAGCTATCTGAAAGTCCGCTGCGGGTCCGTCTTCCTCGTTGTCGCCAATCAGGAACGCGCGAAACAGGGGCTTTCGAATCCGCAGGCACATGACACGGATCTGGCGGTCCGGGTAGGCGTCGGGGCTGTCAGAAAGCTGATTCACGACTCACGGAACTAAAAACTGAGCGCTGACAAGAGTCAGCGCTCAGTTTTTCTTTACAGTTAATTGCTCAGCAGGCGGTGTCGATATATCGGCAAGCCGCAAGAGCCGCCTGAGCTCCGTCAGCGACCGCGGTAGTCAGCTGACGCACGTTTTTGCTTCTGCAGTCTCCGGCGGCATAGATTCCGGGTGTCTTTGTAAGACACTGCTCGTCGGAGTTGAAGTATCCGTAGTCGTTGAGTTCAGCCAGGCCTCTAAACGCGTCATTTTCGGGAATGAGGCCGATCGCGACGAAGAGCCCGTCACAGCTGATATCCTGAGTGCCGTTTTCTCCGCTGATCCGTACGCCCTGAAGCGCGCCGTCAACAGCCAGAAGTTCTTCGATCCGGACGCCGGTGTAGCTGCGGACATTCGGACGGGAGAAGAGCACTTCCTGCAGCTTTTCTTCTCCGGTAAAACGCGGGAGGTCCTGAAGCATGATTACTTCTTTGCATTTTTCGGAGAGCAGGATCGCTTCCTGCAGGGCGGAATTGCCGCCGCCTGCCACACAGACAGTCAGCCCTTTATAAAAATCGCCGTCACAGACCGCGCAGAAGGAGATGCCTTCGCCGACCAGTTCATTTTCACCGGGAAGACCGAGCATCCGGTGTTTGACGCCGGTAGCAAGGATCACTGTCTTCGTTTCATATACGGAGCCTTCCTCGGTGTATACTTTTTTGCAGTGTTCCTCCGACTCAACGGAGGTGACATTTTCAAATTCGATCTCGGCACCCTGTTTCAGGATCTGGTCCAGCATTTTGTCGGCGAATTCGTTGCCGCTCATCGTCAGGATGCCGGGATAATTCTCAACCTTCGGGGAATGGGTAATCTGGCCACCGAATCCGTTTTTTTCAATTACAAGGGCCTGTTTGCCGTTGCGCTGGGCGTAGAGCGCCGCAGTCATGCCGGCAGGGCCCCCGCCGACCACGATTACATCATACATAGTGTCGGATCCTTTCGCGTGAACTGTTATCTTTTCATCAGCCATCCCTTGATATCGGAGACGCCGCGGAATTTTTCAAATCCGTCATCACCGATGACCACGAGTGTCGGAGCCTGGCGGACGCCGAATCTGCCAACCAGATCCTTCTCCTCATCAGCATTGAGCGCTGTGTAGGAGATACCGGCGCGATCCAGCAGAGCAGCAGCGGCTTTGCAGTTCGGGCAGGTCGGTGTCTTGAACAGAAGAATGTTCGAAAGCTCACTTGCATCCTTTACAGGCTGCGGTCCGCGCTTGACCTCCGCTTCGGGAGCCTTTGCGACTTCAACTTCCTTCTGTGCTTCCTGTACCGGAGCCGGAGCGGCCTGAGCCGTCTGGACAAACGGTACCGGTGCCTTCTGAGGAGCTTCCACGCGCAGCGGAGAGGTCTTCGTGTAGGAAGGTCTCGCCACGGGCTCATCAGAAGGAGCCGGGTTGGGTCCGATATGAGTCAGATGGGAACGTCCGATATTGTAGACTTTCCTGTCCTTGTATTCCTGTGCCTTTCCGTCATTCCAGTTCTGAACCGGACGGTAATAGCCGGTGATTCTGCTGTAGACCTCGGTCTTCGCGCCGCAGATCGGGCAGACCGTCTGTTCGCCTGTCAGATATCCGTGATCACGGCAGACGGAATAAGTCGGAGACATCGTATAGTACGGAAGCTTGTAATTCTCCGCGATCTTGCGGACAAGTGTCGCGGCAGCTTTCCAGTCCGGAAGCTTCTCGCCGAGGAAGGCGTGGAAGACGGTGCCGGACGTATAGAGCGTCTGCAGATCGTCCTGGATATCCAGAGCGGAGAAGACGTCTTCGGTATATCCGACCGGAAGATGAGAGGAATTCGTATAGTACGGGGTTCCGTTCATGTTCGCGGTGATGATATCCGGATACTGTTCCTTGTCATGCTTCGCGAAACGATAGGTCGTGGATTCGGCCGGAGTCGCTTCGAGATTGTAGAGATCGCCGTATTCTTCCTGATAGTCGGACAGGCGCTCACGCATATGGTTCAGGACGTCTCTGGTGAAGCGCTGTGCCTTCTCGTTCGTGAGGTCGCAGCCGATCCAGTTCGCGTTCAGACAGGCTTCGTTCATGCCGATAAGGCCGATTGTGGAGAAATGGTTCTCAAATGTGCCCAGATAGCGCTTTGTATAAGGATAGAGACCCTGGTCCATAAGCTTTGTAATGACGCCTCTCTTTACGTGGAGAGAACGTGCCGCGATATCCATCAGTTTGTCGAGACGGGTGTAGAAATCATTTTCATCCGCAGCAAGGTAAGCGATACGCGGGATGTTGATGGTTACAACGCCGATCGATCCCGTGGATTCTCCCGATCCGAAGAAACCGCCGGACTTTTTCCGCAGTTCGCGCAGGTCGAGGCGCAGACGGCAGCACATGGAACGGACATCGCTCGGTTCCATATCGGAGTTGATATAATTCGAGAAATAGGGGGTGCCGTATTTGGCGGTCATTTCAAAGAGAAGCTTGTTGTTTTCCGTCTCTTCCCAGCTGAAATCACGGGTAATGGAGTAGGTCGGGATCGGATACTGGAATCCGCGTCCGTTGGCGTCGCCTTCGATCATGATTTCGATGAAGGCCTTGTTGACCATATCCATTTCCTTCTGGCAGTCACCGTATGTGAAATCAAGCTCCTTGCCGCCGACAATGGCCGGAAGGTTCTTCAGATCGTTCGGAACCGTCCAGTCCAAAGTGATGTTGGAGAACGGTGCCTGTGTGCCCCAGCGGCTCGGTGTGTTGACGCCGTAGATAAAGGACTGGACGCACTGCTTGACTTCTTTCTGGGAGAGGTTGTCAACTTTGACAAATGGTGCCAGATAGGTATCGAAAGAGGAAAATGCCTGTGCCCCGGCCCATTCGTTCTGCATGATGCCGAGGAAATTGACCATCTGGTTGCAAAGGGTAGACAGATGGCTGGCAGGAGAGGAAGTGATCTTGCCGGGAACGCCGCCCAGTCCTTCCTTGATCAGCTGCTTTAAGCTCCAGCCCGCGCAGTATCCGGTCAGCATGGAGAGGTCATGCAGATGGATGGACGCGCTTCTGTGGGCGTTGGCGATTTCGTCGTCATAGACTTCGCTCAGCCAGTAATTGGCTGTGATGGCGCCGGAATTGGACAGAATAAGGCCGCCCACGGAATAAGTGACCGTGGAGTTTTCCTTTACGCGCCAGTCGTTGATCTTCAGATAGTCATTGACGAGCTCTTTGTAATTGAGAAGAGCGGAATTGATATTGCGGACTTTTTCCCGCTGTCTGCGGTAGAGAATGTAAGCTTTCGCCACATCCGAATAGCCGGATTCCGACAGGACCTTTTCCACGCTGTCCTGAATGTCTTCGACGGCAATTTTATCGCCGTGGATCTTCTCGTCGAAATCGGCGGTGACATGCAGAGAGATCATATCGATCACGGTCGGATGATACTGTCTCCCGCGAGCTTCGAAGGCCTGTGTGATCGCGTCGCTGATTTTCTTGATGTCGAAATCCACGACCTTCCCGTCTCTTTTTACAACCTGGTACATCTGGAACCTCCCCTTATTATATAGATAAAGAATCGCACCTGGCGGACTCCCAAATGCGTGCATAGATACTCTATCACCCGGGGAGAATGATGTCAATATATAGTGGAGAGTATTTTTTCGGGAACAAGATCTTGTATGTAAATGAGCTCTTAGAAGGCCTCTGAATCCGGGACATTTTCGACGCCGCGGAGCCGGACTTCTTCGACAAATGGCCTTACAATGCCCGCAAATTCAAGCATTTCCCCGGTGGAGGGGGCGTGAAAACCTTCATAGGGAACAGTATCGCGGTCGGTAAAACTCTGAAGAAAATAGTGTTTCGCCCCGCGGATCATCGCCCCGATTTCCTCGAAATCAGACGCCTCATGAAACTCCCGGACAACCGTCGTCCTAAACTCATAGTCGATCCCGCTTTCCCTGAGGATGGAGATGCTTTCCATGACCGGCGCAAGATCCAGTTCCTGAAGGCCCGAGGTCCGGGCATATTTGCCCGGAGAGTTTTTGATGTCCATAGCGGCGTACTCAATCAGTCCTTCACGGATGATGTCCGAAAGGAGAGCGGGATGACAGCCGTTCGTATCCAGTTTGACCGCGAATCCGAGATCGCGGATCCGGCGGATGAGATCCGGGAGGTCTTTATAGAGACATGGCTCTCCGCCGGTAAAGGCAACGCCTTCGAGCAGCCCTTTCCGTTTTTTAAGGAAATCCATCAGTTCTTCTTCGCTCATGACGAAGTCCGACTTTCCGCAAGCCAGATCGAAGTTATGGCAGAACGGGCAGCGCAGGTCGCAGCCCGCAAGGAAGACCGTGCAGGCGACATGGCCCGGAAAATCCAGGAGCGTCATTTTCTGTAATCCGTGAATATTCATTGTTCTTCAGTGAACCCCCGCCAGTATGTGCAGATTTCTGAGTGCGCCGTCTTCGATGGAATCGTTGACGGAATAAGCGTGTTTTTCGAGGTCGCCGCAGTTGGCGCGCGTGAGGCCCCGTTCTATCAGAACGTCAATCAGGTCGGCCGCGATGCCCTCGATGACCCTGTATTTTTCTTCCGCGTTCTCCGGATCATTTCCTCCGGTCAGGAGATATTCCAGAAGCTCTGCCTCAAGAGAAAGAAGAGGCAGGGCGCGGAGCGCGCGGAAGCACCATTTATAATAAGGACGGTACGAGCGGTTCAGCAGGAAGATCGCGGAAATCGTGTGCAGCACGAATTCATTGACAGCCAGCTGCGCGGCGGCTGTTTCCCCGTGCTTCAGGCAGCGGAGGAAATTGTACTGACCCGCCTGGGCCATGAGGAGAAGTTCTCCCGCCAGTTTTTTTCTGAAAATGTCCTCCGGATAGAACGCGAGTCGTTCGCGAAAACGGGTCAGTGTCCCTTCGTTGTCGAAATAGACGCGTCCGTTGACCGCTTCCGCCAGGGACTGTTCGGGAATGAGAAACCATTCGCTGCCTTCGGGAGAGCCGTCCGCTCTGCCGGTTTTTTCCTCGAAGAAATCCGAGAGCCTGACCACACCGTGCCGTGCCCCGCCTACAGGGGAGAGGGCATTCCTTCGGATTCCCATGAATTCTTTGGGCAGTTTCGCGTAAGCGCGCTCAAGAAGAAAGGCCTCATGGCGGCTGACGGTTTCTTCGCCGGGAAGAAAAATCAGAAATCCGGGTTCGAAATCGTGATCCCGGGAGACTTCATCATCGAAACCGAAGCATTCCGAGCCGCTTCCGCAAAGGCCTGCCGCAAGATGCGGCAGAAGATCCGGGAAATTCTGCTCGAGCATCGGCCTTCCGAATTCTTCAAAATATGCTGCAGACAGTGTGAGTCCGTTCATCGTCTTATCCTTTGTAAATCTGTTCCGCTTCCTGTTTCAGTTCCTCCGCATCCGTAAAGTACCCGTAGTACTCGAATGTGGGGGCGCATTTTTCAAGAACGAAAGCATAGTAGCCGTCTTTTGGAGCTTCGGTGTTTTTCAGAAGATCCAGCGCTTTGTCAAGCAGATCGTAGATGTCCTTTTCGGCAGCTTCCGTCCCGTATTTGGCCGAGAGGGCATCTGCCCGGTTCAGGCAGGTGATGGCTATCTCCAGTTCGCCGCCCGGACATTTCCGCATCATTTCCATAGCCAGATCGTAGAGCCTGAAAGCGTCGTCGTAGCGGGAGAGGGATGTATAGAGCAGCCCCATGTTGTTGTACAGCCCGCCCAGAAGTTCCGGATCGGTCCGGGAAGAGGACTCATAGACGGAACGCGCTTTTTCGAAGAGTTCGAGCGAGCGCTCATTTTCCCCGAACGCGTTGCAGGCAGTCGCCGCGTTGACGTAAGCGGTTCCGGCGCTGAGGCTTTTCTCGTAATTCATTTCCCGAAGGAGCCTTAACACTTCGTCGACTTCCTTGAGAGCGGCTTCCCTGTTGCCTGTTTTTCTGTAATGACCGATCAGCTCCCCGCGGATCATGAGTTCACCCCGCTGATCCATGCCGAGAAGGGCTTCACGGAGCCAGTAGTTCAGATGGCGTTCGGCCCCTTCGTAATCGCGCCGGCTCATGTATTCGTTCATCTTGTCGATGATCCGTATCTGCGGAACGGGGATATACTCCGGATGAGAGCCGTAGGTTTCCCCGGAAAGAGGGCAGCGCGGTTCCGCGTAATCTTTGGCTTCAATTGTTTTTTTAACATCGTCCATAATCTGTTATCCCGATCTTCGTGAAGTTCTTTTACTTCAAAGTATCTTAATGGAAGGAGTTCGCCGAAGTCAACATAAAGAAAAAGGACGTTCATTCTGCATCACTTTAACGTTTTAGAGTGACAAATTAATTCAAAGATGATAATATGGGAGAGTCTTAATTCGGGGAGTGCTTCAAGAAAGGTGTTCCTGGAAAATATGTCCGTGCCGGATCAGCCGATGGACCGGAGGTGACGGCGGACTTTAAAGAAGGGGGTTTTATGAGTTTTTCATCGATTATCGAAACAGTAGACAGCTTCTTATGGGGATGGCCTCTTATTATCATGCTTTTCGGCACCCATCTCTACATGACCGTCCGTACGGGTTTTATTCAGAAGGATATTTTCAGGGCGATTAAACTGTCCGTCACGAAGGATCCGGACTCGGAGGGAGACGTCTCTCAGTTCGGCGCTCTGACAACCGCGCTTTCTTCCACGATCGGAACCGGCAATATCATCGGCGTCGGGACCGCGATCGCAATGGGCGGCCCGGGTTCCGTTCTCTGGATGTGGATGACCGGTATTTTCGGTATCGCAACGAAATACGCTGAGACTCTGATCGCCGTGAAATACCGCGTCAAGAGTGAAGACGGATCCATGCTCGGCGGAGCGATGTACGCGCTCGACCGCGGTCTTCATAAAAAATGGCTCGGCATTATCTTCGCCCTTCTGGCAGCGGTCTGCGCGTTCGGAATCGGATGTTCTGTTCAGGCGAACGCGGTTGTGGCGAATATCCGTCAGAACTTTGCCACGAGTGAGTCCTCCGGCCGGATCATTACTTATGTGACGGCTGTCGTGCTCTGCGTGATCGTGGGTCTGGTCATCATCGGAGGAATCAAGTCCATAACAAGCGTATCCGAGAAGCTTGTTCCGTTTATGGCGGTATTCTATGTACTCGGCTGCCTGTTTATTCTGATCCAGAACGCGGATGTCCTCGGCGAGACGGTGGTAACTATCGTTTCTTCCGCTTTTACGACAAAAGCGGCAACCGGCGGTTTCGTGGGAAGCACAATCGCCGTTGCGTGCAGATACGGATTTGCCCGCGGATTGTTCTCCAATGAATCCGGTATGGGCTCCGCTCCGCTGGTAGCATCGGCTGCTCAGACGAGAAATCCGAAGAGACAGGCGCTCGTATCGATGACGGGCACGTTCTGGGACACGGTTGTGGTCTGCCTGATGACGGGCCTTGTACTTGTTTCCTGCATTATCAAACATCCTTCGATTGACGGTCTGTCCGGAAACGGTTCGGAACTTACGACGATGGCCTTTTCGACGATTCCCGTCATCGGAACGCCGGTACTTGTCATCGGGCTTATTACATTTGCGTTCTCCACGATTCTCGGCTGGTACTATTACGGCGAACGCTGTGCTGTCTATCTCTTCGGAGAGAAGGTGATCATCGTTTACAAGATTCTCTGGATCGTCGGAATTTTCGCCGGATCGGTGGCGGAACTGAATCTGATCTGGAACCTGGCCGATCTTCTGAACGGACTTATGGCCATTCCGAATATCATTGCCGTACTTCTTCTTTCGGCAGTCATCGCGTCTGAGACCAAGAAGTATTCCGGATCTCACCTTGATGATAAGGACAATACGGAGATTCCTACGCTGAAGAACGCGAAGAAGGGCGTCCTCGGATAAACAGTCCTGCTGTTCGGAACTTTTGTCAAACCGGAAAAAAGAATATTTTTAAAAGATTTCAGGAGGTGTCCGCTTTTGCGGACACCCTTTTTTTATACTTACAGATATAAGGGGAACGGAACAGACAACAGTTCTTAAAAAGATGGGGAGGATTATCGAATGGTACATGTGGAATATGATGATTTCGGCGAATACATTGAGATCTACGATGAGAAGACCGGTGAATTCTATGTGGAAGACGAAAAAGCCGGAAAAGCGGCATGATTGAGCGCAGGAAGAAGACAGGTTCATGGAAACAGACATATAAGGGGTTTGAAAGGAGTACGAAATGATGAAAGGATATGTAACGGAAAGCGGCTATATGGGATATGTTGAGGGAGGCTACAGACTCTTTGCGTCCGAACAGGATTACCTGGAACAGCTGGAGGAAGCAGCTTAAAAACACATTTTATTTTTCAGCCAACTGTTATATAATTATGAGTTGCATTTGAAAAGCATTATGATATGCTCAATGAAAGAGAAGAAAAATGAAAAGACTGGCAGCTGTTCTTACATTAACAGGAGAATGATATTTGCACGATTTTATTTACAGGATCATCAATCTGATAACCTCCGCTCATACGTATATATTGAGCCTTAACGATAAAAATGAGCTGTTTCTCAATGATAAACAGCTTCATTTTCTTGTGATCGGAGCTCTAGGAATGCTTCTGGTTCTTCTGATCCATCCGTTGTTTTTATCGTTATCCAAGTCGGGGCATACGATGGTGATTACCTGGCTCTATGTGTTTACAGTGATTCTGGTTCTCACTTTTGCGATCGAGATCGGACAGGGATATTCCGGAAACGGCAACATGGAAGCGGCGGACATCGTATCGGGTATCCAGGGATTCCTGCTGATGTTCTTAGTGTTCAGTGTGATCAGGGGAATCATCCATGGGATTATCTCTTTGTTTAAAAGAAAATGACGTTAGCCAAAAACATGTTTACCGGTGAACCGAATGTGAAGGTGTTACGGAAGGGAAGAAACAATATGAGAAAGACCGGATCCGTCAGGAAATCTTCTATTTTAATACTGCTTATCATGTTTGCCCTGATTTTCGGGGCCCGCGGGGTCAGTGCCTCGGAAGTCCAGCCTGCAGAGACGACGGATGCTGTGACGCCGGCGCCGGAAGAAACGTCCAAGACCCCGTCTTTATCGATCGGGAAGAAAAAGCTGACGCTGTATACCGGGGAAAAGTATGAGTTTCCGATTGAAATGACCGGAGCCTCTACGAAAATCAGCTGGAAGCTTTCCAAAGACGGAATCGTCAAGCTGAACAAAAAGAAAAAGACGGTCAAGGCGATTGCGCCCGGAAAAGTGACCGTGACGGTCAAAGCGAACAAGATTACGAAAAAGTGTAAAATCACTGTCAAAAAGACTTCCCTGAAGCTGAATAAGAAGACTCTGACCCTTTATCCGGATTCCAAGAAATCCAGGAGAAAGCTGAAGGCGAAGGTGGTCGGACGCTCTAAAAAAGTGAAATGGAAGTCTTCGAATACGAAGTACGCGACCGTAGACGAGAACGGAGTCATTACGGTACTCAAGACCGGAAAGACTGTCAAGATTACGGCGACGGCCAATAAAAAGAAAGCCGTCTGCAAAGTGAGCTTAAGAGAGCGTCCTTTGCTGAAAATCGAGAAATCGAAGCTGACGATGAAAGCCAGGACCAAGAAAAAGCTGGTTCTTCTGAAACAGGGAATTGATGAAAAGGCCGAATGGACATCTTCCAATCCGGAAGTGGCTACCGTCAGTCAGAAGGGAAAGATTACCGCGCTGAAGGCCGGAAAAACCAACATCACGGTTACAGCCGGAAAGTACAAGTCCGTCTGCAAGCTCAAAGTAAAAGAGAATCCCCTTGTGAAGAAGGTCAAGCTTGTCACCGAGACAGAGGACGACTATGAGATGAATACGGTCGTCGGCTATGACGAGAACGGCGACGAGGTCTGGACATATGACGCGGAAGGCGGGCTGGCAGGAGAGCACCATTACGTGAAAATCTCTGTCGGCAAGGATTATGTCTATGTCATAGGCATGACCAATTATGTCCGTCTGGATAAGCAGACCGGCAAGAGGCTGACACGAGCGAAGATCGGCCTTGACGGTACGCCCATGATCTTTATGGACGAAGAAGAGAGCATGTATATCATCGGGGCGCAGGACGACGATCTTTACAAGATTAAAAAGAGCGGGTCGCTCGCCTGGAAGGTGAAACTGGATCCTGACTTCATGTGGCCGTGTGACCTGAAAGAGGATCAGAGCGGAGTCCTCAAGATCAGTGATGATTCTGAGACGCGCTTTACCTGCGTATATGTAGATATGGATGACGGAGATATTCTCGGGTATGACATCGCCTGAGTCAAAAAAGGAGCCGGTACTTATGTGTCGGCTCCTTTTTTGCGGGTCATAAGCCAGTAGGCGCCCATGGTCTGCTGAGGTTCTTCCGTGACTTCATGTGACAGGTATTCCAAAAGACCGGCGCTGGCAGGGTCAAAGGATCTGGCTTCCTCCACGGAATCGAATTCAATTTCAGCGTACATATATTCCGTCGGAGTTCCTTCGTCCACGAGATTGACCTCGAGTACATGTCCGTCGGAAAGAAGGTAGTTCTTCCGGAGTTTCGGAATCAGCGGAAGACCGATCATTTCTTCGATCTCGCGGAACTCTTCAGGGGTGATGCGGATTTCGGTTTCGCTGCGGGCCAGGCCGCTGCCGCTTTTCAGGCACAGGATATAGGCTGTTTCTCCGCCGCTCAGCGCTTCTTCACGGATACGGACGGTCGGATGAACGGTGAGATACCCCTGCCGCATAAAGTATTCTCTGTCTTCACTCAGGCCGTCAGGCCATCTGTCGACGATCCATTTTCTTTCTATTTCCATACCGTTCCTTTCCTTTATTCATCCCACCCCTCATGCATGCGGTAGATCACAAGGATATTGCGGACAAAAGCGTTGCTGCCCGGATGCAGGTCTTCGGGATCGGAGGCGGGAGGAAGATCCGGTTCGTCTTCCTGAAGTTCCAGATCAATCCAGTCGTACGCGGCTGCCTTTGCCTCGCGAAGAACCTCCATTTCCGAAGCTCCTTCCGCATGGCAGAGTTTCAGGTCGGGAAAGTCTGCCTCGTAATGTCCGTCGTCATATTTCGTAATGATAGCAGGATAAATAAATCTCATGTTTTTACACTCCGTTGTATTAATCATGAAGCCTTTTGATACAGCTCTGATTTAGAAAAGTATACCACGAAACCATTAAGCATGCACGAATGCTTGCATTCGTAAATGCCGACTTTATGTGATTACAGACTTTTTCGAGCGTTTCAGAAAAAGAATACCGGTTAACGGAAGAAAACATTTACCAGGTCTCTTGTGATTCGATATCCCTTATGGTAAAATCTGTGATTGATTAATCAGCATTTTTATACCTTAAAACGACCGGGTTGAACAGATGAAAACAGCTATTATTACAGATACAAACAGCGGAATGCTCCCAGAAGATGCCCGTGAACACGGCATCATCCTTCTTCCCATGCCTGTCATTATCGACGGGAAGGAATACAAGGAACATCTGGATTTAACAGATGAGTTTTTCTATGCGAAGCAGGAACAGGGGGCGGAGATCGTGACTTCCCAGCCATCGGTGGGAGAGATTGTCGATCTGTGGAAGAAGACCCTTGAGGAATATGACTCTATTATTCATATTCCGATGTCCAGCGGCCTTTCGGGAAGCTGCCAGAGCGCGATGATGCTGGCACAGGATTTCGGCGGAAAAGTACAGGTCGTCAATAATCAGAGAATTTCCGTTACGCAGCGCCAGTCCGCTCTGGACGCGAAAGCGCTGGCGGAAAACGGAGCGGAAGCGGCCGAGATCAAGAAGATTCTCGAGGATACCAGATTTGATTCCCATATCTATATTATGGTAGATACTTTGAAGTATCTGAAAAAGGGCGGACGGATTACGCCTGCTGCTGCCATGATCGCCGGGGTTCTGAATATCAAGCCGATTCTCCAGATTCAGGGTGAGAAGCTTGATACGTTCTCAAAGTGCCGGGGGATCAAACAGGCCAAGAAGATCATGCTTGACGCCGTCGCTGAAGGAATTGAGAAGGAATTCGGCGGAATAGCGACATCAACGCCGGGCGCATGGGTCGGACTGGCTCATACCCAGAATTTCGAAGCGGCGGAAGAATTCGAAAAAGAAGCGGAGGAGCGGTTCCCGGGCTTCCAGGTCCATGTAGATCAGCTTCCGATCAGTATCGCTTGCCATATCGGAAAGGGGTCGCTCGCTCTGACCTGCACGAAAGTGCTCCCGGGCGGCGTTCAGTACCCTTCATGAGCGGCGGATCCATTTTACGAACAGATATAAAGAACAGCGATCACAGGACAGGCCTTTCGGGAATGTCCTGTGTTATTTTTTTGCCATATCGGAGTCTTAAGTGAAGAAAATCCCATTTTCACAAAAACGTCATATCTGTATGCGTTAATAGTCAAAAGGCCGCCCGGCCATGGGCGATAAATGATTCACAAACACGGTCAGTGGGTATATAATATTACGGATTATGTATTTTCAGGAGATATAAGGGGCAGAGTATGAAGAAAAGAATAACCGCCGTATGTGTTTCAGCAATGATGGTTTTCTCGATATTTACAGGGTGCGGTAAAACTTCCTCGGACGCGGTTCCGGTTCAGTCGGTATCTGCCGTAAACGGAATGTTCGGTACGACACAGCAGCAGATTTTTGTGGGAATCGTCAGTACCGGCAATGAAGCCAATATCAAAAAAGATGCCAGCAGAAGAGTTGCCAAGGTCAATGTCAAAAAAGGCGATATTGTCAAAGAGGGTGACGTTCTTTTTACATATGACGCGCAGCAGGCCAAGGACAGCCTTCTCAAGGCACAGCTGGAACTGGAGGAACTGAAGAATTCCATAGAGTCGAAAAAGGAAGAAAAAGAGCTTCTGGAAGCGGACAAACAGAAGGTGAAGGAAGAGAATCAGCTGGAATATACGCTGAAGATCCAGTCTGTAGATACGGATATCCGCGAGGAAGAGTTCAACCTCGGCCTGAAAGAAAATGAAATCAAAAAGTTGGAGAACTCCACAAAGGATCTGGACGTCAAGGCTCCGTTCGAGGGGCGGATCGAGAAAGTAGGTACTGCTGATACTTCCATTACATCTGAAGCATTTGATCTGAGCGAAGACGAGTCGGATGACGCAGTTCTTTCGGACGAATCCGACGGGAGCACAGGCGAGACCTTTATTAAACTGGTGGAAACCGGAAACTACAGGATCAAGGGCACGATCAACGAAACCAATATCAAGGATATCTATCTCGAGATGCCGATGGTGATTCATTCGCGTACGGATGAAGATGCGGTCTGGTACGGAACGGTGAGCGATATCGAAAATAAAACGCCTCAGAAAAATACAGGCGAAGACGAGTACGGCGGGGAAAGCGCTGACGGTGAGATGACTACGACTTCTTCGTATGTCTTCTATGTGAGCATCGATTCTCTGGAAGGCCTGATGATCGGGCAGCATGTCTATATGAGCGCGGCTGAAGAAGATGTGGAAGAAGGCGCCGTGATTCTCAACGCTTCATTCATCTGTGATGCCGAGACCTCTCCGTGGGTATGGGCGGAAAAGAACGGTGTCCTTGAGAAACGTCCGGTTACACTGGATGATTATGACGAGGAAAGGGACGCGTACTATATTCTCGACGGACTGACGATGGAAGATTTCATCGCTTCTCCTACAGAGAATCTGAAGGAAGGAATGCCCGTTGTGGAAAATGACGCCGAAGCGTTCCGGGAATATGTCGATTCCCTTGAAGATCAGACAAACGGCTCGAATCAGTCAGCGGGCGACGAGTCTGAAGAAGGTGAGGACATGTCTGAATTTGATGAGTCCGACGAGGGACTTGACGAAAGCGATTATGACGAGGACTTTGAAGAGGACTTTGACGATTCGGGTGAAGACTTCGACGCGATCGATTTTGATTCCGCGGATGATGAAATCATCGGGGAGGTTGTCGGATGATACTTCAGATGCGCAATATTTATAAGGACTATCCGATGGGGAGATCTGTCCTTCATGTGCTGAAGGATATCAACCTGGATGTGGAAGAAGGGGATTATATCGCGATCATGGGACCGTCCGGATCCGGAAAATCCACTTTGATGAACATTATCGGCTGTCTGGATGTTCCGACGAGCGGCACATATCTGCTCGGCGACGCCAACATCGGAAAATGCAGCGACAACAAACTCGCTGAGATACGCAACAGGGATATTGGATTTGTATTTCAGTCCTTCAACCTCCTGCCGCGTATGACCGCTCTTGACAATGTAGCGCTTCCGCTCGTATTTTCGGGAATGAGAAAAACAGCCAGAAGAAAGAAGGCTGCTGAAGCTTTGAAGGTGGTAGGCCTCGAAGACCGCATGTATCATACCCCGGATCAGCTTTCGGGCGGGCAGTGCCAGAGAGTGGCTATCGCGAGAGCGATCGTGGGAAATCCGAAGCTCCTTCTGGCTGATGAACCGACAGGCGCGCTGGATTCGGCTTCGGGAAAACAGGTAATGGAACTGTTTCATGAACTGCATCAGAACGGGGCTACGGTTCTGATGATTACTCACGATGCCAATATCGCTGCGCATGCGGAAAAAGTCTACCATATTTTTGACGGTGTGCTTACCGGAAATGAACCGCAGGCACAGGAAGAAGCACCGGAAAAAGAGGAAGATGTATGAAAAACGGCATTAAGAGGCTGATTATCGCTGTAGTGATTCTGTCGTTGATCTGCGGCGGTATATACGGAGGCCTTAAATTTTATAAAACAACAAATATGCGGCCGGTCAGAGTCTATTCTGTCAGTGACGTGAGCTATCCGGCGGACTACTTTATTGAAGATTCCGTTGTGTATGGTTCTGTTTCTCTGGACAGAATGCAGACGGTCTACGTAAGCGGTACACAGAAAGTGACGGAAATGCTGGCGGAGGAGGGAAAGCAGGTCAAAAAAGGCGATGTGCTTTTCCGCTACGACACGACGCTTACCGAGATCCAGCTGGAAAGGGCCGAAAATGAGCTTGAACAGCAGAAACTCGCCCTTCAACGAGCGAAAGACGATCTGGATCTGCTGAACAGGATGAGTCCTTCCTCCGAGAGCGACTACGACGACGCGGGCGATGTGGAAGAACCGACAGAAAAAGAGCCGGTACAGGAAGAGGAGTCTCCGGATCTCGATCCCGAAGAAACGCCTGTCCGCCTCATGGGCAGCGGGAAGATGAATGATCCCTATATCTATCTTTGGAGCGAGCGGGATGCCTTTACCAGTGAAGAACTGCTTCTGATGTTCCGTCCGGACGGATGGGAAGAAGCGGAAGAAAGCACTGACGAAACCGGGACTGAGGAAATTGCTGATGAGAGTGGAACCGAGGAAACCGCTGATGAGACCGGAACTGCAGAAGGCGCGGAAGTGGCTGCGTCCGCTTTGCGTTCTTTCGGAATTCTGCCCTATACGGTCATGGCGGACGAGCTGGAAACGGCGCAGGAGATTCCGGATGAGGAAGGCGTTGAGGAAGGCAGTACGGAAACCGGACTGGAAGGCGGTACAGAAGAGTATGTAGAGGGACTGGAAGAAACACCGGATGCCGAAGATCCGCCCGAAGAGGAGATTCCGACCGAAGAACCTGACCATGAAGATACCGAGTCAGGGGAAGAACCTGTGGAAGAGGGTGATGAACCCGTTACAGACATTTCGGGAAGTGAAGCGGAAATTGAATCTTCCGATATGATTATCCCCGGAGACGATGAACACTATGTGGATCTTACCGGCTGTCCGAATGAAATCTGGGCGATTCTTGAAGTGCATGAATCCGACAACAGAGAGGGCAAAATCCTGACGAGATTCGGCCTTCACCTGATTCGTTCGGGGCAGGATGTAGCGGTGCGTCTGTTTAATCCGGATCTGGCAGCAGAGGATACAGTGCCCTCTGATGAGGAAGGAACAAGCTTCTCGGACGATGTTTCAGAGGACGATCTCGATGACGAGGAAGCGGATCTTCTGGATGAAGAAGACGACGGCGACCTCGAAGACGATTCCGAAGACTACGATGAAGAAGATGAGGAAATGACCCTTTCATCCGCTTCAGAAGGAATGGGAGGCGATTCGGATATTGATCCGGAAGGACACTATACCGCGAAAGAACTGGATGAAATGAGAAAGGATAAGGTGAAGGAAGTACGCGACCTGGATCTGACCGTCAGACAGAGCGAACTGAGTTTCAGACAGGCGAAAGAGGAAGCGGGCGACGGCTGCTCACGGGCCAAGATCAACGGCGTGGTCAAAACGGTCCGGAATCCGGAAGACGCTTATCAGAATAACGATCCTGTCGTCATTGTCTCCGGCGGCGGAGGTTATAAGGTCAACGTAGCTGTGAGTGAACTGGAACTGGACTCGCTGAAAAAGGGCGACAAGGCGAAAGTAACCAGCTTTTCTTCCGGATCCGCGAGCTATGACGGCGAGGTTATTTCCGTATCGGACTATCCGGACAACTCGGGAGACACGGGATGGTTCGGAGGAAATCCGAACGTGACATCCTATTCGGCGATCGTCTATGTCGGAGAGGACGCGGAGCTTCGTGAAGGGGATTATGTCAGCGTCAAATACGGTGACTCCAGCATCGAAGACAGTCTGATTCTGGATAAAATGTTCGTCCTGAAAGACGCGGCGGGCAGTTATGTCTATAAACGCGGAGAGGACGGGAAGCTGACAAAGACCTATCTGAAAACAGGAAGGACTCCGGAGAGTTCCGTAATTGAAGTTCTTGCGGGCGTCACGCTGGACGACCATGTGGCGTTCCCATACGGAGCGGATATTGCGGAGGGAGCGGAGACCGAAATCTCGGACTATGAGAAACTCTATGAGGAATAAAGATGATTGAGAATATCTCACTGGCTTTTCAGGGAATATGGAGCCATAAGCTGAGATCGCTGCTTACAATGCTCGGAATCATCATCGGAATTGCTTCGATTATAGCGATTGTATCCACGATTAAAGGCACAAACGAACAGATCAAGGAAAATCTGATCGGCTCCGGGAACAATGTGGTGACGGTACAGCTGAAACAGAACGGCGGGGAATACGATCTGCAGTATTCCGGCGTTCCGAAAGGCGTGAGCGTCATTTCGGAACAGACCAGAAAGAATCTCGAGACACTGGATGGTGTGGAGGCTGTTACGCTTTATCGCTCGAGAAGTTATTCCGAGAATACATTTTACAATAACAAGCAGTTTAACGGAGAGCTTCTCGGGATCGACCAGTACTACCTCTCCGTCAATGACTATGTCGTCACTTCGGGAAGGGCCATTGACGCCGCGGACGGAAAGAATTTCCATAAGTGCGCCCTCATTGATGATTCTGCCGCAGAGTTTTTATTTTCAAATACAAGCCCTGTAGGAAAGGTCCTTGAAATCAACAAGGAGCCGTTCGTGATCATTGGCGTTGTTCAGAAAAGAACGAACGCGCGTCTCCAGATCAAATCGGTTTCCGACTATTATAACTTCCAGGATTCTTCCGCGGGTACCGTGATGATTCCGACAGAGACATGGCCGATCGTTGCCCGCTATGATGAGCCTCAGACAGTCAAAGTCAAGGCCACATCCACGGACGATATGACAAAAGCGGGAAAGAATACGGAGAAAGCGCTGACCGCGCTGCAGATCAGCGGAAAATCCAAATTCAAATACGAGGCGGATGATATTCTGAAAAATGCGAGAGACATGCAGAATCTGGCAAACGCGACCAATAAGCAGCTGATCTGGATTGCGGCTATCTCGCTTCTCGTCGGCGGTATCGGCGTTATGAACATCATGCTGGTATCCGTGACAGAGCGTACAAGAGAGATCGGCCTTAAGAAGGCGCTCGGAGCGAAGAAGAAGAAAATCGCCGCTCAGTTCCTGACGGAGGCAGCGGTTCTTACAAGCCTTGGAGGGCTGATCGGTGTTATTTCCGGCATTGTCCTGTCGCGGGTTGTTTCCAATGTGATGGGAACGCCGTCGGCGGTGAGCATCCCTGCCAGTATCATCGCGGTAGGATTCTCGATGGGGATCGGTATTGTCTTCGGTCTGCTGCCGGCGATGAACGCGGCCAAGCTGAATCCGATCGACGCCCTGAGGACGGAATAAGAGTCGGACGCCGCAAGGCATTTACAGAAATAAAAAAGATATCTCCGGATTTCGGAGATATCTTTTGAGAAAAAAAGTCGGGGCAGCGAGATTCGAACTCGCGACCTCACGGCCCCCAGCCGTGCGCGCTACCAAGCTACGCCATACCCCGTACAATGCTTTATTATCGTGTTTTTGAAGAGATTTGTCAACAATAATTCTTATTTCTATTAATGAGGGAATCAAATGGCCGGGAAGAGGAGAAGAAGGAAAAGGAGAAGAGGAAGCAGAGCGGCGAGAGTGTTTATTCTGCTCCTTCTTGTTATTTTGGCGGGCGCGACGGGATTGTATGCGTACGGTCTGGAAAAGTCAAAAGGGTTTTTCCTGCCGAATACAACGGTGAACGGTATCGACTACAGCGGTATGACTGCCGAGCAGGCTGAAGAGAAATTCAAGAGCACGTATGCCGGCAGAGTGCTGACGATCCATGAACTCGGCGGGCAGGATGAACAGATTCCCTATGAGGCGGTAGACTACCGCTTCACTACAGGCGATACGTTCTCGTCCCTGATCGAAAACCAGGATTACTCGCTGTACTTTATGGCTCCCTATACGACACATGAGCTCGTAACGGATCAGGGATTTGAGTTCAACGAAGAGAAGCTGGCGGAATGCGTGCATTCTCTGAAAGCGATTTCCGGTGAGGGGATTCAGGATCCTGTCGACGCGTATATTACGCGGGCAGAAAACGGCTACACAATCATTGACGCTGTTGACGGAAACAGGCTTGAGGAAGAGAAGGTTTTCGAAGCGGCTAAAAACGCAGTCAATGAAGGTGCTTCCGAGATCGACCTGTCAGAGCTGAACTGCTATAAAAAAGCATCCCTTTATGCGGATGACCCCAAGCTTACTGCCCAGCTGGATTTCATCAAAGGCTATGAAGAAATGGTCATCACGGTCAGTATGGAAGGTGATACCTATGTGGACCTGACAAAGGAGACATTCCTCGACTGGATGGAATTCGGTGAAGGCAGCGTGACTGTGAATGAAGATTCCGTAAAGAGTTATACCGAAGGACTTGCGACGCAATACAATACCTTTAAAACCACCCGTCAGTTCACGACCACAGAAGGCGATACGCTGACAGTTGGCGGCGGTAATTATGATAATTACGGATATATTCTGAACACTGCCGAAACGGCTCCTCTGATCCTGAAAGCTCTCCAGAGCGGGAAAAGTCAGACCGTGGTCTGCGTATGGGACAGATACGCGCTGACCAGAAACGCGGAGGCGGGAAATGACTTCGGAAGCACCTATATCGAAATCAGCCTGGACCAGCAGCATATGTGGTACTACAAAGAGGGACAGCTGTTCCTGGATACACCGATCTGCAGCGGTGAACCCACGAAGGAAAGGGCGACTCCGACCGGCGTGATGCAGATTCTGGATAAGAAGACGGATCACAAAATGAAGGGCAGTTACGGTTCGGCAAGGGCAAAATTCGCTCTCTGGCTGACGGAAGGAGGAATTCTCATCCACGACGCGTCCTGGAGAGACGACGGGGATTACGGCGGCGATGTCTATCTGTATAACGGAAGCCACGGCTGTGTCAATACGCCGTTGGATGCGGTCTCCGTGCTTTATGAAAACGTCCGGATCGGTATCCCGGTAATCATCTATGACCGTGACAACAGAGTGCCGGATCCTCAGAATGAGACCTATACGCTGAAGCCCGGAGAAGAGCCCGATTACGAAGAAGAGGACGAAGACTGGGACGAAGAGTATTCGGACGAGGAGTATTACGACGAAAATACAGAGAACTATGATAACGAAGAGTCCTACGACGAAAGCTATGATGAAGGCGGAGAAGACTATTCCGTGAGCGAGGAAGAGGAAGCGGAATGGATTGACGATTCGGAGTAACTGTATTATTCTTGGAAAGAAGATTAAAGGAGGTGCACTATGGGAGGAATGATTATTTTTGCTTTGATTGTTTTTATCATTCTGTTTATTCTGATCGTTCAGAATATCAGAGTGGTTCCGCAGGCACAGGCGTATGTCATTGAAACACTCGGAAAATTCAAGTGTGTCTGGGATGCCGGTCTTCATTTCAAGGTGCCGTTCTTTGAACGCGTGGCGAAGAAAGTATCCCTGAAGGAACAGGTTCTGGATTTCCCGCCGCAGCCTGTGATCACGAAGGACAATGTTACCATTTCCATTGACTCTGTCGTTTTCGCACGGGTTTTTGATCCGCGCCTCTATACATACGGAGTGGAAAGCCCGATTTCCGGTCTTCAGAATCTCTCCGCTACAACGCTTCGTAATATCATCGGTGAACTGGAACTCGACCAGACCCTGACCAGCCGTGACGAAATCAACAGAAAGATGGAAGCGATTCTGGATCAGGCCACGGATCCCTGGGGCATCAAGGTGACCCGTGTCGAGCTGAAGAATATCACACCTCCGAAAGAAATCGAAGAGGTCATGACGAAGCAGATGAGAGCTGAGCGTGAAAGACGTCAGACCGTGCTGGAAGCTCAGGCTCACCAGGAAGCTGTCGTGTCCCGCGCCGAAGGTGATAAGAAGGCGAAGATCCTGACAGCCGAAGCTGAAAGAGATGCTCAGATCGCTCTTGCCGAAGGCCGTGCCCGTTCGATCGAACTGGTTTACGAAGCAGAGGCGGAAGGTCTCAGAAAGCTCAACGAAGCACAGGTTTCAGAGCCGGTTCTGAAGCTCAAAGGACTGGAAGCGCTGAAGGATGTGGCCGACGGCCGCGCAACGAAGATCTATATGCCTTCGGATATCAGCGCCGCGGTTTCTTCACTGGGACTTGTCAGTGAATCACTCGGAATCGGTGACGCCACTCCGATTGATCACACTCCGAGACAGGTGGCGAAGGCCGGTGCGGATGACTGCTGCGATGACAGTAACGGACGCGGCGGTGTTGACGCTGCGGCAACAACTAACAGGATCAACGCCGAGATCACTCATTACAGCCGCCGGATGGCTGACAGAGACGACGTGAACGGATAATATCAGATCCGACTTTGACAAATGATCACAGTGAGCGCTTATGAGGGATAAACGCTCACTGTCATTTCCATGTTATGGGATATCGCAGGCAGCCCGTTTGATCAGGCTGCCTGATGACAGTAAAAACACAATAGGAAGGAATTATATTTCAAGATGAGAAGACTGAACGCATGGGCAACCTATGACCTGAAGATGCAGAAGGAATGCGATGAATTCGCAAAGGAATACATGCATTTCCTCGACAGCGGAAAGACGGAACGCGAATGTGTCACCGAAGCGGTCAACATGCTTGACAAGGCCGGCTTTACCGAACTGGAGACATTGATCCGCGAAGGCAGAAAGCCTCTTCCGGGAGAGGGCATCTACAGCGTCTGGATGAACAAATCCATTGCTGTTTTCAGAGTCGGTGAAAAGAGCATGGAAGAGGGACTCAATATCATCGGAGCCCATATCGATGCTCCGCGCCTGGACGTCAAGCAGAACCCGCTGTATGAAGACAGCGGCATCGCATACCTGGATACTCATTACTACGGCGGAATCAAGAAATACCAGTACGTCGCGAGACCGCTCGCTCTTCACGGAGTCGTGGTGAAGAAGGACGGAACATGCATCGAACTTGCCCTTGGCGAAGACGAGGACGATCCGGTATTCTTTATCTCCGACATTCTGATCCACCTCGCTCAGGAACAGATGGAGAAAAAAGCGGCAAAGGCCGTGGAAGGTGAGAGTCTTGATCTTGTGATCGGGTCCAGCCCGATCGTGATTACGGCGGAACAAAAAGCCGGAAGCGAAGGGAAAGAAGAGTCGGAGAAGGACGCTGTCAAAAACGCGATCTTATCCATTCTTGAAAATGAATACGGAATCGAAGAGGAAGACTTCGAATCTGCCGAACTCGAGATCGTCCCTGCCGGAAAAGCAAGGGAAGCCGGCTTCGACAGGAGCATGATTCTTGCCTACGGACAGGATGACCGGATCTGCTCTTATCCGTCCCTCAGGGCGATTATGGATGTTGAAAAACCGGAAAGGACATTGTGCTGCCTTCTGGTTGATAAGGAAGAAATCGGTTCTGTCGGCGCTACAGGCATGAAATCTCATTTCTTTGAGAATTCTCTTGCCGAGCTGATGAACCTGATGGGCGATTACAGTGAACTGAAGCTTCGCCGCGCCCTTGCCCGGAGCGCGATGCTTTCGGCGGATGTCAGCGCAGCTTTCGACCCGCTCTACGCATCCCAGTTTGAGAAGAAAAACGCGGCATTTCTCGGCGGAGGACTTGTTTTCAACAAATATGTCGGCGCCCGCGGAAAATCCGGATCCAATGACGCGAACGCGGAATATATCGCCTATCTGAGAAAGATCTTCGGAGAAGCGGATATCCTGACGCAGACGGCCGAGATCGGAAAAGTCGATGCCGGCGGCGGCGGGACAATCGCGTATATTCTGGCTCGATACGGGATGAATGTCATAGACTGCGGCTCGCCGATCCTCAATATGCATGCTCCGTACGAAGGATCCAGCAAGGCGGATCTCTATGAATCGTTCCGGGCGTACAGGACGTTTTTTGAAAAGGTTGATTTTTAATGACGGATTACGATTTTCATGATTCGATGATTCAGGTCGAGATGATTTTCCAGAGCCATGTGATTTCATTTGGCTATAAGGAATATTCTCTCGAAACATATGTAGACAGAGGCGCTTTTGCAAAATGGAAAGCCAATGAGGCCTGTGCGGATACGGATGAGATGCGCACAAGCCTCAATATTGACGGCATTTTGCGGAGCGATGACCCGTCTGCCATAGAGGTGCTCACCTATTTGCAGTATGTCCTGAACATCGCAGAACTTGCCAGAAGGACTTTCAATCGCGAAGAGGGAGAGGATTACGGATTCGACATCCGCATCTATACCGAACTTCTGTCGAAGGTCCGGGAGATTCTGAAGGTTCTCAATTATGAACTCAGATATTCTCATGAAAAGGAATTTATCTATCTGCTGCCGTTTGATCCTGCTTCGGACCTGATCGGGGACAAGGATGATTCCTGGATGTCCGCTGTAACGGAATACCGGTCGGAACTGATGGCTCCGTCTCTGGAGCGGAAGAGAGAGCTTCTTGTCAATCTGGGATCCGAGATCGAAAGGCTTCCGGACAACCTGAGTCCGGAGCATACGGGACTTTACAGCAGGATCGAATTCCTGCTCAACAATGTCAACTTAAGGCCCCGCGGCGAGGATGACGGAGAAGTGCCGGAACGGATCGCGTCCATGGATCCGAAGGAACTGGAAGAGTGGTATGACGAGACGTTCCGTCTCATCATGCTCCATATTCTGACGGCCGAAAGCGGCGAGAGCATCGAGAAAGTGGACCGCCTTGCCGATGAATGCGGGATCGGGATTCACGAAATCACACGCGATGAGATCGACGAGCTCCTGGGCGTCAGCAAAGAAAAAAAGATTCCTTCGTGGGCGATTCCGAACGAGGAGGAAATCGAGGTCCGGAAAGAGAAGCGGAGAAAAATCGCCGAAGCGGAGGCGGCGGCCGAAGAGGAAGTCAGAAGAGTTGTAAAACGCAAAAAAGAACCGCTCTTTGACGTACGGAAAGTGATATGGACCGTGATCATAGCGGATCTGATTTTTGTTGTTTTTCTGTTGTTTTACTTCTTTTTATTTTGATTTGGAAGCAGCTTTTGAGGACCTCGCATTACTGATCATGCTTCCCGCCGCGAGAATGGCAATGAACGCCAGGGCGGTGACGCTGATGATGATGTTCTGGATGGCCTCGCTTGTCTTTTTTTTAAACATGAAGGTTTCTCCTTATGAGTATACTGAAGTCGGTTATTTGAGAAAAGTATAGCGAATATAAGGATATGTGGCAAGATCTATTAACAAAGGAGTATTTATGATCGAAGCGATTAATGTCAGCTACAGAGTCGGAAAAAAGGCGCTTTTTGAAGACGTCAACATCAAATTTACGGAAGGAAACTGCTACGGCCTCATCGGTGCCAACGGCGCCGGGAAGTCCACGTTTCTGAAAATCCTCGCGGGGAAACTGGATACTTCGAGCGGCCACATCGCGGTGACTCCGGGATCCAGAATTTCCTTCCTCGAACAGGATCATTTTAAATATGATGACTACGACGTTCTGGACACCGTCATTCTGGGAAATCCGCGTCTTTATGAAATCATGAAGGAAAAGGACGCCATTTATCTGAAAGAGGATTTTTCGGACGAAGACGGTATCAGGGCCTCCGAACTGGAAGCGGAATTCGCCGAGATGAACGGCTGGGAAGCCGAAGCGGATGCCGAAAGCCTTCTGAATGGGCTCGGAATCAGTGAGGAGCTTCATCATAAACAGATGGCGTCTCTGGACGGCCCGGAAAAAGTCAAGGTGCTTCTGGCGCAGGCTCTTTTCGGAAATCCGGACATCCTGCTTCTGGACGAACCGACCAACCACCTCGATCTGGAGGCCATCGACTGGCTGGAAGAATTCCTGATCGCTTTCCCGAATACGGTCATTGTCGTTTCGCATGACCGCTATTTCCTGAATAAGGTCTGCACGCAGACAGCGGACATCGATTACGGAAAGATCCGTCTTTTTGCCGGAAACTACGACTTCTGGTTCGAGTCTTCCCAGCTCCTTGTCAGACAGATGAAAGAACAGAACAGGAAGAAGGAAGAGCAGATCAAGGAACTGAAGGAGTTCATCGCCCGGTTCTCGGCCAACGCGTCCAAGTCCAAGCAGGCGACATCCAGAAAGAGAGCTCTCGAGAAGATTGAGCTTGAGCAGATGGTTCCTTCGAGCAGAAAATATCCGTACATCGACTTCCGTCCGGACCGCGAGATCGGAAATGACGTTCTTTTTGTGGAACATCTTTCCAAGACCATTGACGGTGAAGTGGTTTTCAAGGACCTCAATTTCACGGTCGGACGCAATGATAAAATCGCGTTTGTCGGGGGAAATGAACGCGCGAAGACCACACTTTTCGAAATTATTTCCGGAAGAATGGAACCGGATGAAGGATATTACAAATGGGGCGTCACAACCTCTCAGGAAATCTTTCCGAAGGACTACAGCGATGAATTTGACAACGATCTGACCATCGCGGACTGGCTTACGCAGTATTCCGAGAACAAAGACACGACCTATGTGCGCAGCTTCCTCGGAAGAATGCTCTTTAAAGGCGAGGACGGAGTCAAGCGCGTCCGTGTCCTTTCGGGAGGAGAGAAGGTTCGGTGCATGCTTTCGAAAATGATGATTTCCGGAGCGAATGTCCTGATCTTTGACGAGCCGACCAACCATCTGGATATGGAGGCGATTACGGCGCTGAACAACGGAATGACGAAGTTCCCCGGCGTGATTCTCTTTACGACCCGCGACCATCAGATTGTCGAAAGTACGGCGAACCGGATTATGGAATTTTTGCCGGACGGAACGCTCATCGACAAGGTCGGGACCTATGATGAGTATCTCGCGAGCGACGCGATGGCGAAGAAGCGCCAGGTTTATGTTGCTCAGGAAGATGAGGATTGAAGGTATTTGTGATGCCGGCTTATATCTTATTTGCGCTTATTCTCTTCGGAGAACTGCTGATTTTTGACCTTTTGGGGGCCCTTCTGCCCGTGTCGTGGAACGTATCCAGACGTTCCACGGCGGAACAGGTATGCGCGGGTTTCCTGATTTACACAGGTCTTCTGGAGGTTTTGGGCTTTACCGCCACGTTAACGGAAATGCCGCTTACGACATTCTGTTATATCTGGGCGGCAGTCCTTTGCCTTCTTAGTTCTTTTTCCCTGATGTTCCGCTCCAAGCGCTTTTTTGAGGGGATTTCATACGGAATCCGGAAGATCGGTTTCCCGCCGGCCACGATGATCGCGGTCTTTTTCGGCGTGCTGTTTCTCATTCTTGTGATCATCCTGCCTTCGGCTGCCGATCCGGGGCTTGTGATCGGACAGATGACGCAGGATCTGTTTCACAATTCCATCAGCCTCTATGAACCGGGATCCGGATCGAAAATCGTGGCGATTCTTCCGGAGGATCTGCTTCGCCGGTACTACCTGAGCGATCTGTTCTGGTGTAAGATCGGCGGCATTCATCCGATGATCATGATGCGGCTGATCCGGTCCGCTCTGATCGCGATCGTTTCTTCGATGGCAGCATATCGCATTTTCATGAGACTGTTTGACGAGAACCGCGCGCTTGCGGGAGGCGCTCTGACGGCATTTCTCGTACTGTCCGTTTTCTTCCAGAGAGCCGCCACGCCTTCGGGGCTGGTGCTCATGGCCGGATGGACGGGCAACGCGGCATTTGCCTCATGCCTTATACCGACGGTGCTTCTGCTTTTGCTGGCTCTCTATGAGGAACCCGAGAACATCAGGCTGCATATCCTGCTGTTCTTTGCCGGCCTTTCGGCGATTTCATTTTCGCCGCAGGCGGTTTTCATTTTCCCGCTTTTCCTGGCGGCCGGGATTATTCCGATTGCGGTACGCGCAAAGGATCTGCTCTACATTTTCAGAATTATCCTTTGGATCGTGGTGCCGGTCACGGCGCTTGTGCTGTGTCTGATTCTTCCGGTTATACCGATGGCGTAAAAAGAAAAGAGGATCGATATGCACGGTATTCTTAACAATGGTATTCAATATCTGGTTCAGCTCATCGGGATGTATGAGGGCAGTACGCACTATATCATCGCATGGGCGGTATCCATGGTGCTCCTTGCCTTTTGCGGCGGCCGGAAGGGGAGAGCGGTTTTTATATGGCCGGCAGTGATTCTTCTCGTTACGGTTTTCAATCCCTTTTTTATAGGAATCCTCTTCAAAGGGGAAGAAGGGCAGCTGAGCGGTTTTCTCCCATATCTCTGGATGCTGCCGGTTCTGATCGTGATTCCCGCGGGAGCGGGCGCTCTGGCATCGAAACTGCCGTTTTCGGTACTCAAGGTCCTGCCGTTTATCGCGGTGATCGCGTTCGCGGCATATTTCGGCGTTCCGAGACCTTCGGCCTATCTGAAACTGACGCTTCCCGAAAACTATCATAAAGCGGATACGGAACTTCTTACGATCTGCAGCTATCTGGAGGTTCACAAGAAGAAGAGCGGCTATTCCGCCGCGTTCGAGGACGCGGGGATGCAGGACGAGTGCGCGGAGTATACGGCCCGCATCGTCACTTCGGATCTGTTCCGTACGGACCGGGACCTGAGCCGGCCGGCTGAACTGAAGAAGGCCCTGAAAGACGGGAAACCGGATTATATCGTGTGCGCCAAAGACGGGAAAATGCCTGATGTGCTTGACGACAGCGGATGGAAGGCAATCGCCTGCACGGACCATTATCTGATCTACCGGTCTCTATAATAAAAATAAAAACAATCGTGTGACACATGGACATTCGGGTCTTAACGGTGTTATACTAAAAACAGTGTGAAAAAGTGAACCTTTATTATACTTTTTCAATAAATAATGCAGGAGGAAACAAAAAACATGGCGAAAAGAAAAATGCTCACCATGGATGGCAACGAAGCTGCGGCTCATGCGTCGTACGCATTTACCGAAGTAGCGACCATCTATCCGATCACACCGTCATCAGTCATGCCGGAGCATGTCGATGAATGGGCAACAGAAGGCCGTAAGAATATCTTCGGCCAAGAGGTTCAGGTTACCGAAATGCAGTCCGAAGCGGGCGCATCCGGTGCTTTCCACGGCTCTCTGGCCGCGGGCGCAATGACCACGACGTTTACAGCTTCCCAGGGTCTTCTTCTGATGATCCCGAACCTTTACAAAGTAGCCGGCGAACAGCTCCCGGGCGTGTTTGATGTTTCCGCGCGTGCGGTTGCCAGCCACGCACTCAGCATCTTCGGCGATCACTCCGACGTTTATGCATGTCGTCAGACCGGCTGTGCCATGCTCTGCGGATCCTCCGTACAGGAAGTCATGGACCTGACACCGGTAGCGCATCTTGCCGCTCTTAAGGGCAGCATTCCTTTCATCAATTTCTTTGACGGTTTCCGTACATCTCACGAAATTCAGAAGATCGAAACATGGGATTATGAAGATCTGGCGGATATGGTCGACCAGGAAGCTCTTCAGCGTTTCCGTGATCATGCTCTGAATCCGAATCATCCGTGTGAGAGAGGATCCGCTCAGAACCCGGATATCTTCTTCCAGGCACGTGAAGCTTCCAACCCGTACTACAACGCCATGCCGGCGATCGTCCAGGAATACATGGACAAGGTCAACGCCAAGATCGGTACGGATTACAAGCTCTTCAATTACTACGGCGCTCCGGATGCGGAATCCGTAATCATCGCCATGGGTTCAGCCTGCGAAACAATCGAAGAGACCATCGACTACCTCATCAAGAATGAAGGCGCCAAGATCGGTGTCGTCAAAGTCCGTCTCTATCGTCCGTTCTCCAACGAAGCGCTGATCAACGCGATTCCGGATACCGTCAAGGTGATCAATGTTCTCGACAGAACAAAGGAACCGGGCGCTGCCGGCGAACCGCTTTATCTCGATGTTGTCAACGCTCTTCATGACAGCAAGTTCAAAGATGTCAAGATCAACGGCGGACGCTACGGCCTGGGCTCCAAGGATACTTCTCCGGCTCAGATCAAGGCAGTCTTCGAAAATGTTGACAAGAAGACCTTCACGATCGGTATCGTGGATGACGTGACCGGCCTTTCACTTCCTGTCGGAGATCCGATCGTCTCCACACCGGAAGGCACGATCAACTGCAAGTTCTGGGGAATCGGTGCTGACGGAACTGTCGGTGCGAACAAGAACTCCATCAAGATCATCGGCGACAACACTGATATGTATGCGCAGGCATACTTTGACTATGACTCCAAGAAGTCCGGCGGCGTAACGATGAGCCACCTTCGTTTCGGCAAGAAGCCGATCAAGTCGACTTATCTCATCCGCAAGGCTGACTTTGTGGCATGCCACAACCCGGCTTACGTGACCAAGTTCAATATGGTTCAGGAGATCGTAGACGGCGGAACATTCCTTCTGAACTGCCCGTGGTCGGATGACGAGATCGCATCCCACCTTCCGGGTCAGATGAAGAAGTTCATCGCTGATCACAAGATCAACTTCTACGTCATCGACGGCGTCAAGATCGGTATCGCGACAGGCATGGGCCCGACAAGAATTAACACGATTCTTCAGTCCGCGTTCTTCAAGCTCGCGAACATCATTCCGGAAGAGCACGCAATCCAGCTGATGAAGGATGCCGCTCAGAAGACATACGGCCGCAAGGGTCAGGATATCGTCGAGAAGAACTGGGCAGCGATCGAAGAAGGCGCAAAGCAGGTCCGCAAGTTTGACGTTCCGGCTGAATGGTCTGAATGCGTCGACGAAGGCCTTGAATTCAAGGTACATGAAGGCGATTCCGCTCAGGTTCGTTTCGTCAACAACATCCAGAACGCTGTTTCCGCACAGGAAGGCAACAGCCTCCCGGTTTCCGCGTTCAAGGAATATGTAGACGGCACAACACCGTCCGGCACAGCTGCTTTCGAGAAGCGCGGTATCGCGGTTATGGTTCCTCAGTGGAATCCGGACAACTGCATCCAGTGCGCACGCTGCTCTTATGTCTGCCCGCACGGCGTCGTTCGTCCGTTCGCTCTGACAGACGAAGAAGTGGCAACACTTCCGGAAGGAACAAAGACACTTCCGCTGCTTCAGTTCCCGGACAAGAAGATGCTCATCGCGGTTTCAGCTCTGGACTGCACAGGCTGCGGCTCCTGCGCGGATGTCTGCCCGGGCAAGAAGGGCGCGAAGGCTCTTACAATGGTTCCGGCAGCAGAAGGCACACCGATCGACCAGCCGGTATTCGACGCGGCTGTGGTGACACCGGAGAAGCAGGACGTTATCGAAAAGTACAAGATCAATACGGTAAAGGGAAGCCAGTTCAAGAAGCCGCTGCTTGAGTTCTCAGGCGCGTGCCCGGGCTGCGGCGAGACTCCGTACGCGAAGCTGATCACTCAGCTCTTCGGCGACAGAATGTACATTGCCAACGCGACAGGCTGCTCTTCAATCTGGGGCAACAGCGCACCGTCCACACCGTATACCACGAACTTCGAAGGCAAAGGCCCGGCATGGGATAACTCCCTGTTCGAAGACAATGCTGAGTTTGGCTATGGTATGGAACTCGCTCAGAAGGCTATCCGCGGCGGTCTGAAGAAGAAAGTCGAAGAACTTGTCGCTGCCGGTATTGCGGCGGAAGAGGGACAGAAGTTCCTCGATACCTTCAACTGCGGTGCTGAAAACGGCGCAGCTTCCGATGCTCTTCTTGCCGCTCTTGCAGGCTGCGATGATGAGCGCGCGAAGGATATCGTCGCGAAGAAGGACTTCCTGGCCAAGAAGAGCCAGTGGATCTTCGGTGGTGACGGCTGGGCATACGATATCGGCTTCGGCGGTCTGGATCACGTTCTGGCCAGCGGACATGATGTCAATGTCATGGTCTTCGATACCGAAGTTTACTCCAACACAGGCGGACAGTCCTCCAAGGCTACTCCGACCGGTGCGGTCGCTCAGTTCGCGGCAGCCGGCAAGGAGACCAAGAAGAAGGATCTCGCCGGGATCGCGATGACATACGGCTATGTCTATGTGGCAAGCATCAACATCGGTGCTGACTACAACCAAGCAGTTCGCGCGATCGCGGAAGCGGAAGCTTACAATGGTCCGTCCCTCATCATTGCGTACGCACCGTGCATCAACCACGGTATCCGCAAGGGTATGGGCAAGTCCATCGAAGAAGAAGCTCTTGCAGCAAAGCATGGATATTGGGCAACCTATCGCTACAATCCGGCACTTGTTGAAGAAGGCAAGAATCCGTTCACTCTGGATGCCAAGGCTCCGACGGAATCCTATCGTGACTTCATCATGGGCGAAGTACGTTACAGCTCACTGATGAGAGCAAATCCGGAACGTGCTGAGAAACTCTTCACGAAGTCCGAAGCGGAAGCGAAGGAAAGATTCGACAGACTGAACAAACTGGTTGACTTCTATAAGCCCGCTGAATAATTGAGAAACAAAAATCGAGCTGCCGTACGAAAGTACGGCAGCTTTTTTGCTCTGATCGAGACTCAGGATATTCGGACCGCAAGAAACGCAGTCAGGGAAGAAGCAGCTTTCCTTTGGGGAGTTTTCGGAACAGACGGATAAACAGCACAGACAGCGGAATTGTAATAAGAGGAGCGCTCAGCCTGTATAGAAGAGATGTATCCGGAATACCGAGGAGACGTTTGTACAATACGGCTCTTAAGATATGCAGGACATAGTAGTGAACGAGATAGAGACTGAATGTATCATTTCTAAGGAAATCTGTAAGTTTTTTCAATGGAGTGCCAAGCAGCCGGGTCTCATTTCTCCTGAAGAACAGAAAGATTCCGGAAGAGTAGAGAACGGCGGGAAGGGTATAGTAGCCTTTCAGGACAGAAGAGGTTTCATTTGCGGAAGCAGAAAGAAACCAGGTGCCTCCGAAATGGATGAGAAGGCTTAATACGGCGCCGGTGTAGATCCAGGCGGCGTGTTTCATTTTCAGAGGAACACGGTCGATCAGATACGCGATCGGAATGTAGAGGAGAGCATCGGCAGCCGCGGCGATGGTGAAGGGCCATTTGAAAGAAGTGCCGCTGATGGTTTTAAGAAACGGCACCGCCGCGTTCAGGATGAAGCCGATGAGGGCGAGATACGTGAACAGGTCCTTCTTTTTCTCGTCGGGAACCGCGGCAAAGAGCGGGATGCTGAGGTAGAGGCAGAAGATACCGGGCAGAAACCAGTAGATCTGCATGAAGCGGAAGCTGAAAATTCCTTTTACGATATCGGCGGGCGTGAGGTCCGTGAGGTTTACGGCGCCGATGAGGATCTTGAAGATAAGGCCGATGAGGCTCCAGATGAGAAACGGCACCAGGATCCGGATTACGCGTTTTTTCAGAAACGCGGGGGTCGAGCAGCGCGCCGGGTAGTCGATGGAGACAACGGCACTGATCATGAAGAAAACCGGAACGGCGAAGTAGCAAAGGGATTCGATCAGGTTCGCGGAAAGCCACCAGCTATCAAGGCTGTAATCCCAGAAGCAGGCGTTGGCATGAAGAAAGACGACTGCGCAGGCGGCCGTGACGTTCAGCATATCCAGATATTCTTTTCTGACTTTTGAATTGTTCATCTGCTCAATTATAGCATATAAAAAGGGGCTGCGTGAGCCTCTTGCTATTTGTGAATCCCTTTATTTTATGATATAACAGACGCAAAGCGTCTGTTATCTCGTACAGTCGGCATATACGAATGCAAGCATTCGTGCATGCCTCGTTGTTTCGTGGTATAACAGACATAAAATGTCTGTTAGAATGTCAGTTTACAGCGGAGATTTGGAGATTGACGGGGAGGAATGGGGTTTGGCAGGAGCACTGATTCTGCTGCTCATGATAACGGTGGTTCCGTATATTCTGGGGAGCGGATTGATCAGGAATAAGGACGGGGGAGCGTATGCGCTGCTGTTCCGTTACGCGGCGGGATGGGTGGTTCTTTACGGCCTTTTTTACCTGCCGGCGCTGGTCTGCACCCTGATGCATACGTCCCTTGATCTTCTCATAGCGATCTACCTTGTGATTCTTCTCGCGGCGGCCGTGTATTCGCTCAGAATCCTGATCAGGGAACGAATCAATCCCCTTAAGGAGGCAAAGGAACTGTTTGTGAATCCGAATGTGATTCTTCCGTCAGTTCTCATTCTCGGCCATTCGCTTGTCACCTTTTTCATGATGCATCTGGATGACGATGACTATTCCTATATCGGGACCGCTGCCACTTCGGTTTATACCAATACTCTGATGGTTTACAACGGTGGAACCGGTGCTGTTTTGAAGAATCTTGAAACGGACGGAATGAACCGCCTGGTCGCGGCTCCGCAGTTCGCGTTTTATGCGTTTCTGTCAAAAATCAGCGGAATCCGCGCTGTGACGATCTGTCACAGTATTCTTCCGCCGGTGTTTACGGTACTGTTTTTTACGGCATTTTTGATGATCGCGAGAGAACTGTTTGGAGACGACCGCAGGAAGTGCGGGATCTTTATGGTGTTCTGTTTCGTAATCTCCGCGTTTTCCGGCTTTTCGACCTTTACGTCCGGGTCATTTGTGATGCTCAGAAGCTGGCAGGGCAAGGCCCAGATCGTCGGCCTCATTCTTCCCTTGATCATCGCTTTCGGGCTGCGGCTCATCCGTGTCGAGAAGCTGCAGTCTGCGGATGTGATAATGCTTACCGCGCTGCTTTCCGCCGCGTCACTTCAGACCGCGATGGGAGCCGTGCTTGCGGCTATGGCTGCGGGACTCTTTCTGCTTCTTGTTTCATTCATGAAAAAGAGCGGGAGTTATTTTGTAAAATGTCTTCCCGCATTTGTGATCCCGGCCATCTGCGCTCTGGTGTATTTGAAAATAAGGTAATGATCAGGAACATATTATAAAAATGACACCGCAAAGGAGAACAATTGGCACAGGCATTTGAACAGATCATCAATACGGTCCGGATGGTATACGGCAGCAGTTTCTATCTGCCGCTGATGCTGGCTGCCGTTTTTTATCTGATCATCAGAAGGCAGTCGGCCGGCAGGGTCGTCCTTGTATCGTATTCCCTGCTGATGCTTGCCGCGTTTCTTTTGCCGATTGTGTACCTCATTTTAAAACCGTTCTTTCGGGACGGACAAGTCTACTGGCGTTTTTTATGGCTGATTCCCTATACGGTGCTCATCGCGCTTGCCGCAACGGATCTTGTCTCGTCCCTGCCGGGGAAAGCGGCGCGGTTTGCCGGTTTTGTTGTGCTTACAGCGGTTCTGATCTTCGGAGGAAAGACCGTCTATACCTCTGAAAACTGGAGGAGAAGTCCCAGTTTTGAGAAGGTCACCCTGCCGACGCTGCAGGTCCTCAATGCGATAAACAGGAACCGGCAGGAGAGCGGAAACGATCAGGCGGTGTTCGCCGGCCCGATCGGTGTGATGTCCAGAATCCGTCAGGTGGATCCTTCCATCCGACTCTATGTGGGAAGGAATCTGAACATGGAAAAGCTTTCGGAGGAGAATCCGAGGCTGTTCAGAAGGATGATGATACTGGACGGCAGCATGACGGCGGAAGGGGGCGACTTCGGTGGCCATTTCCGCGCGAAAAAAGTAAACTATATCATGGTTTTCGACGAAGCGAAGGCAGACAAAAATCTGAGCGCGAACGGCTACGAAGCGGTGTCGCGGACGGACAACTGGACACTTTGGTATAACCCGGATCTATGACGGCTATCTTGATCCCGTCTTATTACAAAGAAAGGATTTTGCAAATGGAACAGAAATTGATGGAAATGATCCCGCAGTATGAACTGATCCTCGATGAACAGCTCCCGGATGTTCATATGGAAGGGATGCTTCTGAGGCACAAAAAGAGCGGAGCACGGGTCGTGCTTCTTCCGTGCGAAGACGACAATAAGGTCTTCAGCATCGCGTTCAGGACCCCGCCCGCGGATTCAACGGGTGTGGCGCATATCATCGAGCATACGGTTCTCTGCGGGTCGGAACATTTTCCGCTGAAGGACCCGTTTGTCGAGCTGGTCAAAGGGTCGCTCAACACATTTTTAAACGCGATGACCTATCCGGACAAAACCGTCTATCCGGTCGCGAGTACGAATAAACAGGATTTCCTTAACCTGATGCATGTCTATCTGGACGCGGTTTTCCATCCCAATATTTATCATGAGGAAAATATTTTCCGTCAGGAAGGCTGGCATTACGAGCTGAAGGACACCGAAGGACCGCTGGTCATCAACGGCGTGGTTTACAATGAAATGAAAGGCGCCTTCTCATCCGCGGATGACGTCCTTGAGCGCGAAACGATGAACGCTCTGTTCCCGGATACTTCGTACGGCGTGGAGTCCGGAGGAGATCCGAACGTCATTCCGCAGCTGACATATGAGCAGTATCTCGATTTCCACAGACAGTATTATCATCCGTCAAACAGCTATATCTTCCTCTATGGAGATATGGACATGGCCGAATGCCTCGGCTTCATTGACCGGGAATATCTGTCGGATTACGATCTGCTTGCGGTCGATTCGTCGCTTAAAAAGCAGCCCGCGTTTGAGGAAGAACGGATTGTCACGCGGTCTTATCCGATCGCGCCGGATGAAGATCCGTCCGGAAAGACCCATCTGACCTGGAATGCCGTCTGCGGCGACCCGCTCAACGTCAAGGAGAAGATCGCGTTCCAGGTACTGGATTACGCGCTGTTTTCGGCTCCGGGCGCGCCTGTCAGACAGGCTCTTCTGGACGCCGGCGTGGGTATGGATGTATACGGACAGTACAATGACGGCATTTTGCAGCCCTATTTTACGGTCACTGCCAAAAATGCCGATGAGGAGGACGCGGAACGCTTCCGCCAGATCATCCTCGATGTGTTAAAGGAACAGTCTAAGAAGGGGATCAGCCGGAAAGCGCTTCACGCCGGCCTCAATTCCCTTGAATTCCAGTTCCGCGAAGCCGACTTTGCCCAGTATCCGAAGGGACTGTTCTACGGACTCAATATCATGGATTCGTGGCTCTATGACGACACGAAGCCGTTTGTGGACATGAAGCAGCTGAAGGCCTTTGAAGAACTGCGGGATGAGATGGAGACCGGATATTTTGAAAATCTGATCCGTTCGGCTCTTCTTGAAAATACCCACCGCGCCCTTGTGATCCTGAAACCGGTGCAGGGCCTTCAGGAGCAGAGGGACAGTGAGCTTGCCGAAAAGCTGGAAAAGCTGAGGGCCTCGCTTACCGAGGATGCACGGAGCAAAATCGTTGAAGAGACCAATGCGCTCCTTGCATGGCAGGATACGGAGGAGACGGAAGAGGCGCTTGCTTCCATTCCGGTTCTCATGAGAGAGGATATCCGGAAGGAAATCGTGCAGCTCTCCAATATCGAAGATTCCGTCGAAGTTGCGGGCGGAGATCAGGGCAGACATGAAATCCCGGTTCTGTTCCACTACGCGCCGTCCAACGGGATCGGCTATACGGAGCTCCTCTTTGACGCGCTGCATCTCAATGAGGAGGATATTCCGTGGCTCGGCCTTCTGAAGGGCATGCTTTTCAACCTGGATACGGAACATTTCAGTTACATGGAGCTCAACAATGAGATCAACAGTGAAACCGGAGGCATAAGCGCCGGCATCCTTGTATCGGAAACACCCGGGCCGGAGGACGACTATAAAGCCTATCTGCTGATCCGTTCCAAACAGCTTTACGCCAAGACGAACAGGGCGCTGGAGCTGATCAAAGAGGCGCTTCTGACTTCGCGTTTTGAGGATCGGAAGAGGGTGAAGGAAATCATTTCCCAGACCGTCTCCCAGCTGCAGGCAGTCCTGATGCATGCGGGAAATGCGGCGGCTTCGCTGAGAGCCGAGGCCTATTTCCTTCCGCAGTCCGCTTTCGGGGACAAGACCGGAGGAATCGCGTTCTACCGCTTCGTCAAAGATCTGGACGAACACTTTGAGGAGCGCGGCGCCGAGATTTCGGAAAAACTGAAAACGCTGTGTGCCGGACTTGCGCGGCTTTCGGGTCTTACTGTGAGCATGACCTGTGAAGAGGAGGAGCGGGATCATTTTAAAAATGAATTTGCTGCCGGTTTTGACGGCTTCCCGGATGCTCCGTGTGAACAGGAACCGTTCATTCTGAAACCGTATGGCACGCTGAATGAAGCCTTCAAGACTTCGGGACAGGTCCAGTTCGCGGCATACGCGGGCGACTGGCGCGGAAGCGGCGCTTCCTATAACGGCGCCATGATGATTTATCGTTCGCTGATGAGCTATGAGTACCTGTGGCAGAACATCCGCGTGCGCGGAGGCGCGTACGGCTGCGGAGCGTCGCTGAAAAAATGCGGGAGCGCGGTGATGGTGTCCTACAGGGATCCACACCTTAAAAGAACGCTCGATATTTACAGGGAAATCCCGGATTACCTGGAACATTTCGCGCCGGATGAGAAGGAGATGACCAAATACGTGATCGGAACGATCAGCGGGATCGACACGCCTTTGACGCCTTCGGTCTTCGGGATAGTTTCCCTTCGGAATTACCTGAGCGGACAGACGGATGAGGAGAGACAGGCAAGACGTGACGAGATCCTTTGTGCTTCCGCCGACGATCTCAAGGCGCTCGCCGGCGCGGTCCGGAAAGCCTTCGAACAGGGCGGTATCTGCGTGATCGGCTCCGAGGCCATGGTCGAAAAGCATAAGGAATTATTTGACAACGTGGAACAGCTCTTATGAGCTGTTCCTTCTTTTTGTTCAGTTCTTGCGAACGGAAATCGCAGATGGTATAGTATTTAAAGAAATCATAGTTAAACTTGCTCTATTTGTCGCAATTTAGGAACCTCTCTTTTAAAAAGAAAGTCTTCGGGAAACAGCGTGAAGAGAATTCATTTAAAAGAAGGGCATAAAAAGCGGAAAGGAGAGGCATGGCAAAGAAATACAATTGTAAGCAATGCGGTGCCGAGCTGTATTTTGATCCGAAGCGCGGAAAGCTTCACTGCGAGTACTGCGGGTCCGATTTCGATCCTTCGGAATATGATTTCCAGACGGAGGAAGAGGGAAAAGAGGATCAGGTCATAGCTCAGGCGGGAAATGAAGGCGAGGGAATCGAGGCTGCCGCGGCGGGAGAAAATGCCAAGGCCACGGATGATTCTGTGTCGACTTCTGATCTTGTCGTTTATCAGTGCCCCCATTGCGGCGCTGAAATGATCACGTCCAAAAAAACAGTGGCCACAACCTGTGTTTACTGCGGCAGAGCCGTTACTCTGACGGGAAATGTCAGCGGTGAGTTCAAGCCGGACTATGTGCTCCCCTTTGAGGTGGAACGGAAAGAAGTCGTTGAGAAATACAAGGAACTCTGCGGCCAGTCGTTCCTGACGCCGAGACTGTTCACGAAAGAGTCCACGATCGAGAAGATCAAGGGCATGTATGTCCCTTACTGGCTCTATACGTTTGACGGAACTGCCGCCATGGATATTCATGGCGAAAAAATACGTTCTTATATGACGGGCGACCAGGAAATCACGGAAACCAGTTCTTACGAAGTCCACGAAGAAGGCGGCGGACATTTCTCGAGAATTCCCGCGGACGCCATGAAAGAGATGGACAACGTCCTCATGGATTCCGTCGAGCCGTTCGACTTCAACAAGATGAAGAAGTTCAATCCGGCGTATCTGAGCGGTTTTTATACCCAGCAGTGGGATGAATCTCCGTCTGAAAATGAGCCGCGTGCGAAAGCGCGCGCGAAGGAGGTTCTTTCGGAAGAGGTTGCCGACCATGCCGGTAAATTTACTACGAAGATGATCCGCTCCGAGAGATACGACTGGTCCAATCAGAAGGTCGAGCAGGCCATGCTTCCCGTATGGGTTCTTTATACCAACTATAAAGGGAAGGAGTACATGTTCGGCATGAACGGCCAGACCGGCAAGATGGTGGGCGAGATTCCGAAGGATCCGATCCGGATTGTCGAAATCGGAGGCGGAGTATTGCTTGCCACACAGATCCTGTTTCTGATTCTGAGAGTACTGGGGGTGGTATGATGAGAAAGAGAAGATGGATAAACAGCCTCCTGATCTTCGTACTCGCGCTGACTCTTCTGGTACCGTTTTCCGTATTCGCGGACGACGGAGGAGAAATCGTTCTGGACGACTATGTCTTCGCGGATGAGGAGACAAATGGGGAGGAGAACTCCGAAGAGGAGATGGTCCCCGATGAGGAGATCGCCGAGACCGTAGCGGAAGACGCGGAAGCCGGGGAAAACGCTCCGGAAGTGGAAGCGGAAGCGCCGGAAGAGAGCGCGGAAGAAAATCTGGCAGAGGCTGTTGAAGAAGCCGGACTCGAAGTGGATTCTTCCGCTGTGACGCCCGAGTCGGAAACGAATATGTTCATTTACGACGCTGCCGAGGCCGAAGCGGAGAATAAGGACGGAGACGATACGTATGTATCGAATACCGGTCAGGTCTTTACGATTCCGCGCGTGGACATCTCCGACGGAAAGAGAGTTTACGATTTTGCGGGTCTTTTCACCGAAGCGGAGAAAGAGGAACTGGAGAAGGGAATTGCGGCCGTTGCGGCGAAGAAAGACGCCGACATCGCGATCGTAACCTCGAGAGACGTCCCGATGGATGCCAGCTACGGGATGGAGACCACCATGAAATACGTTGAACAGTTCTATATGGACAACGGTTTCAAGGAGGACGCGCTCTTCTTTATCATCGATATGGGAAACCGCGTGCTCTGGACCATGGGACACGGCAAATACGCGGATGAGAAGTACGTCAAATTCCATAAAGAAGTCTATGACGACACAATGAGCAAGGCCCGCAACGGAGACTATTACGGCGCCGGAATGAAATTCGTCGATGATACGAAAAAGCTGGACGAAATCATTTACAAGCTCATTCCGACCCCGCTGTCGCTGATTCTCAGTTCGATTCTGTCCCTGCTTTCGATGCTGTTCATGACTTCGAAACACAACCGTTCACAGCCGTCCAAAGCGAATACGCCGAGGCTGAGGGTGAATCACTATCACACGGTGCGTCACGATTCCAGATTCCTGGGCACACACACAACCCGCCGTACCATTCACAGGGACAGCGGCGGAAGCTCCGGCGGAGGAGGTTTTACCGGAGGGACGCACTCCGGCGGCGGTTTTTCGGGAGGCGGCGGAAGCTTCTCTGGAGGAGGCGGCCATTTCTGATAAAGTTCAGCGGTATCATTTTCAAGTTCATAATCCTGTCGTGACATAAGATCCGGCCGGTTGTGAAATACAAACTTGTACTTCATATTCACAATAGAAAGGAGAATATAAGTTATGGGATTACTTAAGGTAGCGGCATCAGCGCTCGGAGCACTCGGAGGCGCGATTGACACAACTCTTTCCGCATCGTGGGTAGACTATTTCGAAAGCGGGGATATGTCCAACGGCGTGATTATGAAACGCGGCAATAAGATCGTCACGAAGGGCTCCAAAAACAGAGGAGATGAGAATATTATCTCATCGGGCTCCGGCATTGACGTTCAGGAGAACCAGTGCATGATCCTTGTGGAAAATGGCCGTATCGTGGAATTCTGCGCGGAACCGGGCAGATATACATATGACGCTTCAACAGCTCCGTCTCTGATGAGCGGCGGCAATAAGGGCCTTAAGGCACTTGCTGAGTCCATCGGTCAGCAGTTCCTCGCCGGCGGCCAGAGAACGAACACCCAGAGAGTGTTCTACATCAACCTCGGCGAAATCCAGGGCTTCAAGTGGGGCTCCGGCAACATTACATTCGATCACTGGGAAAGAGATATCACGACCGGCCAGCCGGTATGGCATATCGCGACAACCCTGATGGGCAACGGCGTCTATTCCATCCAGGTCACGGATCCGGCCAGATTCTTCTCGGTACTTGGTGCCCAGAAGGCCGGCGCGGACGGCAACGGAATGATCACGCGTGAAGATATTGAACCGCAGATCAAGACGGAAGCGATCGCAGCCATCCGTCAGGGCGTCGGACAGCTGTCCAAGCTTCGCATTCCTTATACCGATATCGCGGCAAATGAACTTCAACTGACCAAGGACGTGGACGCGATCCTTGACGCAGACTGGGAAGAGGCCAGAGGCATCTCGATCTTCAAGATCGCGATCGGCATGATGGATGCTGATGAAAACAGCAAGAAGAAAATCGAGAAATATCAGGAGACCAAGGGCTATACGGATCCGTCCATGCTCGGCGCGGCGATGGGACTCGGACAGACGGAAGCGATGCAGACGGCTGCCGCCAATTCCGCAGGCGCTGTTACCGGTTTTGCGGGCCTTGGCATGATGGGCGGCCTCGGCGGCCAGAACAATATCGCGGGCCTTATGCAGCAGGGCCAGGCACAGATGGCGGCTGCCGCTCCGGCACAGCCGGCCGGCGCATCCTGGACATGCAGCTGCGGCGCGGTCAACTCCGGCAATTTCTGCACGAACTGCGGATCTCCGAGACCGCAGGCAGCGGCTGCCAAAGCATGCGGAAACTGCGGCTTTATGGCTCCGGATCCGGAGAATCCTCCGAAATTCTGCCCGAACTGCGGCACGAAATGGGGCTGAAAAACTCAGTTTATTCAATATGGCGGGGCATTAAGCCCAATGTCATTAAGTTAAGATGACAATCAAGGATCTCTATATCAGAAATGATATAGGGGTCCTTTTTTTTGCAAAAGAAGCTTGACAAGAGAGTAGA
>ONPU01000005.1 GCA_900319795.1 uncultured Eubacteriales bacterium | reverse complement strand
TATTGGTACGATCGGCGGACTGCCCCGCATCATGGATATGGGTCAGTGCAACGACGCGTACAGCGCGATCCGTGTTGCAGTCGCACTTGCAGATGCGTTTGGCTGCGGTGTCAATGAGCTCCCGCTTTCCATGATCCTTTCCTGGTACGAGCAGAAAGCGGTATGTATCCTGCTGACACTCTTATACCTTGGTATAAAGAATATCAAGCTCGGTCCCTCGCTCCCGGCATTTATGCATTTATCTCTCCGAATGTGCTGAGCTACCTTGTAGAAAACTACAACATTGCACCGATCAGCACTCCGGAAGAGGATCTGAAAGCGATTTTAGGCTAATTTTCTTCAAAAGTCTCGAAAAGGAATCAAAAAGATTTGGGTAAAGAAAGAGCCCGGAAATGGCGTATTTCCGGGCTTTTTCGATGATCTCTTGGTCTCGATCAGCGCTTGCTGAACTGCGGCGCACGTCTCGCACCTTTCAGACCGTACTTCTTACGTTCCTTCATTCTCGGATCTCTCGTAAGATAGCCGGCGGCCTTCAGTGCCGGACGATATTCTGCATCTGCCTTGCACAGAGCACGGCTGAGTCCGTGACGGATCGCGCCCGCCTGGCCTGTGTAGCCGCCGCCATGTACGAAAACATTGATATCATACTTGTCGTTTGTATTTGTGACACCAAACGGCTGACGAACGATCATCTTCAGAGTTTCAACGCCGAAGTAATCGTCGATGTCGCGTTTGTTGATCGTGATCTTGCCTGTGCCGTGAGAAAGGTAAACTCTTGCGACAGAGCTTTTTCTTCTACCGGTTCCATAAAACTTTTCGCTTGCCAACTTAGTACCCTCCTATCATTAGTTCAGCTTCAGAACTTCAGGCTTCTGAGCTGCGTGCGGATGTTCCGGACCTGCATAAACATGAAGTTTCTTGAACATCTGGTCGCCGAGAGCACCTTTCGGAACCATGCCGCGGACAGCGTGCTCGACTACGAATACCGGTTTCTTTGCCAGCATGTCGCGCATCTTTGTGTACTTGGCACCGCCGACATATTCGGAATGACGGAAATAGATCTTCTGGTCAAGCTTCTTTCCGGTAACCTGAATCTTATCCGCATTGACAATAATCACATAGTCGCCTGTATCTGTATGGGGCGTGAAGATCGGCTTATTCTTTCCTCTGAGGATTCTGGCCGTTTCGGTAGCCAGACGTCCGAGTGTAAGGCCGTCTGCGTCGATCACATACCACTTGCGCTCGACGTCTTCCGCCTTCGCCATAAATGTATTCATGGATCTTTCCTCCTGAAAAAATCAAGTATCATAGGTGTCATCCGGCATGTACCGCTTTTCCACTAGAAGCGTCGATGCCAATGTACAGATCGCACCGGGGCATGGTCGATTCCATACATCACAAATGGCCGGTCATCTTCATGACAACCAAAACCTGTACGGCCGGGATTGCCGCACCCGCTTATTATACTGAGATTTTGAAGCCTGTGTCAACACTAAAATCTCAGTATTTTGCAATTTTATTTTCTTTGGGAACAATCAGGATATAAGCGCCTTCATGACACTTCCTGACCAGCTTCTTCATGACCGACTTTTTCACACTGACGCATCCCGCCGTATGCCAGCGGTCATAGCTTTTGCAGTGCAGGAAAATGGCCGAGCCCTTTTTATAGACCACCGGATCGGAGTTAAATCCGAGAGCCATCGCGTAAGCATACTGATAGTAGTCCATCAGATGCTCTCCTGCCATGTAAGACCGGCTCTCAACCCATGTGTTATAAGTTCTTTTCTCTCCTGACCAATAGGAATAAGGTGTAATATCTCTCCATTCCATTTTGGCGCCCGGATCATCGGCGCTGCCAAATGAAAACAGGATCGGAAATGACCCGACGGGAGTCGTGCCGTCCCCCTCATGTCTGTCGGAAGAAAAGCCGTTTCTTCCGTATCCGCAATAGGTCTTCAGAGCCCTCTTCCATGTTCCGTCCGCCTTTTTATTCCAAAGCGATAACTGATGGTCGACTACCAGAATGATCTGGTCCGTCTTTTCAGCTGTCTTCGTCTTCTTGAGCGCTTTTGCGAATCTTTGCTGCGCAATGGAGTCAAATGCGTTTTTTGCCACCTTTTTTCTTGCCTTCTCCTGTTTGGGATATCCGTGTTTGATATAGTATTTCAGCACGGCCTTATCATTGTTCCCGTATTTTTTCTTCAGCTTCGGATGTTTTTTCAGATAATAGGAATAGCTGTAAACAGCGCTGTAGTCAATGCCGGCATATGTCGTTCTGCCTTTATTCGCTGCCATTACCGGAAAAGAGGCAACGAGGACACTCAGGAAAACGCAGGTGATAAAAGCCACAGCCATCTTTTTTCTCATTCGTCTTCTCCTTTTTGCATTGTTTCATATTCGGGATAGCGAATCTCCTCGAGAATAAGGCCTCTGGATACCGCAGTAGGACCGGCAGCATCCCGCGATCGCGCGTCCAGAATCTCCCGCATTTTCGAAGGAGGATATTTCCCGTTTCCGATTTCGATCAGAGTGCCGGCAATGATCCTCACCATATGATAGAGAAACCCGTTTCCGCGGATCACCAGTGTGATCCTTTTTCCATCCTGATAAACATCCGCGTTGTAAATTGTTCTTACGGTTGTTTTCGTGGAATTCCCGGCTCCGCAAAAGGAAGCGAAATCATGCTCCCCTAAAAGGTACGAAGCCGCTTCCCTCATTTTATCAGCATCCAGAGGATAGTAATAGTGAAATTCCGTATTTCTGAGAAGCGGATCCGGGTGGATGCTGTTGAAAATGTGGTAGCTGTACGTTTTGATCGTCTCCTGATACCGCGGATGAAAATCGTCCGGCACCCGTTCGGAAGACATGATCCGGATATCTTCGGGGAGTCTGGCATTTAAGGCAAATGCGATTTTAGACGGATCGATCCTCGTCTCCGCATCGAAAACCGCTGCATTGTCCCTCGCGTGAACCCCCGTGTCGGTACGGCTCGCGCCGATGGTTTTGATCGGCTGCCCGAAAAGATCCGTGAGGGCCCTGTTAATCAGATCCTGTACCGCCACTCCGTTCTTCTGGCACTGAAACCCATTGTAGGCAGTTCCGTCATAGGCGATGCGTATAAGAAATCTCATAGTCTCTTTACTCCGAGAAGAATACAGACGGCAAGAAATCCGAGAATCACCAGATAGGCGATAAAATCGTGTTTCTGATAGTGCAGAGGTTTCATCTGCGTCCTTCCCTCTCCTCCGTGATAGCATCTTGCTTCCATGGCCAGGGCGAGGTCATTTGCCCTGCGGAACGCGGAAACAAACAGAGGAACGAGCAGAGGGATCATATTTCTCATTCTTTTCAGGAAATTTCCGCCCTCGAAATCCGCGCCTCTGGCAATCTGCGCCATGCGGATCTTATCGGTCTCTTCCATGAGGATCGGTATGAAACGAAGGGCGATGCTCATCATCATCGCGATTTCATGAACGGGAACTTTTATATAAGTCAGAAAACCGAAGAGGTTTTCCATACCGTCCGTAAGCGCGTTCGGTGTAGTGGTCAGGGTCATGATGGACGAGCCGCTGACCAGGAGCATCAGCCGGATTCCCATACGTACCGCCAGGACGATTCCTTCCCTTGTGATCTTGAAAATGCTCCATTTCCACAGAACTTCCCCTGGAGTCAGAAAGACATTGAAGAGCATTGTGATGATCATGATGAAAATGATCGGCTGAAGGCTTTTCAGTATCAGACGAAAAGGAACACGGGAAAGAACAATCATCATGAACAGAAAGGCAGCGCAAAACGCGTAGCCGAAAGGTCCGTCGACTACGAAAAGAGCGCAGATATAGACCAGAGTGCCGATAAACTTCACTCTCGGATCCAGAACATGCAGTATGGAATCTGACGGATAATACTGTCCGAGTGCCATATCTCTCATACGAAGTCACTTCATCCTTTCATACCGAGCGCCTTCAGAATGCTTTCCGCGGCTTCCGTTACGGTCACGGCGTTTGTATCGACAGCCATGCCCTTCTCCTTCAGCTCATGCATAATGTACGTTACCTGCGGAGCAGCAAGTCCCATTGACTCAAGCTCCTTGAAATCCCCGAAAACATCCCTCGGCATACCGTCCTTTACAATCTGTCCGTCATGCACAAGGAGAAGGCGTCCGGCATGTTCCGCGACGTCCTCCATGCTGTGGGATACCAGAATGACGGTGATTCCGCGTTCTCTCTGGAGTTTTCCGATTTCATAGAGGATCTCATCCCTCCCGGCAGGATCAAGTCCCGCCGTAGGCTCGTCGAGAATCAGCACGTCCGGATCCATAGCCAGAACACCCGCTATCGCCACCCGTCGTTTCTGCCCTCCGGAGAGCTCGAACGGAGAAGACTCATAATACTTTTCGGGAACGCCCGCCTCCGAAAGAGCGGTAAGGGCTCTTTCCTTCGCTTCCTCCGGCGTAAGACCTTTGTTGAGCGGTCCGAACATCACGTCTTTCAGAACATCGGTTTCAAATAACTGGTTCTCCGGATATTGGAACACCAGGCCTACGTGCGTCCTTAAAAGCCTCCGGTCATACTTCTCTTCCCAGACGTCTTCTCCCTTATACAGAACCTGGCCGGACGTAGGCTTTACCAGCGCATTCATATGCTGGATCAAAGTGGACTTCCCGCTCCCGGTATGTCCGATGATCCCTATGAATTCTCCTTTTCCGATTCTGAGATTGACATCCTTTAAGGCATGCACCTCAAAAGCCGTCCCGCTTCCGTATTTGTAATTCACATTTTTCAGTTCCAGAAGCACCTGATCCGTATTCATACTTCCTCCGGTATCTGATTACCTTTGTTATTTTTGGAAGCAAAAGCAAGAAGAGCTTCTACAAGTTCGCTGATCTCAAGGATTCCGTCCGGCAGATCGACGCCGGCCTTCTTAAGTCTTTCGGATAGTTCCGTCACCTGCGGCACGGTAAGACGCAGTTTTCTCAGTTCTTCGGCCCGGGAGAACACCTCCCGCGGCGTTCCGCTCATGACGATTTCACCCTGATCCATCACGTAGATTTTATCCGCCAGTGCCGCTTCCTCCATATAGTGCGTAATCAGAATGACTGTAATTCCTTCCTGCTTCTGAAGATCACGCACTGCTGAAAGAACTTCCATGCGGCCCTGGGGATCCAGCATGGCCGTCGGCTCGTCCAGAATGATGCACTCCGGTCTCATCGCCACGACACCCGCTATGGCGACACGCTGCTTCTGTCCTCCGGAAAGGCGCATCGGTGAGCGTTCCCGGAACGCCGCCATTCCCGTTTTTTCAAGAGCATGCTCGACGCGCTTCCAGATCTTCTCAGTCGGAAGCCCGAGATTCTCCGGTCCGAATCCGACATCTTCTTCCACGATGGACCCGATAATCTGGTTGTCCGGATTCTGGAACACCATTCCGGCTTTCTGCCTGACCTTCCAGATTTCCTTCTCTTCACCGGTATTGATCCCGTCTACCCAGATCGTGCCTCTTGTCGGAAGAAGCAGGGCATTCATATGCCGCGCAAGCGTGGATTTGCCGCTCCCGTTGTGGCCGAGAATCGCGACAAAATCCCCTTTCATGATATCGATGTCGACGTCATGAACAGCATTCACGGTTTCATTTGTTTCCGTATCACCGGCTATACGCAGATAGTCGTATCCCAGCGATCTGGCTTTTATAATCGGCATTCTCTGATTTTCTCCCAGATTTCTTCGCGGCCTTCCTTTGTTACCGAGGAAAATGCGATGATCTCGGCATTTCCCTTGAGGCCGAGCCCCTCCCGTATATCCTTAAGTGCCCGGTCTCTTCCCGAGACTTTGATCTTGTCTTTCTTTGTGGCGATGATCACGGGAGTCATCCCCTTCTTCAGAATCCATTCGTACATCAGACGGTCATTTGAAGAAGGTTTGTGCCGCATGTCCACAAGAAGAAATACCGCTTTCAGCATGGCGCTTTTTTCAAGATACCGCTCAATCATCCTGCCCCACTGCGCCTTCACTTCTTCAGACGCCGAAGCATACCCGTATCCCGGGAGATCCACCAGATAGGAATCAGGAGCGAATTCTTCGCGTGCCTCATCCTTATTGACTCTGTAATAGTTGATCGTCTGGGTTTTCCCCGGAGAAGAGGATGTTCTTGCGAGCGATTTGCGCTGAATGAGGGCATTGATCAGTGAACTCTTTCCCACATTCGATTTTCCGGCAAATGCCACCTCGAAAACCGGATTCACAGGAAGAGCACTGGTAATGCCGCACACCTTTTCAAGCTCGACGCTTCGAATCTTGTTCTCACTCATCTCAGGCTTTCCGCCTTCCCGCTCTTCGTACGGCCTCTGTCCCTTCATTTTTCTCTCTCTTTACAGGGGCTTTCCGGGGTTCGGTCTTCCTGCCGCCCTTGTCCCTGATCAGTTCCGGCTTCTCCGCTCCGCCCACATGCTCCGCGCGAATGACGCATTCCGTAACGGACGGATCAGACGGAATCTCGTACATGACGTCCATGACCGTCTTTTCCATAATGGCCCGGAGGCCGCGGGCTCCCGTCTTTCGCTCCATCGCCTCACGAGCCATCGCGTGTAACGCTTCATCCGTGACAGTCAGGGTGACGCCGTCCATTTTAAAGAGTTTGGTATACTGCTTGACCAGTGAATTTCTGGGTTCCTTCAGAATCCGGACGAGCGCTTCCTCATCGAGTTCATCCAGGGAAACCACTACCGGAATTCTGCCGATCAGCTCCGGTATCAGACCGAATTTGATGAAATCCTGCGGCATGACCGCCTTCAGAATTTCAGACGCGTTTCGCTCTTCTTCCGTTTTTTTGATTTCCGCTCCGAATCCGATCGACCTTGTATCCAGACGTCTCTCAATGATCTTATCCATTCCGACAAATGCTCCGCCGCAGATGAACAGGATCTGGGATGTATCGATCTGGATCATCTCCTGCTGCGGATGTTTGCGTCCGCCCTGAGGAGGAACGGAGGCAATCGTACCTTCCACGATCTTCAGCAGCGCCTGCTGAACGCCTTCGCCGGAGACATCTCTTGTGATGGAGGCATTTTCGGATTTTCTGCCGATCTTATCGATCTCATCGATATAGATGATACCGTGTTCCGCGCGGGCAATATCAAAGTCTGCCGCCTGGATGAGCTTGAGCAGAATATTTTCCACATCCTCACCCACGTAACCGGCTTCCGTAACCGTTGTCGCGTCCGCGATCGCGAACGGAACGTTCAGCATACGGGCCAGAGTCTGGGCAAGCAGAGTTTTTCCCGAACCGGAAGGACCGAGCATCATAATGTTGGACTTTGAGAGTTCGACTCCGTCGTCTTCCGAATGCAGCAGTTTTTTGTAGTGATTGTATACGGACACGGCAAGAACTTTCTTGGCTTCTTCCTGACCGATCACGTATTCATCGAGAAAGGCACGGATTTTGGCCGGAGTTTCAAGATGAATGTCAAACTCGTTGTCATCGGAAATCATCCTGCGCTCGAGTTCCTCTTCTTCGAGAATATTCGAGCAGATGGAAACGCACTGGTCACAGATATAGGTGCCGTTATCTCCCGAAAACAGCTTCCGTACCTGATCCGCGCTTCTTCCGCAGAAACTGCATTTGTAGCGGCTGTTAGCGTTTTTTGCCATGAAAACTCCTCATTTGCCGGACAAGACCGTCCGGCACTAAGAAATCCCGTGTCTTCATAAAGGCACGGGATAAACAGTCTGTTTCTTATCGATTTACAACCACACTGTCGATAATACCATATGCGACAGCGTCTTCGGCTGTAAGCCAGTGATCCCTGTCTGTATCTCTTTCGATCTCCTGAAGATCCTTTCCTGTATTTTGAGCCAGCAGCTCATTGAGCTTTTTACGGGTCTTCAGAATATGATCCGCGTCGATCAGCATGTCGCTGGCCTTTCCGGATGTACCGCCGGAAGGCTGATGGATCATGATTTCCGCGTTGGGAAGAGCCTGTCTTTTCCCTTTCGCGCCGCCGGCCAGAAGGAACGCTCCCATGCTGGCAGCCATCCCGATACAGATTGTCGAGACATCACATTTGATATACTGCATGGTATCGTAAATCGCCATGCCTGCAGTCACCGAACCGCCGGGACTGTTGATATAAAGGCTGATATCCTTTCCCGGATCTTCGGATTCCAGGAAAAGCAGCTGCGCGACCACTAAAGAAGCTGTTACGTCATTGACTTCTTCCCCGAGGAAAATAATCCGTTCCTTCAGCAGTCTCGAATAGATATCATAACTGCGTTCTCCCTGTGCTGTCTGTTCAATCACATAGGGAACAAGTGCATTCCTGATCATCAGACCTCCTTCGTGTTCTCTTCGATAAGAGTGATGGCTTCCTGAACAGCCATATCCTTCTTCATATTTTCTCTTTCGGCCTCGCCCATGTACTCTTTCAGACGGTCCGCTTCCATTCCGTAGCTCTTTGCCATCTTTTCGATTTCGGCATCGACCTTCTCGTCGCTGATTTCAATATCTTCAGACTTCGCCACTTCTTCAAGCACCAGTCTGCTCTGGATCTGCTTCAGCGCCTGCGGACGGATCTGCTCTTTGTAGGATTCTTCCGTCTGGCCCATATACTGCAGATACATATCCATGCTGATGCCCTGGCTCTGCATCTGACGGGCGGCGTCATTGTACATATTGTCAACCGTACGGTCAACCATCGGATCCGGGATATCCATCACGGATGCTTCGATCAGCTTGTCAAGAGCTTCGTTTTCTCTGGCCTGCTTCGCAGCCGCTTCACGGCGTTCGACAAGCTTCTTTCTCAGGTCTTCCTTATATTCGTCCAGAGTGTCAAACTCGGAAACATCCGCCGCGAAATCGTCGTCCAGTTCCGGAAGTTCCTTCGCCTGGATCTTCTTGATCTTGCAATGGAAAATGGCGTCTTTTCCTGCCAGCTCTTCCGCATGATACTGTTCCGGGAATGTGACATTGACATCCTTCTCATCGCCGACACTTAATCCGACGAGCTGTTCTTCAAAGCCCGGGATAAACTGGCCGGAACCGAGGGTCAGAGTCTGGTTTTCGGCAGAGCCGCCGTCGAAAGCAACACCGTCGACTGTTCCCGCATAGTCCAGAAGCACGTTGTCGCCGTTTTCGGCCGGACGTTCCACATCCACGAATCTGGCATTCTTTTCCTGCTCTTTTTTCAGTTCCTTCTCAACGTCTTCATCCGTCACAAGCACATCCTGCTTCTTTACTTCGATGCCCTTATAGGCTCCGAGAATGACTTCCGGACGAACGGCGACAACGGCCGTATAGATGAAGTCCTTTCCTCTTTCGATCTGCTCGACGTCGATTTCCGGATTCGAGACGATCTCGATTTCCACGTCAGCCGATTCCTTCGGATAGGTCTTGTTGATCAGAATATTGGCAGCTTCTTCATAGAATACGCCTTCGCCGTACATTCTTTCGATCAGCTGCTGCGGCACCTTTCCTTTTCTGAATCCGGGAACGGAAATCTTCCCTTTGTTGTTGTTATAGGCCTGCTTAATCGCGGAGACGAATTCTGCTGCCGCCACCTCGATTGTCAGTTTTGCCATATTGTGTTCCAGCTTTTCAATTTTAACGCTCATAGTTCCTCCTGATCAGTCTCTTTCTTACTTCTTATTTTTATGAAAAGGTGCTTTTCATTGTCTGTTCGTTGAATAAGACATTATGAGAGTATATCACAGCAATTTCTCTCTGAACAGTATTATTTTCCAAAGATGATGCTGTTTCCGATTTCCGCGGCACACTCTTTTCCCTTCAGTACCTCAATCAGTTTCAGCGCGAAAGGAATCGCTGTTCCCGCGCCGCGGCTTGTGATCACCGTTCCGTCCGTCACAACTTCTTCCGCATCCGTCGGGGACGCTCCCCCTTCTGTCAGTTTTTCTTCAAAGCCCGGATAAGAAGTCGCCTTTTTGCCGTTCAGAATGCCGTGAGCGGCAAGAACCGAAGGCGCGGCGCAGATCGCGGCTGTATAACGTCCGGAGGCGGCAGCTTTCTTCAGGGCGTTCTCAAGGCCTTTATGCGCCATGAGGTAACGGGTACCGGGCATTCCTCCCGGAAGAACCAGCATATCCGCGCTGTCAGGATCCGCCTCTTCAAAGAGAAGATCCGCTTTTACCGTGATATCGCTTCTTCCGGTAACCGTAAGGGAGTTTCCGATTGAGACCGTCTGTGTATCGATGCCGGCCCTTCTCAGAAGATCTACAGGTGTCAGAGCCTCTACTTCTTCAAATCCTTCAGCGAGGAACACATATACTTTGCTCATCTTATCTCTCCTTTTCAGATGCTGCGGATTCTATCCAGCGCTTTCAGAGTGTTCTCATAGCTGCCGAAAGCGGTTATTCTGAAGTACCCTTCACCGCTCGGTCCGAATCCGCTGCCGGGTGTTCCGACAACGCCGGCTCTCGAAAGCAGGTAGTCGAAGAACTCCCAGGAGCTCATGCCGTCGGTCGTCTTCAGCCAGATGTAAGGAGAGTTGACGCCGCCGTATACCGTATATCCCATATCCTTCAGGCCGTCGTAAATCGTCTTCGCGTTTTTCATATAATAAGAGACCAGCCCGCGGATGGACGCCTTGCCCTCTTCCGTATAGCAGGCCACGCCTGCTTTCTGAATAATATAAGGCGCACCGTTGTATTTTGTGCCGTGTCTTCTCGCCCACATATCGTGGAGGGAAGCATTTCCGAAAACAAGCTCCTTCGGAACGACCGTATATCCCAGTCTGACTCCGGTAAAGCCGGCATTTTTGGAAAAGCTCCTGATCTCTATGGCACAGTTTTTGGCGCCTTCGCACTCATAGATCGAATGCGGTACGTCTTCTTCGGAAATGTAGGCCTCATAAGCCGCGTCGTAAATAATCAGGCAGCCGTTTTTAACCGCGAAGTCCACCCACTCCTGAAGACGGGTCTTTGTAATGGCCGCGCCTGTCGGATTGTTGGGGAAGCACAGATAGATCACGTCCGGAATCTCTTCCGGAAGATCGGCCACAAATCCGTTGCTCTCCGTACACGGCATATAGATCACGGAAGACCAGCGTCCGGTTTCGGGATCATAGTCTCCCGTACGGCCGGCCATAACGTTGGAATCCACATATACGGGATAAACAGGATCACAGACAGCGATTTTCGTATCCGGCGCGAACAGTTCCTGAATATTGCCGGAATCGCATTTGGCGCCGTCGGATACGAAGATCTCATCAGCTTTGATATCACATCCTCTGGCCGCGAAATCCTCTTTCGCGATTGTATCCCTGAGGAAGGCATAGCCGAGATCCGGAGCATACCCGTGAAAGGTCTCCGCGGATGCCATTTCATCCACCGCTTCGTGAAGCGCTTTTATAACGGGCTCCGTCAGCGGCTGCGTCACGTCACCGATTCCGAGACGAATGATCCCGCTGTCGGGATGCTCTTCGGAATAAGCCGCTACTTTCTTAGCGATTGTAGAAAACAGATAGCTGCCGGGCAGTTTCAGATAGTTCTCATTGACTCTGAACATTGTTTTCCTCCTTACTCAAAATCGATGATTTGCCTGGTTTCTTCAAGTCATCTCGACGGGAACATCACCGGTAAAGACTTCCTCAGCCGGCCCTTCCATATACAGATGGCCGCTTTCCCCGTCAAGGGAAATGCCTAAGGTTCCCCCGAGAAGTTCCACTGTTGTAAAATGCTCTGTAAATCCGAGGCACATGGCGGCATAGGCCGCGGCGCACGCGCCCGTTCCGCAGGCCAGCGTCTCGCCGGAACCGCGCTCCCAGACCCGCATCCGGATCCTGTCCTTCGAGAGGCAATTGACGAATTCCGTATTCACGCCTTCGGGAAACAGCGGATTGTTTTCGAAAAGTGTTCCGACCTCTTCAATCCGAAGCGATCCGATATCCTCTTCCATAAAAATGACACAGTGAGGATTCCCCATGGAAACGCAGGTGATATGAAATGTCCTGCCGTTCACTTCCAGCGGATAATTGAGAACCGTCCCTGTATCCGCAAGGGACCCGGCGCGATTCTCCTCATAAGGCCCCAGTACGGAAAGATCCATCGGAAGGTCTCCCGGGTCAAGAGACGGCTGACCCATATCCACTCTCACGGACGCGATCTTTCCGTCACTGCCTTTTTTCATCGTCAGCGTTCTGACCCCGGCCAGAGTGTCCACGGTGATCGTCGTGCGATCGGTCAGTCCGTGGTCGTACACATATTTTCCGACACAGCGAATGCCGTTGCCGCACATCTTTCCGCGGCTTCCGTCGGCATTGTACATTTCCATCTCAAAATCCGCCTTCCCGGACGGATTGATGAGGATGAGGCCGTCCGACCCGATTCCGAAATGCCTGTCGCTCAAAAGGCGGGCACATGTTCCCGGATCCGCCGGCCTTCCGTGCCGTGTATCCACGTAAATATAATCATTTCCGATTCCGTGCATCTTTGTAAAATGCATAGACTCCTCCTCAGTATTTCCGTCCCTGACACCACAACAGAAAATCCCTGAAAATGTATTTGTCCTCCGCGGTGAGGAACGACATGCGGCCGATTCTTTTTTCGGCTCTCAAAAAGCAGCTTCTCATCGCGTCCTGCGCGTAATCATATGCCCCGCTCTCCCTGAAAATCCTGCGGACTTCCGACAGGGTTTCCCCGTCGATATGCTTTCTTCCGTAATAGCGGAGGAGGTCTTCGGCATATTCGGGCTTCTTGGTACGGACATACATATAGAGAATCGTCTGTTTGAATTCGGCGATATCCGAACCCACGTCCTTTCCCAGTACCTCTGAATCCGCATAGATTCCGAGCAGGTCATCCATGATCTGATACGCGATTCCGACGTCGTCCGCGAAACGGTCCATCATTCTCATCGAAGACTCATCCGCGCCGCCGAGCATCATTCCCAGATGCAGCGGGCCGATCAGCGAATAGCAGGCGGTCTTCAGATGATAGATATCCCGGATGGACTCCTCGAGAAGACGCTGTCCTTCTTTCATATCGTAAGAGACTTCCTGCAGTTCATACGGGAGGATCACGTCAAGAAGTTCCCCGCGGATCGTATTGAGGACCACTTCGTCAAAATAGGCAATCAGTTTTGCCGCGGAAGGATCTTCGGCATATGCTTCCGCCAGAATCCTGTTCGCTTCATAGATGCCGTAATCTCCGATGCAGATCGCCGCGGAACGCGCGACGTCTTTGATATCATCCGCCTCCGTAAGCATCCTGGTCCCGCGGACAGCCATTCTCTGTTCATAGCGGCGCTGGATCGTATAGCGTCCGCGTCTGGTCGCGGCATTGTCAATGATATCGTCATGAATCAGAACTCCGGTCTGAAACATTTCAAACGCGGCGGACAGAGCATTGCTGTAACAAAGATCTGACGCGTCCTCGCCTTTCATGTGAAGGGCCGTTCTGTAACCGAGTCTCACCAGCGTACCCCGAAGCAGCTTTCCGCCTTCGTTGAGTTCCGCCAGATCTTCCCTGGCCGTTTTGAGGAACAGATTGGAGTCCTTTTTCAGTTTTCTGTTTCTTTGGGCGATCTCCCTTCCGATTTCCTTCCTGCTTTCCGAGAAAAACTGCCCGAATGCTGTCTTACCTTCCTTACCCATGCGCACCCTTTCCGGAAACGTATCAGCGTCCCTTGTTGATTTTTACATGTTCGTACCATGAGAGAGCTTCAGAAAGAGTCTTCTCTGAAAAATCAGGCCACAGCACATCCGTAAACCACAGATCCGCGTAAGTGGTCTGCCACGGGAAGAAATTCGAAAGCCTCACATCCCCTCCGGTCCGGATTACAAGATCAATATCCGGCACACCGGCTGTATAGAGATAGGATTCAAATTCCTCTTCCGTAAGAGAAGAACAATCTTTATTTCCGGATACGACGTCAGCCGCCCAGGCCTTCGCGGCACGGACAATCTCGTCGCGTCCTCCGTAGCTCAGCGCGATCTGCAGATAGAGCTTTTTTCCGTCTTTGGTAATCTCTTCGGCATCGCGGATGACTTTCAGATCTTCCTCCGAAAAACGATCCATGCTTCCGACGACATGAACGCTTACGCCCATTTCGACACAGCGATGGATCTCGTCTCTGAAGAAACGGCGCATCAGCGAAAACAGATCCCTTACCTCTTCCTGGGCCCGTTTCCAGTTTTCCGTTGAAAAAGCATAGACGGTGAGATACGGGATTTCCGCGTTCTCACACCATTCGCACAGATCGATGAAGGTATCCACACCCTTTTCGTGTCCGCGCATGACAGACGAAAACATGTGCTGCTTCGCCCATCGTCTGTTCCCGTCCATGATGACGCCGATATGCTGCGGTTTTCTTCCTGCCATAATCCCCTCACATATGAAATACACCGTATGAGATGAAACTCATGATCGTTGCCGCGATCGCGATTCCCAAAGCAATGGCGGCAGCGGCTTTTTTCAGTTCCACTTTCAGCATTGAGGCGATCAGCGCGCCTGTCCAGCCTCCGGTTCCCGGCAGAGGAATCCCTACAAAAAACACGATTCCCCAGAATTCGGCGGTCTTGATGCTTTCCGATTTGTTCATTGCCCGTTTTTCAATCGCCCTGACAATCTTGCCGAAAAAGCGCATGGGCCTCATCCAGTTGAAAATCTTTTCGATGAATAGGAGGATAAACGGAATCGGGATCACATTTCCCAGAACCGAGAAAAAGATCGCCTGTTCCAAAGGCAGCTTTGCCATTCTCGCAAGCGGAATTCCGGCCCTCAGTTCCAGGATCGGCAACATGGATATAAGCGTTACTGCCAGCTGGGGCGGGAACCCCGGATGTGACAGAAACCATTCTGTTACAGTCTGCATTTTCTATACTCCCGGTTCATTCTTTGATCATCAGCGCGAGCACCCGGAAGAGCTGTTCCATCTCCTCTTCCGTTCCGATCGTAATTCTCAGATAGTTCTCAATTCGCGCTTTATTCCAGTGACGTACGTAGATTCCATGCTCTTTGAGGAACCGGAACAGTTCCTCCCCGCCCAAAGACGGGTGTGAAGCAAACAGGAAATTCGCCGCGGAAGGCAGTACCGAAAATCCCATCTCCTTCAGCCTTACGGCCGACCGCTCCCTTGTGGCGATAATTCTGTCCCGGCATTTCCGGAAATGCTCCTCGTCTTCAATCATCGCGGCTCCGCCCATAATCTGCAGCGGGTTCAGTGTATAGGAATTATAGCTGAATTTGACATCCCGCATATGGCGGATCAGTTCACGGGAACCGACCGCGTATCCGATCCGAAGTCCCGCCCCGCTTCTCGATTTGGAAAATGTCTGCACGACCAGAAGATTGTCATACTCCCTGATCAGCGGAACCGCGGATTCCCCTCCGAAATCAATATAGGCTTCATCCACGATGACGACACTGTCGCGGTTCGCGTCCAGAATCTCCCTGATCTCCCGTATGGAAAGCAGAATGCCTGTCGGCGCGTTCGGATTCGGGAAAATGATTCCTCCGTTGGCTCTTTTATAGTCAGACGTCCTGATTCTGAATGCCTCATCAAGAGGCACCTTTTCAAACGGCACCTGGAACAGGTCCGCCCAGACTTCGTAAAAGCTGTAGGAAATATCCGGAAACAGCAGCGGTTCACGGGAGTTGAAAAATGTCATAAATGCCATGGCGAGCACATCGTCTGAGCCGACGCCTGCAAATACCTCATCCTCATCAACGCCTGAGTGCTTTGCGATAGCCGAAATGAGCACGGACGCATCCGGATCCGGATAGAGTCTTAAAGAAGCCGGATCAAGGCCGCGAAGAACCGCCTCTACCCGCTTGGACGGAGGATAGGGGTTCTCATTCGTGTTGAGTTTTACGATGTTTCGTTCCTTCGGCTGTTCTCCCGGCACATAGGGATCGATCCGGCGTACATATTCCCGCCAGTTTTGTTTCTTTTGCTTATCTGACATCAGTGTTCCTCAATCGGGACGGTATTTTATAAACCGTAATGCTGCGCGGTTCTTTCAAATCCCGGCAGCGAATTCTGAATCGTCTCATGAGATACGCAGTAAGCGATCCGTACCCAGCCCGCGCAGCCGAAAGATCTGCCCGGAACGACCAGAATCTGTTCGTTGTTCTTCAGATATTCCACAAACTCGCGTTCATCTTCCACGGGGGACTTCACCCAGAAGTAAAATGCCCCGTCCGGTTTTGTGAAGGTGTAGCCGAAGTCTTTCAGCGATTTGTACAGAAGCTTCCGGTTTCTGTCATAGAACTCGACGTCCGTTTTCGCGTCCGCGCAGCGGGCAACAACAAGCTGCATCAGTGAGGGCGCGTTAACAAAGCCGAGAATACGGTTCGCCACATTGCACGCGGCCACGAGGTTCTCAAAGTCTTCCGCCTCCGAAGGAATCACCAGGTAGCCGATACGCTCGCCCGGAAGGGACAGAGATTTGCTGTAAGAGGATCCGACAACCGTATTCCTGTAGAAATCCGGAATCCACGGCACTTCGATGCCGTCGAAAGCGATCTCCCTGTACGGTTCGTCGGAGACGATAAAGATCGGATGTCCGATCTCTTTCTCCTTTTTGCTGAGCATTTCGCCGATCGCACGGATAACACTTTCCGGATAGACTACGCCCGTCGGGTTGTTCGGAGAATTGAGGATCAGAATTTTGGTCCGTTCGGTAATTCTTCGTTCCAGATCCTCGATATCCGGATAAAAGGTGTCCGGATCTGTCGGAGATTCAATCAGTGCGGCCCCGAAATTGCCCGCGTAGGAACGGTATTCCACGAAATAGGGAGAGACCGTAATCACTTCATCTCCCGGGTTCAGAAGGGCTTTGAAAATGACATTCAGTCCTCCCGCGGCACCGACCGTCATGAGAAGATTCTCAGCGGAATAGGACTTGCCGTACAGCGTGTTCAGGTGTTCGGCAAGAGTCTGTCTTACTTCTTCGTAGCCCGAATTGCTCATGTATCCGTGTACGTGAAGAGAATCTTCATGTTCGATAATATCCAGAATGGCTTCTTTTACGCAGGAAGGAGCCGGAACATTGGGATTTCCCAATGAAAAGTCAAAGACATGGTCGGCGCCGTACTGGACCGCCATCTTTTTTCCCTCTTCAAACATCGCTCTGATTACCGAGCTGTTTGCCACCATCGATTTCATTTTATCGGAAATCATAAAACCGCTCCTTCTTTACAGCTGGATTTTCTTATGGTTCTTCTTGCCCTTGCTGAGGATGACCTCTCCTTTGGCAAGAACGGACTTGTTGAATTTTTCAAACGGATCGGTAATCTTCCGGCCGTCTACTTTGATGCTGCCGTCCTTCGTGATTGCGCGGCGCGCGTCACCGTTGGACAGAGCGAAGCCTGCCTTTACGAGAAGCGGAATGATTCCGATTTCATCATTTTCAAAGTCATCGTCTTTCAGGAGGAGCGTCGGAATTTCCGCTGCCGGGCCGCCGTTAAAGAGAGCCTTAGCCGCAGCCTGCGCTTTTTCGGCCTCTTCTTCGCCGTGGACCAGTTTCGTCAGTTCGTACGCGAGAATTTCCTTGGCCTTATTCAGCTCGCTGCCTTCCCATTTTTCCATCGCGTCGATCTCATCGAGCGGAAGGAATGTCAGAAGACGGATGCAACGAAGGACGTCCGCGTCGTCCACATTTCTCCAGTACTGATAGAACTCGTAGGGACTGGTCTTTTCGGGATCCAGCCACACGGCTCCGCTCACGGTCTTGCCCATCTTCTGGCCCGCGGAATTCAGCAGGAGAACCTGTGTCATGGCATCGGCGTCACCGCCGATCTTCCTTCTGATCAGTTCCGTACCGGCGAGCATATTGCTCCACTGGTCGTCGCCGCCGAACTGAAGATTGCAGCCATAGTCCGTGTACAGCTTATAGAAGTCATAGGCCTGCATGATCATATAGTTGAATTCGATAAATGTAAGGCCCTTTTCCCATCTCTGCTTATAGCATTCCGCGGCAAGCATCCTGTTTACGGTAAAATGCGGTCCCGCTTCCCTTAAAAGCTCGATATAATTGAGCTTGGTCAGCCAGTCCGCGTTATTGACCATCAGCGCTTTCCCGTCGGAGAAGTCGATAAAGCGGCTCATCTGAACCTTGAAGCAGTCAATATTGTGCTGAATCTGTTCTTTCGTCAGCATCTTACGCATATCCGTCTTTCCGGACGGATCTCCGATGAGGCCGGTTCCGCCGCCAAGGAGCGCGATCGGTTTATTGCCGGCCATCTGAAGCCTCTTCATAAGGCAAAGGGCCATGAAATGTCCGACGTGAAGAGAGTCGGCAGTCGGGTCGAATCCGATATAAAAGACCGCTTTTCCGGTATTGACCAGTTCCCGCACGCGTGCTTCATCCGTGACCTGGGCAATCAGTCCTCTTGCCTGCAGTTCTTCATAAATTCCCATGTTTCTTCCTCACTTTCAATTTTTCTCATCATTAAGGAACGCAAACGGCTCACGATCGTGCAGAAAATGCATCAGGTGAAGCGCCGCGTTGACGGCGACGCGCTCCTCCTTCAGGATTCTGCGAACCTCCGCACGGTCCGCGAGTACCACTTCGATTTCCTCGGTTTCTTCAAGATGCTGATCCCGGATGTCGCCTTCGGCATAGCCGTAAACCAGCGCGCAGGCTTCATCCGTCATGCCGTCAGTCATATAATAAGGGCGTGAAAACATCGGATCCGTATGAACCGGAGTCAGATGAAGCCCTGTTTCTTCATATACTTCCCTGATTGCCGCCTCGGAGTAATCCTCTCCCTCTTCGACAAGACCGGCGGGAAATTCATAGACATAGCCTCCGATCGGCCAGCGGAACTGGCGGATGAGGAGGACCCTGTCCTTTTCCGGCCCGGTCAGTACATACATGGCGACACCGTCCGCTTTTGTCTTCCCGCGGCTGATCTCAAGACCGTCCACATCGCGGGCGCGGCTTGCCATGAAATACTTCTTATCGGTCCCGTCTTTTGTAACGGTATGCAGTTCATAGTAATTCAGAAAAGGATTGTCCGTTATCTTCAGGATTTCTTTAATCTTACCCATTTTTTATTCCTGTTCACATGACATATGTGTCTTATTCTTCACCGTAATAGACATCATAATAGTAATCATAGGTAGGCTCTTTGTTATTGATGTCATTTACTTCTTCGTTATAATCTTTTCCGTAAATAACAACCGCCTCGCCGACTTCCACATTGTTGAAAACGTCTCCCATCACTTCCGCCGGCACGTTGACACAGCCGTGGGATCCGTTTTCAATCCAGATTTTTCCGCCGAAATACTCTCTCCACGGAGCGTCGTGCATGCCTTCTCCGCCGTTGAAAGGAATCCAGTAGTCCACCGGATTGGCATATCCCTGAACGTCCTGTTCGCCCAGCGTGACATTGCGGTTTTTGCTCTTGATGGCATAGCATCCGTGATAGGTCGTGCTCCCGTGAACCGGCCAGCCGGTCACGACATCCGTGTCCACCACCACCTGTCCGTCTTTCCAGACCCAGAGGCGCTGCTCATCGATGCTGATCTCCACATAGCTATCGCCGAGACCGTTATTTTCCTTATAAGGCGCCTCGTGATACCAGAGAGCATCATAGGTGCCGTGATCTCCGTTCTCGATTTTCTTTATGATATCCTCGGCCATGTCCTCGTCATTGAGCTCGTAGCCGTAATCACCGTAAGGCGCGATCGAGATCTCCTTTTTCCTGAATGTAACGAAGCGGAAAGAAGTATTATAAGTGTTATAGCGTTCTCTCCAGACGGCCATAAGTCCTATGACTTCATCTCTGGAAATACTGATCGACTCTCCGTCATCAATAAGAAAGCTCGCCAGGGTTTTTCTGTCAATGACCTCTTCCCGTGTAATAATCCGGTAAGTAAGCCCTGCGGCTTTCATATACTGATTCCATTGATTGAGACGATTCACAAGCGTCTCGTCACCGGCCCGGACCGAAGGCATCACCTGGCTTTCCGTAAGGTCCACATGAGTGAGGGCGCCTGCCACTGCTGCCCGGATCTGCGCCTTGGCCTTACCGACATCCAGAGTATTTCCCTCGTCCTCCGGAACAATCCGCGCATTGCCGTTTTCGTCTTTTTCCAGCCAGGCATCCTGAGGTTCGCGCATTGAATCGGTATTCAGCAATCCGATTCCGGCCAGATCCGAGGCAAGCGCGATCTCATTATAGGAAGCGGTCAGACCGCAGTCATATGTTTTCATGCCGAAAAGGCCGGCCGGCCAAAGCAGGGCATTTTGAGAAAAGAGCAGGGTTTTCAGAGCCGAACTGTCCATAATGACCACATTGAGTTCCGGATCGTCCAGCACTTCCGTCTTTCCTTCCGGCCCCTCCATGGTGAGTGTATAATGATCCGCGGCCTCCTGAAGGGCTTTCGCTGCCGCGTTCCTGCTCATCCCGCCTACCGCGGTTCCGTTTACCGTCGTCTTCGGAAAAAAATGTCCCGCAAAAAATGCCGCGATACACAGATAAAGGAGAATAAACGCGCAAGCGCCTCCTATGATGGCTCTCTGTTTCTTTACCGCAGCTGTTCTTTGTGCAGTTGTGATCTTCAGTTGTCTTTTTTTGGAGGACTTCATATTCTGTTTCCGCAGCTATTGCTGCTCAAATCCGATCCATCAGTTTCAGGTAAAAAACCGGTATACGCATCAGGTTGTCAATCGCGATCGACTCATTGACACCATGCACGCTCGCTCTCTCCTCTTTGCTCATGATCATAGGAGAAAAGCGGTATATTTCCTCTGTCAGTTCCGAATAAAACCGGGCGTCCGTCCCTCCGTTCATCTGATACGGCGCGCAGATCACGCCCTTCCAGACTTCAGAGATCACTTCCTTCAGCATCCTGTATTCGTCTGTGTCAACAGGAGCGACAGCCGAAGGATTCGTTCCCCTTACAAAGCGGACTTCGATATCCGGGTCGCCCGCCGTCGCCTTCAGTCTCTTAGCGGCGCTTTCAACGGTGTCCCCCTCCAGAAGCCTCACGTTGACTCCCAGAGACGCTTCCTGAGGCAGAACGTTAAACTCGGACCTGCTTTCCGAAAAAGTCACGGCCACGGTCGTTCTCACCATCGCGTTTACCGTGGGCCCCAGAATACGGGATCCGAACACGATTGCCTTTTCAAAAAGCTCCGGTCTTGCAAAGACTGCCTTCGCGTATAGAGGCGCTTCATTTTTCAGCTCTTTGAACATCATTTTCACAGGAGTGCTGAGTCTGGCCGGAAAAGGATGGTTCTCGATATTGACCGCGGCTTTGGACAGTCTTCCCACAACAGTATGCCTCGGGGGCACTGACGCGTGACCGCCTTTTTTATCGCGCAGTTCCAGCAGATAATTGGCCGTTCCCTTCTCCGCGATCCCGATCACGGCCGCCTCTCCATGAACTCCCGGAAGGCCTTCCGGAATCACGCTTCCGCCCTCATCGAGTACAAACTGAGGGCGAACCCCTTTTTCTTTAAGGTAAGAAACAATCTCCTGACAGCACGGTCCGCAGGTCTCCTCTTCTCCTCCGAATGACAGGTAAATGTCATTGGCCGGAACAAGACCTTTTGCCGCTCTTAGTTCAGCCGCTTCCAGAATGCCCCACAGGGTCGATTTTGTGTCAAGCGTTCCGCGCCCGTAAATCCTTCCGTCGATCACTTCGGCTCCGAAGGGATCGGCATCCCAGAGCGACGGGTCAGCCGGGACCACATCCATATGTGCCATTAATACGGAAGGGTGCTTGTCCGACTGTCCGGGAATACGGAAAAGCAGACCGAAATCCCCGATCTCTTTTACTTCGGCTGTCGAACACAGCGCCGGATACAGATCATAGATCAGCTTTCGGAACCGCTGAAACGCCTCCCGGTCCGTATCTTCCCTCTTTGCGAAGGAAACAGTCGGGATGCGGATCATTTCCCGGAAATGCTCCAGGATCTTCTCCTTTTGAAGGCGGCCGCGGCCGTTTTCTTCCGTCAATACCATAAAAACACCGTATCTACCTATTCAATGGCAACAAAATATAAAACCCTTGCGGATTCCCTAATAGAGTATTGTATCCTTTCCTTCTGGAATCGTCAAACATATTCCATTTCCCAATTCACAAAGACTTCACTTGCCTTCATTTCCCCTTGGGCGTACAATCGAACGTGCAATGAAAGTAACTTTTCGGAGGGTAAATTATGAAAAGAAAGATCATGGCCGTTCTTCTGGCCTCATTGATGGTATTTACAACTGCCGCATGCGGCAGCAATGCCACTGCCCCGGCCAAGGAGGAGACCGAATCCGAGACGACCGAATCCACCGAGGAATCCGCTTCCGAAGTGCAGGGTTTCCCGGCTGACGAAGCAAACACAAGCAGTGACGAAATGACCGCTGACAATGTGGATGAATTCATCAAGCTCGGAGAATACAAGGGCATCAAGCTGGACGCCGGTCCGGACACGGTCATCGAAAACGGAATGACTGCCAATATCGACTTTGCCGGCTCCATTGACGGAGATTATTTTGACGGTGGCACCGCCGAAGGATATGACCTGGTGATCGGTTCCGGATCCTTTATCGACAACTTTGAAGAACAGCTCATCGGGCATAAGGCCGGAGATCAGGTCGATGTCAACGTCACCTTCCCGGAAGATTACGGTCAGGAAAATCTGGCTGGAAAGAAGGCTCTCTTTGAAGTTACCGTCAATTCCGTCGCCTATCAGTCCGTAGACAGCGCTTTCGCCGAGCTTGTCAGTACGTCCGAAGTTCTCAAATATCCGCAGAGCCTCATCGATACCTGGAAGCAGTCTTACATCGATCAGTACGGCTCTTATGTGGACAATCAGGACGATGAAGAAGGCGAAGAAAATGCTGATGCAGAAGATACAGCTGACAGCGAAGAGACTGCTGACACAGAAGATACAGCCGACAGCGAAGAAACTGCAGATACAGAAGACGCGTCCGCTTCTGAAGAAGAATCCGGCAAGACTGACTCTCCGGATGAAAAGCTGGCTGAAATCGCCGCTCTGTTCGGTATGACCGAGGAAACACTCAACGAAATGATCTTAAGCAATGTCAAATATTGCATGGTTTCACAGGCAATTCTGGCAAAAGAGAACATCACGCGTGACAGCGAATACTATCAGAATGCTCTCAAAACTCTGCTTGGCAATTACGGCTATACGTCAGTCGACGATGCCCTCGCGGCAGGCATTCCGGAGTCACAGTTCTATTACTCCGCGGACGCTACGGTCGCGATGCAGGTCATCCAAGACAATCAGGCCTGATATTCAGGCCTGATACTCCGCTTTCAATATAAACCAGGATTCTTGGGGACGAAGCTTATGTGCGGCTCTTCCACCGGCTGTTTCGCCGACGGTGAGGAGCCGCATACTTGTTTTCATTCCCCTGGCTTCGAAAAGATCCAGATCCCTTGCGGCTGATTCGATTGTCTTCGTCGCGATTACGATCCTGATTCCGGGATTCCGGGACTCCAGGATCTGAATAAGCTCGTGATGGATGCCCGGGCAGCCTATAATCAGCGCGGCATCCGGCTGCGGAAGGTGACCGAAGCTCAATGGCGCTTCTCCTCCGACCAGAGTCAGATTGCGGATTCCGAGTCTGCGGATCACATCTTCCGAAAGGGCATTGGCATATTCGGATTTTTCGAACGCGTATACATGTCCGTCACCGGCTTCCAGAGCCGCGAGCGCAGCCGTATCGCCGATTCCGGCACCGATGATATAGACCGTTTCCTGAAGGCCCGGAGCAAGGAGCGTCATCAGTACCGATCTCACTTCTTCTGTCATAAGAAGCTCGTTATTCCCGAACGCTTCCTCAAGTTCCCCCTTAAATGCCGGTTTTTTCAGTTTTGCCTTTCTGACCAGCAGAATCAGGCTGTCCGAATCATTCATCATGAGGGACGGATCCGAAAGTGTTCCCTTCCTCAGTCGTTCGTCATCTCCGCCCGGATGCTCGATCATGTATACATCCGTCTCCGGAAGGCCCGCCTCTTTCAGTTCCTTCTCAAAGGGGCCGAGCCCTTTTCCGAAAAGAATCAGCTTTTCATGCGCGGAAATGAGCTGTACCAGATTTGTATGTTCTTCGAGCTTTACGGTACAGGCGTCCGAAAGACCGATCCCCGTGCGCGCCGTAATGAGGGAACGGATCCCTACCCCGGGAAGCAAAGCCGGACGCATCATAGATGTGATCTTCAAAATCGCGTCCGTCCTTGGATCATCTCCAGGATCCAGAGGCAGAAAGATTACAATATTGCGTTCAATGCATTCGTCCAGGATTCCCCTCAGCTTTTCCATTTTCAGCGTAATGCGCTTTGCCTTTCTCGGAACTCCGTACGCGTCCGCGGCCTTCAGCACATGTTCATCCGCGATCAGCACATCGGCGTGTTTCAGCACCGCATTCGCCTGCCTGGTCAGCAGTCTCTTCGATCCCCCTGCTGTACCCGTGATCCAGATCTGCCTGTCCATAACTCCTCCCCCGAAAAAATGACTTCCTTATCACAGATGGTAGCATCCCCCTCCGATAAACTCCCTTAACAGAGAGTTTCCGGGAACGCCTTCCGACGGTATGGCGATAAAATAATCCAGGAACTTCAGCAGCCTTTTCGCTTCCTGATAGGAGGGATCATCTTCCTCCACCTGGAGCAGCAAGGGCTGGGCATAGGTTTTCAGAACGGCAATTTCATAGGGAAGCGCCGAATTGAAAACGGCATCTGCCGATTCCTGATACGGGAAAATATTCTTTGTCTCACCCGCCCTTACGGAATCCCACATGGCAATCGTGGAAGAAGCACACGCTCCTCTCGTACGATGGTCCCTGACGATTCTTCGAAGCAGCCGTCCGTCGGAGGCGGGGACACGGTTATGTCTGTCGATATTGAGCTGTGTCAGGGCACTGATATAGATTTTAAATTTACTCTCCTTTGGAAGCGAAGTGCTCAATTCTTCGTTCAGACTGTGAATCCCCTCTATGACAAGGAGCTCCCCATCCTTCAATTCCAGAAAATCCCCTCTGTAGCCCCGTTTTCCTTCCACGAAGTCGAAATACGGAAGCTCGACCCTGCCGCCATTCAAAAGGGTTTCCATATCCTTATTGAACAGAGCGACATCCACGGCATCAAGTCCTTCAAAATCCCGTTTCCCGTCGGGTCCGACCGGCATATCGTCTCTGTTTATAAAATAGTTGTCCGTCCCGATATAGTGCGGAATCAGTCCGCAGGCGGAAAGCTGTGTGGAAAGCCTCTGAGAAAATGTCGTCTTTCCGGAAGAGGAAGGACCCGCGATCATGACGAATTTGACTCCGGCTGAGTCCCGGATTTTCGCGGCGATCTCCGCGATTCTGCCTTCCTGCATCGCCTCCGAGATGAGGATCGCTTCCGATGCCTTGTCGTATATAATTTTTTCATTCAGATCCGGAACGGTGGAAATCCCCTGCCTTTCGGCCCATTCCTCCCCTTCCAGCTGGATGTCCATCAGCTTGCCGGACATTTCAAATTCCGGAATCGTGCAGGGCACTGCCCGTTCCGGCAGATTCAGCGCGATCCCGTCCCTCAAAGGAATCAGGTCAAAATCCCACAGCAATGAAGTATCGGGAACCATGTACCCGTAATAATAGTCCTCGAATCCGTCAAGCGTGTAGATATTGACTCTCGAGGTCATACGTGTTTTAAACAGCCTCGCCTTATCCGGCATATGAAGAGCTTCGAAAATCTTTCTGGCTTCATAGGTCGGCACGGTTTTCTTTTCAAACGGAATGGCTTCGTCTCTCATTTTCACCATCTCCGCTTTCAGGCTTTCCGCGAACTTGCTGTCCGGAACCACATCCTTTCCGAATGTAAAATAAAAACCGCTTCCGACCGCGAAATGCAGAACCGTATCCGAGACCGTGTTTCCGTACAATCTCCTGAACGCGGCAAGAAGAAGCATGACCGCGCTTCTCCGGTATGTTTCATAGCCCGCCTTATCCGTGATAGTAAGCGAGCGGATCGTCATGCCTTCCGCGACCTGATGCCCCAGTTCGGACAGTCTTCCGTCCACATAGGCAAGCAGAGGTCTTTCATAAGGGAATTCATACGGGCAGGTCAGGTCCAGAAGCTGCCTGACCGTCATGGCGTCACATGTTACGGGATTTCCGTTTACCGTTACTTTCATTTCGTTCCTCCCTTAAGAACATTTTCGACAGCGGCCAATTCTCTTTCTATTTCCGTTCTTCTTTGGTCCAGGTGAGCAGGCAGCCGGTTTCTGATTGAAAGAAGCAGCTCCCTTCTCTTTTCCAGCCGGATCCGGTAAAGATCCGGCATCCTCCGGGTCAGTACCGGTCCGTAATAAGCTTCTTCGTCAGACAAACAGGTTTTTCCGTTTCCCGGCACCGCGTGAATGATCGGATATCCTTTTCCTTCTTCTTCCACATACGTCTCGTCGATGATGTCGAATCCGCAGCGGACCAGCGTCCTGCGGCAGAGATCTTCATCCCTCTGCGGAGATACGATCAGATCCGTAATGCCCTCTCCATAGGCCCCTTCCTCTTCGAAGGTGTTTGAGCAGATGGAAGCGATCATCCTGCCGCCCATTCCGAGAATGGTACAGGCAACAGATTTATCAGCCCCGTCTGAACGATATCCCGGAAGCAGTTCCTTCCAGTTTCGGGAAATGCCGTCCGCAAGCACAGTTCCGATCCTTCCTTCAAGACCGGCTGTACGGATATTGTGAGAAGCAGCGCTCAAAGGGCCAATCCTCACATCGGAGGCCAAAGCAGACCTCACATTGCCCTCCTGAACCAGAACGATCGGAAGCCACGCGTGATCGCAGCCGATATCGAGCAGAAACGAATCTGACGGAACCATATCGGCTGCCGCGCGAAGGCGAATACTCAGCTTCATCAGTCCAGATAGTCCCGGAGCTTTCTGCTGCGGGAAGGCTGACGCAGTTTCCGAAGGGCTTTTGCTTCAATCTGGCGGATTCTCTCTCTGGTGACATGGAATTCCCTGCCGACTTCCTCGAGGGTCCTGGCCCTTCCGTCGTCCAGTCCGAAACGCAGGCGCAGAACCTGACGCTCCCTGTCCGTCAGAGTTTCCAGAACTTCGTCCAGCTGTTCCCGAAGGAGTGTATAGGCAGCCGCTTCCGCGGGCACCTGTACGTTTTCATCCTGAATGAAGTCCCCGAGGTGGCTGTCTTCCTCTTCACCGATCGGGGTCTCCAGAGAAACCGGTTCCTGGGACACTTTCTGGATTTCCCGTACTTTTTCCACAGGAATATCCATGGCGTCTGCAATTTCTTCCGGGGTTGGTTCACGGCCGAGATCCTGGAGCAGCTGTCTCTGAATACGGATCAGCCTGTTAATGGTTTCCACCATATGAACCGGAATACGGATGGTCCTGGCCTGATCGGCGATCGCCCTTGTGATGGCCTGACGGATCCACCAGGTCGCGTAGGTGGAGAATTTGAATCCCTTTGTATAGTCGTATTTCTCGACCGCTTTGATGAGGCCGAGATTTCCTTCCTGAATAAGATCGAGGAACAGCATTCCGCGTCCTACATAGCGTTTCGCGATCGAAACTACAAGCCGCAGGTTCGCTTCGGCAAGGCGTTTTCTCGCTTCCTTGCCGATCTCTCCGCCCTCTTCCATCTGCTTGGAGAGTTCAATCTCCTCCTCCGCAGTCAGGAGCGGAACCTTTCCGATCTCCTTCAGATACATTCTCACCGGATCCTCAAGCGAGATTCCCTCCGGAACGCTGAGATCAATGTTCCTTAAGTCAATCTCTTCGTCTTCCTCACCGGCTTCGTCTTCGTCGCTGAGCATCAGAACATCGTCGTCTTCCTTGCTGTCAGCCGTCTTCAGGACATCCACGCCGTTCACTTCGAGGAACTCCATGATCTTCTCGATGTCCTGCTCTTTCAGAGTCAGCTCCTTGAAGTACTCTTCGATTTCCTCATAGGTAACCGTATTCTTGTTGTCCTTCGCGGCCCTGAGGAGAGCACTCAGTTGTTCCGAAAATACTACTGTTTCCTGATCCATTACACTCTTTCCTTTCTTTTCACACGACCGGGTCAAAGATCCTTCCGCGTTCAATTTCCTCTATCTTTCGTTTTTTCTCAATATATTTCTGAAAGACCGCGATGTCGGATATGTCGGAGTCTTTCAGCAGGCTGTCATTTGAATGCTTCAGCATTTTCAGGATGATGTCCGTAAATGCGCGTCCTCTTTCATTTTCATCATAGAGCATTCCGGCTCCCTGAAGAATCCCGGCCGCCCTCCTTTCGTCTTCGGCTTCGGGAAATGACGCGATCAAACGGGCTTCTCCTTCCTGTTCGCCTGACAGAAAATATTCATAAATCTTCCGAAGGAGCGGGTCCTGAAAATCTTCCGGCTCTACAAGCCCTTTCGTCAGAGCCGCCGATCCCGGATATGCCGCGAGGAATTTGAGGAACAGTTCCTCCGTCATGGAGCCATCCGCTTTTTGGGCTTTTCCTTTCTCCTTCAGCGCGGGCCTTACCGGCGTCTCCCTCTTTTCCTGATAGGCGATGCCGCTTCTGGCCAGTCCCGCGATGAGCTTTTCCATGCTCTCCGGCGGAAAACCGTATCTGCCGCAAACGGCCTGCAGGTAATTGTCCCGTTCCAGCTCTTCCGGAAAGACCGTAAGGAGCCTTTTGGCGCATTCATGCTGAAACGCGGTCCATTCACCGGGATCTCCCCTCTTATAGGAGAGCGAGAGCTGGTCCGTTTCAAACAGAAATCCGTTCAGAGCCGCTTCAAGCCGTTCTTCCAGCGCCTCGGCCCCTTCGCTGTTCAACAGTTCATCCGGATCCTTGTAAGGCCGAAGGTCCGTCACCTTTACCGAAAGCCCTGCATCCCTGAGGATCGGTATTGCCCTTTGAGCGGCTGCCGTACCGGCGCCGTCACTGTCATAGAGAAGCCGGACTTCATCGGTAAACCGTTTCATCAGCATTGCCTGCTCCCGCGTAAGTGCTGTCCCGAGGGAAGCAACCGCGTTGTCGAAGCCGGCCTGATGCATGCTGATGACATCCATATACCCTTCGCTCAGGATCAAATAGGGCCTTCTGCTGGAACGCGCGTAATTCAGTGCATAGAGGTTTCGGCGCTTGTTGAAGATTTCCGTTTCCGGAGAGTTCAGGTACTTCGGCTTGCCGTCGCCGAGAACTCTTCCGCCGAAGCCGATCACGCGTCCCCTCGGATCCTGGATCGGGAACATGACCCTGTTCCAGAAGCTGTCCGAGACGCCCTCTTTCTCATCAAAGCGGAAAAGTCCGCTTTCCTTGAGGAGCTCGTCGTCCTCAAAACCCTTGCTTCGTACATATCTGTACAGGGAATTGCCGAAACGGTCCGCATATCCCAGTCCGAACTTCTTGATCGTCTCGTCCGAAAGCCCTCGCCGTTTCAGATAATTCCTTCCGTTCACGCCGACATCGGTCCCGAGACGGTAATAGTAGAAGGAAGCCGCTTTTTTATATAGGGAAAGCAGTGTCGTCCTCCGTTCCGAAGCCTCCTTCTGAGCCTTGGACAGCTCTTCCTTCGGAAGATCGACACCCGCCCTTTGCGCAAGATAATCCAAGGCCTCCGGAAATGTGTAATTGTGATAGTCCATCATGAAAGTAATCGCGTTGCCTCCGGCGTGACAGCCAAAGCAATAGTACAGCTGTTTTGCCCCGCTGACATGGAAGGAGGGCGTTTTCTCACTGTGAAAGGGGCAAAGGCCTGTATAATTGCTCCCGCTCCTCTTCAGCCGGACGCTCTCTCCGATCAGCTCCACGAGGTCGTTCCTACGGATCACTTCCTCAATCAAATCATCCGTATATTTCATATTCAGTTGACACTCCAGGATTTGGGAATAAACAGTTTTTCATAGACGAGCTTCGAGTACTGATCCGTCATTCCCGATATATAATCACAGACAGCGGTAGGCAGATGCTCTCTCTCATTTCCGGCAATCCGAAGATATTCCGACGGCATCTCTTCCGGATGCTTCATATAGTAATCATAGAGCTGTCCGATCATCTCGATCGCCTTTTTTTCTTCGCTTTTGGCACGGGGATTGGAATACAGGTTCTCAAAGAGAAACCTGCGGAGATCCATCATCGCCTCTCCGATTTCCGCGGACATCCGGATCTCGTTCCGGTCAGCAGAGCTTCTGACAATATCATGGATAAATGTATTGAGTCTGCTCCTCGTCGACATGCCGAGCGTTCTGCGCAAATTCATCGGAAGGTCCTCCTCCTTGAGAATCATGGCCCGTTCGGCGTCATCCATATCATGATGGATGTACGAAATCTTGTCGCACAGCCTTACGGCCTGCCCTTCCAGCGTGCCGGGATGCCTTTGGGTTCCGTGGTTCAGGATGCCGTCCAGAACCTCCATGGTCAGATTCAGTCCCTGCCCGTTTTTTTCAAGTACCTGGACGACACGGATGCTCTGCTCGAAATGGCGGAACCCCTCCGGATTCTTTCCGTTCAGAGCCCGTTCTCCCGCATGGCCGAAAGGAGTATGTCCGAGATCATGTCCGAGCGCGATCGCTTCAACAAGGTCCTCATTGAGCGAGAGGCAGCGGGCTATGGTACGGGATGTCTGTGACACCTCCAGCGTATGCATCAACCTCGTCCGGTAATGATCCCCTTTCGGAGAGAGAAAGACCTGGGTTTTGTCTTTCAGTCTTCGGAAGGCCTTGCAGTGGACGATTCTGTCCCGGTCCCGCATATAACAGGTCCGGATGTCGCATTCCTCTTCCCCGGTCTTCCTGCCTGCTGATTCCGCCGCATGCGATGCCGCGGGATGAAGAATCCGATATTCCCTTTTCTCAAGTTCTTCTCGCAGCGACATACAAAATCCCCCTATAGTTTCATAGTTCCGCACAAAAAAGGATTTTCCTTTTTTCGTTTTTAAAAAACTGCAGTCCTTCTCAGACTGCAGTTCTTTCGTACTTATTTTGTTAAATACAGCGGGATATCAATAAACTCCCTGTGCCAGCATCGCCTCTGCCACTTTTTCGAAACCGGCGATGTTCGCGCCGACAACGTAGTTGCCCTTTGCGCCGTATTTTTCAGCCGCGTCGGACATCGCATGCGCGATTCCTTCCATGATTCCCTTCAGTTTGGAATCGACTTCTTCGGCAGACCAGGAAAGTCTCTCCGCGTTCTGTGACATTTCCAGTGCGGAAGTTGCCACGCCGCCGGCGTTAGACGCTTTTCCGGGTGTGAAGATGACGCCGTTTTCAAGAAGATATTTCGTAGCGTCGAGCGTGGTCGGCATGTTCGCGCCTTCGAAAACGCCCTGGCAGCCGTTCGCGACCAGCATCTTCGCGTCTTCAAGTGTCAGCTCGTTCTGAGTTGCGCACGGGAACGCGTAATCGCATTTTACACTCCAGACGCCCTTGCCCTCATGATATTCCGCGTTCGGACGCTGAGCCTTGTACTCGGTCAGTCTCGCGCGCTTGACTTCCTTGACGTCCTTGAGGACTGCCAGATCAATTCCGTCCGGATCATAGATCCAGCCTGTGGAATCAGACGCTGTAACGACCTTCGCGCCGAGCTGCTGCGCTTTTTCCGTCGCGTAAATCGCAACGTTGCCCGCCCCGGAAACAGCCGCGATCTTGCCTTCAAGCGTTTTTCCGTTCAGCTTCAGAATTTCATCCGCGCAGTACAGAAGGCCATATCCTGTTGCCTGTGTACGGATCAGGGAGCCGCCGAAAGTGAGGCCCTTGCCGGTAAGAACGCTGTCATAGGAACCGGTAATTCTCTTATACTGTCCGTAGAGATATCCGACTTCACGTCCGCCTACACCGATATCACCTGCCGGTACGTCGACGTTTTCACCGATATATTTGTAAAGCTCTGTCATAAAGGCCTGGCAGAAACGCATCACTTCAGCGTCGGATTTTCCGTGAGGATCGAAATCGGAACCGCCCTTGCCGCCGCCGATCGGAAGTGTTGTCAGTGCGTTCTTGAAGACCTGCTCAAATCCGAGGAACTTCAGAATTCCCTGATAAACGGACGGATGGAATCTCAGGCCGCCCTTATACGGACCAATCGCATTGTTGAACTGGACGCGGTAACCGCGCTGTACATGAACGTTGCCCTGATCGTCTGTCCACGGAACGCGGAATGTGATAATTCTGTCCGGCTCCACAAGTCTTTCAAGGAGAGCTGCCTTTCTGTACTTCTCTTCATTGGCATCAACCACTACACGGATCGATTCCAGCACTTCGGTAACAGCCTGGATGAATTCCGGCTCATGGCCATTCTTCTTCTTTACACTCTCTAAAACTTCATCAACATACGACATCGCTTTACCTCCTTACATCTTTGCTGATCCGACCTCTAAAGCGCATCTGATGTCATCGTCTTCAAAGCAGATGCTCCTGTCGTCTCTAAAAAAATCAAGTAACATAATAGCACCTGTTTTTTTTCAAAACAATAATCAGATCGTCATAAATTGTATTTTATTTAATACAATAAAGCGTTAACGTGATAAAGAACCCGTTTTTACTGGTGATAATAGGTCAGGAAGTCGCCGATTTTTTCCATCGCCTCCTTCAAAGTCGGAAGCATCGGCAGATAGACGATCCTGAAATGATCCTGTTCCGGCCAGTTGAAGCCCGTGCCCTGCACGACAAGCACGTGCTTATCGCGGAGCAGGTCATAGGCGAAGGTCATATCATTTTTAATATGAAAATAATCCGGGTCCAGCTTCGGGAAACAGTAGAATGCGGCCTTCGGCTTTACCACACTGACTCCCGGCATGCTGTTTAACGCGTCGATTACGAAGTCGCGCTGCTTTGTGACGCGCCCTTCGGGAACCACGTACGTCTCGACGCTCTGATTTCCCCAAAGTGCCGTCTGTACGATCGACTGAGCCGGGACGTTGGAGCAAAGACGCATGGAGCTCAGCATTCGGATGCCCTCGATATAATCCCTCGCGATCGCTTTGTTGCCCGAAAGGACCATCCAGCCGATTCTGAATCCCGCGATCATATGGGATTTCGAAAGTCCGGAAAATGTGACACAGAAAAGATCCGGTGCCAGAGACGCGATCGATGTATGGGTATATCCGTCCATAAGCAGACGGTCATAGATCTCGTCGGCAAAGATGATCAGCTGATGCTGCCTGGCGATTTCCACGATGCGGAGAAGGAGGTCCTTCGGATAGACCGCTCCCGTCGGATTGTTCGGATTGATAATGACAATCGCTTTCGTACGGTCCGTAATCTTTTTTTCGATATCATCAAGATCCGGGTTCCATTCGGCCTGTTCGTCACAGAGATAGTGAACGGCCTTGCCTCCCGCCAGCGTCGCGCAGGCTGTCCAAAGGGGATAGTCTGGAGCCGGAATCAGGATTTCGTCACCGTCGTCCAGAAGCGCCTGCATGCTCAGGTTGATCAGTTCCGAGACGCCGTTTCCGGTATAGATATCCTGCATCTCGACATTCGGAAGCTTTCTGATCTGCGAATACTGCATGATCGCCTTCCGGGCGGACCAGATCCCCTTGGAATCCGAGTATCCCTGGCTTTCTCTCAGATTGAGCGCCATATCGTAGATGACTTCTTCGGGAGCGTTGAATCCGAAGGGAGCCGGATTGCCGATATTGAGTTTCAGAACGCCCATTCCCTGGGCTATCATCCGGTCTGCTTCCTCCACAACAGGTCCGCGAACGTCATAAAGCACGTGATCCAGTTTCGAAGATTTCGTAAAAGAACGCACTCTCTTTCCCTCCTCATTATTGCCTTAGGGTCTGATCGACATCAAAATCCGGTGTTTCACAGGAGATGATTCACAATCTATATCGTTATATCACAAAAAGATTCCTCTTGCGAGCGTTCGTTACATTTTATCGTTGAAAGTTCATGATTCGTTTACAATTCAATAAATCTCTGCACATAATTCTCGGATATCCTTAAATTGTTGATGAAGCAAGTGATAATCTTAAACCTTTTTCTTTTTCATATTCCGCTTTTATTAGCGGTAACTCCTTCCTTTTAAAAAAAGCGTCTCCGCAAGGAGCCGCTTTTTTATGTCTGCGGAATGTCAATCAATCTTTCAAATAAATCGCATCTGTGCTATGATACAATCAATTCATACGGTGATAAGGAGCGATCCATGGCTGAAGAACAATACCAGATCAGGATGAGAAACGGTTATCATAAAAAGCTTCGCTTTCATTTTGCGCCCGTAAGTCCGGCCATCATGAATGCCGACGCCGACTGGCTTTATGACGGAGAGCTGTCCGTCAGTTACCTTCATACGAGGAAGCTCGTCTATCCGTTTATCAAGAAGTACTATCCCGGCGAGTTTCACTGGAACGACGAACTGAACCCGATGCCATTTGAGAATGCTCAGAAGATGGCAAAGCAGCTTCGCAAGGTCGCCAGACTTCTCGAAGACGACTATCTCAATCCGAGGCTGAAATCCTACAGAAAACTTTTCTCCATTGATCTTCTTGTCAGCAAGGAAGAATATGACGAAAAATATGACGATGCCCCTTCCTATGTAAAGGAACAGGCCGTTCAGGAACATATCGGAGTCGCCACACAGTTTTACAGAAAACTCGCGTCGTGGATTCTTACCACCATTGAGGTTTATGAACCGGAAGGCTGTGACGCCATCGCCATCTGGGCTCCTCGCTGACTGCGGGAGAGACTGTCATCCAGAAAGACTTCAACCATGCCGCCGCATGCCATCGCATCGGCGGCATCATCTGTATTTCCCCGAAGATCGACTTTCAGAAGCGCGGTATGTTCCCCCGATCCGAGCAGGGCATGCGCTTTACGGATCACCTGCGCTTCCATACAGCCTCCTCCGATAGTACCGTATGCGGTGCCGTCCTCATAGATCAGCATTCTCGTCGCGCTCTGCCGGGGCGCGGATCCTACTCTGTCGGTAATCTCCGCTGTAATATACTTTTTCGGAGCGTGAAGAGCTTCCACATACTGTTCATCAATTTCAAATTCCTCGTCCCGGTGAAGAACCGAAATCATCTCGGCCATAACGGATACCGCTATTTCCTCCGGAGACTCGGCTCCGATCTTAAGACCGATCGGGGCATAGATTTCCGAGACTGCCTCTTCCGCGATCCCCTCTTCCCGCAGAGATTTTTTCATGGTCCCGGCTCGTTTCCTACTGCTTAAAAGCCCGCAGTAGAGATATGAGTCCGTAAGAATCGCTTTCAGGCATTCCTTATCATACTGATGGCCCCTTGTCATCACGGCGAACAGCATCTTCCCGGAACGGTCCAGAGAAGAGATGAGTTCGGAAAAGTCTCCGCACAGGCATCTGTCCGCTCCCTCGGATTCCGCCCTCAGCACAAAGGACTTTCTGTCATCCAGGGCGGTAACATGAAGGCCGACCATCTTTCCGAGGCGGGCCAGAGCGCATCCGACGTGACCGCATCCGCAGATGACAAGTTCCGGTTTCCGGCTCATCGGAACGGCAAACAGAATCCGGTCATTCAAAACCACTCTTTTTTTCGTCCGCAGAAGATCCGTTACCTGTTCGCTTAAGGGAGGAAACTGTTCATCCTTATAAACAATTGTTCCGTTTTCACAGATTGCCCGCGATCCGGCTCCCTCTCCGCTGATCACCGTCACAAGAACCGGCTTTTTCCATGTTTCCTTTAACAAAAGATCAAAAATCATGATTCCTCCGTTCCTTTGCTTTTCTGCGTACGCGCAAGGCTTCCATCTTCTCTTTTCTGTATTGTTTCGGCGTCAGGAAGTACCGCTTCTTGAATGCTTTTATAAAATGGGAAATGGATCTGAACCCGACTCGTTCCGCAATGTCCCCGATCGGTGTCAGTTCGGTTTCCAGAAGATAGGCCGCTTTATCCACACGATTCTTCAAAACGTACTGATGAAGGGTGATTCCTTCCATTCTGCTGAACATCCCGCTTAAGTAGCTTGGATGAAGCCCGACCATCTCCGCGAGCGACGTGGCATCCAGATCATCATCAAGGTGCTGTCTGATATAGGTCCGTACATAAGAAACAGCTGCCTCCGGAGTGTCGAATTCAAGGTGGCCGAGGCGAGGATTGTCTGCCTTCGCGCCCTTCAGGTCTTCGATCTCATCTTTTTCCTGTTCCTTACTGACCAGCTTCACCGCATAGTCATTGACCAGATTAAAGACCTGCTCCACAGCTATTCCGTCGACTTGTGAATCCCCTATCCCCCCGGAATTCATCCTCTTGCAAAACTCATCATACAATTCACTGTCATCATCCATTACGATTAAATTGATCGCAACCATGCGTCCCCTCCTTTGATGCCTTTCCTTGATCATATGTGGTTTCTTTATGCAACGGCTGCGGGACTTCCCTTTTCCCCTATTTTCTCACAGTCCGCTGTGAGATTCATTATAAATAAAAGAATCTGTAAATTCAAGAACAATTTTGAATTTTAAACCTTTTAATGACTCTTCTCCTTAAATATTCAGTCTATAGCTTAATTTTTCACCATTTTTATAGTAAATTCTTAAGCGGTTTCTGTTTACTTTCAGGATAGTTTTCATTTTTATATCGCATTCCGCCTGTAAAAAAATTTCACGATATTTTTCGCATAAAAAAACTGCTGCACCTTTGAAGTGCAGCAGCATAATCAAAATCTGATTACAGCTGAGGACCGGCGGATACAAGAGCCTTGCCGGCTTCGTTGTTCTCATATTTCTTGAAGTTCTTGATGAAGCGGGAAGCGAGATCCTTGGCCTTCTCATCCCATTCGGAAGCGTCGGCATAGGTATCACGCGGATCAAGGATCGCCGGATCAACGCCCGGAAGTTCCGTCGGTACTTCGAAGTTGAAATACGGAATGTTCTTTGTCGGAGCCTTCAGTACTTCACCGTCGAGGATCGCGTCGATAATGCCGCGGGTATCCTTAATGGAGATACGCTTGCCTGTGCCGTTCCAGCCGGTATTGACAAGATAAGCCTTAGCGCCGCTCTGCTTCATTCTCTTTACGAGCTCTTCGCCGTATTTCGTCGGATGCAGTTCCAGGAATGCCTGGCCGAAGCAAGCGGAGAAGGTCGGTGTCGGTTCTGTGATGCCGCGTTCCGTTCCGGCGAGCTTTGCCGTAAATCCGGAAAGGAAATAATACTGTGTCTGTTCCGGAGTCAGGATGGAGACCGGCGGAAGAACACCAAACGCGTCAGCAGAAAGGAAAATGACGTTTTCAGCGGCCGGACCGGAAGAGATCGGGCTGACCTTCTTCACGATCTTGTCGATATGCTCGATCGGATAGGAAACACGTGTGTTCTCAGTGACGCTCTTATCCGCGAAATCGATCTTGCCGTTTTCGTCTACGGTAACATTTTCAAGAAGAGCGTTGCGCTTGATCGCGTTATAGATATCCGGTTCGGATTCCTTGTCAAGGTTGATGACCTTCGCGTAGCAGCCGCCTTCGAAGTTGAACACGCCGTTGTCGTCCCAGCCGTGCTCGTCGTCGCCGATGAGAAGTCTCTTCGGATCAGTGGACAGAGTGGTCTTGCCTGTGCCGGACAGACCGAAGAAGATCGCGGTATTCTTGCCTTCCATATCTGTGTTCGCGGAGCAGTGCATCGCGGCAATGCCCTTCAGCGGCAGATAGTAGTTCATCATGGAGAACAGGCCCTTCTTCATTTCGCCGCCGTACCAGGTATTCAGGATCACCTGTTCGCGGGACGTAATGTTGAAAGCGGCGACTGTTTCGGAATTCAGGCCGAGTTCCTTATAGTTGTCGCATTTGGCCTTGGAAGCGTTGAAGCATACGAAGTCCGGTTCAAAAGTTTCCAGCTCTTCCGCTGTCGGAACGATGAACATGTTCGTGACGAAATGAGCCTGCCACGCAACTTCGAGGATAAAACGAACTGCCATACGGGTATCCTTGTTGGCGCCGCAGAAGCAGTCCACAACAAACAGTCTCTTGTCAGAGAGTTCCTTGATGGCCAGATCCTTTACATGTGCCCAGACATCTTCGGACATCGGATGGTTGTCGTTCTTATACTCGTCGGTTGTCCACCAGACAGTATCTTTGGAGTTCTCATCCATGACGATGTACTTGTCTTTGGGAGAACGGCCTGTGAAAATACCGGTCATCACGTTGACGGCGTCAAGTTCCGTGAGCTGGCCCTTATCATAGCCCGTAAGCTCCGGCTTCATTTCCTCTTCAAAAAGAAATTCGTAAGAAGGATTGTGGATGATTTCCTTAACTCCGGTGATTCCGTACTTTGTCAAATCGATATTTGCCATGTTTTGTACCCTCTTTTCCTTAAACTGTTGATACTGTATCATTTTATATGATGAACCGTACGCCTTTTAAGGGCATAAGGCCCTTTTATAAAATTCCATCCTCATTTTTACCATAAAAAGAACGAAAATGCAACCACTCAGATCTCCTCTGTTGCCTCAATCAGCCACTTCCGTTCTTCGCCTGTAAAGAAGCCGGACAGTTTTGCCCTGACCTCCTCGTGATAGTGATTGAGAAGGATCCGGTCTTCCGCGGTCAGATAGCGGATATCGATCGCGTCTCTTTCAAGCGGAACGTATGTCAGCGGATCAAACCTGAGGAACTCGCCGAATTCCGTCTCACAGTCTTCGACGCAGAGCAGAATGCTTTCAATCCGGATCCCGTACAGATTTTCCCTGTAGACTCCCGGTTCATCTGACGTGATCATCCCTGCTTCCATCGGAGATTCCTTGGCATTGCCGGTATATTTTCCGATCCTTTGGGGCCCTTCATGCACGTTCAGAATATAGCCGATGCCATGCCCGGTCCCGTGATCGTAATCAATGCCGTATTCATACAGGGGGCTCCGCGCGATCAGATCCAGCTGGCTTCCCGTCGTGCCTTTCTTGAAGCGGCTGTACATCAGCCTCAGATTCGCCGCCGCCGTAAGCGTATAGTCTCTTTTCATTTCCGCGCTCAAAGGGCCGACGGCTATCGTACGTGTGACATCCGTTGTGGCTCCTTTGTACTGGCCGCCGGAATCCACAAGCAGAAATCCCTCATTGCCCACTGTAGCGGCATTCTCTTCGGATGCCTGATAGTGCGCCATCGCGGCGTTGGCGTTATACGCGGAAATCGTCCCGAAGGACAGATCGAGAAAACCCGGTATTTCGCTCCTTAAGCGGTCCATCTCGCAGGCCGCGGTATACTCGGTAACAGCCTCATGCCCGACCTTGTTCTTCATTCTGTAAATAAAACGCGTAACCGCCGCGGAATCCAGGAGGTAATAATGCCGGCTGTTCTCAACTTCGGTTTTGTTTTTACGCGCTTTCATCGCGAGAGACGGATTCGGAAGATCCAGTACTTCGGCCTTTTCGGAAATGAGGCGCATCATCTCGTAGCTCGAATGGCCGCTGTCAACTAAGACCGCTCCCTCAAAATGATAGTTTTCCAGATAGGAAAATACTTCTTCATACTCGTGGGTCTTGACTTTGATCTGTCTGAAATACTCCGCTGTCTCCTGATCCACTTCCCCTTTCTGAATGAAGAGATCCGCCGTTTCGGCCCCGATCAGCAGATAGGCCAGGCAAACCGGGCAGCAGGCAATGTCGGATCCGCGGATATTGAGAATCCAGGCAATGTCATCGAGCGAGGAGACTATATGATGCTTCGCTCCCTCTTCTTCCATCCGGCGTCTGATCCTGGCCAGCCTCGAATCAGCCGACTCTCCTGCCAGTTCCTCCGGCAGAATCCAGACCGGGTTCTGCGGCTTTTCAGGTCTTCCGACCCACAGTTCTTCGGCAGCGTCAAAATTACTGATCACTTCCGCGCCGGCTTTTTCTGCCGCCGCGCGGTATTTGGCTCCGGAAGAAGCGTCCATATTTCTGCCGTCAAGTGCCAGAACATCTCCCGGCTGCAGTTCTTTCTTTAAAAATGCCTCCACCGTCGGAACGCCTTTCATGCCCATTCGCATCAGCGTGATTCCGGTGTCCATAAGCTCATTCGCGGCGGAAATAAAATAGCGTCCGTCCGTCCACAGATACGCGTTGACCGCGTCCGTAATAAGGACCACGTTATCGCTTGTGCAGCCCGAGAAATACTCCGTCACTTTGAAGTGATCGCAGATGTATTCGGAAGCATGAGGATCCGTAGATTTCATCAGCGTCAGGCGGATTCCCTCTTTTGCCATGAGGGCGCGCAGCATTTCAAGTCGTTTTCTGATTGTTTCCTTTGATGTCATAACAGTTTCACCTAATTTTAAAATTTTATATCCTCCGTCTTTACAGCATCCCTGACAGAACGTAAATCACCATAAGATGCAGCGGATAGTAAAGATAGAAGAAATATTTCATCTGGAATCCTCTTTTCCCGTTGTACAGGTAGATCAGCGGGAAGAAAGAAAGGACCGCCGGGAGCTCCCAGACGGACATAAAGAGCGCCCCTCCGAGAACCTGGACCTTCCGGTCAAAGCGGAGCAGATAGAGAAGAAGAATCAGCGCGATTCCTCTGTGCCGGTAATCAAATTTCAGCAAATATGCCAGATAAGCGATTCCGGATACTAATCCGACCTGGAGAAAGACTGACTCGGACGGAAATCTCCGCACGATTTCGCCTGCTTTCCGAAGAACCTTTGGCCCTTCGTAATTGCCGTACCGCATCCTGTCGATCGTGTCCCAGATCCAGACCGCGATGAGTCCCGCCCAGAGTTCAAAAAACACATTATTGTGACCCTTGTACCACAACGTTCCGTACAGCCCCAGATTGAACGGGATTTCCGAAATCAGGGCAAACAGGAACAGACGGATACAGTATTTTGCCCGTGAGCGCGTATGGAGAAACCCTTCTACAAGAAGAAAGCAGTAGATCGGAAACGCGATTCTGCCGATATCCCGCATCAGATCATACAGTCTTCGGAGATCGTCCCGGGATATCAGTCCCGACACGATCTCCGGATTCTTAAGGATTTTCTGCTGCACGATCCCTTTTCCGACATGGTCGATCGTCATTGTGATTACGGCGATCATTTTCAGAACCGCGCCGCTTAAACCCCTGCCCTTTGAAACTTCATTTCTTAGCAATCTGTTCACCCGTATTCTTGAAAATGGTTTCCGATTTGACGACTCCCCTGACACAGCTTGTCGGGTAGATCATGGAATTCTTTCCGACGATCGTGCCGGGATTCAGAACAGCATTGCAGCCGACTTCCACCCAGTCACCCAGAATCGCGCCGATCTTCCGTCTTCCGGTCTCATAGCAGCTGTCGCCTTTGATGACAATATTGGTTCTGTCCGCCTTGATATTGGACGTGATGGAGCCGGCGCCCATATGGGCGTGGAATCCCAGAATCGAATCGCCTACATAGTTATAATGAGGAACTTCGCAGTTATTGAAGATAATGACATTCTTCAGTTCGGCGGAGTTGCCGACTACGCAGTCGTTGCCGATGAGAGCGTCGCCTCTTATAAACGCGGCCTGACGCACCTGCGTACGTTCGCCGATAATGCACGCGCCGCCGATATAAGCGGTATCGAATACTTTCGCGCTTTTGGCAATCCATACGTCTTCGGAAGGATGATCGTAGAGATCTTCAGGCAGTGTCGGACCGATCTGTAAAATCAGATCGTGAATTCCTGCGAGAACCTCCCACGGATATGTAAAACCTTTCATATAGTCTCCGGCAAGAGATTCCTCCAGTGTAAACAATTCCTCAATTTTCACCTGTTCTGTCTGTGCCATAAATTTCTCCTTTCTCAAAACGGTTCCTTGACACCGTTTCATTTCTTACTTCTCATGCGCCCCGACGTGCTGCCTTTTCCGGATTTCTTTTTGTAAAATGGCGCTGCCGCGTCATAAAAACGGCGCATTTCACTCTGGTTCGAAAGGCCCTTCACCACATTGACCCTTCTTGTAATAAATCCTTCCAGCTTCTCCATATATTCATCGGTAGAGATGGTCCCGTCCGCTACGCCGGTCAGCCCCTTTTCCCAGCTGGCTGTGAGTTCGGCATTTAAAAGGGAACGAATCGAATGATCCACCACATCATACACCATTTCACCGAGCATTTCAGGAGAGATGATCTGTGTCTTTTTATTCAGGTTCAGATATCCTATTTTCACGAGCTTCGCCAATATTTCCGCGCGTGTCGCGGAAGTGCCGATTCCGGCCCCTTTGATCTGTTCCCTGAGGTCCTCGTCCTCGATCAGCTGTCCGGCATTTTCCATGGCCAGAATCAGCGATCCGGAATTATAGCGGGCAGGGGGTTTCGTCTCTCCCTGACGGATCCGGAAACCGTCCGCACGAAGGAGCATTCCCTTTTTCAGGCCGGACAGCTTTTTTTCAAGATCGGGCGTCATCGCCTCCTGCTCTTCTTCCTGTCCGTTCGCTTCCTCACTGCCTTTTCCCTGTGTGGATTTCGGGCGTCCCAGCACTTTCAGGTATCCCTCGTCCTTCAGGACTCTAGTATTGACGAAGAAATGTTCGTCACGGCATTTGAGTTCCACCTGCGTTTTTTCATAGACGGCCGGCGGATAAAAAATCGCCAGAAAACGCCTGCAGATCTGTTCGTAGACTTTTCGGGACAGATCCGAAAGAGATGCCGCAGCGCCGGTGGCAGCGCCCGTCGGAATAATCGCGTAGTGATCCGTGATCGCCTTATCATTGGTATAGCGGCTTTTTCCGATCTTCTTCCAGGCGTCTCCCTGAAGAACTTCGCCCGCAAAGGCGGACATCGGTTCATAGGACATAAGCCCTTTCAGATTTCTGGAAATCTCTTTCGCGACCGCCGTTGACAGAACGCGGGCATCCGTCCTCGGATAAGTGGTCATTTTTTTCTCGTAGAGTTCCTGAGCCACCTTCAGAGTTTCATCCGGCGAAATGCGGAACATACGGGAACAGTCATTCTGCAGCTCAGCCAGATTGTAAAGGAGTGGCGGATTTTTCTTCTCGGTACGTCGGTTTGTGGATTCCACACTCGCCTGAAGTCCTTCCGCGCCGTTATCCGATGACCGGTAAAAGTCGTCCGGATCCGCGTGAAGAGCCGGAGTATCGAAGATTCCGGCAATCAGCTTTTCGGCATCCTCCCTGTTCTTGAAACCATTGTCTTTGTAGAGCAGAGGGGACCCCGCATAGGGGCTTCCCTCTACCGCTTTCCACTCCGCTTCAATTCCTCCGAAATACCCGTTCACACGGTAAAACGGCTGCTTCACAAAGGTCCGGATTTCCCGTTCCCGTCTCACAACCATGCCGAGGACACAGGTCATAACCCTTCCTACGGCTACCGCCGCATATTTGCCGCCTCTGTAATCCGCGATTCCTCCCGCGTATTTCAAAGACAGAACACGGGAGAAATTGATTCCCATCAGATAATCCTCTTTTGCCCTGAGGAAGGCCGAGTCCGAAAGATGGTCATAGGCGCTCAGGGGCTTCGCGTCACGAATGCCCCTTTTGATCTCCTCTTCGGTAAAAGAATCGATCCAGACCCGCCTGCGGTCTTTGTTCTTAACGGAAGCGGGGGACATCATTTCCACAAGTCTGTAGATATATTCCCCCTCCCGCCCGGAGTCCGTGCAGACATAGATGCGTCCCACATCCTCCCTTGCAAGGAGCGCGCTCACGATCCCGAACTGTTTCGAGACGTCTCCGATCACTTCATAGCGAAATTCCTCAGGAAGAAACGGCAGAGTCTCAAGACTCCATCTCTTCAGGGACGGATCATAGGCTTCGGGATAGCTCATCGTTACAAGATGACCGAAACACCAGGTCACAATATACTGCTCCGTCTCCATATACCCGTCATGACGTCCTCCCGCAACGCCCAGAGTTTTCGCGAACTCTCTGGCTACGGACGGCTTTTCCGCGATGAACAGTTCTTTGGACAAATAATGCACTCCCTTCTTATTTTTTCGTGATGTATCCGAGCGCTTTCAGAAGCTCCGCGCACTCCACGGCTCCTCCGGCCGCTCCTCTGAGCGTATTGTGGGAAAGGCCCACGAATTTCCAGTCAAAAATGCTGTCTTCGCGAAGACGGCCGATCGAGACGCCCATTCCGCCTTCATAATCCACGTCCAGACGGACCTGGGGACGGTTGTCCTCCTCGAGATACTGAATAAAATGTTCCGGCGCGTGAGGCAGGGAAAGCTCCTGCGGCTTTCCGGAAAATGCGCGCAGTTTTTCTACAAGCATCTCTTTCGTGGGCTTTTTCTTGAAATTGACAAATACCGTCGCGGTATGGCCGTTCAGTACCGGAACACGGATGCACTGGGAAGTGATGCGCAGATCGCCTTCCGCTTTTACGATCTTTCCGTCTTCAATATGGCCGAACACCTTCATCGGTTCCTGCTCGGATTTCTCCTCTTCGCCGCTGATATACGGAATGATGTTGCCGTCCATCTCCGGCCAGTCCGCGAAGGTCTTTCCGGCTCCGGAAATGGCCTGATAGGTGCTGACGACCACTTCCGTGGGTTCAAACTCTTTCCAGGCCGCCAGCGCCGGCGTATAGGACTGGATGGAGCAGTTGGGTTTTACCGCGATGAAGCCTCTTTCAGTTCCGAGTCTCTTCTTCTGCGATTCAATGACTTCGAAATGTTCCGGATTGATCTCCGGGATGACCATCGGTACGTCTGCCGTCCATCTGTGGGCGCTGTTATTGGATACTACGGGAATTTCCGCTTTCGCGTACTCTTCCTCGATCGCGCGGATTTCGTCCTTCGACATATTGACAGCCGAGAAAACAAAATCCACCTCAGAGGCAATTTCCTCAATGTCGCTGACATTTTTCACGACGATATCCTTTACGGCTTCCGGAACGGGCTCATCCATCTTCCATCTTCCCTTTACGGTCTCCTCATAGGTTTTCCCGGCACTTGAAGCGGACGCGGCAAGCGTCGTAACCTCAAACCAGGGATGGTCCTTCAGAATCGTGATAAATCTCTGTCCGACCATACCGGTTGCTCCTAAAATCCCCACTCTCAATTTCTCACTCATAATCCGCTCTCCTTTTTTATAAAACTTCTCACTATAGTCTCTCAGTGTTCGAACCAGTGCTCTGTTCCGTCACTGACATCCTCTTCGTCAAATGCTCCGATCTCTTCCAGATACGCGCGGCTCGCCGCAAGTTCCTCTTCCATCGCTCCCGGAGCTCCCAGAGTTCCGCGTTTCTCGACGCAGGTCTTCAGTGAGATCGCCTCATAGAGATCCTCGTCAAAGACATCTGAAACCTTCCTGTACTCGGAAAGAGGCATTTCGTCCAGACTGATCCCGAGTTCAATCGCGCGGATCACAAGCTGTCCGATGATACCGTGGGCATCTCTGAACGGAACGCCTTTTCTCACCAGATAGTCCGCCGCGTCGGTCGCGTTGGTAAACCCGCCTGTCGCGCTCTGCGCCATTCTCTCCGCGTGGAATGTCACCGCGCCGAGCATGCCGTTCATCAGAACAAGGCAGCCTTTGGTCGTATCGATGGCATCGAAGCTCAGTTCCTTGTCTTCCTGCATGTCCTTGTTATATGCCAGCGGAAGGCCTTTCATCGTCGTCAGAAGCTGCATAAGCGCTCCGTAGACACGCCCTGTTTTGCCACGGATCAGTTCCGCGATATCGGGGTTCTTCTTCTGAGGCATGATGCTGCTTCCGGTCGCGTAGGTGTCATCGAGCTCGATAAATCTGTATTCATTCGTATTCCAGATGATCAGCTCTTCGGAAAGGCGGCTCAGATGCATCATCGTGACCGCGCAGGAGTTCAGTGTTTCGATCAGATAGTCGCGGTCGGATACGCCGTCCATGGAGTTGGCGCACGGACCGTCAAAGTCGAGGAGCATGGCCGTAAACTCCCGGTCGAGCGGGTATGTGGTTCCTGCCAGCGCCCCGCTTCCGAGCGGGCAGACGTTCATCCTCTCCCTGACCGAAAGGAAACGCTCGCGGTCCCGCTTCAGCATTTCAAAATAAGCTCCGAAGTGATGCGAAAGGGTCACCGGCTGCGCCTTCTGAAGATGTGTGAAGCCCGGCATATAGGTCTTCGTTTCCCTTTCCATGATATTGAAAATGGTCTTAAGAAGCGCCGCCAGCCGGGATGTCATTTCGTCGATCTCATCCCTTACGTAGAGACGCATGTCCAGAGCCACCTGGTCATTTCTGGATCTTCCGGTATGCAGCTTCTTTCCGGCGTCTCCGATCTTTTCGATCAGTTTCGCCTCTACGAAACTGTGAATGTCTTCGTATTCTCCCTCGATGGCCAGGTCTCCCTTATCAACGGCAGCCAGAATCCATTCCAGCCCTTCAATGATCCGGTTTCCTTCTTCCTCCGTCACGATTCCCTGCTGCATCAGCATCGCCGCATGGGCCATCGACCCCCGGACATCCTGTTCGAAAAAGCGCTTGTCAAAGCTTAAGGATTCATTGAAGCTGTAAACAAGAGCATCCGTTTCTTTGGTAAATCTTCCTCCCCAGAGCTGCGCCATGGTCTGTTCCTTCCTTCATCCGTTTTACATCAATAAAGTTGAATGGATTCCATCTTACATCCAAGTACCTTATTTTGGCAATAAAAAGCAGAGCTTTTCAATGTGAACTTTCCTGTCACTTTCCTAAGCTCTGGCCTTGAAAATCCGCTTATTTTTCAGTGTTTTCTCTGTCCCGGCGGGAAAATACACAGCCGCAGTAATTCTGCCTGTAGAGGTCATATTCCCTTGAAAGTTCAATGGACCGCTGATATCCGCCCTTCTTTTTAAAGTCTGAAGGCAGAAAACGGACGCCGTATTCCGCCGCCGCCTCTTCTCCGATTTCGTTCAGTTCCCTGGCGTTTTTCAAAGGGGAAATCGTCAGTGTCGTCGTAAAGAAATCATAGTGTCCTTCGGCGGCATGTTTCGCGCTCTCAAAGAGCCGGAGTCTGAAGCACTTCATGCAGCGCTCCCCTCCCTCCCTGCAGTCCTCCAGGCCGCGGGCGGCTTCATAGAATTCCTTCGGGTCGTAGCGTCCTTCGACAAATTCCACGGGGTGAAGATGCGGCTGCCGGGAAATCAGATTTCTCAATTCTTCACTGCGCTTCCTGTATTCTTTCTCGTCCGTAATGTTCGGATTATAGAAGAAATCGGTGATCGAGAAATAATTTGCCAGATACTCCAGCACATAGGAAGAGCACGGAGCGCAGCAGCTGTGCAGAAAGAGACGGGGCACCTCGCCCCGTTCCTTAAGGCCTGCAATGATCGTATCCAGTTCTCTTTGATAATTTCTTTTTACTTCGCCCATTCGCTTACCTGATATGAAGTTTCCGAAGAAGAGTCAGAAGTCTTGTGCCCATCGGCATTCTCCTCAGCTCGTCGTCCGTTAAATCCGAAACTTTCCCATAGACGATAAAATATACAAGGATGCCGGCAAAAACGGCTATGACCATCAGGATCGCGCTCGTGATATATCTGCCGAAAACGGTCGGCAGAAGAAGCTTCGGCGCCCAGTAAATGACAGCTACCGCAAGACCCATCACAAGGGATGATTTCACGGCGGGCAGGAACTGCTTCAGGGAATGACTGTAGCCGGCGAATTTCCGAACGGATATCGCGTTCAGGACCATCACCGTCAGAGAATACAGAACCGTCGCGAGCAGGATTCCGTAAACGTGCAGTCCCATAAATACGGAAACGGCCGCCACTGCCGCGTTGACAGCAAGCGCGATCGCGGCGTGCTTCACCGGAAGCGAAGGACGTCCGAGTCCCTGCAGAACGCCGTTCGTCACTGTCGAAAGGCTGTAAAAGATCACGGAAACCGCTCCGAGCGAAAGAAGGATCGCCGCGCCCTCCACGTTTCCTCCGGGATAAAGGGCATAGATCACCGGGTAAGACAATACGGCGATGCCGACAGCCGACGGAATCGCGATGAACATGGTCAGCTTCACGCACTCGTCAATCTTCATGACGGCATCCTTCTGCTCCCCTGCGGCAATCGAAGTGGCGACAGCAGGAATCAGCGCCGTGGAAGTGGCGGACGCAAGTGCGATCGGAATATTGATGATCGGCTTCACTCTGTAGCCGAAGAGACCGTAAAGACGGCTTATTCCTTCCGCGGTAACGCCCTTCGAGGACATGATATTGGTGAAGATGACCTGGTCCACGACCGACGTCATATTGTAGACGCAGGTGGCGAGGATAATCGGGGTGCACATTCTGAAAATGACGGAAAAGACTTCCCGATAACTCTCCTCCTCTGTATGCGTATCATTTTTCACCCTTTTAATAATCAGGCCGCGGTTGATGTTCCATGTAAACAGCATGACCGCAAGGCCCGTCAGAACGCCGACACCGGTTCCGATCGTACCTCCGGCAGCACCGAATTTTCCCATCAGTCCTTCATTTCCGACGAACGGACGAGTAAGGAAATATGCCATCAAAACGGAAAAGACGGCATTCATAAACTGCTCCGCGATCTGCGAAACAGCTGTCGGTTTCATGGTATTGTGCGCCTGGAAGAAGCCTCTGAAAACACCCAGAAAGCCGCTTAAGAAGATCGTCGGCGCGAGCACGCGAAGCGCGGTCACGGCATCCGGCGCTTTGGTCAGAAGAAACGGAGCCCCGAAGAAGGCAAGTGACGCGCCGATAAAACCCGCGATGAGAACATAGATCAAAGCAGCTTTAAACACTTTGAACGCGTCCCTGTAGCGTTTGACGGCCAGTCTTTCGGCCATCACTTTGGAGACACCGCTCGGAATACTGTAGGAGGCAATCAGCAGGATGATCGTATACCATTCGAAAGCGAACTGGTAATAGCCGTCTCCGACATCCCCCATCAGAACGTGAAGCGGGCTTCTGTAAAGAAGTCCGATCACACTCGACGTCATCTGTGCCACCATCAGGAACGCCGCCTGTCTGGCCACTGCTCCTCGTTTAGACTCTGCCATATAGATTTTCCAACTCCTTATGCTGTTCTGCGCTTAACGTCTATGACGTCCGGCGCCGTCAGTTGTCGATGTTCCAGTCAATCCCCTCAATTCCCTGCTGTTCCAGATACGCGTTGCATCTTGAGAACGGCCTGCTTCCGAAAAAACCGCGGTAGGCCGAAAGCGGCGACGGGTGAGGTGATGTAATAATCATATGTTTCGGATTGGTAATAAAGGAAGCTTTCCTTTGAGCCGCGCTGCCCCACAGAATAAAGACCATGGGACGGTCTTCCAGAGCAAGGATCCGGATCACCGCGTCCGTAAATTCTTCCCAGCCGATCATCCTGTGCGAATTGGCCTGATGCGCGCGGACGGTCAGGACCGTATTTAACAGAAGCACTCCTTCGCGTGCCCATTTGCTTAAATCGCCGTGCGCCGGAACCGGGCACCCGAGATCGTCGTGCAGTTCTTTGTAAATATTTTCCAAAGAAGGCGGAACCGCCACTCCCTTGTGCACGGAGAAAGACAGCCCCATGGCCTGGCCCGCTTCGTGGTACGGATCCTGTCCGAGTATCACGGCCTTCACCTTTTCCAGCGGGGTCAGATCAAAAGCCGTAAAGATTTCTCCGGACGGCGGGTAAATGGTCCGTGTCCGATATTCTTCAAGAACCGTTTTGTACAGCTTCGCATAATAGGGCTTTCTGAACTCATTTTTCAGAGCCGCCTCCCATGCTCCATTTATAGCCATAATGCTCTCTCCTATTCCATTTAGCCATTTTAGCACGCGCAAAAGATGCCTGCAATGCTTTGCGTCCCTGACCGCCCCAACCATTCGCTTTTCCATGAAAACGTGGTATATTTACAATATAGGATCCTTATAGACCCGTAATGAACGCCGTCCCGGCCAAAGTCTGAAGACGGAAGAATGGAGAGTGGTATGAAAAGTATTATATCCGTTTATAAAATCGGTAACGGACCATCCAGTTCCCACACCGTAGGCCCTTATCGCGCGGCAAAACTGTTCGGAGCGCGCTTTCCCGACGCTGATCGCTATCGCGTCACTTTGTATGGCTCGCTCGCGTACACCGGTGAAGGACACGGAACCGGCAAAGCCATTCGTTCCGCTCTTCCCGAGGCTGAAATTGTATTCAACAGAGAAATCGATGAAGATCAGCTTCCGCATCCCAATACAATGCTCTTCGAAGCCTTTAAGGATGACAGTCCTCAAGGCAGCTGCCGCATTTTCAGTATCGGCGGAGGTTCGATCCGTATAGAAAACGAAGCGTCCCACGAAGACCATGAGGTCTATCCCCAGCGGAATTTTTCCGAGATCGCGCATATCTGCCGGGAAAGAGGCATCAGTCTTTCCCAGTTTATCTATCGCAGAGAAGATCCTCTTTTGAGAAATAAACTGAAAGGGGTCTGGGATGCCATGGAAGACTCCATCCGGCGGGGCCTCAGTGCCGAAGGAATTCTGCCCGGCGGACTCGGTGTGGCGAGAAAAGCGAAAATGCTCTACGAAAAGAGATGTTACAACGAGAGCGCCGACGTCACGATGAACCGGGTCATCGCGGCATATGCGTATGCGGTCAGCGAAGAAAACGCCGATGAGCACATCGTGGTCACGGCCCCGACCTGCGGCAGCTGCGGTGTCCTTCCGTCCGTTCTCTATTATATGCGCTATGACCGGGGTTTTCCCGAAGAGGAAATTCTGGACGCGCTTGCTGTAGCTGCCCTGATTGGCAACGTGATCCGGACGAATGCCAGCATCTCCGGCGCGGAATGCGGCTGTCAGGCTGAAATCGGAAGCGCATGTTCCATGACGGCTGCGGCCCTGGCCTCTTTATACGGAATGAATACGGACCAGATTGAATACGCCGCCGAAATCGCCATGGAGCACAATCTGGGCCTTACCTGCGACCCGGTCAACGGCCTCGTTCAGATCCCCTGCATCGAACGGAATGCTGTAGCGGCAATGCGCGCGATCAGTTCCGTCAATCTCTCCCGCTTCCTCTTTACGACAAGGAAGATCTCCTTTGACGAAGTGGTAGAGACCATGTATCAGACCGGAAAGGATATGAACGAAAAATATCGCGAGACCTCTCATGGCGGCCTCGCGCAGATCTACTACGAATCCATCTGATCCTTTACCAGTATTTCATATCCGTAGTGATGTAATCTATTCCGTTGAACAGTATCTGTTCAACGGATAGTTTTTTGTTGACAGTCCAAAAGCCTACAGCGGCTCCCTGTTTTCTGAGTGCCGCAGCAAGCTCCGGTGAATGCTTCCGGTAATTGAGACTTAAGTCAAATCCGTTTGCGGAACATACAGCCCATTGAGAACTGCTGAACTGTGTCGAAAGATACTGGAACGTATATCTCGGCCACTCCTTTTTCGGGATCTCATTTTTCAGTTTGATCAGGGTTTTATAGTCAAAATCTATAAAGACACATTCATTTTCACCCATTTTAGACGCCGTAATACGATAAAGATCCTGCATCTCCTCCGCTTCCGGATCATACAGTTCCGTGATATAGGATGGTCCCGGAGGATTAGGTTCCGGCTGCGGATCGGGTTCAGGTTCAGGATCTCCGGAATCTTCCGGAGTCGGAGTAATTTCGGGAGAAGGAGTAATCTCAGGCGAAGGAATGATCTCAGGTGTTGGAGTGATCTCAGGTGTTGGGGTAATCTCAGGTGTTGGAGTGATTTCAGGAGTCGGTGTCACCGGAATCTGCCTCTCCGCCATCTTGTGATCATATTTCTTTTTGATCTCAATCACAGGTACCATGCCGTATTTTTTGCAGACGCCAAGGTACTCTTCTAAAGTTGCGATCCTTGTGGCCTTCGGATCGTTGGCATATTTATCAAGATTATTGCCGGAGATGATCCGGAGTTTTTTAATCTCCTCAAGAGTCATCTCTTCGGGTCTTCCCGGATTCCCGCATACCCGCTGAAATGTAGCATCATGCAAAAGGACAAAGTGCCCGTCCTTAGTCCTCCTTATGTCTGTTTCCGCACCCCAGAATCCGGCTTTGCCGGCCAGTTCAAATGCGCGTATGGTATTTTCGGGCGCATTTGCGCTAAGTCCTCTGTGCGCTATGAAATGCGTGCTGTCCTTTTTGATCCGGTAGTGAACATTCACCGTAAAGGAAGCACTCTGGCCTTTGGCATTGTCTACTCTCGCAGTAATTATAGCCTTCCCAAGTTTTTTACCAGTTACTTTACCGCCTGAACTGACTGCTGCAACAGACTCATTTGAAGAAGACCAGCGGATTCCGGAAGCCGAAGCAGCTCCCGTTTTTCCGTTGAGAGTACATTTATACTGCTCATTGAGATAGATCGTCTTCGACTCGGACGGAAATGAAATCCTGTGAACAACAACCTTGTATTTCTTCGAAATGCCGGAACCATCGATTGCCTTTGCCCGAATGACGGCTGTGCCGGCATTTTTTGCATATACCGTTCCATCCACGCCGACCGAGGCTACGGATTTCTTCGAAGAGGAAAAACGAACCTGATCCTTTACAACGGCATTTTTCGGATTCAGAGCTAATTTATTCCGATAGATATCCCCGATATAAAGATGAACGGTCTTTTTGTCAAAACCGGCACTTTTCAGCTTTGTTTTGCAGACAGTGACTTTGACCCGGCATCGAATCAGCGTTTTTTTCTTCCTGCCTTTTATATAGCAGCTGACAGTCGCATTCCCGCCCTTCAGGAATTTCACACGGCAGCTCTTCCCCTTCTTCCTCGTCAGTTTGACAACTTTGGAATTACTGCTTTTCCAACAGATTTTGGAAGATTTTACGCCGGATGCCTTTACTTTAAATGTCGCGGAAGTTCCTGAATATACAGATTTCGTCTTGGGAAATGAAACCCGCTTTAAAGACACAGCCGCACTGACAGGCTGTTCAAAAGAAATCAGTATAAAAAAACACACCATCAATAAACCGCAAAGCAGAATATTGATGGTTCGGTGTTTACAGCTCAAAACAGATTCCCCTCTAATAGCGGACCTCGACGCCGTGCTCTTCCAGATAGGCCTTCACTTCGGATATGGTCAGTTCCTTATAGTGAAAAAGAGAAGCAGCCAAAGCCGCATCCGCTCCTCCGCAAGTCAGAGCGTCATAAAAATCCCGGCAGCTGCCGGCACCTCCCGAAGCGATGACCGGTACATTGACAGCATCGGAGATGGCTCTGGTCAGTTTAAGGTCATAGCCGGCTTTCGTTCCGTCTCCGTCCATGGACGTAAGAAGGATTTCTCCCGCTCCCAGCGAGACTGCCTTTTTCGCCCATTCCACAGCATCAAGTCCCGTATCCTCACGGCCGCCTTTCACATAGACATTCCAGCCCGATCCGTCTTCACGGGACTTCGCATCAATTGCTATTACTATACACTGATTTCCGAACTTGGCTGCACCTTCCCTGATGATTTCCGGATTGATTACAGCGGCAGTATTTACGGATACCTTATCAGCGCCTTCACGCAGTATAGCCCGCATATCCTCAACCGTGCGTATTCCGCCTCCGACGGTAAATGGGATAAAGATCTGCTCCGCCACACGTCTGACAAGCTCTGTCACAGTCTTCCTCTGGTCGCTGGAAGCCGTAATATCGAGGAATACAAGCTCATCAGCTCCCTCGGAATTGTATGCTTTTGCCACTTCCACAGGATCACCGGCATCGATGAGATTTACAAAATTCACACCTTTGACAACCCGTCCGTCCTTCACGTCCAGACAGGGAATAATTCTTTTAGTAAGCATATTCGTTTACCCGTATTCTTAAAAGGTCTGTTCCTTCAGATTTTCAGAAAATTCCTGAGTATGGACAGTCCCACATCTCCGGATTTTTCCGGATGGAACTGTGTCGCATATATATTTCCCTTTTGTACGGAAGCATGAAATATGGTGCTGTACTCACTCACAGCCTTCACCGCGTTCAGGTTCTCCACAACCACGTGATAGGAATGAACAAAATAGACATACGAGCCGCTCGGGATCTCCTTAAACAGATCTCCGCCGTTCATCGGAAAAATGGAATTCCATCCGATCTGAGGCACCTTCATTCCCGGTTTGTCCTCAAAGCGACGGCAGCTGCCTCTTAAAAGTCCCAGACCCTTTACTCCGGGGCTCTCCTCACTGCCCTCAAACAGAAGCTGCATGCCCACACAGATTCCAAGGAACGGAATCTTCTGCTCCACGACTTCCCCGATCACCGGCACAAGACCGTATTTTTCGAGATTGCCCATGGCATCTCCGAAGTTTCCCACTCCCGGCAGCACAACACGATCCGCTTTCAGTATGGTTTTCGGATCACGCGTAATGACAGCTTCCTTCCCGAGAAACTGAAATGCTTTTTCTACACTTTTAATATTACCCGCATCATAGTCAATTATCGCAATCATGGTTTTATTCTAGCATGGACAAAAAAGCCTTACAAGCCATGATTTCCCGGTCATTATTCGGTCACATACAAATAATAATTGCTAAATTTGTATAATATGTCGCCTCATTCTTGGACAATCGTTGTGAAAAATGATATGATTCAGTTAGTGATTACACTTTACATCTCACATCTGACGCTTCTTTTCCAGATGTAAATAATATACTTTCACCGAAAGGGTCACGATGATCAAATATACCGGTTTTGAACACTTTCTCGAAGAATCCAACAAAACTCGTCCCGATGCGGTTCTTTTTGTGTACGAAAAAGACGGAAGCATCCACTCTTCCACTGTCAGCCATTTCTATTCAGACGTCCTGCACAGGGCAGCAGATTTTAAACTGATGGGAAAAAAGTGCGCGGCGTTCATCTGCGACGGATCCTATCCGTCTGTAGTGGCAATTTTCGCCTCTGTGCTTTCAGGCATGCAGACTGTTCTTTTGGACGAACATGCTCCCGCCTCCCTCCTTGAACTTCAGCTTGAGGAAACCGACGCGGAAATGCTGCTCGGAGATGCAGAACTTGCCGAAGAACTCCGTCCCTTCCTCCGGACAGATGCAAGCCCCGGTATTTCCGAGGCTAAACCTCACCAGATCCTCTTCTTCACCTCAGGAACCACATCACAGGTCAAAGCCGTGATCCTCACGGATCAAAGCCTCATGGCCAGTGCGTGGAATGGCAGCACGCTTCTGCCTCTTGACGAATCGGATACCCTTCTCAACCTGCTTCCGATGAATCATGTATTCGGTTTCGTCTGCGGAATGCTCTGGGGACTTCAGTGCGGCGCACGCGTCGCGCTTGGCAGAGGACCGCGTCACTCGCTGGAGGATCTTTCCTATTTCCGTCCGACAGTGATTTCAGCCGTTCCTCTCCTTCTTTCATTTCTCATGAAATTCAATGTTCTGAACGAAGAGCTGAGGCTGATCCTCATCGGAGCCGGCAGCTGCCCCAGGGAATTGTTCGATTCGGTTTCCGCGATGGGGATCAGAATCGCTTACGGTTACGGACTCACCGAAACCAGTTCCGGGGTTGCTTTAAGTACGGAAGGCGATCCGAATGCCATGAGAACCTGTCCGGATGTGACGATTTCCCTTTCCGACGACGGGGAGATCCTGATAGAAGCCGGAGACCTTATGATGACCGGCTACTATAAAAGGCCCGAAGATACCGCCGCCGCCCTCATCGGGGATATTCTCATTACAGGAGATCTCGGCCGCCTGGACGAAGAAGGAAAGCTTTATATTACAGGACGGAAAAAGGAAATCCTGCTTCTGGCGGACGGGACCAAGATCTTCCTGCCCGAATATGAAATGAAGCTTCAGACGGTTCTGCCGGACCGGGAATACGCGGTGATCGAGTATTCACAGGTGCCCGTATTGATCATAAGGGGACAGTCGGAAGAACGGCCGGCAATTCTCGAAGCCCTGAAAAAAGTTATGGCCGATTATCCCAGGGGGCAGCAGTTAAGAGGCATCTATTTCACAAAGAGGCCTCTTCCGCGTACAGCGACGGGAAAAGTCCAGAGATGGATCCTGGAAAACAGAATGAAGGAAGGTCCCGACGCGTTATGAACAATGTGTGACTTTTCCGGCGAATTCTTGAATCACTTTCCGATCTGTGATAGTTTTTTCTCTGTAAAATTCTGTATTATATAGCAGATCTTGCCGGAAGTACTTTCGTGGATCATTGTATAAACAATGATCTCGTAGTAAAACTATCGGCTCAGCAATACCTAATAGCAGAGAAGTGTTCACCATGGCCGGAAAAACTACTGTCAAAAATAAAAGAAAGCATTATTCGGGAAGATCGCGCCACCGCTATTCGATGCGCACCGAACTCTCCCTGATCCTAAGCGCAATGATCCTGTTTGCGCTCCTCGCAATCGGCCTGGCCGCCATATTCGGCCTCGAGCCATTTTACAAATTCCAGAAAACCATCCAGCTGAAAACGATCTGGAACAGCCTGGACCAGACCTCGGCGGAATATGACGATCTGGAAGATGAAATCGCGCACTTTTCCGAGCAGCAAAACATCAATATTACCCTTTGCGACTCGGATTTCCAGCTGATCTCCTCTACCAGCAGAAATCCGGAGAATGCGATTGTCCGCCTCTTCGGTTTCTATTCCGGATTTTTCACCGATGATATTCGGATCGTGGAACAGCATGAAACCTACATGATCCAGGAGAGCGCTGAGCAGAAAATCCGGACCAATTACCTCGAACTTTGGGGGATGCTGGACAACGGCTATTGGTGCTACCTCCAGACCCCTCTGCAGAGTATGAAATCCGTAGCCCGCATCACGCTTCGGTTCCTGATGATCATCGGCATCATCGTCCTTCTGATCTCCGCAATCCTCATCTGGATTGCAGCCAATCGCTACACGAAACCGATCACAGAACTGAGCATTCTGTCAAAACGCATGGCCGCGCAGGACTTCAACGCGCGGTACAGCGGCAATGAGCAAAATGAAATCGGCGAGCTCGGCCGGAACTTCAACAAGATGAGCGACGCTCTGGAAAAGTCCATTTCCGAATTGAAGTCCGCCAATACGGAGCTTCTGAAAGACAATGAACGAAAGAGCCGCGTGGATGAAATCCGCAAGGAGTTCCTGAACAACGTATCGCATGAGCTGAAAACCCCGATCGCCCTGATTCAGGGCTACGCGGAAGGCCTTCGCGAGGTAGCGGACGATCCCGAAAGCAGGGATTTCTATACGGAAGTGATCATTGACGAAGCGGAAAAAATGAACATGATGGTTCGAAAACTGCTTACGCTGAATCAGCTTGAATTCGGAAATGACCCGGTTCAGCTGGAACGTTTTGATCTCACCGTCCTGACGAAGGGGGTCATCAGCGGCATGCAGATTATGATCGAAGAAGCGGAAGCAAACGTCCAATTCAACTATGACGCGCCTCTTCCGGTCTGGGGAGATGAATTCAAGATTGAGGAAGTGCTGACCAATTATCTGAGCAACGCCGTACACCATATCGACGGCGAAAAGATCATCGAGATCAGCTTCGATATGATCGATAAGAAACACGTGCGTGTGACGGTATTCAATACCGGACAGCCGATCCCGGAAGCGGATCTTCCGCACGTGTTTGAAAAATTCTACAAAGTGGATAAAGCCAGAACCAGAGAATACGGAGGGTCCGGTATCGGACTGTCCATCGTCCGCGCGATTATGGAAGGACATAATCAAAAATGCGGCGCCGTCAATCTGGAGCAGGGCGTCGCATTCTGGTTCGAACTGGAACTTTGCGGAGAAGAGAGCGCGTAATCAGAAGTCTCTCTTCTTCCCGAAGCAGAACAGAGTCAGTGTCCCGGGGCCTGTATGGCACCCGATCGTCGCCCCGATCGGATAGATCCGGGGTTCTTCGGCAAGATGAGGGAACGTCTCTGCTACCATCTTCTTTAACAGTATGGCATCTTCCGGACGCTCGGAATGGCCGATGTAGGCCTTTCCGCTGTAATTCAGTCCGTCTTCTGCACGTTCCTCCATATTTTCCAGGATCTTTTTAAAAACCTTGTTTTTTGTGCGGACTTTTCCGAGAACTGCCAGTTTTCCGTTCTGGTCGACTTCAATATACGGGCAGATATTTAAAGCTTTTCCGAAAAATCCCGCCGTTTTGGAAATACGTCCTCCGCGGATAAAAAATGTCAGATCGGTTGTACCGACAAGATGCAGGACATTCAGCTTATGCTCTTCCACCCAGTCTCCCAGTTCCTGAAAGCCCATGCCGCTGTCCCTGAGCTCCGCGGCTTTATCTACCAAAAGGGCATAACCTCCGGACGCGCAAAGCGAATCGATCACCCGGACAGTCCGCTCCGGATAACGGTCCTTCAAAAGATCCGCGGCAGTCAGCGCGGAATTGACTGTACCGGATATTCCGCTTGAAAGCGTAAGGTGCAGGATATTCTTCCCCTCTTTCAGATACGGTTCCCACAGTTCGCAGTATTCTTCCGTATTCACCTGAGATGTTCTGGACATCTCTCCGGCCAGCATTCTGGAGAACAGCTCGTTCGGAGTAATCGACTGATAGAAATCGTCCAGATATTCATCGTCTCCCAGATAAAGATGAAAATGTGCTACCGCAACACCTTTTTCCTCAGCCCACTGCTTGTCCGAATCAACTGTGGAACAACAACTGATAATATAATCGTCCATCATTAAACCTTTCAGTCTTTATTGCAAAATGATTGCATCATCGCACTGATCACTCTCAAATCATTAAAGAGCAAAGTATTTTTCGAACCCATTATAGCAAGTTCCGTTCCCCTTGTCATCTGGTTTTTAAAACCGTATCGATCATTCATCATTGACATTCATATTTGGAAGATTGTAAAAATAAGATGGAAAACAGTTCGGCACACACAAAAAGCATTTTAACAGTTCGTGTCGTTTAAAAAGAAAGGACAGTTATGGAACTGAGAGGAACAAAAATCAACTTTCTCGGAGACAGCATTACCGAAGGATACGGTGCTTCATCGATTGACCGCGTCTACTGGAAGCTGCTCGCGGACAATGACGGAGTCATCGCGCGCGGATATGGAATCGGCGGCACGAGAATTGCCAGACAGCGCGTCCCTTCTCCCGAACCGAGATGGGATCTGAACTTCCCGGGCAGAGTCGGCGACATGGATCCCGATGCCGACGTGATTGTGGTTTTTGGAGGGACCAACGATTACGGGCACGGGGACGCTCCTTTGGGACGGATGACAGACCGGACCGAAGATACATTTTACGGTGCTCTGCACTGTCTGTATCAGAAGCTGCTGGCGCGGTACCCGGAGGCGGAAATCGTTATTATGACGCCAATCCATTATGCGATGGAACACCAGAACGTTAACGGATTAGGTGTGCGCAATGTCGGCTGTCTCGGTGACTATGTCCGGATCATCCGCGAAGTCGCCGCCTACTACGCGCTTCCGGTTCTGGATCTCTATACGCTAAGCGGCATTCAGCCTGCGGAGGAAGGACTGATGTACCGCTACACAGTCGACGGCCTCCATCCGAACGATGACGGCCACGCGCGTATCTATCGCCTGCTGCGCAATTTCCTTATTGCTCTTTAATGCAATCATCCTGTCATTCAGACGTCAAAAAAGATCCCCTGATTCGGGGATCTTTTTTGTCTTACTGATGGTCTTCATTTTTAATATAGCGCATAAACGCGGGGTTGACATAGATCGTGGCTGTTCCGACTTTCAGGTCCGGAGCTATTTTCCCGGTCTCTTCCGCTATTTTTTCCGCATCCTCGGGAAGTGTGAACGAATGAATCGAATAATTTCCGTCCGCGTCGTATATGACATTTTCCGTCAGCTCTCCGAACTCTTCATTCTCCATCGGTGTGTAGGAACTGTAAAGCGGCTGCCACCACGACTCGGCAAGAAGCTTTTTCGTGATATTGCCGTCCTCATCCACACGGTCGTCATATTTCTTGGCATAGCGTTCAATGATCCCGTGGAATGCTTCTTTCTCTTCTGTCGTATCAAATTCGATCTCCAGATCGTATTCGACCGCATAGCACAGATAACGGTTCTCATCGACCTCGCGGACTTCATAGGTGGGTGTCGGGTCCCCCGGATCGCCCCAGTCCATCATATACTCATAAACAGATACCTTCGGCTCAATCTGGATATAGGCATCCATCTTCTCACTTCGAAGAAGGCCGATCAGCTGGACTGCATGTCTGATATCACTGTGCCCGTATTTGAGCGTATACTTATCGAGAAAATGAGCGTCGTAGCCGGAATATTTCAGATTATATCCTGTCGCGGCACCGTCCAGAACGATCGATGTACCAAGATCGTTCAGTTCTTCTTCGCTGAAGATGCTGAAGCTGTTCAAATCAGAATTGACCTTGCTGAGAATCTCACTATCCGAAACACGCCCGATATAGTGACGGCCCTTCCCGCCAAGCTCAACACAGTGGTACAGAAAATCCGTAATGTCATCACCTTCGAGGAGTCCGAGATCCTGCGCGCACGCTACGTACGGCGCAAACTCTTCCGCGCACGTAATATCGTATTCTTTAAGAACCTCTGCCGCCTTTTCCGGAGCCTCTTCATTGATATAGGTCTGCGCAAGTTCGTCAAGACCTGCCAGTTTCAAACCCGCTTTCACAACTGCTTCTTCCGAGAACTCCTCTCCCTCGATCGGTTCCGCGCCTAAGGACGTGAGCACCTCATTGGCAGTTTCCAGTGTGTATTCTTCGGGAATTGTAATATTGAAATACGTTTCCAGGTATTCCTCAGCCTTGCAGGTCTCGTCCGCCGATACCGGAATCGCAAAGACAAGCATGGCAAGTATTGCAGTAAGTAAAAAGATGAAACCTCTCCTCATACGAAACCCTTTCTCAGTGTTCAATTTACAGTTCTTTCTTCCACAGACCATGCAGATTGCAGTATTCATACACAGCCACGGCTTCATCATCATCCGCCACGGTAAATGCAGCCTTCGGTTCCTGACCAGCCTCGAGTCTGCGAACCGCAATGCCCTTCTTTGTCTCAAGCGCGATCCACTGAATATAATGGGCTTCCAGCATCGGATGTTCTACTTCTCCCACGGTAACGGCAATGTTCTTCCCGTCAACGCTAACGGCAGGAACATGTTTTTCAAGCGCTCCATCCGTCACTCCGGCTTCAAGGATCTCCATTTTTTCACCGCAGCAGGTCACTCCGTCGCAATGATGAATAACGGCAAAAAGCATGTTTCCGCATTTTGAACATTTAAATACTCTCATCTTTAAAGCCTCCTTTTTTTCTTTAAGTATATGCCAATTGAACAACTGTGGCAACTCATTTCCGGAAACCAACAGTTGAATTCGGTTCTCAACCGGTTTATTCGGAGCACATCCCCTCGATCATATCGAGTGTCTTGAATCGCCGGTCTACATTTCTCTCTCTGACACGCTCAGCTTCCGCGATCATTGCTTTCTCTATCTGTGGATCAGACGCAAAGGAATAGAGTTTCTTAAAGGGAGCTGCCGCTGCCCACCAGAACGCTTTCCATATGTGATCATCTCCGATTTCATTCTGCTCCGGGACCGCGTACACCCCGTTGATCGCAAAGCTCCGAATCTCATAAATACTCCGAATAAGATCCGGGTCAAGACTGCCTTTCATCAATGCTTTCAGCGTCACATAGATGAGGTCCACCGTATCAAAGGCCTCCAGCCCTTCCTGTCCGAAGTACTCTGCCATCTCAAGTACATAATACCCGTAGAATACAGCCGGCATCATCCTGGCCAGATCCGAGAAATACTCCTTTACTTCCGCGCCGGCCAGTGTATAGCTGTCCCTGCCCTCGTAAAGAGCGAACTCAGCAAATACAAAAGGATTCACTGCCGCGATGAGAGGACTTTTCGCTCTTCTTACACCGCGCGCGAAAGCGGTGATTTTTCCGCGTTCACGCGTCAGAATCACCAGTCTTTTATCATATTCTCCGATTGGCTGCGTCCTTATGACAACTCCGCGCAGTGTGACTGTATCCCGCATCTTCCATTCACTCTCAGTGCACCAAAGGGGTCAGGCACCTTTGGTGCACATGGTCACTTCTGGTGATATCCGAAATTCTTCAGCATCAGTTCCTGATCCCGCCAGTCTTTTCTCACCTTCACAAACAGCTTCAGGAACACCTTTCCGCCCGTCAGCTCCTCAATGTCCCTGCGGGCGGCACTTCCGATCTTTTTCAGCATCTGACCGCCTTTGCCGATGATAATGCCCTTATGGCTGTCCTTTTCACAGATCACGGAAGCTTCGATCTCTGTCAGGCCGTCCTCTCTTTCATGGAAGCGCTCGATCGTTACGGCGATCCCGTGAGGGACTTCATTTTTCAGCATTCTCAGAGCTTTTTCACGAATAATCTCGGCGGCGATATCCCTGACAGGCTGATCCGTCAGCGTCTCTTCATCGAAAAGAAGAGGTCCTTCCGGAAGATAGCGGAAAATCACGTCCGTCAATTCCTTAAGGCCGTCTCCTTTGAGACCGGACACAGGCAGGATTTCCGCAAAATGGAGCACGTCCTTCCAGCTGTCTATGATGCCGAGCAGCTGAGTATACTGTACCGTGTCCGTCTTATTAATCAAAAGGAGGATCGGCTTTTTCACCTTCGCGAGCGCCTCCGCGATCTCTCTGTCCCCTTCTCCGATATGGGAGGAAGGCTCTACCAGCCAGCAGATGACATCCGCGTCTCCCAGCACGCCGAGAGAAGTCTCCAGCATGTATTCACCCAGCTTATTGCGGGTTTTTCTTATAAATCCCGGAGTGTCCAGAAAGATGATCTGGCCTCTTTCATCCGTATAGACGGTCTGAATCCGCTGCCGTGTCGTCTGCGGACGATCGGATGTAATCGCGATCTTCTGCCCGATCAGATGGTTCATAAGCGTTGATTTTCCGACATTCGGCCTGCCGATCACCGCCACATATCCTGTATTCATATCTACCTCTTCTTTGTAACGCTTGCCAAAAGTTTTCCTGAGATCATTGTATAAACACTTTAGACGGCTTCCGCGCAGCGAAAACCTACTGGACCAGATACCGCTTCAGGTACTGTCCGGTATAGGACTCTTCCACTGCCGCGACCTCCTCAGGCGTCCCGCAGGCGATCAGCCTGCCTCCGCCGTCTCCGCCTTCCGGTCCGAGATCGATGATATAGTCCGCGGTCTTGATGACGTCCAGATTGTGTTCAATCACGATCAGCGTATTCCCCTGATCCGTGAGCCTCCTGATAATCTCAATCAGCTTGTGCACGTCCGCGAAATGAAGCCCCGTTGTCGGCTCGTCCAGAATATAGACCGTCTTCCCGGTAGCGCGGCGTGACAGTTCCGAGGCGAGTTTGATACGCTGAGCCTCTCCTCCGGACAGCTGCGTAGACGGCTGCCCGAGCCGAATATATCCCAGTCCGACGTCATAGAGCGTCTGAATCTTGTCACGGATCCTCGGTACGTGTGAAAAAAATTCCAGGGCTTCTTCCACCGTCATATCGAGAACATCGTAGATGCTCTTCCCCTTATAGCGTACATCCAGAGTCTCGCGGTTGTAGCGCTTTCCGTGGCATACTTCACAAGGCACGTACACATCCGGCAGAAAGTGCATCTCGATCTTGATGATGCCGTCTCCCTGGCAGGCTTCGCAGCGGCCGCCCTTCACGTTAAATGAAAAACGTCCTTTCTTGTATCCGCGCATTTTGGCGTCCTGCGTAGAGGCAAACAAATCGCGGATCAGATCAAACACGCCGGTATACGTGGCCGGATTGGAGCGGGGCGTCCGCCCGATCGGGCTCTGGTCGATATTGATGACCTTGTCCAGTTTGTCGATCCCGTAAATCTCCCTGTGCTTACCGGGTTTTTCGTACGCGCGGTTCAGATCCCTCGCAAGCCGTTTGTAAAGAACTTCATTGATGAGGGAGCTCTTTCCCGACCCGGATACGCCGGTCACACAGGTGAAAACCCCCGTCGGAATATCCACATCCAGTTTTTTCAGATTGTTGACCGATGCTCCCCTTACTTTCAGCCATCCCGAAGGAGCGCGGCGCACGGCCGGAACGGGAATCTTCATTTTTCCGCTCAGGTACTGCCCCGTAATCGACTCCGGACATTTCATCAAATCCTCGGCGGTTCCTTGGGCGACAAGTGTGCCTCCGTGTTCTCCCGCTCCCGGCCCGATATCCAGAACATGGTCGGCTGCCCTGATCGTATCTTCGTCATGTTCGACGACGATGACCGAGTTTCCGAGATCCCGGAGATTCTTCAGCGTGGCAAGAAGCTTGTCATTATCCCTTTGGTGCAGACCGATGCTCGGTTCGTCCAGTATGTAGGCGACGCCCACAAGACCCGAACCGATCTGGGTCGCCAGACGGATTCGCTGCGCCTCCCCTCCCGAAAGAGTTCCGGTTGCCCGGGAAAGTGTCAGATATCCGAGTCCGACATCGTTGAGGAACTTCGTCCTGGAATTGATTTCTTTTAAAATGAGACCCCCGACCTGCATCTGATATTTTGTCAGTTTCAGTTTTTTCAGGCGTTCCAGAAGCTGCACCACCGGATAATCCGTCATGGAAATGATATTTTTCCCACCGACAGTTACGGCCAGGGAAGACGGTTTCAGTCTCTGTCCTCCGCAGGCCGGACAGGGCGTGATGCACATGAACTTCTCATATTCCGATTTCATGGTGTCGGAATAGGTCTCCCGGTAGCGGCGTTCCACATTTTTCACCAGGCCTTCAAAAGTCACATCATAAATCCCGACGCCTCTTTGACCCTTATAATGCACTTTGACCGGACGGCTTCCTTTACCGCTGATCAGCATTTCGCGGACATTTTTCGGCAGTTTTTTAAATGGCGTCTCCAGACTGAATCCGTATTCGTCCGCCAGCGCCACAAGGAGAGCATGTGTAAAGCTTCCCGCATCCGTGGCGCTTTGCCAGCCAAGTACCGTGATACATCCCTCCGCGATGGATTTATCCCGGTCCGGAATCATCAGATCCGGATCAAATTCCATGCGGTAGCCGAGGCCCGTGCACTCCGGACAGGCCCCGAAAGGATTATTGAATGAAAAGCTGCGGGGTTCGATTTCCTCAATGCTGATACCGCAGTCCGGGCACGCGAAATTCGAAGAGAGATTCAGTGTATTTCCGTCCATCAGATCCACGGTCAGAAGGCCGTTTGTCTGGGCCAGAACTGTCTCGATCGAGTCCGTCAGCCGCTTTTCAATTCCCTCTTTGATGACGAGACGATCTACGATGATCTCGATATCATGCTTCTGGTTTTTATCAAGGCTGATTTCCTCGGAGAGATCATACTGATTTCCATCAACCATCACACGAACATAGCCGCTCTTCTTTGCCTGCTCGAAGACCTTCTCGTGGCGTCCTTTCCTGCCCCGCACGACCGGCGCCAGAAGCTGGATTCTGCTTCTTTCCGGAAGGGCCATCAGCTGATCCACCATCTGGTCCACGCTCTGCCTGTGGATCTCGCGTCCGCAGTTCGGGCAGTGCGGAATCCCGATCCGCGCGTAGAGAAGACGGAGATAGTCGAAAATCTCCGTCACAGTTCCGACCGTCGACCGCGGATTCCGGTTTGTGGTTTTCTGGTCGATGGAAATGGCTGGCGGCAGTCCTTCGATACTGTCCACGTCCGGCTTTTCCATCTGGCCCAGAAACTGGCGTGCGTAAGAGGACAGAGACTCCATATAGCGTCTCTGTCCTTCCGCGTAAATCGTATCAAATGCAAGTGAGCTCTTTCCTGAGCCCGAAAGTCCGGTGAGAACCACCAGTTCGCCGCGCGGAATATCCGCGTCAAGGCTCTTCAGATTATTTTCTCTGGCGCCCCGGATTCTGATATATTTTCGTTCCATATGACCTCATTTTCAAGAAACTGCTGCTCTTTCGGATGCCCGCTTTCTTCCTGTGACAATGATCAAAACGCAGGCTGTAAAAGACACAGCCGAAACAACCATTGAAACCGGTATGGTCGTTCCGGGAACAAGAAGCTGATCCGTCCTTAAGGACTCGATAAAGAAACGGCCGAGCCCGTATCCCGCGATATAGAGCGCGAAGAGCTCTCCGTCGAACTTCGTCTTCTTCCTCATCAGAAACAGCATGAGAACAACACCGCAGTTCCAGAGTGATTCATACAGAAAGGTGGGATGAACCTGTATAAAATCCACACCGTTAAGGTTCACAAGATGATCCCACATTTCTTTGGTGATCTCATTCTGGCGCACGGCCGACACCGGAAGCTGCATCGCGAAAAAGCTGTCCGTATATGCCCCGAACGCCTCTCTGTTGAAGAAGTTCCCCCAGCGTCCCAGAATCTGACCGATCGGAACCCCGATCGCGACCGTCTCCAGAATTTTGGGAAATGAAATCTTCTTGATCTTCGAGAGCACATACATTGTCAGCGTACCGGCAATGATTCCGCCGTAAATGGCCAGTCCGCCTTCCCGGATATTGAAAACGGAGAGCGGCCTGTCCTTATAACTGTCCCAGGCAAAAATCACATAGTAGATTCTGGCTCCGATGATACCGAAGATCATGGTCCAGATGCTGATATCAATGTAGTCGTCAGCCTTCTGCCCGGTTTCCTCCGCTCTTTTGCAGATGGCGGTTATTCCGAGCAGCATCCCGATCGCGATTGCGATTCCGTAATAGGCAATCGTAAAATTTCCGATCTGTATATTTTTTCCGACATGCGGAAGAAAGATCCCGACATGCGGAAAATTAATCTGATAATCCATAGTGAAATCCCGTGCTCAGACGTTGAATCTGAATGTGATCACATCGCCGTCCTGAACGACATACTCCTTGCCTTCAATCCGGACAAGACCTTTTTCTCTTGCGGCTGCATAGGATCCGCAGTCCAGAAGCTGCTGATAATTAATCACTTCCGCCTTGATGAATCCGCGTTCAAAGTCCGTGTGAATCTTGCCGGCGGCTTTCGGAGCCTTGCAGTTCATCGGAATCGTCCAGGCTCTCGTTTCATCCTCTCCCGTCGTAAGGAAGCTCATCAGTCCCAGAAGAGAATAACTGGCTTCGATCAGTTTCTCAAGACCGGACTTCGTAATTCCCAGATCCGCGAAGAAATCCGCTTTTTCCTCATCGTCCAGTTCGGCAATTTCCTGCTCGATTTCTGCGGAAATCACAAAGGCCTTCGCACCTTCCGCATCAGCAATCTTTCTCACTGCCTGTACATATTCGTTCGAAGCGCCGTCATCCGCCAGGTCTTCGTCGGACACATTTGCCGCGTAGATCACGGGCTTGTCGGTAAGTAAACCAATCGTTTTCCGAAGCGCAGTCTCCTCTTCACTTTCAGACTCCAGCGTCCGGCACATGCTGCCGTTTTCCAGATGATCATGAAGCCTCTGAAGGATCTCATATTCTTTTTTGGCGTTCTTGTCCGCTCCGGATTTCGCTGCCTTTCCGGTCTTCGCGATGCGCCGATCCAGCACTTCCAGATCCGCGAAGAGAAGTTCCAGATTGATCGTCTCGATATCTCTGACCGGATCGATCGAACCGTCTACATGGATGATATTGCTGTCCTCAAAGCAGCGGACGACATGCACAATTGCCTCGCACTCGCGAATATTGGCAAGGAACTGATTGCCGAGACCTTCGCCTTTGGACGCTCCCTTTACGAGTCCGGCGATATCCACAAATTCGATCACCGCAGGGGTCACTTTTTTCGAATGGCTGAAATCTCCCAGCAGCTTCAGTCTTTCATCCGGCACAGCCACGATGCCCACATTGGGATCGATTGTGCAGAACGGATAATTGGCGGATTCCGCGCCTGCCTTAGTCAGTGAATTAAACAGCGTGCTTTTTCCGACATTCGGAAGTCCCACGATACCAAGCTTCATCTCAGATTGATCTCCTTACTTTGGCAGCCCGGCTGCCGCATTATGGTTTTTAGGTGCTTGTCCCTTACCATGGCTTTCTCTGCACCTTAACGCACAAAAAAAGCCCACAGTAAATGTTAATTATACCAAACGGGCTCTTTTTTCTCAACAAGCGTATGAAATCTTTCTTCTCCGAATAGCGAGAGGGACCGTTTGGTCCTCCCGGTTCATGGCACGGACGATCTCCAGCGATGTCATCCTGTCTAGGTTCATCGTATTTGCATTTCGTGTCTCTGTTGTATTACTTATCGGCATACTCATTGTTTCTCTATTTGTAATTAATCGACATGAAGCGGTATTATATTACGTTTCCACATCGTATTATAGTGACATTTTCATAGCTGCGCTCACAGACGCAGTACTTTTACCGGCAATTTCTTTTATGAGCTGCGATAACTCCTCCGCCTCAATCTGCCGGTATATAACTTTCTCAATTCCCGGCGCGGTACAGGCCACAATCGCATGTCCGCAGCCCGATTCTTTACGACTGTCTCCTTCAGCGGTTCCCGTATATTCCCGAAACAGTCTGACATCCTCATAGTTTGATACCGGCTGCCCCTCACAGACCATCGGTTTCAGCTTCTTTATTTCACCTACGCTGCTCCCTTTCTGCTTCAGATAGCTCTCTTTGTAAGACCACAAAAGAACTGCCCTGTCATTTGAGAAGCCATCCTTAGAGATCCACGCGATCTCTTCCTCCGAAAAGAAATGCTTCACCACATCCTCAATACTTCTTTTGGGACACTCCACATCCACACCGATCGGATCCAGAGAAAAGCCGCAGGCAACAATGTCGCCGGAATGGGTGATATTAAAATGAAGTCCGCTGTCCTTGTAATAGGGCTTTCCCATCGGATTCTTCTCCATCCGATGCGTGCGGCCGTCATAGACTATCGCCCCGTACTCCGCCAGAAGAATGCCCGTCAAATGCAAAGCCCGGTCCCTGGAAAAGCGGTAGTCAGCTGTTTTGACACCTGACCACATTTCCAGAAACCGGGTTTCCTCTGCCGAATACACCTTATAACCTGCATGACTCCACAAGACAATCGCAGTTTTTTCATCCGGCTTTATCATGAAATGTTCCTCACGTCGAAAAGGGATTTTGATGTTCATCGGAATCCTTATTCTCTCTTTCCGCCTTCATGATCCCGATCAGAATCCGAAGACTGAAAACGGCATACCCGACGCCGAAAAGGATAAATACGACGGCTGCGATCACCAAAGGAATACTCATCCCTCCGTCCGCAGCGACGCCTTTCAGAATCGATACGCCGAGATAGATCAGATAGGCAGCCACAAACAGCCGAAGGCAGCATCTTGTTTTATCCGGCGCTTTTTGATTCAGATTCATGTTCTTCAAAGACTCCTTACTTATACCGGCGTTTTTCAGCCTCTTTCAGCTCCTCGAAAAGAACCTTATACTGACGGTACCGCTGTTCACTGATCAGTCCTTCCCGGACAGCATTTATGACAGCGCAATCCGGTTCCGAAACATGGACACAGCCCTGAAAGAAGCACGTTCCTTCATAGGGCGCGAATTCCGCGTACGCGTTCTTCAGTTCCTCCTTTTCCATGCCCTCCAGTTCCAAAGCCGTAAAACCGGGCGTATCAAAGAGAAAACTGTGCTCGTTAATGGGAATCAGTTCCGTGTGCCGGGTCGTATTCTTTCCACGGGCAAGTTTTTTGGAAATCTCACCCGTTTCCATATGAATCCGGTTCTGTACGGTATTGACCAGCGAAGACTTGCCCGCCCCGCTGGGGCCCGCAAGAACCGTCGTATGATTTTCGAAAAATTCCTTTGCCTCCTCAACACCTTCACCGGTCCTAAGAGACATAAAATGAACAGGGACGCCTGCCCCTTTATAGACTTCCCGTATTTCCTCCATCTGCCCCTCTGAAGCCAGATCCGCCTTATTGAAGCAGACCACGGCAGGAAGGCCGCATTGGTGCATTGACACAAGATAGCGGTCCAGAAGAAGATAATTCGGATCCGGATGCTTCATGGCCATAAGGAGCAGCACCTGATCCGGATTGGCAGCGGGAGGCCGCTTTATATAACTCGTGCGCGGAAGTACTTCCGTTATATGGCCGGTCTTCTCTTCTTCGGAAATGATTTCAAACTCCACGTCGTCTCCCGGAAGAGGCCGAACCCCCTTCAGCCGGAAGATTCCTTTTGCCCTGCATTCATAAATGCCGGATTCTCCAGCATATACGTAGAAGAATCCGGCAATTGCTTTAATGATTTTGGCTCTCATCAGTTCTGTTCCGCAAATGTGACAGGCCATGTTACCCGCGGCACATAGTCACCGGCTTCACTGTCAAATTCATAGAGATAGACAGATCCTGTAGAAACACCTTCGGCACCGGTAATCTGAAGCAGATACGGGAACTGGAGCGTACTCTCGCTCTGTTCGATAATACTCTGCTGTTCAAGTCCGTTCACAGTCTGGACGAGGACCAGTCTGTAAGCTCCTCCGCCGTAATTCGGAGCCGCGCCGAGATTTGCCATGCAAACCCAGCTTCCGGAAGCCACACCGGTATTCGTTGTCTGGTTCTGCTCTTCCGTCGTGCCTTCCGTACCTTCACCGGAAGCAGCTTTCTCCGCGTTGTTTACGGTCAGAATAATCTGTGTTCCGGCAGGAACTTCCGAACCCGGTTCGGGATTCTGTGCCATGACTTCATCCTGAGCAACATTGTCCGATGTGTCATAACGAAGGCTGACCATCAGGCCCTTGGACTCGGCGTCTGATTGCGCGAAATCAGCCGCGCTTCCTCTGTAGTCGAGAACTGTGATATTTTCCTGAGACTGCGGACCCGTGCTCACTGTAAGCGTAATTGCCGCGGAGCTCACGGTCTGCTCTCCGGCAGCAGGTGTGATGGAAATCACGCTGCCCATCGGAACAGTCTCATTGCTCTCGTTCTGAGAAGTGATATTCGTAAATCCGGCCGAAGTCAGCGCTGCCTGCGCCTCCTCAAGTGTAAGGCCCGCAACTTCCGGAACAGCAAGGGTCTCCGGTCCGCTGCTCTTTACATAGCTGATCGTCGTGTTTTTCTCGACCATCGAGCCGACAGCCGGATCCTGTTCTACGATTGTACCGACCGCCTGATCCGATGCCTTCTCACCGACAGCCTTGATTCCGAGGCCCTTTGCCGTAGCGGCAGCCTGGGCGTCATTTTCCGTCATGCCGATCAGATTCGGCACTTCAATTCCGTCGGCAACCTCTGTCTGATCCGTCACGCCGGCAGTCGGATTCGTATCGGTGTCTTTGTTTTTCTTTCCGAAAATGCCAACCGCCTGTCCGATGAAGAAGATCAGAACGCAGATAATGAGACCGCAGACGATAAAACTTCCGATCGTAACGGCTTTTTCAAGTCCGCTGCTGATATCTTTCTCATCGTCATAATCATCGTCGTCATCATGCTCGACGCCTTTTCTGGCGGCTTCGATCGAGGAGTAGGCCGTCGCTCTTCCGCTTCCTGCGTTCTCCTCTTCACGCGATGCCGTTGAAATGCCTTTGCTTCCGGCGAGGATCGCCGCTTTTTCGGCAGGAGAGATCATCACGGTACGCGCATGATCGGTCAGCGGCGCGATCTGTACGAAATCACCGTCCGGCTCCATCAGCGAGCGTTTCAGGTCCGTAATGACGTCATTCATGGACTGATAACGGCGGTCTACGCTCTTCTGTGTACATTTGTAAATAATCTGCTCCAGAGAGTACGGCAGATCCGGTGTATAGCTTGAAGGCGGTTCCATCTCATCCTGCAGATGCTTGATGGCGATCGCCACCGTTGTCTCTCCGTCAAACGGAACATGACCGGTAATCATCTCATAGAGCGTAATTCCGAGCGAATAGATGTCCGAACGTTCATCCGAATATCCTCCGCGCACCTGTTCCGGAGAACTGTAATGAACAGATCCCATCGCGTTGGCGCTGATCGTATTGGAGGAAGCAGCTCTCGCGATACCGAAATCCGTCACCTTGACTTTGCCGTCAGTCGAAATAATGATATTCTGAGGCTTGACGTCTCTGTGAACGATCCCCTGATCATGAGCTGCCGCGAGTCCCATTGCCACCTGAATCGCGATACTTGTCGCTTCACGGACAGAAAGCTTTCCTTTCTTGGCAATATATTCCTTCAGCGTAATGCCCTCAACGAGTTCCATTACAATATAATAACTGCCTTCGTCCTCTCCGACGTCATATACATTGACGATATTCGGATTGGCAAGTCCCGCAGCTGCCTGGGCTTCCCGTCTGAATTTGGAGATAAATGTGCTGTCGCTCTGAAATTCCGGTTTCATGACTTTCACAGCGACATATCTGTTCAGTTTCTGGTCCAGTGCCTTGTAGACGTCAGCCATTCCGCCTGAACCAATTCTGCCCAGAATCTCATATCGTTCCGCTAACATGACTCCTGTTTTTAACATTCCTATACCTCGTCCGCATCGGGTTTCGTCAGAATCACCGCGATGTTGTCCTTCCCGCCGTTTTCATTCGCCTTGCCGATCAGAGTTTCTGTCAGCTTCTTGAGTGAACCACCCTTAGAAAGAATCTTTCGGATATCCTCGTCTTCAATCATATTGCTGAGTCCGTCCGAGCACATGAGGATCATGGCCCCGGGCTCAAGGAGAAAATCAAAGAAGTCCGGCTCAGCGTCTTCCGTTACCCCGACCGCTCTTGTAATCACATGCCTGTCAGGATGAACTCTCGCTTCTTCTTCCGTGATTTCACCCATTCTCACCATCTCTTCCACAAGAGAATGGTCTTTTGTAATCTGTTTCAGTTCTCCGTCATAAAGATAGAGACGACTGTCGCCGATATTTGCCGTATAAGCATATTCCTCAATTACCGTCGTCACCACTACCGTCGTGCCCATTCCGAAGAGTTCCGGATGTGCCGAAGCCTCTTCCAGAAGGCCTTTATTGGCAAGACGAATTGCCCCGTCTATCAGCTTGATCGGATTCTGTTCCTTGCTTTCCTTTATATAAGCACAGATGACGTTGACCGTGTACTTTGAAGCGAAATCTCCCGCGTTCTGACCGCCCATGCCATCTGCTACGATATAAAGATTCGGAAGATTTCCGACCGGCTTATCCGAGGCGAATATGCTGTCCTGATTAATTTTTCTCTTCTGACCTACATCAGTAGCCGAATATGATTTCATTGTAACCCTTATCCGTTTAGTTCAGAGCGTTGTCGCAGCTGCCCGCAGGCGCCGTCGATATCTCTGCCCATTTCCCTTCTAATAGTAACATGAATTCCGTGTTTTTCAAGTTTTTTCTGAAAGCGGATCACCTGCTCCCTCGACGGTTCTTTAAGCCCCCGTTCGGTAACCGGATTTACCGGAATCAGATTTACCAGCGCGTTATAACCGTTTAACAGCCGGGCAAGCTCGTCCGCGCATTCCTCACTGTCGTTGACTCCTTTGATCAGACTGTATTCAAATGTGAGCCTTCTCCGGTTGCTCTCATAGTATTCCCTCATGGCGGCAAGAATCTCATGAAGTGCCCATTTTCGCGCGGAAGGCATAATGGTTTTCCTGATCTCATCATTGGGCGCGTGCAGGGAAAGCGCCAAATTGACGGGGAGATCTTCCGCGGCCAGTTTTCTGATTCCCGGTACGACTCCGCAGGTGGAGACGGTGATGCTCCTGATACTGAGCGCCTGTCCCCTCATATCCGTAAGCAGTCTGATGAACCGTACCAGTTCATCATAGTTGTCCATCGGTTCCCCGCAGCCCATCACCACGACATTCGAGATCCTCTCTCCTCCGTCCCGGATCACGGCGTAAATCTGCGCGAGCATTTCACCGGCAGTCAGATTCCGGACAAGACCATTGAGGGTCGAGGCGCAGAAAAGACAGCCCATCCTGCATCCCACCTGTGAGGAAATGCAGACCGTATGTCCGTGATGATAGCTCATCCGAACGCTTTCCACGGAAGCTCCGTCCGCGAAGCGGAACAGATACTTGCGCGTGCCGTCCAGACGCGAAACCTGCAGCGCCTCGGTTTTGGGCGCGGCAAAAGGATACAGCTCTGACAGCGATGTTCTCAGACTCTTCGGAAGATTATTCAGTTCTTCGTAAGAAGCTGCCGCATGTGCATGCACATGTGAAAAAATCTGCGCGGCGCGATACGGTTTTTCCCCGCACTTTACCACAGCCTCCGTCAGCTCTTCAAAAGTCAGGGATTCCAGATCCCTTTCCTTTACTCCTTCTGTGTTATCCATCTCACCTGTCCGGTTTTTCTATATGATATATAAACCATTAAATATCCAAAAAGTGCGTACTGCCTGACTTTTTCCGGAAACGGGCGATAAAGAATCCGTCCGTATCGTGAATGCCGGGCAGAAGCTGCAGATACCCTTCTTCCGTTGTGAGTCTTTTAAGAATCTTCGGGATGAACGGATCCAGAGACTCCGCCTCCAGCGGAAGGTTCTTAAGGGCCCACTCCCTTACGCCTGTATTTTCCTTGCTGCTGATTGTACAGGTACTGTAAATCAGGTGGCCGCCGGGACGGACATAGCGTACCGCATTTTTCAGAATCTCTTTCTGCAGTTCCGCGAGAGCGTCAATTTTCTCCTCTGTAATCCGGTATTTGATATCCGCCTTTCTCCCGGCCACGCCAAGACCCGAGCAGGGAAGGTCACAGATGACGATGTCCGCCCGTTCCTCCGAATCCGGATCAAAGACCAGGGCGTCCATCACCTGGGTACGGATATTAACCAGATTGGATCTCCGGATATTCTCCCTGATGAGAGCCACTTTCTCCTCTGTCAGATCCCTCGCCTCAACCATGCCGTAATTCTCCATCTTGTCCGCCAGATGGAGACTTTTCCCGCCGGGAGCGGCGCACAGGTCAAAGATTGTGTCGCCCTTATTGGGTCCGGCAGCCTCTCCGACCAGCATGGATGCCACATCCTGAGGCCAGATCCAGCCCTCTTTAAACGCGTTGAGGGCAGGCAGATAATTGAAATCGGAAATATAATACGCGTACGGAAGGTAAGGCGCATGGCGAACGGTTACTCCCTGCGCTTCCATGGATTCCGTGATCGCTCTGGCATTGGCTTTTCCCGTTTTGTAGCGGACCGTCGTCGGGCGTTCCTTCAGCATCGCCTCGAGAATCCGTTCCGTCACAAACATCCCGTATTCTGAGAGCCAGTCTTTCACGATCCATTCCGGCATGGAATAGGTGACCGAAAGATATCTGACCGGCTCCTCCCTGCGGTCAGGATAGGGAATCTCGTCCTTTCCGCGAATGACAGACCGAAGTACGCCGTTTACAAATCCTTTCAGATTGTAAAACCCTCTGATCTGGGTTAAACGCACTGCTTCGTTCACAGCCGCGGCATCCGGAACGGAATCACAGAAGAGAATCTGATAGACCCCGCTCCTTAAAATATCCCTTATGACCGGCTTCATTTTGGAAGTCGGCACCGTGGCAAAACAGTCGATAATATAATCCAGTTCAATCATACGCTCGACCGTTCCTTCGCAGATCCTTGTGATAAGCGCGCGGTCCCTTTTGGGAAGGAACTGATATTTCTCCAGCGCTCCATGGATCGCCTTATGGCTGTATATTCCGTTTTCACTGATCTCCGTAAGGATCTTGAGTGCTATTTCCCTGCTGGTTTCCGCCACTTGCGCTCACCTCATTTTCCATCATTTTTATAGGTACACGTCAGCTGTTCTTTCAGATTCACCCTGATTTACAGTTCGAAAGAATCGGGCTTTGTCCTCAGTCCGCGGAGGTAATCCGCCGCTTTCATCCTCTTCTTTCCCTCTGCCTGAAGTTCCGTGATGATAAGGACGCCGTCACCGCAGTATACTTCGATACCGCTGTCAGAAAGAGAGACAATCTGTCCCGGCTTCATGTCGTCGGCGGAACGGGAGGGATTTTCGGCAACGGTCGTCTTCCAGATCCGGATTCTCTTCCCGTCCGAGACAGTCCACGCTCCCGGCCACGGATCATAGGCCCGGACCATTCGCTCAAGTTCCACTGCGCTCTTCGTCCAGTCCATATGCCCGGATTCTTTCGTAATCATCGAGGCATACGGCGTCGTGCTTTCTTCGGGCTGAGCCGTATAAACGGCCGTGCCGTCTTCAATATGGGGAATCGTCTCGCAGAGGAGGCGGCTGCCCTCTTCCATAAGCCTGTCAAAAAGGCTTCCTCCGGTCTCATCGTCCGAAAGGGGCACTTCTTTTACGGAAATAATATCTCCCGTATCCAGCCCTTCGTCCATCCGCATGATCGTCACACCGCCGACACGGTCTCCGTTCAAAATCATATGCTGGATCGGCGACGCGCCCCGCCAGGCCGGAAGCAGCGACGCATGAACGTTAACGCAGCCATAGGCCGGCAGATCCAGGATCACTTTCGGAATAATCCTTCCGAAGGCGGCAACCACGATGAGATCCGGATGAATCTCATTCAGGCGGCCGAGGAACTCCGGATCCTTCATTTTCAGGGGCTGTAAAAGAGGAATATTTCGTTTCAAAGCCTCCGAAGCTGTGGGCCCCGGTACGATCTCCTTTTTCCTGCCCTTCGGTTTATCCGGCTGGGTCACGCAGGCAGCCACCTCATAGCCTTCTTCGCACAGCGCTCTCAGAATCCCGGCAGCGAAGTCAGGAGTCCCCATGAAGACAATCTTCATCCTTTATTCCTCCTCGGCATACTGCACGTCGCGCAGTTCTCCTTCAACCAGTTCCGTATAGAGATGTCCCTCCAGATGATCCAGTTCATGGCAGATCGCCCTGGCCAGAAGATTCTCCGCCTCGATACGGATCGGCTGCATCTCCTCATTGAGCGCTTCACACACCACCTTCTGCGGCCTTGTGACGGTGCCGACCTTTCCGGGTACCGAAAGACAGCCCTCATCTCCGGTCTGCTCACCTTCTCTTTCGACGATTACCGGATTGATCAGTACAAACGGGCCGTCATCCGGCTGTTCCTCGGAGGAGCAGTCGATCACGACAATTCTGCGGAGTACACCTACCTGAGGAGCGGCAAGACCCACGCCGTTTTCCTCATACATCGTCTCCATCATATCCTCGATCAGCGTCTTAAGACGCGGGGTCATGATTTTCACTTCCTTGCATTTCTTTTCCAGAACAGGATCTCCATCCGTTCTCACCGTACGAAGCGCCATTTTTTTCTTTTCTCCTTAAACTATATCAGCAGTGGAAATCATACTGAATACTGATCTCCGAAAATCCGCTGTTAATCGCTACATATTCTTCCGTCAGTTCTCTGGCTTTTACCAGCTTATCACGGTCCCTGTTTCTCAGATAGATCACCTGTCTGTACCGGTCCGCCACCTTTCCAACGCTCATCGGCGCGGGACCGATCGCATAAAGCACATTTTCCGGATCAATCTTCTTCAGAAAGCTTCGGATGTGTCCCATCGCTTCCGTCAGTTTCTCTTCATCTTCCGCGAAACCGAAGATCGCGCACATCTGACCGCAGGGAGGATAGGCCATCAAAGAACGGAATTCTGTTTCCTCTTTGTAAAATGCCTCATAGTCCTGCGCCGCGGCCGCCTTCACCGCAAAATGCTCCGGCTGATAGGTCTGTATCAGCGCGAGTCCCTTTTTCTGAGCTCTCCCGGCGCGTCCCACTGCCTGGGTGATCAGTCCGTAAGTCCTCTCGGAAGCCCTGTAATCATCACTGTTAAGGGACAGATCCGCCAGAAGGACACCTACGAGAGTAACATTCGGGAAATCATGCCCTTTGACGATCATCTGCGTGCCGATCAGAATATCCGCCTTTCCGGACGCGAAGCGCTCCAGAATCTTCACGTGACCGTCTTTCCCTTTTGTCGTATCCGAGTCCATCCGAAGAACCCGGCTTTTCGGAAATGTATTCCGGACGATTTCCTCCACCATCTCCGTTCCTACAGACATACCTCCTATATATGGAGAACCGCAGTTCGGACAGAGTGTGACATCGTCCCTTTCATATCCGCAGTAATGACAGATCAGTTTTCCGTTCCGGTGCCGCACCAACGAAACATCGCAGTGGGGACATCCGATTTTTTCCCCGCAGGACCGGCAGCTGACTGCCCCGGAATATCCTCTTCTGTTGAGGAAGAGCATCACCTGTTCTTTCTTTTCGAGGCGGTCCGCGATCTCCTTCTGAAGAGCTTCACTCAATATGGATCTGTTGCCGGAAGCAAGCTCCGCACGCATATCGATGATTCTCGTTTCCGGAAGGACCGCATTGCCGTAGCGATTGGGGAGCCGGATCTCCAGATACTCTCCCTGCCTGGCTCTCCATGCCGATTCCAAAGAAGGAGTTGCCGATCCCAAAACCAGGTGCGCGTCCTCCTCTCGCACACGAAATTCCGCCACCTCATGTGCCTGATAACGCGGCATGGACTCGGAGTGATAGCTCGTCTCATGTTCTTCGTCGATAATGATGAGCCCGAGCTTCGGAAACGGTGTGAACAAAGCCGATCTGGGTCCTACCATAACGGAAATGTCTCCGTTTCTGGCCGCTTTCATCTGATCGTAGCGCTCTCCGTTCGACAGTCTGGAATGGAGAAAGGATACCCTGTTTCCGAAACGCCTGATAAACCGAGCAACCGTCTGGCGCGTGAGCGCAATCTCGGGAATGAGCACAATCGCCTGACGTCCCTCACCAAGGATCCGGTCAATCAGTTCGGTATATACGAGTGTCTTGCCGCTTCCCGTTACCCCATTTATAAGGATCGTCCTGTTGCTGTTTTCCCATTCCTTATAAACAGCCTCTACAGCTGCCTGCTGGGCTTCATTTGGCGTATCTGCCGGTCCCGGTTCAGGGACAGCCGCCACAGCGTCCTTTTTCTTCCTGGACCGCACCCTTTTTCGAATGGGTATGCAGGTCTTGAGGGCCTGAATCGTCGTAGAGCCGTAATAGCCGCTCATCCATACCGCCAGACGGAGCATATGTTCCTCCGCGGTATCGGTTCCGGTCCGGATCTCCAGGATATCCCGGATCTCAAAATCCCCTTCCGGGCGCTCTCTTTTCAATCCCACGACATATCCGGTGATTTCACGGCTCCCGAAAGGGATGCGCACCACCGAACCGGCGGAAACCTCTGTGGCAAGCTCCTCAGGAATATGGTAGACAAAGGGCCTGTCCAGCTTTTCCGACGCGATATCCACGATTACTTCCGCATACTCATACTTCACTTCGATGTCGATCCGCTCTCCTTCTTACTTGTTTTTTTCCTGTTCCTCCCGAAGGATCTCCGCAATCAGTACTCTCTCATCCATCGGGTACTTTTTGCCCCGAATTTCCTGATAGTCTTCATGCCCTTTTCCGGCAAGAACAATCAGGTCGCCCGGCTGTCCGTTCACAATCGCGTTCCGAATGGCTTCCTTTCTGTCCGCGATCCGGATATAGCTGCCTCCGGTTTTGGAGAATCCTTCCACGATGTCATCCATAATTGCTTCCGGATCCTCAAAACGCGGATTATCCGATGTGATGATCGTAAGATCCGCCAGTTTTCCGGATACTTCTCCCATTTCAAATCTCCTCGCCCGGGCTCTGTTCCCGCCGCATCCGAAGACACAGACAATTCTTCCCGGATTGTAGTCCCGAAGTTCTGTAAGGAGACTCTTAAGAGCCATGGCGTTGTGCGCATAGTCGATCATGAGGGAGAAGGAATCGGATACCTTTACGGTTTCCAGGCGGCCTCTCACCTTGACTTCCGCAAGCGCTTTCCGGATATCTTCCTGCGCGATCTGAAAATGAAGACAGACAGCAGCCGCCGTCAAAGCGTTATAGACCGAGAATTTTCCCGGAATCGGAAGCTCGGCTTCCATATTCAGCTTTCCTTCAATACGGAATCTCATTCCGATATGACCGTTTTCATGGACATAGACAAGGTCTTTGGCCGAAAGGTCCGCTCTGTCATTTTCAATTCCATATGTCTCAATCGGACAGGTGTGGCCTTTTAAGATCTCATGAACATGAGGATCATCGAGATTGACAATTCCCTGTCTGGACTGGCGAAACAGCATGGATTTGCATTCGGTATACTCCTCAAAGCTCTCATGCTCATTGGGGCCGATATGATCCGGTGACAGGTTCGTAAATACGCCGATCTCAAAAGTCATGCCTGCGCAGCGGTGAAGCTTGAACGCCTGGGAAGAAACTTCCATGACGCATATATTCATCCCCGCGTCAATCATTTCGCGGAGAGATTCCTGCACCACATAGGATTCAGGGGTCGTATTGAGCGCAGGGATATGCTTCTCGCCGATAATCCGCTCAATTGTTCCGATCAGGCCGACTTTATAGCCGGCGTGTTCGAGAATTGCCCGGATCATATAGGTAGAGGTGGTTTTCCCTTTTGTGCCGGTGATTCCGATCACGGGAATCTCGTCCGCGGGATGCCCGAACCACGCCGCTGAAGCGTAGGCAAGGGCTATTCTCGTGTCCGGTACGGAAACAATCGTCATGTCTTCTCTGCCTGATTGTTCTTCCGAAAGAATCGCGGAAACAGCCTCTTCATGGTCGTCACGGATTACGACCGCGGCAGCTCCCAAATCCCGGGCAGCCGACAGGTAATCGTGCCCGTCTGAGTTTGCTCCGACTATACATATAAAGAGGGAACCCGGCTCAATCTTCCGGGAATCATATACAACAGAGCTGATTTCCGCTTCCTCCGTACCGGAAATCAGCCTGTATCCGGTACCTTCCAGTAATGCTTTCAGTCTCATAAATTCTCCACGACTCATTTCTTTATTATAAATGTAAGTGCCATTTATACTGTGCACTCAGCGTTCTGTCCCGAAATACGAATTCTTGTGCGTCACATGGACAGACTGACTAAATATTGTATAACAAAGCGGGCCTTACGTCAAATTCTCCCTTTTTGTTTATATTTTCTTTATACTTTTCACGTTTTCTTTCTGACAAGGACATACTCTCTACACAAATCTTCTTTATAGTATTAATCAGATAGTTGATGAACCACTTACTATCTCCCCCCTCATTAGAATAAGACAGAGAGAAGAGGCCATCCGATGGGCCTCTTCTTTCTGTCTTTCATTCTTTAAGCGCCTTCAGCGCTGATTGACGATCAATGTTCCCGCTTTCTCGAGATAAGCGGCTTTTGCCCGGGGAATTGAAGTAATGATCGCTCTTCTGTTCGATCCGAGCTCCACAAAATCAGCCGCCGCCTCGAATTTCGGCTTCATGGATCCTGCCTCAAACTGATTCTCTTCCATATAGGCCCGGGCTTCCCGGACGTTGAGTTTCCACAGAAGCTTTTCATTGACAGACCCGTAATTCAGGGAGACCTGATCCACCGAGGTCAGAATCATCAGTGTATCCGCGCCAAGTTCGATGGCCAGAAGCCCTCCGATCAGATCTTTTTCAATTACGGCGGACGCGCCGCTTAAGTCCACTCCCTGTTCCATCACAGGAATTCCTCCGCCCCCGCAGCAGATCACAATCTGACCTGCCGAAACGAGCGTCTTGATTGTCTCGATTTCAATGATTTCCTTCGGTTCCGGAGAAGCGATGATTCTCTTCCACCCGTCGGGAGTCTTTGTCACGAAGTTCCCTTTGCGTTCTTCCGCTTCCGCCTCTTCTTTCGTCAGAGTCCTTCCGATGATTTTGGAAGGATTGTAGAAAGCCTCGTCGTAAGGATCCACCAGTACCTGTGTCAGCACCGTGGCTACCGGTTTATGAATGCCCCTTGTGATCAGTTCGGCGCGAATGGAATTCTGCAGATCATATCCGATATAGCCCTGACTCATCGCTGAGCAGACGGACATCGGCGCCGCGGTATACTCCGGATGATTGAGAGAAAACTCATTGAACGCCATATGGATCATACTGACCTGCTGCGAGTTGCTGTGAAGGATCACGACATTGGCACCGGTTTCAACGATATCCGCAATTGCTTTGGCGGCCTCTTTTGTCGCTCTCTTCTGTTCAGGAAGCGTATTCCCCAGCGCTCTGTGGCCTAAAGCGATTACTACTGTCTTTTTCTCTTCCATAGATCATCCCTCCCTTGGATTGAAGCCCGTCATCAACGAAGCCGGTTCAGCCGATCGCGGCTGAAATCGCAAATACGAGAAGCACTACCGCGCCCAGAATAATCCGATAGATTCCGAAAACCTTGAAGTTGTGTTTGCGAATATAGGAAATGAGGAACTTGATTGCCGCGACGGACGTCACAAACGCGATCACCATTCCGAGGATCAGATAGAATATTTCCAATCCGGCCATGGTGCTTCCCTCGGCGGCATATTTCACAACTTTGAGCAAGGAAGCTCCGAACATGGTCGGGATCGCGAGGAAGAAGGTATATTCCGACGCGCACTTTCTGGACATTCCGAGAATCAGGCCTCCGAGGATCGTCGCTCCGGAACGGGATGTGCCCGGAATAATCGCGAGCGCCTGAAAAAAGCCGATCCAAAGCGCCAATGACCAGCTGATGTCCGCAATTTTGCGCACTTTCGTCTCGCGCCCGCGGCGCCAGTTTTCAACCACGATAAAGAGAATACCGTAAACCACCAGCATTGCCGCCACTACGATATAATTATAGAAATGCTCTTCAATCCAGTCGTCAATCGTAAGCCCGACGACCATTGCCGGCACGCAGGATACGGCAATCTTAAACCACATCATAAACTTCGGAACGACGAATACGCTCTTCACCTTTTCGAATCCTTCCGCTTCGGGATCCGGTTTCTGAAACGGCCAGAGCCGCCGGAAGTACATGAGGATCACCGCCAGAATTGCCCCGAGCTGGATGACGACGAGAAACATATTCCAGAAGGGATCCTGCTGATCGATGCCGAAAAATTTGTAAAGAAGAAGCATATGCCCCGTTGAACTGATCGGAAGCCACTCGGTAATTCCTTCGACAATTCCGAGAAGGATTACTTCCAAAACCCTTAACATTCTCTCCCCTCCCCGTCTTTTAGTGACAGTTGCAAAAATTTGTGTCCGTCAACAGATTTGTATAATCAACTAAATTGTACAATAACCCCGTATTCATTTGCAAGGCTGCCTCTGTGGGAAATTAGATCTTGATTTCCCCTCCTTTGTTGTCGTATTCTTTTACGGTATCGGCAAATCAAAGCAATCATTTCTGAGGTGTTGATCATGTGGAGACTGTTCAAAAAATCGCTGCTCCTTCTGGCGGTCATGGTGTTTACACTTGGCCTCACATCTGTCAATACACCTGCCGCGACCGGAAGCTGGGAAGTCTATAAAGACGAAGTCGCTCTTTTAAAAAAATCCCATAAAAAAATCTACAACAAGGCCATCAAGGCATTTGACTCCAAAAACTACAATTACCGCGCGATCATGATGCTGTACAGCAAAAAATCGGAAGGAACGGACTACGCGTTCTTAAGCCTCCGCACTTCCAAGTCAAAGAAAGCGCCCAAGACCACCTGGTGCGTCATGATCATCAATAAGAGTACGAGCGGAACCTGCACTCTCAGCTCCATCAATCCGCTGACTGTAGAAGGCGTCCGTACCCGTAGCACGGTCCGATCCGTTTCAGGCTGGAAATGCAACACATCGTCCTATCTGAAAACCAAAACCCTGAAACCCGCGTACGCCCGCAACGCTTTCAAAAAAGCGCTGAAGAAATACAAAGGTCCGGAAAAGCTGAAGGCCGTCACCTATCTGGGGAAGAAATATCAGAGCGGTTACTATTATAAAGGGCTTTGCATCGGCACCAAAAACGGAGTATCCGGCTACTATGTTGCCGAGGTATTCAAAAACAAAAAAGGCGTTTCAAAGGTCGTGTCCGTAAAACCGTTTGATCCGACAGTATATCTGAGAGTCGTTCCTTCGACACTGGGCAAAAAGAACATTGCCGCTTCCGAAAAAACGCTAAGGAACAAGATCGTCAAGGCAGCTCTCAGCTACGTAGGGAAAACACCTTACAAAGCAGCCGGAAACTCCCTTAAAACAGGAACGGACTGCTCCGGTTTCGTACATCTGATTTTCGCGAAGTTTAACATCAAGACGGCACGCTCTTCTTCGGATTTCCTGAAACTCCGCAATATCAAGTACAAGGATCTGCTTCCGGGAGACGTCGTCGTTTACGAACACCATGTTGCCATTTACATCGGCAACGACCGGATCGTCCACGCGAAGGGTTCGAAATACGGCACTGTTGAGGATACGATGTGGTATAAAACGCCCATCGGATATGCAAGAATTATCAAATAAACATTCAAGATTATTTCGCGTTCGCGATTGCCTCTGCCCAGGCGAGCATGATTCCGCCCGCAGTCTTCACATCATCGTCATCATCATCTTGATCTTTGAAGGTCGCCTTATAGATCGTGGTTACTTCTTCGTCTCCGACCTTTCTGACTTCGCGGATATAATTCTCATTTCCTTTCGACAGCGGGAAGAAATCAAACCGCACCGCGTCCTTGTCGCCGTTTTCTTCGAACGCCATCACAATGTACTCACCGTCAATGGCAACGTCTTCATTGACCATCTCATAAGAGACATCCGAATCGGTCAGGTCTTCGATGAAATCATCCTCCTGAAGTGTCTTCGGATCCAGCGTTTCCAGGTCCAGGGAGCGGATCTCGAACTTCGTATCTTTCTGGAACGCCGCACGTGCCAGATAATAGTCGAGTTCTGTATTTCCGTAAGTTTTCGGTTCCAGAATGCTGTTATTCTTCAAAATGGAATCTCTGACATCATTGAAAGCCCACTCGTTAAGCATCTGCCATTCTTTTTCATCTTCGTCAATATTCTCGTACTGTTCTCTTACGAACCGGACGTCCGTCGGATGGTTGTAAATCAGATAGTAGTCATCGCCTTCATCCCACTTCGCGAAGACTTCCATGCCTTCCATTCCGCCGCAGCGCAGCTGTTCGAGTTCGTCTTCCGAAACTTTCGAGATGTCAAACAGCCATCCTGCCCCTTCATGGTCCTGTCCCAGAGCCTTGGCTGCCTCAATCGACGCCGTTTCCGACACGCTGATCAGGGTATCGTCGTTCAGCCCTTCTGTCTCAACGGTCACAAGATCCTTATACTCTGCCGGGATTTCAAATGTAAGTCCGCCTGCTTCAACTTTCATTTCATCTGCCATGGCGTTGACCGAGAACAGTGCAGTCACTGCCGCTGCCAGAGCCACGCCGAGCATCATTTTATTCATCATTCCAGTCTTCATTCTATATTCTCCTTTTTTATTTCAGGTGCTGCTTTCTGTATTGGTTTGTTGTTATCTGCATTCTACTAAAGGATCCGTCACAAAAGCATTACTTAAGTACAGTTTTAAAAAAGAAGGACCCCGGACTTTGAGTCCCAGGTCCTTCCTTCTGAAACAGGAGTATGCTTTTCACAGACCTTTTTATCGAACCCGTCACTGGGTCAGTTCCAGATACAGATTGCGGTACAGTTTCGCGGAGTGTTCCCAGGAGACATCCTTGGCCATATCGCGCTGAACCATCTCATCCCAGCACCAGCGGTTTGTGAAGAACAGTGTCTTCGAGCGGTTAATCGCGTCCAGCAGAAGGCCCGCGTCATAGCGGTCAAACGTAAAGCCGTTGCCTTCGTTGGAATACTGATTGTAAGGCTGAACCGTATCTTTCAGTCCACCGGTCTCTCTCACGATAGGAACCGTACCGTAGTGCATCGCGATCAGCTGTGTCAGACCGCACGGCTCGAACTGTGACGGAACCAGCAGTGCGTCAGCTCCGGCATAAATCTTGTGAGCCCTGCCTTCGTCGTACATAATATTGGAGCAGATGCTTCCCTTATAGGCATTTTCATAATAGCGGAAGGAATCTTCATACTCCGGATCGCCGGTTCCCAGGACCACGATCTGAGTGTAGCCGTCAATCAGCTGCGGAATAATCGCATTTACCAGATCCAGACCTTTCTGGTTGGTCAGCCGGGAGATCAGGCCGATGATGTATTTCCCGTCATCCACCTCAAGCCCGAGTTCCTCCTGAAGGACGCGCTTGTTCTCCTTCTTCTTTTCGAGCACGTTTGACAGGTCATACGGAGCCGCCAGAAGTTCATCCTTCGACGGATCCCACATATCGTAATCAATCCCGTTCACAATGCCGCGCAGTTTGCCGGAGTGATATCTGAGATGCGCGTCAAGAGTCTCTCCGTAATACGGTGTCTGGATCTCACTGGCATAAGTGCCGCTGACAGTCGTGATCATATTCACGTAGGTCAGAGCGCCTTTCAGCATATTTGCGTCTTCAAATCCGGTCTTCAGAGCATCCTTGTTGAACACATAGTCCGGAAGTCCTGACCAGTAACGGATCGTCGGAATATTGTACACGCCCTGGAAGCGGAGGTTATGAATCGTCATCATCACTTTTGAACGTCCGACCGGTGTATCCTGGAACAGGGTTCTCAGATAGACCGGAACGAGACCGGCCTGCCAGTCGTGGCAGTGAATCACATCCGGGATCCAGTCCATATAGTTCAGGGCAGCCAGTGCCGCTTTCCCGAAATAGCAGTACTTCGGGATATCGTCAATCAGATTGGTATAGGGGTTGCCGAAGCTGAAGAATTCCTCATTGTCGATAAAGTCATAGACAACGCCATCCCAGACATATTCCATAATTCCCACATAGAAGGAACGGCCGTCTTCACACAGATTCATCTCGAAGGAACCGCGGAAGACCATCTTCTCCTGATACTTCTGCGGAATGCATTTGTATCTGGGAAGGATCACCTTCACATCGCAGTTCTGGGCGATCAGCGCTTTCGGAAGCGCGTACATCACGTCTCCCAGTCCTCCCGTTTTCACAAAGGGATAGCACTCGGATCCGATGAACGCGATGCTCCTTCTCGGCTGCGGAAGCTGCGGCGCTTCCTGTACTTCCACTTTCACTTCCGGAGCTTCCGCCTTTACTTCCGGAGCTTCGACTTTTACTTCGGGAGTTTCTGCTTTTACTTCCGGAGCTGCTGCTGTTTTTTCAGCGGCTTTCTTAGCAGTCTTCTTCTCTCCGGCAGCTTTCTTCACGGTCTTCTTTTCTTCAGCAGCCTTCTTCACGGTCTTCTTTTCTTCAGCCGCTTTCTTCACGGTTTTCTTTTCTGCCGGCGCTTTCTTTACAGCCTTCTTTTCAGCCGGCGCCTTCTTTGCAGTCTTCTTTTCCGCAGCCGCCTTCTTTACGGTCTTCTTTTCTGCCGGAGCTTTTTCCGGTTCTGTCACTGCAGCATTCTCAGCGACAACTGTTTTTTCCTCTGCCATTTTTTCAACGGCTTTTTCTTTTGGCTCCTCAACCTTGCTCTTTTTCTCTGCCATCCCGCACCTCTCTTGTACTTAAAACTGTTTCATTTTCATTACAACAAAAATACGGATCCATTTGTCCGCTTTCAATTCGATATTTTCGATCATCGCTCTATAAAAACAATAGTATCAAAAGCTTCACAAAAAGTAAAATCTTAATCATTCATACATGAACCCTTAATAATTGACACACTGAATTTCCACAAAATCCCTGTATAATTGTGATCAGTAAATCGAAAGGGGTGACGGATATGACAAATTATGAACTTCAAATTTTAAAAACCTGTATTCAGACATACTTGAACCTGTACGGCGTCATGCCGGGCACTCCGGAACTGGTCGAAATGCTCGGCAGCGAATACGAAAATATTATTCCTTTATATTTAAGAGAGGCAGCTTAAGCAGCTGCCTCCTCTTTTTATGTCCGGCCAGGTACAACCTTCTGTTTTTTCTTTACTACCTGCATCACGAAGCCTACACCGATTATGGCCAGTCCGATCACGTCCGTCAGCATGCCCGGGATAATCATCATCAAACCTCCGGCAATAAGAATCACTCTTTCGGCTATTCCCATATCCGTAAGAAGGAATCCCTCAAGAGCAGCCGCGACAGCGAAAATTCCGATAAGGGAAGTCGCTGCAATCAGAATGACGCTGAGTGTATCCGTTTCGATCAGAAGCATCGACGGACTGAAACAGAACACATACGGAATAATGAAAGCCGCGATGGCAAGTTTTGTCGCATTGAACGCCGTCCGCATCGGGTTGGATTTCGCGATGGCGCTTCCCGCGTAAGCCGCAAGCGCTACAGGAGGCGTAATATCTGCCACGATGCCGAAATAAAATACGAAGAAATGGGCCGCAAGAATCGGAACTCCCATACGGGTCAGGATCGGAGCGCATGTCGCAGCCATGATGCAGTAAGTAGCAGTTGTCGGAACACCCATACCAAGAACAATGCAGCAGAGCATGGTAAGGAAAAGCGCGATAATGAGCTTATCCCCCGCCACCTGGACGATCGCGTTGATCATCTCATTGGCAAGTCCCGTCATCGTAATTGTTCCGGAAATGATACCCGCAACGCCGCAGGCCGCACCAACCGTGATGGTTCCCTTTCCGCCGGCTTCCAGCGCGTCGAAGAATTTTTTCAATGTAAAGCAATTTCCCGTCTCTTCCTTCGTGCCTATAATCGCGTCGGCTAAAGGATGGGCAGAACCGGCTGCTTTCAAATCCTTTGCGGCTGTACTGTAAGATCTGTCGACCAAGGTATCGATAATCCCGACCGCAATCGCCGCCAAAATCGAGAATGCAGCTGCTCTTTGCATCGTCATCATGTTGTTTGACACCCAGACAACCAGAAGAACCAGCGGAGTCAGAAGGTAAATCTTCTTAAGAAGGCCTGTAAACTTCGGCAGTTTTTCAGAAGGGATACCGGAGAGTCCGTATTTTTTCGCCTCCAGGTGAACAGCGATAAAAATACCCGTGAAATACAGGATTGCCGGCAGAATGGCCCGAACCAGAATGTCCGAATACGGAACCCCGATAATATCCGCCATGAGAAATGCCGCGGCTCCCATAATCGGCGGCATGATCTGACCGCCGGTAGATGCGGCAGCCTCCACGGCGCCCGCGAAATCCGCTTTATAGCCTGTATCCTTCATCATCGGAATCGTGACAGATCCGGTTGTCACCGTATTTCCTACGGATGAACCGCTCACCATGCCGCAGAGCGCGGACGAGATTACCGCCACTTTGGCGGGACCTCCCGCGTAACGCCCGGCTACGCAGTTCGCCATATTGATGAAAAACTCCGAGATACCGGTCCGTTCCAGAAAGGCTCCAAAGATGATAAAGACGACGATGTACTTGGAGCAGACATTGATTGGCGTGGACAGAATGCCCGTCTTCGCGTAAAAGAGATTTCTCACGAGATAACGCAGGCGTCCCACCACTGACGGATTAGTAAGTCCGTATACGATCGCGTAGACGATAAAGAAGAGCGCCACGATAAGAATCGGAATACCCACGCTCCGCCTCGTCACCTCCAGAAGAGCAATGATTCCGACAAGGGCGATCACGATCTGTACCGGCGTGAAACGCGTCCCCTGCTGAATGATCTGTTCCGCATTAAATGTATAGTAAAGAAACGCTCCCGTTCCGAGAATCATCCCGATGACATCATACCAGGGGATATAATTGACCTTCTGCTCTCCTTTCCGGGCCGGATAATTGAGAAATCCCAGAAGAATTATCATTCCCATGAAGGAGGTCAGACGGATCTCCTCTAAAAACGTGGCGAACAGCGTCACCCAAACACAGAAAAGTGAGAATCCGATCAGGATGCATTTGACCGCTATAGCCGGTTTCCCGGTCCAGACGCGGACATTCGACTCCCTGTCGTATTTTCGCATTACCTCTTCAAGATCTTCCTGAACAACTTCATACTCTCTGACTTTGGTATTATGATCACTCATGCTCCCCTCCTGATTACTCCAGTGTTTCCACAGTTACGCCATGTTCCGCGAAATACCTGGCTGCACCGGGGTGGAACGGAACAGTGATACCGGAAGTCGCGTTTTCAACAGAGAGCTCTTCGCCCTTTGCGTTTTCCAGTGAGATTTCATCAGAATGATCAAATATCGCTGCCGTCAGCTGATAGACCGTCTCCTCATCCAGATCGGTGTCCACGACCATTGTGGCTTTAATGGTAATCGTTTCAACCGGGTCTGACTGGTGCGGATAGGTATCGGCAGGAATGACAAAAGGCGCGTAATAGGGACAGCTGGACATGATCGCATCGCGGAGCTCTCCGTCGATCGGGATCAGAAAAACACCGTTGGTCGTAGCCAGTTCCGTAATGGCGGAAGTAGGCGCGCCTGCCACGATAAAAGCCGCGTCGATCTGTCCGTCTTTCAATGCTTCCTTGCTGTCGTCGAAACTCTGGTACTGGGGCTTTATGTCATCAACAGAAAGGCCTGCAGCCTCAAGCACATCAATCGCATTAAAGTAAACACCGGAACCCGGCGCGCCGATCGAAACGCTCTTTCCCTTCAGATCACTCACACTTTTAATACTGTCCTTCATGGTAATCAGCTGAACGGTTTCAGCGTAAAGAGCGCCGAGCACGCGGAAGTCTCTGCATGGTCCGTCCGTTTCGAACGATTTACTGCCCTCCCAGGCATAGGACATCACGTCGGACTGTGTAAAGCCCATCTGATAATCTCCGTCGCCGATACTCTGAATATTCGCTTTGGAAGCCGCTGTTGAAACAGCGGTCACGCTGTATCCGGTATAGTTTTTCATATACTGGGCAAGCACTCCCCCGAAGGCATAGTAAGTTCCCGAAGTGCCGCCTGTTCCCATCATCAGTCTCTGTCCTCCGCATCCGGTCAGCAGTATAGCGGACAGGATAAGGGCGGCAATTCCACGAAGCCGACTGTGTAACATAACTTCTCCTTTCACAGGAAAGACCGATCCAACAGGCATCGGAACCTCTCCTTCTTATCATCCTTTCAGACTGTCCCTGTACAGCCTTTCCACAATATCCGCGCACACATTGACATTAATAAGCCCCGTGTCGAGACTGATGGTATAATTGGAGGCTTCATTGATGTCCTTGCCGGTATATTTTTTATAGAAATTATTGCGTTTTTTATCCCTTGTCTCGATATATTTATCCAGAGGCATATTTCCGTTTTCCGCCAGTTCTTCAGCGTGCTTTCTGCGGGCATCAAGGGATCCGTGAAGAAAAACAGAAAGAACCGGAATGCCGTGTTCCTTTAATACATGGTTGGCGCATCGCCCCACAATAATGCAGGGAGTTTTTGACAGCTCCAGAATAACCTCTTTCTCTGCTTTGAAAATCTCATCGTGTGAGCTTTTATAGGAAACGGTGCTGTTCAGAATGCTGTCCAGAATTTTACCGGAAGTACTCAGTTCTTCGCTCTCTTCCGACACAAGATCCGGATCATAACCGCTTTCTTCCGCTGTCCTCAGCACAAAATCCTTGTCATAATAGGGAATCCCAAGCCGTCTTGAGATTTCCGCGGCTAAAGTTCTCCCTTTAGCCGCATACTGTCTGTTAATCGTAATTACGGAATAGCCTGAAGCAGGCATATTCGCTGCGATAGAATCAGAATTCATAATCACCTCATTTAGTGCCCTTGCACTCGTTTGTAACCATCAGGAGCAAGACAAGACCGATCACGTCGATTCCGATGAAAATCAGATACGGCATTGTATAGTCTCCGCCCGAAGCCGCGAGCGCCACAGCCATGATAATGAAGGCGCCTTTCTGAATCAGGGAGGCAATAGGAGAAACCAGCGCATTTGCAGCGGCGAAATCCTTGCGTCCGTATACAGAGATTACCAGAGAAGGCATCAGGTTGAGCAGGCCGCCGATTCCAAGACCCACAAAGATAATCGCTACATAAGTCAGGATCTCCACCTTTGCGAAGATCAGGAGTAATAACGCCGCGATATAGCTGAGACTGTAAACAGCGGATGCCGGCTTCGTGCCGATTTTCTGGTCAAGCCAGCCCCAGAAATAGGACCCGGCGATACCTACCACTGCCGCGATCGTAAGCATGAGGAGCGCTTTGCCCTGCGCGGCTTCCGGACCGATGGACGGAGCCATTACGCTGACCATTCTCGGAACAAACTGAGAAACAACACCGACCGTCACCATCCAGAGCATGCCGAATCCCACGGAAATCAGCCACATATCTTTATCCTTAAGCAGACGGGATACGGTAAACGGGCTTTTATAAGACTGCATTTCATCAATCTGTGCCTTATAGGCTTCCGCTCCGTCCGGAAGGTTGTCCGGATGGGCACCGACTTCTGCCGGATAATCCTTGACCCAGAAAAATGAAACAATACCGAGAACCACCATCACGGCTCCCATCACGACATGCGCTCTGGAAATGCCGAGCATCCCGTAAAGAGCGCTCATAATCGCTACGAACGTTGCAGTACAAATCGGAGCACCCATTGTCGCCCATCCGAGAGCAATGCCCTTCTTTCTGGGGAACCAGTTGCCCATCAGCGCCGCTGTGCAGATCAGACCAAAGGCCATGGATACAAACACAAATGCAGTGAGGCAGACCAGATACATTACCGGACTGTTTACAAAACCAAATACTGCGTAAAGAATTCCCGTCACAATCAGAGCAAAGCCACTCATTTTTTTAACGCCGGTCTTCATCAGCATACGTCCGAACAGAATGCCGCCGAAAACCGCGATAATTCCGGCCGGAGTCGCAAAGCCGAGAAGCTGGTTGGAATCCCATCCGTGCATCGCCGCGAAAGCGGTCGGGTACAGGTTTAATCCGTCTGATCCGATACCGGACCAGAAGTAATACAGAAGAGCTGTATATAGGATCATACTCCAGCCCCATTTGCCGAAATTACTGTTTGTCATTTCCTTATTCATGCTGTCACCTCTTAGAATAAAACAAGTTGGAATAATATAAGTTACAAGATCTTGCTTAGTTTTTTTATTATAGCATGTTCCATATTCAAAATAGAACTGTAGTTTTCCACCTCTCAATATTATAAAATGGAACATATGAAAGCTCAGAATCGGTGCCAAAGAAAAGGAAAATCAAAATGAATCAATTAAAAAATCAAATTAAAGGCGATATGTGGCGCATCACTGTCCTCACGGACAGACTTCTTCGTCTGGAGTTTCAGGAAGAGGGGGAATTCTGTAATGACAGGACTCAGACTGTTGTAAACAGGCAGTTCCCTCCGGTTCCATTCTCCTTTTGCAATAAAGAAGGAATGATCCGTATTGAGACGGATCAGCTGATACTCAGATATGACGGAAAACCCTTTTCCGGCATCGGGCTTTCCGTGGAACTGAAAGAAAACGGATTTATATGGCACTACGGTGAATTATACGGAGATGACGGCAATCTCATGGGTACTGCCCGTACGCTGGATCAGACAAACGGGTTCGTGGAACTCGAAAAAGGTATCTTCTCCCGCACCGGCTGTGTGGCCTATGACGACTCTCATTCTGTAAGGATCACAGATGAGGGAGTTCCCGTAAGCCGAAACAGCGGCACGGACCTGTACTTTTTCGGATACGGAAAGGACTATTACGGAGGCCTCAGGGATTTCTATGCACTTACGGGACATACACCCATGATCCCCCGCTACGCTCTCGGAAACTGGTGGAGCCGCTACCATAAATATTCGGAGAGCAGCTATCTTGAAATGCTTGAAGACTTTAAAAAAGAACAGATTCCTCTTTCAGTAGCCGTCATCGATATGGACTGGCATATTACAGAGGTGGATCCGAAATACGGGAACGGATGGACCGGTTTTACATGGAACCCCGATCTCTTTCCGGACTACAGGCGTTTTCTCCATGCCCTGCACAGCCGCCAGCTGGCTGTCACGCTCAATCTGCATCCGGCTGACGGGATCCGTGCATTTGAAGAAATGTACACGAACGTTGCCGAACGTGTCGGTATTGATCCCGGGACAGAAGAAGCAGTGGAATTCGATCTGACAGATGATCAGTTTCGGGCCGCGTATTTTGAAGAGGTGCTCCGCCCCTATGAGGCAGACGGGGTGGACTTCTGGTGGATTGACTGGCAGCAGGGGAAAAAGGCCGGAAAAAGTGACATTGATCCGCTGTGGCTCCTCAATCACTATCATTACAAGGATCAGGAAGAACAGGGCAAACGGGCGATGATCTTCTCCCGGTATGCCGGAGCGGGCAGTCACCGTTATCCCATCGGTTTTTCGGGAGATACACTGACGACTTGGGAAAGTCTGGCATTTCAGCCCTACTTTACCTCCACTGCGAGCAACATCGGATACGGCTGGTGGAGTCACGATATCGGCGGCCACATGAAAGGCGATAAGGATCTGGAACGACTGGTCCGCTGGGTTCAGTTCGGTGTCTTCTCTCCCATCATGAGACTTCACAGCTCTTCGAATCCGTTTTTCGTAAAGGAGCCCTGGAAGCTCGGCAGCCCGTACCGCGACATTGTCGGGGATTTCATGCGGTTGAGACACCGGATGATCCCCTACCTGTATACGATGTGCTATGAGAGCTGGTCAAAAGGAACGCCGCTCATCCGCCCGATGTACTATGAGCATCCCGACGATCCCGCGGCGTATGAATCTGAAAATGAGTATTACTTCGGCTCAGAATTGATCGTCGGCGCCATAACGGAAAAAATGGATGAAAAGCTGCGCATGTCCAAAGTAAACTGCCTGATTCCGGAAGGACGCTGGTACGATCTGTTTACCGGTCACATCTATGAAGGACGCATGCGCAGAATGCTCTACCGCGGGATGGATACCATTCCCGTACTTCTGAGAGCAGGAGGAATTGTACCGCTTACGGGAAAAGAACAGGCTCTCTATAACGGCACCGGCCTCCCGGATGTTATAGATCTCTATGTCGGATACGGCGCTGACGGAAGCTTCACTTTGTTTGAGGATGACGGCCTTTCCAATGATTACATGACCGGCGGAGGCAGTCTTACAAAAATTGAAGCGCATTTTGATGAGAAACGCGGTGAAACGAGCATTACAATCGGGCCCGCGGAAAACGGAACCGGCATCGTCCCCGAAAGACGGGTCTGGAAGATTCATCTCATCGGCGCCCTCTCCGACTGCGTGAATCCGGTAAAAGAAGCAGATCTTCTGTCGGCAGAAGGAGGTACCATTGTCTTTACGGATCTTCAGCCGGCAGAAAATGATGAAGAAAAAGAACTCTTCGATCTGATTGAACATGCCTGGATCAGCATGAATCTGAAGGAAGAGCTCTACAATGACTTTACGAACCCCGGGATCAGCCGGGAGGCTTTTGTTCAGAAGCTTAAGGAAAAAAGCATGCCGCTCGAATTAAAGGACGCGATCCTGGAGATCCTGAATCTTTTCTGACCGCTTTTACTTTTGCAAATTAATGAAAAGGCAGAACGACTATGAATTGTGAATCCTGCGCATTCTATGTATACGACGAAGACTATGATGAATACCTCTGCACCGCCAATATGGATCAGGATGACTACGCTCACCTGATGCTGAGCGATTACAGACAGTGTCCGTTCTGGAGAAACGGTGACGAATACGCCGTCGTAAGACATCAGATCTGAGGGAAAAGATGTTTCAACCTCTGTTCAGATAGGCACGGCAGACATTGTTTGCCTCTTCCGCGAGCCTGTTCTCGTCGACGCCAACAAGGCGGCCGTTTCGGACCGTAAACTGACCATTTACCATCGTGTAGTCTACAGGTTGGCGGAGTCCCACCGTTCCGAATACATTCTTCGGATCTTCAAGGGCTCCGACCAGCTCCGTCTTTCTCGCATCGATCAAAAAGAGGTCGGCGCATTTCCCTTCTTTGAGCTGCCCGATGTCTTCACGCCCGAGAAGACCGGCACTGCCGCGGGTCGCCATTTTCAAAATATCATATCCCGTAGGAGCCGCATTGCTGTACTTCAGTCGGTGCAGCAGATAGCAGATCCGGATTTCCTCCAGAAGATCGGACCCGTCCTGGGAAGCGGATCCGTCCACGGCCAGGCCGATATGCACCCCGGCGGAAAGCATCTCAGGCACACGGGCAATTCCCGAAGAGAGTTTCATATTCGATACGGGACAGTGCGCGACACCGGTCCCTGTCTGCGCAAGGAGGCGGATCTCCTCATCATTGAAATGAATACCGTGGGCAAACCAGACATCCGGTCCGACCCATCCCAGCGTTTCCATATATGCAAGCGGCCTCAGTCCGTACCGTGATAACGTGTACTCTTCCTCATCTTTTGTTTCACATAGATGAGTATGCAGCCTTACCTTTCTGTCTCTGGCAAGGCACGCGCTCTCACGCAGCAGCGTCTCAGATACGGAAAACGGGGAACAGGGAGCAAGCGCCACTGTATGCATGGACCCGTAGGAGGGATCATGCCATTTTGAAATGGCCTCGTCTGAATCCTTTAAGATTTCATCCACAGTCTGCACGACCGAGTCCAGAGGCAGACCTCCGTCTTTCTGACTGAGGTCCATGCTGCCGCGGCTTGCCGCGAAGCGGATTCCGAGCGCGTCCGCTGCCCGGAACTGAGCCTCCAGCAAATCCCCGCATCCGTGCGGAAATACATAGTGATGATCAAAGCAGGTCGTACAGCCGTTCTTCATCAGCTCGGCCATCCCCGTCATGGAGGAATAGCGGACCGTATCATAATCCAGGTTCTTCCAGACTTCATAGAGCGTTTTCAGCCAGTCGAAAAGCTCCATGTTCTGCACCTGAGGAAGGTTTCGGGAAAACTGCTGATACAGATGATGATGGGTATTGATGAGCCCCGGATAACAGAGAAAATGCGTGGCATCGAACACTTCATCTGCATGGGCGGACAGGTTCTTTCCTATGGACTCGATCCGTCCGTCTTTGACAAGCAGGTCTGCATTTTCATAAACATGATCTTCATCATCACAGCTTATAAGAAACCTGATGTTTTTTAATAATATGGTACTCATCGAAGTCCTCTCATCATTCAGGCAGAACCGGATCGTGTGTTGAAGGCACAACGATCTCGCCCAATGTATCCAACAGCTTTTCAAGATCTACAGGTTTGGAAAGATGTCTGTTCATCCCCGCGTCAAGGCATTGCTTCACATCCTCCTCAAACGCGTTGGCGGAAAGCGCGATAATCGGAATTGTCTGCGCGTCAGGCCGGCTCAGTTTTCGTATTTCGCGAGTCGCTGTCAGGCCATCCATCACAGGCATTCGCATATCCATCAGAATCGCGTCAAAATGACCGGCCTTACTCTTTTCAAACAGTTCCACCGCCTTCCGGCCGTTTTCAGCCCACTCGGAAGTGAGGCCCTCCAGTTCGAGAAGATCCGTCAGCACTTCCGCGTTCATCTCCTGGTCTTCCGCGATCAGAATATGACAGCCTGCCAGCGAGGCCCTTGACGCTGTTTCCTCCCCCGCTTCTTTTGAAGCTGTCTTCGGAAGATCTGCTTCATCTGCGGCACGCAGCGGGACCGTCACATAAAATGTCGTACCGACACCCTTTTTACTCTCAACCCGGATGTCACCGTTCATCAGATCGACAAAGCTTTTGGTAATGGCCAGGCCCAGACCGCTGCCCCCGTACCGGGTGGTATTGCCGGTATCTTCCTGGGAGAACGCGTCGAACAGTTTCGGCAGATACTCCTCGTCCATGCCGACGCCGGTATCTTTCATCGTAAAGAGCAATTGAGGCTGATTCCCGTCTGTCTCAGTCTGCTCAATGAAAAATGTGATCTCACCGGGAGGATCGGTAAATTTCACGGAATTCCCCAGAATATTGATAAGCACCTGTTTCAATTTCAGATTGTCCCCGATGAAATACTCATCCACTGCCGTCTTTTTCTCACAGGTATAGCGGAGGCCCTTTTCCGCGCACTGTCCGCTGACGATCACATTGATCTGATCCAGGAATTCCTGAAACGAAAACAGCTCTTCCTTTAAGACGACACGCCCGGATTCGATGCGGCTCATGTCCAGAATGTCATTGATAATGGAAAGAAGATGTTTTGCGCTCGAGCCGATCTTCTCCAGCTCCTCTCTCGTATGCGCGGAAATTCCTTCATCCCTCAAAGCAATGCTGTCCAGACCGATAATCGCGTTGATCGGGGTTCGGATTTCATGACTCATACGCGAAAGGAAGCGGGACTTCGCCCTGTTGGCGCTCATTGCCTCCTCCGCGGAAGCCAGCGCCAGATTTTTTCTCATCTGGTTGTAGAGCACGGAAGCAAATACAACTGCCTCCAGTACTGTAAGAAGAGCAAGCAGTATCAGAATGAAAATCAAAGGCCTGTAGAATATTCTGGTGTTGATCAGAGATACAGACAGCCATCCGCCTTCGATCCGTTCGACAAAAACCATGTACTTCTGATTTTCATATGAAAAATCAAATTGCGTCTGGCTCTCCTCAAACAGCTTCCCGGCCAGTTCCGAACCCAGAGTATTTGTTTCCTCAAGATAATTCTTCCCGAGCTCACCGGCATCGGAATGGGCAATCACCTGCCCGGTACTGTCCAGCACGATACCGATACTTCCTGGTGTATCTGCCGCCACCTTTTCAGTGATGTCCTGAATACGGCTCAGCGTAACATCCATCGCGATGACGCTTTTTCCGTCGGAGAGCTGCTTTGCCATCGTCGTAAGAACGGTATGGGTCTGCTCATCCACATAAGGGCTGACAAATGTCACGTCCCTGTCATCGGCCATGGTCTCCAGATACCACGGCCGCTCCGTCGGGACATAGTCCTCGTCCGGAACCCATCCGTCGCCGTCACAGTATTCTCCGTTAATCCACCCGTACAGTCCGGTATAATCCTTGTCGATGGATTTTTTGATACTGAGAGACTCAGCTGTCAAATACTCCAGAATTTTATTCTGCGGCCGTCCATCCCGGATCATTTCGTCCACGACATGACTTGCGAGAATAACGGTATTCTTCCGTACAAGGAGGTAGCCGTCAAAATCTTTCGCGGACTGGACGGCATTGACCCTGCCCTTCAGATAAACGCTTTCTTTCGTAGCATTATAAAGCAGGTACCCGCCGACGCAGGTTGCCGCCACTGTAAGTAAAAACACGATCATCGCAGCGGCTGCGCTGCGGACTCCCAGATTTTTGATGACCTTTTTGAGTTTCAATACTTTCATGTCTTCAATCTCCGGTATCAGTTCTGTCTGTATTTTCACTCCTCATCAGGTTTCTGACCGTCATGCGCCTTCCACAGGCACTCACCAAGGCTGAAATCAGTAAAAACCGCAGTAAAGCTTGAATCTTCCGGGCTGCAGGCATAGATTCCGAATTGTACCTTTCCGCCGCCTTCCCACATGTGGCAGATCCGCATCTGGGAATAAGTCTCTCCGTCAGTTGAGCACTCTATACAGAAATCATCCTCCCGTCTGCTGAAGCGGTACCACATCACTTTTACGTACGCGGGGATCTCTGTTGTCGCCCAATCGGAGTACCCATGGTTTGTCACCACAGACCCCAGATGCTGGAATGTCTCATTTTCATATTCTACCGACCCCTTCAGCCAGTTTTCGGAGTCCAGATACATCACGATTCCGCATTGATCAAAACGATGATGGGAGCCGGAAAAATCCGTCTTCACGGTAAAAGAAAAAAACTTCTCATCTGTCTCCATCTGCAATACGGGAGCGTTGTCATTGCGGAAGTGATAATAAGTCCGCTGCCAAAGGTCCGTATGCGGCTCAGTCGTGATACTGACTCTGTTTTCATCAATCGTATACTCAGCCGGTTCTCTCGTCCACACAAAGTCGTTCATATTCATACGGCATTTACCTCCTCATTATTATATTCTATCAGAAACATACCCGATTCTGCATCCTCATTTACACAAATAAAAAAGCGGTCAGCTTACGCCGACCGCCGTTATCATTCTTAAGTCAATTGAGATATTCCGTTTGCTGTCTTCGCCGTTTGTCAAAGCAGCGCTTTAATGCACTCCTCTACTTTGGCCATATCCGCTGTCGGTTCAAAACGGGCGACCACATTGCCATCCCTGTCGACCACGAACTTTGTGAAATTCCATTTGATGTCGGATTTCTTTTTCCAGTCCGGATCCGCTTCCGCGAACATTTTCTCAAGAAGTTCCTTGAACGGATGCTCCTCAAATCCTTCAAATCCCTTCTGCGCTTTCAGGTAGGTAAACAGCGGCAGCTCATTTTCACCGTTGACATCCGCCTTTTTCATCTGCGGGAAAGTTGTGTTGAAGTGCATCGTGCAGAACTCATGAATCTCATCATCCGAGCCCGGGGCCTGTCCGCCGAACTGGTTGCAGGGAACGTCAAGGATCTCAAGACCTGCATCGTGATAGTCCTTATAAAGCTGCTCAATGGGAGCATACTGCGGGGTGAAGCCGCAGCCTGTCGCAGTATTCACGATAAGGATGACTTTTCCCTTGTAATCTGCCAGATCCAGTTCCTGCCCTTTTCCGGTGGTGATTTTGTAATCGTAAATCATTACAATTCCTCCTTGCATAGATGTTGCACATATAAAAACTGTTGAAAATTCAGTTCCTGCCTCTTCTGATCCGGTACAGCATATGATCTGCCAGCATGAACAGATAGCCAAGTCCTATAAAAGCAGCCAGCAGAAACAGAATCCAGACGGCCATTCCCCCAAAGCCCACCCGCTCGGGATTCAGGAAAAAGTAGGGATAGATAACGGGGTCTGTTCCCGCGTAATTCATGATACTGCTGTCAAAGTGCAGGATCGCGGCATGAATCAATACATATACCAGGTACAGCAGAGGGAACACCGGTGACAGAAGCGGCAGCTTCCATTTGACTTTCCCATGTTCGTAGAACAGCGCCCAGTCAGCCACATAGAGCACGGGAAGTACAATATGACACAGGATGCATTCGACTTTATAATTCAGCGCGGGATCCCTTGCCGGATCATTAGCCAGCAGTGCATTGAAAATGATGAATGTCAGTACACTCCCAAGCATGCTGATAAAGCGAACCCGCGGCATCACCTTTACATAGTCATCTTCCTTCCTTCTGATCGTGCGGAATAATTCGGCCAGCATGACCGCCAGGCTGAGATAAAGGCTGATGTTCGTAAAATAAATATAGAAATCGGATGAAAACCTCATATCAAAGAAGCCTACACTCCCGACTGAAGCCACCAGTGCCAGCGTGCAGTATACAGTCTGCATAATCAGCTGCGCATCTCTGTTTCTTGAAATGCTTCTCATATTGTTTCAAAAACCTCCGTTTCCGGGCAACCTCTTATAAATTCGGTATCTCATCATCGCGGATCACAATATTCAGAATCAGCGCGCACAAAGCTGCAGGAACGATTCCGGAAAGGTCTCCTAACCGGACAATGGGATACGTCTCAGGCTTCCATTCAACTCCCGGCAGAGACAGTCTCCGCCGCTTACCCGAGCCTTTTTCGAACGACTTTCAGTGATTTCAAATAAGCCTTTTGTTCGGCTGTAATCCTTCTGCTCTCTACACTTTTCTGTATGGCTTTGTTATGAGTCCAGTCATCAAGTTTTTTCTCCTCTATAAAAGGCAGGATGCTTTCATACTGTTCTGCGAGAGCTGTCGCAAAATACCAGGCAATCATCATATTGACGTAGTATTCTTCGCTTCTGATCTTCGCAACCATTTCGGGATAACAGGGATCATAGTCGTCATCCAGAAAATGCTCCATCAGCATTTTCACTCCAAATCTCACAGTATACGTCTTTTCAGATTTGATCCATTTTTTAATATGCGTAAGAAGTAAGTCTCTGTGCTTCGTAAAGATCTTCGGAGACATCTGATCGCACGTGGCCCAGTTATCTACATAGGGAAGAAACTTCTCCAATTCCTCCATGGCTGCATCAAAATCTTTTATTCCGGAGATAATAAAGGAATGCAGTTGGTTTTCTTCAAAATACTGATGGGGTAATTCTTCCAGAAAACCCTTATAATCTCCGGATTTCAATACTTCTTTTGCCATAATTCTGAGTGCCGGAGTCCTTACACCAATTACTGTCTCCGGCTCTGCTGTAGGAATTGTCTTCAGCTGCATATCACGATACTTCAGATCCTGAAGATCATACAGTTTCCGGTGCAAATCCGCTTTATTCATCCTCTTTCACTCCTCTGAATTTTCCGGCATCAGCGCTGCAAAGAACAACTGATAGAATTGCCGCAATTATTTTCTTCATAAATGTGCTCCTTCCAGTAATGAATCCAGAGTGTCCTCTGCAGCATTCATGATTGCATCAACGTCGGCGTTTATAATATCGAGACCGACGGCAGAAATTTGCCGGACATCCTGAATGCCGTAGAAATTCTGTGCCAGGGCTTTGACATATCCAAAACCGAATTCCTCAGGAACATATTGTCCCCCTGCTGTAGTCACATAATATAGCCTGTTTGCCTTGCAAAGACCGATTGGGATTCCTTCCTCCGAGTACTTGAAGGTAATGCCTACAACATTAATCTGTTCTAAATACTGCTTTAGCATAGCAGGAAAGGACAGATCCCAATAGGGAGCCGCAATCACAATGGTTGACGCTTCCGAAAACTGTCGTGCGAGGCTGAACATAGGATTTTGATAATCCCCTATGGAAATGAGATGATCACGCCTATTGAGATATTCTTCGTTGACACTGGCGAAGGGAATATCAGCGAGACAGACCTCCTCAAATGGCTTGTCCAGCTTTATGAGCAGTTTTTCCGCCAGTTTCCTGGTTCTGGATTCTTTTCGCACACAGGCGTTTATATACAGTATGGATTCTTTCATATTGCACCTCTCCAAATTCAAATTCATTTCTGACGCCTCTATCATAAGCTGGTAACATCCTGCTATCAGCTCCTTCATATAGGGAATGACAGCCTCCTGAATGCATTATTCAAGGTTTCATTTTCCTGTATAATTTCCCGGCGATGAATACAATTACGGCAGCCCAGACGGTGGCCCAGATCTCAACCGACCACAGCGGAACCGCACCTCTCTGGTACAATGCGGGGAGTGTATCCATCAGCATATGCAGAAGGACCGCCATCGGAAGATATATCTTCTTTGCGTTGATGACACCGTAATACACGATGACCGTCAGCCCGATATGGAGGAGCATCGTCAGCAACCGTTCAATGACGTTCATGGCCATCATTGCGTAATCGAACGCAGCAGCCGCCTGTATGGCCGGAAGCGCAGCGGCAGCGTTTTCCTCCGTAATCTTCAGGGAACTGAGTGCGTGTTCCACGTCTCCCTGAGAAAACAGCACCGCAATAACAAGATAGGTAATCATGGTCGGCAAAAGAATAGCCAAGATCTCAATGCCGCCGTGACCGATGCCATACAAGACCGCATTTTCACGGGTACGGTTCTTTTTCATGATGTATTTCAGAACGATATGCCGTCCGCACTCTTCGAAAACACCTGCCATGATGATTCCGTAGAGCACATAGACAGCCGTGCTTCCGTTAATGAACCGGGAGACAGGATTATCCGCAATGATGCAGAAATAATGCACGCCAAGCTCCAGCATCCGGGCAGAAACAATAAATCCGAGGGCACCCGCAATGAGATAGCTGATGTTTGTCTGTTTTTTATGCTTCCGACGCCAGTACAAAAAGAAGGCGACAGGAAGCGCGACCATTAGAATGATCGTGATGATCAGCGACGGTATGCTGCTCTTTCCGATGACGATTTTCTCAAATTCTGTCATTTCTTTTCTCCTGTTCTCTAATAACTTACCAGAATATCATCCCAACCAGGCTGTCAAACAGTACCCAGTGCCAACGATAGTCAGCTGATATCGTTGATCCCCATATCACAACGACTCCTTCTTTTTATATGTCAGCTCCACATCATAGCCGAGCTCATCCCTTATCTTCACGAAAGTCTTATGTATATTATTGCACTTCTTTCACAGAATCAAAGTAAAAGCTTATCCGTTAGCCTCATTATGGTTAACAATCATTAGCCCGTCAATGTGATACCACAAAAAAAGGAGCCGATTTTACTCGACTCCTTCTCTGCAGCATCGCTGCTAAATCTCTTTTTCTGTTTAGAAGATCTGACCAGGCAGCTTCAGTTTTTCCTTAGGTGGAAAGTCCTTATCGAACTCTTCCACATCCTCATCACTCACATAATACCCCTGCGGAGTCTGATAGACCCCGGTAATTCCATCAAGATATCCGGGAATCAGTTCCTTACAGAGAAAAAATGATGCGTCTGCATCCTCCGGCAGATCATGATAGCGGATGCCAAACTTACTGGCATAGTCAAAACCACTCTTGCCATAGAAACCGATGTTTCCTTCAAACAGAACCGCTCCGAACCCCATCTCTGCAGCTTTTTCCAGGGAATAGTCCAACAAAGCCTTTCCATATCCTTGGCGTTTCAGCTCTGGTGTAATGCCAATCGGTCCCATCGTCAGAACATCTATTACCCTTCCATCATCGGCCTCGATAATCGTCTTCATGAACATGTTCTGTCCGATCAGCCGTCCATCCTGCTCCATGACAAAATCCAGTTCTCTGATGAACGCAGGATCGTCCCGAAGCACATGGATCACGTAATGCTCGTTGCATCCCGGACGGTACACGTTCCAAAAAGACTCTCTGACGAGGCTCTCAACAGCTCTGTAGTCTTCGGATCTTTCTAAACGAATGGTGTAGTCATTTGTATTCATTGTTTTTCCTCTTGAAAATTGTTGACTGCAATTGCCTTTGGGCGGGAGGTTTGTTTTGATCGTCTGCAAACCTCCCGGTCAGCCGACAATCTCCTGTGTGTTGTACTTTTTCAAACAGTACTCTCCTTAATATGATATTTATAATCAAGCCAGTAGGCTTAACTATCCAATTTGTTTTTGATCCAGTTATCGAGGAACTGCATCTGATCCTCCGTGTGGAACATTTCCCAGACTATTTCTTAAACAGTTCAGAATGCGTTCCGAGACGATATAGCATGAGCACAAGCACCTCATCACGGATTTCATACACCAGAAGCCAGTCCGACTCAATGTGACATTCCCTTGTTCCTTGATAGTTACCAGACAGATCATGGTCGCGATATCTTGCATCCAGCGTACCGCCATCAGCAAGAATATTCACGACCTCAAACAGCTTATCGAGATCTTTGTTCTGTTTCTTCGCCAGCTTCAGATCCTTCTTGAACTGGTTTGTAAACTTTACCTCGTACTTCATACTTCCAGCGCCGCCTTAAGATCGTCCATATTGGTATAGCCCTTCACGCTGCTGTCTGAAACGATACGCCTTCCCTCTTCGATTGCCGCAGCGGTTGTTTCATTCGGTACATCCAGCTTAAGAGCAAAAGGAATTCCGTTTTCCCTGATCGTTGTTCTGAGGAACATATTGATAGCCGTTGTCATGTTCAGCCCCAGTTCAGAAAAGATCCTGTCGGCCTGATCCTTGATTTCCTTATCGGTTCTGATATTCAAATTCGTAGTAGCCATGGTATACACCTCCATTCTGTCTACATTATATGGTTTTATTCGTTTGTTGTCAATACACTGTCATTACGTTTGTGCAGGTACAAAAACATCCCACCCTTCGCAAGTTGGGATGTTCTTGTCGAAGACAGTGTCAGGACTCTACATCCTGCACCGTCAATTCACGTTATTCATTATTCCTTTTCCAGCAGAATCCAAATTTCTTCCGGATTCTCGGTAGATGAACCATACGCTTCCAATGAGTAGTTTCCTGCCAACGTATGTCCTGTCCCGATATCCTGTGTACGTTTTTCCAGGTTCTGTCCATCAGTAAACTCGTAGCCACGACCCTTCTTTTTGACAAGTTCCCGCAGAGGATAAACGAGGGTTCCCCTCATGCGGAGCGGAACTTGCTCCCAGTGACGGAAACCCTTTGATTTCAGTCTTTTTCAGCCCTACTTCTTCAAGAATGTGTTAGTAGACAGACGGTCTCGACGTGCAACGTCAGTAGCTTGTTGTGACAATTTGCTGCTGTCGTCGGTAGGTTGTGACGACAATTTTTTAGACTTGGAATTCCTCCTCGGAGGCTTGTAATCGTCACCCTTTTTCTTGTCTTCAAAACCGGTCTTATAGACAAATGTGATCATCGACGGATCTGCATTTCCCTCGTCATCATACCCGCCTACAATAACTTTTTCAACG
>ONPU01000012.1 GCA_900319795.1 uncultured Eubacteriales bacterium | reverse complement strand
TGGCGGGTCAGTAATAATCCAACTTTACTTGAGGTATTTTTCTTGGTCAAGGTCGATTCCCTTTACTGCTTAAAGTATACAGGAAGCTACTGTCTGGTTCAGCAATTCCCGGTATACACGTATTTGAGGGATTCGCGGGCTGCGTCAGCCAGACGGTAGACCAGCGAAACGGACGTTGCCGGGCGGTCCTGCATATGGAAGCGCGGGAAGAAGCGGGAGATATGAAGCGGTACTTCGGTGCCGCTTTTTCCGTTGTAAAGGGGGCCGAGGGAGGCGATCCAGCGGGCCATTTCGCGGATTTCATTTTCGCTGTCGTTCTCGCCCGGGACGATCAGAGTTGTCAGTTCCACGTGACAGATGCGGACGGCGTCGGAGATCATTTCCATGACCATCTGGCGGTCGCCGCCGAGGACATTTATGTAATAATGATCGGTGAAGCCCTTGAGGTCGATGTTCATGGCGTCGATGTAGGGCGCGAGCTCGCTGAGGATGTGCGTGGAGGCGGTGCCGTTGGTGACAATGACATTTTTCATGCCGTTTTCGTGGACGAGTTTCGCCGTGTCGCGGATGAATTCCCATCCGACGAGGGGCTCGTTGTAGGTGAAGGCGACGCCGATATTGCCCCTCTTTTTATAGTACAGTGCTGTGTCTGCCAGTTCCTGCGGCGTGATTTCCTCAGCCGTCGCGGCGAATTGCATCGCTCTTTGCGACCACGAAATCTCATGGTTCTGGCAAAACGGGCAGCGCAGATTGCAGCCATAACTGCCGACGGACAGGATCATGCTGCCCGGATGGAAGCGGGCGAGCGGCTTTTTCTCGATCGGGTCGAGGGCGAGGGACGTGATCTTCCCGTAGTTGGCCGCGGTGACGAGCCCGTCTTTGCAGGTGCGTGCGCCGCAGAAGCCGAGGGCGCCTTCGGTGATTTCGCAGTGCCTGAAACATACGTCGCATTTTGGCATGGTGTTCCTCCTGTGATAAGACAGTGGGGACAGTCCCTGCTGTCTTATAAGACACCGGGGACAGTCCCCAATGTCTTATGACAGGAAAGCATGATATTTCCTGCTGTTTTTTCTGCCAGACACCAGGGACTGTCCCCACTGTCTGCCCAGACACCAGGGACTGTCCCCGGTGTCTGGTCTTACGTGTGCCTCACGACCTCGAAGCGCTCGAGCGTGTACGGGTCGTCTTCGCGGATGCCGCCCTTCTGGCGGGCGATGTCGATCTGTTGGTCGACTGTGTCGACGCCGTCGAGGTCGGGGAGGAGGAGGCCGCGGCGGCGGCCGTAGCTGACGATGACGCCGTAGCGTTTTACGTCGAGTTCGTCCGGTGAGCTGATCGGCTCCGGCGCGCCGAGAACGTCGACGTTGATTTCGAGCCAGGGAAGCTCGGACGGACGGATCGGGTCGAAGCGTGGGTCGCGGGTGGAAGCGCTGATTGCGTTGTGGATGATCTCGAGAGCGAGGTTTTTCTGTGTCGGGAGAATTGTGCCGATGCAGCCGCGCAGCTTGCCGTGCTCGTGGATCGAAACGAATGCGCCCGCTTTGGTGGTCAGCATTTCCGGCGGGAGTCCGTCGGGTACAGCGATCGTTTTTCTATTGGAAATGTAACTCTCAAGCGACTGCCGAGCCAGCCTGACATAAGGATCAGCAAGCTCGTTCTTTCTCACAAGTTCGTTTTCTTTTTTCTCATAATACTTTTCCAGAAAATGTCTCCCCTCATCCGCCCCTGAAGGATAAAACGTACATATTCCATACCCGACCCCGGTCACATCCTGGTGGGAGAGCGCAGTCGCCTTCACGGCAAGACCGTCCAGCGCGCCGGCCATGATCACAAATGACCGATGTCCGCATTCCGCCGCCTTTTCACAGAACGTCTCATCAAAGTCCAGTAACTCGCCGAAAGCAGCCCTGCCGCAGACATCCATGATTCTCGTATCATACTCGGGACCTTCCGGCGCAAAACCGTAGGGCCCGTAAGACTGCAGCTTGTGGGAAAGGTCGCCGCTCGCGACGAAGACCACGCGCCGGCCGAGTTTTTCGACTGCTTCGGCGATCATCTGGCCGAATTCATAGTGGCTCGTCAACGGCAGCCCGGACAGCCCGATGCGGACGATTTTTCCTTCGGAATAGTATCTTCGAATGAACCAGAGCGGCACCATTGTACCGTGGTCAAGCTGCTTTTCCCGCTCGCCGAGCACTCCGGCCGGAAAATCCTTCAAAGCGGCAATCGCGCTGATTTCGTCGGTCAGCTCCTGATCATATAGTTCTGAAAAATGGACCTGCCCCGCGCGAAACTGCCTGAACGATCCTTTTGCGCTTTTTCCGGGAGAAATATGAAAATAATCCGCGTACATCGTCGCATGCGGACTCGTGATGATAATGGTTTCCGGACGCAGTTCCGCAATTTCCTTTGCAACGCGCTCATAGGCGGCAGTGGTTTCTTCGATCTGGGCCTCGCTGCCCCGGCCGATTTCCGGGACGATCATGGGCGGGTGCGGGACCATAAAGGCGGCTTCAATGGACATGGCGTATTCCTCCTATCATTTTTACTATATCACCATGGTGATACTAATCCAAGATGCCGGGAATGCTGATGGAAAAAATAAAAGCAAGGTTGCGTCAGCTTATATATACAGAATCCTGACACCACAGGCATTTTATGTTACAATAGTGTTAAGGAATTAACAGTATCGTAATGGAAATCGGACTAATTCGCATAAGGTGAACACACACATGACAACTACGCACAAGAATAACGCACAAGAATAAAGGAGGGCGGCATGAAAAGAAAGAGCATGACTGCATTGCTGACAGCTGCAGTTCTGGTACTGACTGCAGCAATGACTGTGCAGGCGGATTCGGGTTATGCATCGATCTACGAAGGTGCATTCGAAGACGCGCTGGACAGGCATGATTCAATGATCGCCGACGGTGAGACGGACGATCCTTACAATGATCTGTCATATGCCCTGGCGGATATTACGGGAGATGGCGTGGATGAGCTTGTATTCCGGCAGAGGATCAGCAAGCATCTGTCTGACTTCTGGGTCTACAGCTATGACGGATCCGAGCCGTATTATATGGGAGATTTCAAGAGTGACGCAGACTGGGATGCCATTTATGCATATGAAAATGGTATCCTTTACCGCGAGTCCTACAAAGGCAGCGTCAGCCTGTTTCTGGCGCAGTGGGATGGAAATGCTTTCGATGTGCTGACCCTGTATGAGGGCGAATACGATCGCAGCGGTGATCCGCCGACAGTAAGAGATCTGCAGGATCATTATGATCCCGAGAGCCTGCTCGAACAGTTCCCGGAATTTGAAACTATCGAAGATGGCTCTTCTCCGATTGACGATGATGAAGATGACCTTCCGGTTTACTCAGACGATCCATTTGATCTTGATTCCTATGCATACCGGACTGTCGTGACAGGAGACCGCGGCTCACTGGTGTTCCAGAATGCCCCGAATGGTGACTTCCTCTATGACTATCAGTATTGGAATGGCGATCGTATTTTCGTCAATCTGAACTGGAGGGAGGACGGCTACGCCATAGCCTATCAGGATGATATCTATGGGTATGTGGATGCTTCCTATATAGACTGGGGCAGCGGGACGCTGACAGGCTATGACGACCGCTTTAATCTGGATAATTTCGCGCACAGGACAGTAAGAACCGACAACTCCAAAGGAGCGCTGGTTTTCCAAAATGCGCCAAATGGCTCCTTCATGAATGCCTATCAGTTCTGGAATGGGGATGACATTTATGTCAACTTATACTGGAGCTCGGACGGCTATGCCATCGCATATAAAGACGGTGTCTACGGTTACGTCGACATCGATTATGTCAACTGGGACGACGATTCCGCCGGCTACGATGGCCGCTTCGAACTTGACAACTATCGGCTGCGTACTGTGAAAACCGATAACTCAAAGGGCGCACTGGTGTTCCAGACTTCGCCAAATGGCAGTTTCATGAATGCCTATCAGTTCTGGAACAACGATGAGATCTACGTCAATATTCACTGGCGCCAGGACGGGTATGCAATTGCGTATTCCGGCGGAGTTTACGGATATGTGGATGAGGATTATATCAATTGGTGAAGACCGCTTCCTCGAGCCTGTCAACTCTGGTTTCCAGAACTGAAATGTGAAGCTTTGCGAGGTCATTCTCATCTTCGCGGGAAATGATTTGATCGAGCTTTCGATTGAGGATAGAATGACCTTCGGCGAGCAGATTGATCTTGGGTCGGATCTCATTTTCTAATGAGAGCCGGAGATCTTTGATTTCGGGCCGGATCTCGTTATCTAAAGAGAGCTTGATCTCTGAGATAGCAGGCCGGATCTCGTTTTCTAAAGAGAGCTTGATCTCAGAGATAGAAGAGCTGTTCTCTTCAATTCCTTTTCTGTTTTCTTCAATTTGTTTTCTGTTTTCAACAATCTCTGACTTTAGAGAATGGTACAGGTGATCAAACTTCGGCTCTAATCTTTTTTCAATTTCGTCTAAGAGGATCTTCGTGTCTATGTTCATGCTTTGTACCTCCGCGATGGAAACGAAACTGTCTGTAAGCAACGGACCTTTTGAGGAGCGTGTGAAAATTATCTCTCGATCCGAGGTGAAAATCAATTGACAGTTCCGACAAAGAATGCGGAACGAAATTGGGCAATATTACCAACTTAATAATTCGATATTTTATTAGTATAAAAACGAGCTGAGAATTGACAAAAAGAAACCAGTCACCCAGAACGGGAGAGACTGGTTTCTTTTCTATAAGGTGTTTGAGAAATGGTTCATTATGAGTCCGCGGGAACGTTGACAACGAGCGTTTCCGGTGCCGGCCAGTCGCCGTAGTGGGTGGTGAGCCACTCGGGGGCGTTTTCGGCTGCCTTGCCGGAGAGTGCGTGTGAAGTATCATTGCCGGTTGAATTAATTGTCTTCAGAGTGTAGTGATTCTCTCCATAGATCCTTGCTAAACCGGCATCATAGGCGTTAGCATTTTCACTTTCGGTGAAATCTGTAAATAAGTTATATGAATTCAGGTTCTCATCAATGGCCTTTACTGTAGTAATATTTTTTGCACTGGAACCGAGGGCCGGCATATCATTATTGATAATCTGGAAATAGTAACTCTGCTTGTTAGCGTCAGTAGAGATTGAGATTGTTGATGTGCTGGAGCCAATAAATGCTCCCTTTGTCCCATCGCCGCCAATCCGGCCAGTGCAGTAAGCGTTCTCGATTTTTCCGCCTGCGGCATTTCCAATAAATCCTCCGGCTGCAGTCTTCCCGTTTGCAGAGCAAGTCGAATAGCAGTTTGTAATTTTCCCGTCGGCATAAGAGCCGATCAGACCGCCGGCAGCACCGCCGGCTGAGATGATATTATAGCGACCGCGTTCGGTGCCAGTAGTGACACCTTGATAATATCCGATCAGGTCAATATCTGAAGTCGCAGAGCCGGCTGTATGACCGCCAACGTAGCTGTCAGTGATGTTTACAGAACCCGTGCAGGTGCCGACTAGGCCGCCGGCGTCACCGGCGTCACCGGATGTAGTTCCGGAGGCTTTGACATAAAGAGACGCAACACTGTTTGTAATAGTTCCTGCCTTCATATTTCCAACTAGTCCGCCGACACTGCCGCTGGAAGAGGAAATACAAAGTGTCTGAGAACTATTATCAAAATCTTCCCATTTTTCATCTTTATAAGCTGCATTATATGCTGCGCAGGAAGTCAGAGTTAATGAATTATCCGCCGTACCAACAAAAGCTCCGGTGTTAGTGGAAGCCCCCTCGATCTTGGGATTGATTAATTTGAGGTTTTCTATAGAGAATGTACTGGATTCTGTCTTTGCAACCAGTCCAGCACCTGATGAAGACGGATCTTCTATGATATCAAAGTTGATAAGATCATTCATGTTGCCGGAGATGGATGTTAGATTCTTGTTCCTAATGGAACTGAATTGTTCCTTCCCTTGATTTACCTCGTCGCTTCCGTAATTATAAACACAGACTTTATCATCAGTTTTGGTACAATAACCCGATTTATCCACTCTTCGAATAAAATCAACGGGGTCTTCGTTAACTGCAAGAGTACGTGTATCATTCCATGTAATGCTATAGTTAATGCTGGCATTAGGGATGCTAAGGTCTGGGTCTGCAGAATCGGTTTTGTTATTTTTATAGCCTACATGAGAAATATCATAAGACAGATTCTGCAGGTGTCGTCCGTTGACAATAGTTGCGGAATTATTGCTGGCGGAAGAAGTTAACGAACCGAACAGGCTGTTAGTCTTGACAACTGCAGATTTGGACTCCTTGGATACTCCTCCACTTTCTTTGACAATGGAAACAGTGATTTCGATATCTTCGCCGGGGATAAAACCAGCTGAGCCGAAAATATCTGCAAAATGTCTGTTTTTCATTGTAACACTATCAAGGTATACGCGATAATTCCATGCACTATAATCTTCTCCTTTATAGGTGCCAAGCTTAGCCGACCAAATTGAATCGTTGATTGGCTTATCAAGTTTTTTGAACTTTGGATTTGCTTCATCTTCGACATTAGCAGTTTTGCCGGCTTGAAGAATTAGTGTTTCAAAAGTACTTGTAGATTGAAGACCTTTAATTACAATTTTAATTTTATCACTTGATCCAGTGACATTATTCTTTTCATTATGGTCAACGATGTTGAGTACAAGATTTTCAGCATTCTCTATAGTTACAATCGGACGATAAAGCCCGCTGTCATCCACGTCTTCCGCTTTACCAGGCCCATACCAGCCGATTACAGGCTTTTGTTTGGAACGGGTTCTGCGTGCGTCGGAGTTTTCCTCTTTGTCTTTTATATACTTTGAGTACACAGTGGTTGCGTCATTAAAGCTGAACGAACCGTCTGCTGTATAAAAAACCCCATTAATTGTTGCAGCTTTTGCGTCATAGAGAATGATATACTGTCCAGCACCATTTCTGACAGTTTCGTCTATAGCGCCGAAAGGAAGAATATATTTTATTGCGGTGTCATAGTTTAAATCGTTTTTTGTTACATAATAATATCTGTTTGATTCGGTTTTAAGCCATGTATAAATAGAATGGGCCCCGGAATTACGTCCTCCAAAGAAATTATATTCATCTTCTTTGTTATCATCTTCTTCGATGGCTTTTTTATACAGCTTCTCATAATCCCACTGCCCACTGGCCTCCGCCACCGTCAGATGATTCTGCGCCGCGATAAAAATCTGCCTGGCAGTATCGTCCATCTCCCTCAAGTGGAGCCTTCTCTGGTTCTCAATCACATTCACAAATCCGAACCCCGCCAAAATCAGAATAATCGCAATCACAATCAGAAGCTCCGCAAGCGTGAAGCCTCCATGCCCCCGAAGCTTTCCGGAGCGTCTGAAATCATTTCGCTTATTAAAATTAGAAGAGACTTGATTTCTCATATCATTTACCATGTCTTTCTGTATATCTCCGGGTGGAACCGGAAGAGCAGCCGATGCATTTTCAACTTTTGATTTAAAGATAAATATACATAATATATTTTACACGGAACGGGACGCAAGCGCAAGAAAAGCGGCCATGAAGTTTAAATGAATCGTGACTTTGCACGCTATACTTGAAATATGCCGACCAATACTGTAAATTAATTGTATAGTTTTCTGAAATAAGACCAGAAAGGAACCGCCGGCCTAAGCCGGATCCGTACAGGCAATTATAAAATGGAACTGATTCAACTGATCGAAAAGGATATAAAAGCGGAGGACGAGTCTAAGAAGGTCATCGTCTCATTGAGGGTACTTTATCTCGTCGGACTGTCTGCTTTTATACTGGATCTGATGTGGGCGGGGCCGCAGGTACTGATACACAACTGGATCCGTATTGTCCTTCTACTTGCGGCAAATGTCATACTCTTCTTCCACACCTACCACTCGAGGACCCGCCTTGCCCTGATTCTCTACATTATCTATATACTGGCGTGGACGCTGCTCATGATTCCGTGTTTCGGCTGGAGCGCAGGCCTGCAGAATTACTACATCATTCTCCTGATGCTCACCTTTTTCGCGGTGCTCGGATCTCTGCAGTTGAAGGTGGGCCTGGCAGCCGGACTCCTGCTTCTGCGCATTATATTGATTTGGGTCTACGGTGGGATCCGCCCGATGGCCGAGATCGGAAGCGTCTTCGACAAACTGATGCAGATTACAAATATCGCCGCAGTGTTCGGCGCGATCATCTTCATTTCCTATTATTACAGTCATAAGGAAAATGAAGCGGAAAACAAGCTGATCAAATACAACACCCGCCTCAGACAGGCTGCCAACACCGACCAGCTGACCGGGCTTTGGAACCGCAGGCGCGCGCTGGACTATCTGGCGGATCTTTCGAAGACGGACGGGGTTTCATTTGCGAGTCTGGCGATCGGGGACATCGACTTCTTCAAGAAGGTCAATGACCAGTATGGCCACGATGTCGGCGATGTGGTCCTGAAAGCGGTTTCGGATGTCATGAGAGAACACAGCCGCAGTGATACCTTTATCGCCCGGTGGGGCGGAGAGGAGTTCCTTCTGGTCTTCCCGAACTGCAACGGCGACCATGCCTTTATCGCGATGGAGCGTATGCGGCAGGCCGTGCAGGATCATGTCGTCCATGCCGGTGGAACGGACATCAGCGTGACAATGACGTACGGCCTGACCGAAGTGGACTTTCACAAGAGCATGGATGAAGCCATCAAGGAGGCGGATGACAAGCTTTACATCGGAAAAGGAAGCGGACGTAACAAGGTTGTGTATTGAAAATGGACCGAGTGAGAGACAGCTGTGGGATTTGTGCCCGCAGCTGTTTTTATGTGTGAAAATGTAATACGCACAAATGGCGACTGTATTACAAATTATATTTCAAAAACAATCTCAATAAATCGAAACAGAGGGTTTCTGGTTTTCGACGGATTTTTACTGGAAATACTGCCCAATTTCCGCGTTTGGAAACTGTGAAATATTGCCAAAATTTAAGATGAAAAGGTCACGAAAAGGTCTTATTTTTTTGGCTTCCTTATATTTGTGCTATACTATTTTCAAATCCAAGGTCAGTTCTGAGGGGAAATGACCATTTCAGGAAAGAATAACTAAATATGCGCAAGAAACAGGGTCTTGGCTAAGTCTGTGCTTAGCCGGGATTCTTAGTTGTTTTTCCTGAACCAGACAACTGGTGGCTAATCTTTTTATACCGGAGGAGCGAAAAGTGAATAAGCTGACTAGACGTTTTGTTGCAGTACTGATGGCATGTCTTATGATTCTGACAACAAATGGGGTTGCATTTGCGGCAGAACAGATCGGCGCGGCGACCGCGGAAGCGGCAGCGGCGTCTGAAAGTGATGTCATCGAGGAGGACGAGGCTGTCGAGGATACGGCAGCTGAGAATGAAGAATCATCGGAGGAAAATCAAGACGATGCCTCCTATGAGGAGTCATCGGAAGAGGAATCTTCAGAAGACGCTTCCTATGAGGAAGAGTCCTATGAAGACGAGACTTCTTCCAATGAGGAAGAGGTGCCCGACGCAAGCTCTTCTTCCGTAGAGGAAGGGACGGAAGCACCCGAGGAGGAGTATTCCGAAGAGGAAGTGACTCCGACCGAGAGCGCGGAGCCGACGGCTGAACCGACGGATACGCCGGATGAGAAGGAGGCGGAGCCGACGGAGACACCTGCTGCCGAACCGAAAGCCGAAGAGAAAAAGTCATTCTCGATTACAATGACTGCTGTCACCGGCGACGAGAATAAAGCAATCAGCGACAGCTTCAGCGGACTGCCTGTTCCGGCATTTGAAGAGAAGCTGGACCTGAGCGTTTCGCCGATCGAGGAAGACGTAACCTCCACTGTACGCGTTGAGGGTACATCTAATCGGTATTACATTGAAACATACAAATATGATTATGCAATCGTAGGCGGAGAACAGGTGACTGAACTTCGTCTCGAGGACGTGAAGGCAGATACGGAGATTCTGCTGCACTATTCGGTGGAGTACCAGAAGACAGAATATGTCCATGAAGATCCCGCCGGAAGATTTGTCGCCACTGCCGTGGTGGAAGATGCAGCCGCAATTCCGGACGACGCCATTTTCTCTGTTAAGGAAATTACACGTGACGAGAACCCGAACGCGTTTGATGCATACTTCGAAGCTCTGAACAATCAGGCGGAAGAAATCGCTGCGCAGAAGGGTGATGAGTCTGCAGCGACTTATCATGAATATAATACGGTTCTCTATGATATTGCGTTCCTTGAGCCGAAGGCAGATGAAGAAGGAAATATCATCCCGAACGAATTCGTCGAAATTAAGCCGGACAGCGATAAGGTTTCGGTGAAGTTCGATTTCCTGCAGCAGCAGCTCACTAAAGACCTCGGTGTCGAAGATGCCGAAAATGTCACAGTCATTCACCTTCCGGTAGAGGAGAATGTTGTTGCCGAAGCAGATTCTACAGATCAGATTCTCGAAGACCTGAACGCAGATGAGATTCAGGCCACTGTCGTGGCGGAACAGTCTGCGGAAGTTGTCAACGCGGAAGAGATCAGCTTCGACGCGGACAGCTTCTCAACATACGCTATTAACTATACTGTTGATTTCACATATGACGGATACACCTACAGCATCGCGGGCGAGTCTGAGATCCTTCTGAGCCGTCTGTTTGAAATTCTGAAGATTGATGCGGATGCCGCTCGTGTCATGAACGCGACGTTCTCCAATCCTGAGCTTGTGAAGGTAGAGCAGGTCGAGAAAGACTGGCTCCTTACAAGCCTGAAGCCGTTCACCAGTGAGGAGACGCTGACTGTCGAGATGTACAGTGGGGCGAAGTATGTGATTGGGGTGACGGATGCACAGGAGTTATCGTACTCTTTAGAATTCTATGATCAGGAAGGAAATAAACTTCCTGGTATGCCGGCTGATGTTCAGAGTTCTAATCCTCATGTATTTGTATATCTTAAGGATGCTGATGGCAAAATTATTGGATGGAGATGCGAGCCGTTTGAACCAGCTACTAGTACTGCCTCTATTACAAGTGGGATGTTTAATTCGGGACCGTATGCTCAGGATCGCGCAGTTGAATATGACCCGGATATCCACACAGTTTATGCACGAGTGGTACGAGGCAATAATAATGGAGGAGAATTCTTAGGGTATGACTGGGGCAGCAGTAGTTATACGGGGGCTGTATCCTGGAATGGTAAGGACCAGTTTGAAGGATATAAATTTATTAAAGATGCAACGCAACCATATGTGTTCAAGATGCAGAAGGATTGGAAAAAGACACTTGAAGTAGATCTTTCATATACGGGCTCTGACACTGGTATATCTGCTCCTGCTACAATCATTATTCGTGGCCAAGGCTCTACTACGGGCTGGCATTATTATAAACTTCCGCCAGCGAATGTGAACTGGAATGAAGGCGTGGGTTCTTATGCGATATCAGAATGGTATAAAAAGGATGGAACATCGTTTGGACCCGACGACTATTCTGATGCATGGACAAGTGTTGAGGCGGTTCTTTTTGAAGGAAATGTGACAATCCAGGAGGCTGCTCAACAATTAGAAGAGCAGAAGAAAAATGGCATACCGTATCTTGCAGGATACACAATAAAAAGCGGTCAAAGAAAAGAAGGACAGCTTGATAAAGATACAGGTGTTCAGACGATGATTCTCCCTGTTGTTTTTGATGGCAGTCAGCTCGAACCTGCCCTTACTCCGGAGGAGGTTCTTGGTGACGCACATGAATTTGGCGTAGTGGCAGATACATACAATCAGTCAGGCCATTCTGAGACAAATTGCGCTGTTAATCATTATAATAATGATTCGAATTTTGATATTGAAGATACTAATACTACTGAAAAGTTTAGTGATGTGCCTTTCTATATCGGAGAAATTCAGGGAGTAGTAACATTTGGACAGGGCCACAATGCTGATACATATATATACACACCGCAAACGGAGATAGATAAGCATAAAATTAATCAAGATAACGTTGATACTTACACGGTGGAAGTTAAACCTACCGATCTTGATGAAATAACGAACTTTGTCAATGGGATGATTGACGATGTAAGGCAAAAGTCATCTGAAATGTTGCAGAAGACAACATTCCAGCCTAAAAGCGCTAATTTTGATACAACAGCTTTCCCGGACAATACAACCATCTACGTTGATTGCAGCCTAATTTTGTCGGATATGGGTAAAAACAATGGGTTGCAAATTCATAAGAAAGATGGGCAGACGATTGTACTAAATATCCCTGATTCTGGGCATGTAGATGTCAGCCAGTTTACAGTTTTTACGCCTAATCATCCGGATGGTGTTAGTTCTGAAACGGGATCAACTGCCAAACATCGAAATGCTCCGCACTCTTTGGATGTAAACAATGTAATTCTTGAGCACATTTATTTTAACATTCCTAATGCATCTTCAGTAACATCAGATACTGCTGCGGGTATGTTCTTGGCTCCTAATGCACAGACGTTTAAACAGCTTAATGGTGCTGGTTGGATTGTGTGCGGTGGGACTGTTAATAGTCCCACAGAGTGGCACTTCTATCGTCGTGGACGCCATTTTGATGCACAAACAGGGTCGTTAAAAATTAATAAGAGACTAAACGCTGATGCTCCCGAAGCGGCTAAGAGCAAGAAGTATAGGTTTTACATTTATCAAGACAATGAAGATGGAACCCGTAGCTACTATTTTAATAATGATGAGACGATAACTGACAGTAGTGGTTTACACTATTTGTCTCACAATTCTGACTCTAAACCACATGAGTTAGAGATTACGGGTGTTGGTAGCTATGAGATTAAAAAATTGTCTCCTGGAGTATATAAAGTTGAAGAGATTGATGATGAAAATAATAGTATTACAGGATATGAATTAACGGTAACAAATGGGAAAACAGATGCAACAGTAGCAGGTGGTGCTACAAAATTCGTAACCATTACTAACACATATAAACCGTCGGAAACACCGACACCGACGGAAACGCCGACACCGACGGAAACACCGACGGAAACACCGACACCGACGGAAACGCCGACGGAAACGCCGACAGAAACACCGACGGAAACACCTACTCCGACACCGACAGTAGGACCGACACCTACACCGACAGTAGGACCGACACCCACGGTTGATGTGAGTGCTCAGAAAGTATGGCAGAAAGCCGATGGAACGACCGGAAGTGAAGCGATGCCGGCGATTCCTAGCGTAACTTTTGGCGTATTTGTATCCGGTTCAGCGGCAGATGCAGAACCGATAGATAGTGTAGTACTTGACGGCGCTACAGATGAGATGGGTGAAAGCACGCCATGGAAAGCTACATTTAAGGATCTACCTATGTATGCTGATGATGGCGCAACCAAGATTACATATGTTGTTAAAGAGATTTCCGGACATCCAGGATATACTGTTTCTTATGGATCACCCGGTGCAATTGCTGTGACATCCGGTGGAACAATAACTAATATTCTGAACAAAGTGTCCATCAGCAAGCAGGTACTTGGTCAGGGCACAGAGCTTGCGGGAGCTTCTCTCACAGTAACAAAGAAGGGTGAGACAGAAGCAATCGAAAGCTGGACAAGCTGAGAGCATTGAGTTCACAATTGAGGACGGCAAGCTGGTAGACGGCGAGAATGCTTCGAACGGCGTTGTTACGATGCAGGATGCTCTGAAGAAGACTGACGTTCAGATCAGCAAGGTCGAAGCAGGTCAGGGCACTGAGCTAGCAGGTGCTGCACTGACCGTCACGAAGGAAGGTCAGGATGAGGCAGTTGACAGCTGGACATCCGACGGAACTGTTCACACGGTAGCAGGCCTTACGGACGGTACTTATACTCTGACAGAGCTGAGCGCACCGGACGGCTATCAGAAGGCGGAGTCGATCACATTTGTCATCAAGGACGGCAAGCTGGTCGAGGAAGGCAACGACGCTATCGTTGACGGCGTAGTCAAGATGGCGGACGAGCTGTACACGGGCGGCGTATCCATCAGCAAGCAGGTACTTAGCTGAGAGCATTGAGTTCACAATTGAGGACGGCAAGCTGGTAGACGGCGAGAATGCTTCGAACGGCGTTGTTACGATGCAGGATGCTCTGAAGAAGACGGATGTCAAGATCAGCAAGGTCGATGCAGGAGCAGGTACTGAGCTGGCAGGCGCAAAACTGACCGTCACGAAGGAAGGCCAGGATGAGGCAGTTGACAGCTGGACATCTGACGGAGCTGTTCATGAAATAACCGGTCTGACGGATGGTACTTATACACTGACAGAGGCGAGTGCTCCGGAAGGCTACGAGATTGCCGAGACCATTACATTTGAAATCAAGGACGGTAAGCTGGTCGAGTCTGAAGACGCGAAGAATGGCGTCGTGAAGATGGTAGACGCATACTCAACGGTCAAGATCAGCAAGACTGCAGTAGGCGGCGGAGCCGAAATCGCGGACGCGGTCCTGAAGATCACAACTGAGGATGGTCAGGAAGTCACGACGGTCAAGGGCGAGACGCTCAAAGAACACAAGACGGACGGCCAGAGCCAGTGGGTCGTGGAAGGCCTGAAGGACGGCAAATATAAGCTGGTGGAAGAGACAGCCCCGGACGGCTATGTGGTAGCGGAAAGCATCACATTTGAAATCAAGGACGGCAAGCTGGTTGAGTCTGAGGATGCGAAGAATGGCGTCGTGAAGATGGTAGACGCGTACTCAACGGTTAACATCAGCAAGACCGCAGTAGGCGGCGGCGCTGAAATCGCGGACGCGGTCCTGAAGATCACAACCGCAGACGGCAAGGAAGTCACAAACGTCAAGGGCGAGAAGATTGCGCCTCATACGACGGACGGCCAGAGCCAGTGGACGGTAGAAGGCCTGAAGGACGGCACATACAAGCTGGTGGAAGAGACAGCCCCGGACGGATATGTGGCAGCGGAAAGCATCACGTTTGAAATCAAGGACGGTAAGCTGGTTGAGTCCGAAGACGCGAAGAATGGCGTCGTGAAGATGGAAGACGCGTACTCAACGGTTAACATCAGCAAGACCGCAGTAGGCGGCGGCGCTGAAATCGCGGACGCGGTCCTGAAGATCACAACCGAAGACGGCAAGGAAGTCACAAACGTCAAGGGCGATAAGATTGCGCCTCATACGACGGACGGCCAGAGCCAGTGGACGGTAGAAGGCCTGAAGGACGGCAAGTACAAGCTGGTGGAAGAGACAGCCCCGGACGGATATGTGGTAGCGGAAAGCATCACATTTGAAATCAAGGACGGCAAGCTGGTTGAGTCTAAGGATGCCAAGGATGGCGTAGTGACCATGCAGGATGCTCGCACCAAGGTCAAGGTCAGCAAGACCGACATCACCGGCGAGAAAGAGATCCCGGGCGCGACGCTGCAGATCGTCGAAATGGTGAAAGACGCACAGACAGGTGTTGTCATTGAAGAGAAGATTATTGAAACATGGAGATCTCAGGTTGATGACAAGAGCACTCTGGACGTCAACGAAGCAATCCATGAATATGAAGGCCTGAAGACGGGTGTCGACTATGTCCTTCGTGAGACTGTCGCTCCGGACGGCTATGCGGTCACAACGGATACAGCGTTCAAGCTTGATAAGAACGGTAAGGTTACATATGCAGGTACTGTTACCTCTGACGGCGTGATGCTTGTCAAGGACGCGAAGACATCTGTGACGGTGTCGAAGCGCGACATTACCGGCGGTGAAGAGGAACTTCCAGGAGCGAAGCTCCAGATCCTGACTGTGGATAAGGAAGGCACGGAAAGCGTCGTCGAGATTGACGGCAAGAAGGTCGAGTGGACATCCACAGACAAAGCAAAGACAATCGAAGGACTGAAGAGCGAAGTAGAGTATATCCTTCGTGAGACAACGGCTCCGGATGGCTATACCATTACAAGCGACACGAAGTTCAAGATTGAAAAAGACGGCACTGTAACTGTTACACAGGGCTCCAAGACAGACGACGGTACCATTCTGGTAAATGACGCGCCGACGACGGTTTCCATTTCCAAAGTCGATGTGGACGGCGGCAAGGAGATCCCGGGTGCTCATATCCAGATCCTCGATGCGGCAGGCGATGTCGCGAAAGACCTCAAGGGCGAGAAGGCAGAGTGGACATCGACAGATGAAGCTCACGTCGTCACGGGCCTGAAGACCGGCGTGGTTTATACGCTGCATGAGACGATCGCTCCGGCTACGTATACGCTTGCGACGGATACTACATTTACAATTGAATCTGACGGAACGGTGACAGTCATCAACGCGTCCAGCAAGGATCAGGATGGCAAGACCGTCCTCCTGGTCGAAGACGCGAAGACGGTGGTGAAGGTCTCCAAGGTGGATATCGTCGGAGGCAAAGAGCTTGTCGGAGCAACGATTGAAGTCAGAGATTCTCAGGGCAATCTGGCAGACAGCTGGCCATCTGTTGCCGATGACGAGACAACCACTGATGTCAATGAAGCAGTCCACGAGATCAAGGGCCTCCTCACAGGCGAGACTTATACCATGACCGAGCTTGTGGCTCCGGATGGGTATGAGATTGCGACGGCGACGACATTTACAATTGATGAAAAGGGCAAGGTCACAGTAACAGGTTCGAAGATGCAGGATGGCATTATCCTCATCGAGGACGCGATGACCGAAATTACGGTCTCCAAGAAGGCCGTTGCAGGAAGCAAGGAGCTCCCGGGCGCTAAGATCGTCATTTTGGACAAGAACGATCAGATCGTTACGACAGCAGCCGGTGAGAGGCTCGAGTGGACTTCCGGAAATACCGAAAAGACGATCAAGGGCCTTAAGACCGGCGAGGAGTACACACTCCGTGAAACGGTTGCACCGGCCGGTTACGCAGTTGCTACGGATATCAAGTTCACGCTTGATGAGAAGGGCAATGTGAAGATTAACGGCAGGGCGGTAGAAGGCAATGCGCTCCTGATTGAAGATGCTCTTACGACGGTCAAGATTTCCAAGACCGATGTCGCTGACGGAGCTGAAATTGAAGGCGCGAGGATGCAGCTGCTCAAGAAGGGCGAAAACGGCCAGGATGAGCTGATCAAACGCTGGGTATCCGGCACAGAGGCTGAGACGATTACCGGCCTTCTGGTAGATCAGACGTACATCCTGCGCGAGACAGTCGCTCCGAACGGATATGCTGTAACGACCGACATCGAATTTAAGCTTGACAAGAACAATAATGTAACAACAGACGCAAAGAAGACAGTTGATAACAATGGCGTTGCTACGATCCTCGTTGAGGACAGCAAGACTGAGGTGAAGGTATCGAAGACCGACATCACAGGCAGTGAAGAGCTGAGCGGCGCACGCATCGAACTGTTGGATGCGGATGAAAATGCAGTCGTTCTGGATGGAAAGGCAGTTGCGTGGACATCCAACGGCCAGCCGAAGGTGATCACCGGCCTCAAGGCACGCGAGACCTATATCCTGCGTGAGACAGTGGCTCCGGCAGGCTGCACGATTGCGGCAGATACGATCTTCACGCTGAACGCGGACGGCTCTGTCAGCGTACTCGGCGAAAAGGTGGAAGGCGGACACATCCTCATTAAGGATGACAAGACAAAGGTTCGCGTCTCCAAGGTCGACATCGCGGGCAGCGAAGAAGTAGCCGGCGCGACCATTCAGATTCTGGATAATGAAAATAAAGTCGTCAAAGAGTGGACATCCAAGGCTGACGACGAAGCGACCAAGGATGTGAACGAAGGCGTCGAGCTGATTGAAGGCCTCCTGACAGGCGTCACCTATACGCTCCGTGAAACGGTCGCTCCGGACGGATATACGATTGCGACGGATACGACATTTACGATTGATGAAACCGGCAAGGTGACAACGACCGGAAAGACAACGGAAGACGGCGTGCTTCTCGTAGAAGATGCTCTGACGAAGATTACGGTCAGCAAGAAGGCAGTCGGCGGCGAAGAGGAACTCGAAGGCGCGACGATCCAGATCCTGGACAAGAAGACCGGCGAGGTCGTGAAACTAAAGAAGGGTGACAAGTTCGAGACACTCGAATGGACTTCCGGCAAGGAAGAAAAGACGATCGAAGGCCTTAAGACCGGCGTCGAATACGTCCTCAAAGAGACAGTTGCTCCTGATGGATATACGATCGCATCGGAAACGACATTTACGATTGACACCAAGGGCAACGTGACTGCCGGAGAAAAGAAGGTTGAAAATGGCGCGCTCCTCATCGAAGACGCCCTGTCGACCATCAGCTTCAGCAAGACCGACATGGGCGGCGAAGACCTGATCGGCGCAAAGCTGTCCATTACGGATAAGAGCGGAAACGCGGTCAAGGACATCAACGGCAAGGAAGTCGCAAGCTGGACAAGCGACGGCAGCGAGCATAAGATTACGGGCCTGAAGGACGGAGAGTACATCTTCACAGAAACAACCGCTCCGGATGGCTACATGGTAGCTGAAAGCATCAGCTTCGAGGTTGAAAACGGTGTTGTCGTGAAGGTCAATGGTCAGAAGGTCGAAGAGATCACAGAACTGACCATGAAGGACGAGCAGACGAAGATCACCGTCAGCAAGAAGGCAGTCGGCGGCGAAGACGAGCTCGAAGGCGCGACGATCCAGATCCTGAATAAGGAAACCGGCAAGGTCGTAGAGCTGAAGAAGGGCGACAAGATCGAGAAGCTCGAATGGACTTCCGGCAAGGAAGAAAAGACGATCGAAGGCCTTAAGACCGGTGTCGAATATGTCCTCAAAGAGACGGTTGCTCCGGATGGGTATACGATTGCTTCGGAAACCATTTTCAAGATTGATGAGAAGGGCAATGTGACTGCCGGAGAAAAGAATGTTGAAAACGGCGCTCTCCTGATCGAAGATGACCTGTCGACCATCAGCTTCAGCAAGACCGACATGGGCGGCGAAGACCTGATCGGCGCGGACCTGTCCATTACGGATAAGGACGGCAACCCGGTCAAGGATATCAACGGCAAGGAAGTCGAAGGCTGGACGAGCGACGGAAGCGAGCACAAGATCACAGGCCTGAAGGACGGCGAGTACATCTTCACGGAAACAACAGCACCGGATGGATACGCAGTAGCTGAAAGCATCAGCTTCGAGGTCGAAAACGGCGTCGTCGTGAAGGTCAATGGTCAGAAGGTCGAAGAGATCACGGAACTGACCATGAAGGATGAGTACTCCAAGGTCACCATCAGCAAGACAGCTGTTGGCGGCGGACCGGAAATCCCGGATGCGGTACTGAAGATCACGACCGAAGACGACAAGGAAGTAACGACCATCAAGGGCGAAAAGATCGGCGAGCACAAGACGGACGGCAAGAGCCAGTGGATCGTCGAAGGCCTGAAGGACGGCAAGTACAAGCTGACTGAGGAAACAGCCCCGGACGGTTATGTAGTAGCGGAAAGCATCATCTTTGAAATCAAAGACGGCAAGGTGGTCGAATCCGAAGATGCCAAGAACGGTGTTGTAAGGATGGAAGACGCTTATACGAAGGTCACGATCAGCAAGAAGGCCGTCGGCGGTGAAGAAGAGCTGCCGGGCGCAACGATCCAGATTATCGACAAGGAGACCGGAGAAGTCGTGGACAAGGGCGACGGACAGGTCAAGGAGAAACTGGAATGGGTATCCGGCACCACACCGAAGGTGATTGAAGGCCTGACACCGGGCAAGACCTATGTCCTCAAGGAAACGGTCGCTCCGGACGGCTACACAATCGCATCGGAAACGGAATTCGTGATCGATGAGAAGGGCAATGTCACCTCCGGCGACAAGGTTGTCGAAGGCGGCGCGCTCCTCATCGAAGACGCACTGTCCACCATCAGCTTCAGAAAGACGGATATGGGCGGTGTCGACCTCATCGGCGCAGAACTGGTAATTACGGATGCGAACGGCGAGACAATCGAAACCTGGACATCCGACGGAAATCCGCATGACATTGTCGGAATGAAGGACGGAGAGTATACATTTACCGAAATCACTGCTCCGGACGGATTCGATGTAGCGGAAAGCATTACATTTACAGTTGAAAATGGCGTCATCACCCTCGTAAACGGCAGCCCGGTTGACCAGATCACAGAGCTGACGATGCAGGATAAGCCGACCGAGGATTCGGGCAGCGGAGACGACAGCGACAAGCAGCACGGCGGCACGACTCCGGATGACGATCACGAAGAGAACAACGACGGAGACACGAAGAAAGCCAAGGACAGCAGTACGAAGAAGTCTACGACGTCTACCACGACGACGAGAACGACCGGAGGCACAACGACAAGCACAAGATCGAGCGGAGCGAAGACAGCGGATACAAACAACGCAGCACTTCCGCTTTCGGCAGCAGCCGCAGCGGCAATCGCGATTCTCTATCTGATGCTTGAAGAAAAGAAACGCAGAAAGGGCTGAAAAGCTTATAAACAGTAACAGCAAAAGGGGCAGGGTGACCTGCCTCTTTTGTTTTTCTTGTATTTGACAGATAGAAAGTGTAGAATAACTATGTATGATTAGGGGAATTATTGTAATCAATAAATCATGAATTTCGGAAATATGAAAAAATGGCTCGCATGCCTCATCACACTGACGCTTCTCGGGACGATGTTCGTGCCGGGTGCTTTTAGTGTGTTCGCGGAGGAGGTTGTGGAAGTTCCTGAGGAGGTGCCGGAGGAGTCCGTTCTGTCGGAAGGAACGTCAGAAGATTCTTCCGGAAGTCAGACTCTGTCCGAGGAGTACGGCTACTCTTCATCGGAAGAGTCCGGCACATCTTCATCGGATGCATCTTCGGAATCTTACGTGGAAAACCCGGAATCATCAGAACTGTCCGAGGAGATCAGTACGGAAGTGCCTGATTCGGGAAGCAGCGTTGAGGTCGGCACTGTTGAGGAAGGCGAAGTTCCGGACGGGGAGGAGTTTTCAGAGGAAGACATTTCCGATTCTCCGGAAGGGGAAGCGGATGAACTCGATGCTTCGGGACAGGCGGAAACGCATCTGGCGGAGGCATTTCCCGATGACAGGAAGTTCCGGACGCTTACATTTGAAAATAAGAAGATCTCCGTAAAGCTGATGCTTCAGAACGAGGACGCGGTCCCTGAGGACGCACAGCTGATCATTCGTCCTGTCAGGAAAAACGACAAATCCTATTATTTTGACAAATATATCGAAGCCCTGAACATGTACGAAGCCTGGGACAGCGCCCTGATCGCACCGGAGGAAGAGGAGACAATCACATACGAAGAAGTGCTTCGCCGCATGGAAGTGCCGTATTACTGTGCGGAAAATACACTGCTCTACGATGTGGTCATTGCGGTGCCGGTGAAAGTGGGCTTATTTACGAAAATGGTGGAGGTGCTTCCGAAGGACGGGCTGGTGAAGGTGGCATTTACCTTTAAGGAAGACCAGCTGGCCGACCTCAAGGTCATGGAGAAGGCGGACGTGTCCGTCATGTATCTTCCGTTCAATGAGAACATCCGGAAGGAATATGACAGCACGATGAAGGTCAAAGACCCGGCGGTGAGCGACATCGAGCCGGAGGAGATCTCGTGTAAAGTACGGCTTTACGGACTGGACGACGTGGAAAAGGACGAGGTGTCGTTCGTGGCGCCGGGAGCGTCGGTGTTCGCGATCCGCTCGGATAAGGCGGAGGTGCCGGTGGTGGAGGCGGCTGAGGCTGCGGAAGAGGTGCCGGCTGAGGAAGTTGCTGAGATTGCTGAGGAAGCAGAAGCGCCTGCTGTTGAAGAAGCAACTGAGATTGCTGAAGCAGCGGCTTCTGTTGCTGAAGAGACAGAAGATGTTGCTGAAACTGAGACATCAGTAGATGTTAAGCCTTCTGAAGATACAAAAGAAGCAGAGACGGTGGGACTGACACCGGCTTCTGCAGAAGCGAAAACTGCTGAGGAAGTCCAGCCCGTATCAGAACCTGCCGAAGAAATCCAGCCTGCCGGAGAACCATTAGAGCACGAAGAACAGGCTGAAACAGATGAAATTATCGCGAAGACACCGAAGGGGCTTGAGGCGGCATTTTCCAAAAAGAAACTGGCGGAAACGCCGGTGACCAGAACCGGCACAGGCACTGACGGACGGGCCTTTGTCGAATTGGCGGTGATGAAAGTGCTGATTGACGCCAAGACCGGAGAGCTTGTGCGGGATACGGAGTGGCCGCTGGAGGGGTTCGCATTTACCCTGGCAAATGAAAGCGGCACCGCCCAGGAGGGAATGACGCTTCCTGCACAGACGACTGTTGAAGTCGATGCCGGCGATCCGGCGGTGAATTTTGGGGCAGTATATTTTGATCGCGCTGGCGAATACAAGCTGGTGATCCGGGAGGTCTTGCCGGAGGATATCGTCGACAAGGTTTCGGGAAGCATTTATTACAATACGGATGCCCATACGGTGACGATTGAAGTGGTCGACGAAGGCGGCCTTCAGGTTGCCGACGTCAAATACGACACCAGCGCCGACGGCGAAGAGTCCTATTCGGAACTCTATGTCCTCAATGAACTGATGGAGACAGCCGAAGCCGCGGAGCTTTCGGTCCGGAAGCTTCAGTCGAACAACGGCGTGAAGTCCACGGTCTATGTAAGAGGCGCGCAGTTAACGATCCTCGATGTGGAGGCAAATGAAACTGCCATTGACCCTGTCACCGGAGAGGCAATCATCTGGGAGACACAGACGCAGGATGAAACGTTCTGGCTGGAGCCGGGGCATTATAGGCTGATCGAGGAGCAAACGCCGACCGCGAGACATAATTATTGGAAGACGATCACACCGATTGATTTTGTCGTGGATGAAGGGAAGATCTATCTTGGAGACGATCCGGAAGCGGCGACTGCCAAATTGGTCACGAATCCGCTGATCGTATACGACGACTTTGACCTGACCAAGTATATGGCCGATGTAAGTGAAGTGATCGGCGGGTCCGGCAGCAATACGGACAGTTCGGACGGAACCAACAACGGAAATAAGCAGGAACAGGGCGTAGACGAGGCAGAGGTCGCTCCGACAAAGGCTCCGCAGGGTTCGGATACCGGAGTGGAAGCCGGTGCTGTCGAGACGGGGAAAACGACTAAAAAATCCTCTTCGTCGAAAAAATCTTCTTCGAAGAAGAACTCGTCGAGCAGTTCGTCGGGAAGTTCATCGAGTTCGTCGGGAAGTTCGTCAGGCAGCTCCTCCAGAACGGTGTCGGTGAGTACCGGCGGCTCCACATCATCTGATTCCTCCGACTCTTCCGACGGAGAGTCTTCAACGACGAGAACCGTGACGGTGAGGACTGACGGAACAACCGGCACACCGGATCCGAACGATCCGAACGCGACGGTGACGCCTTCGGGGACAAGCGTGGCGACCGTATCGGTCAATGGCGCGAAGCCGACTGCCGCTCCGAATACGACGAAAGCCGCGAGTACCGGGGACGAAGCCGGGAGGAACATGCTCCTTTGGCTTATGGCTGCGGCCGGCTCATTGGCGGCAGCGGGGTATACCATTTTGCGGGCACGGAAATGACTTTTTCTTCGGCTTGCAAAAGAAGTCATTTCCATGTATAATCGGGAAACACGTCGTCAGACGTGAATAATACGCGGCGCTGCCGGCAGACAGGCAGCCGTGAGTTTGAAGCCATCCTCACGTTAATCAAAACCAAGGGAGAGAAAAATGAACAACTTCAAGAACACCAAGTTTCTGGCGCATGGCGCGATTATTGCCGCGCTCTATGTCGTCCTGACATTTGTCTTCGCCCCGATTTCGTTCGGAGCGGTCCAGCTTCGGATCGCGGAGGCGCTGACCATCCTTCCCATGTTTACGCCGGCAGCCGTACCGGGACTGTTCGTCGGATGCATACTGGCCAACATTATAGGAGGGGGAATTGTCTGGGATGTGATTTTCGGTTCTCTGGCGACGCTGATCGGAGCCATTTTCAGTTACAGACTGCGTAAGATACGCTGGCTTGTCCCGATTCCGCCCGTTGTGGCGAATACCGTGATCGTGCCGCTCGTGCTTCGATTCGGCTATGGTGTGGATATGCCCTTTGTGCTTCTTGTTTTATCGATTTTTGCCGGCGAACTGCTCGGATGCTACTGTCTCGGAGAAATACTGGCTTCGGCTCTTCTGATGAGGCCCGAGTTCGCCGAGGAAGCTGCAGAGTGACCTGATGGGGAGTCTCTTTTAATGAAAAAAAGCGGGAATATCGGAAAAACCTTATTGAAAATATTGACGGCCCTCGGAGTGATCGCCCTCTGTGCAGTTGTGATTGCCGTAGGCTTTATCCTTGGGACGAAAAACAGGGTTTCGACTGCTGTGGCTGCTCCTGATGAGGCGGTAGCGTCTGAGGGAACGGAGGCGGAGGTCGCTTCCGATACGATCGTGGACGAGGATGCGGAGGCGCCGGACGCGGCTGAGCCGACAGAGGTGGCGGATGCCACGGAGGAAGCGGCGCCTGCAGAAGGTGCGGAGGCTGGCGCTGAAGCTGCAGATGCGGTTAAGGTTGCGGAGGAAGCTGCACCTGCAGAGGGTGCAGAGGCCACAGATGCGAAAGCTTCTGAGGCAGCGGAGACTGCGCCTGAGGGAGATGCTCCTGCGGAGAATCTGCCTGCTGCAGAGGCCGGAGCTGCGGAGGCAGTGGAAACAGCGCCTGCAGAGGCAACACCTCAGGGAGATGTTCCCGCGGAAAAAACACCGGTAGACCAGGATCCGCTCCTGATTGCTGCGCTCAATGATCCGAACTTCTGGGACGGATGTCCGGCACGCCAGGTTCTGCTGCTCACGCCCAATCCGTATTCCCGTCCGCAGACCGCGATTAAGAAGGTGAATTCACTGGTGATCCACTGGGTGGCCAATCCGGGGTCTTCGGCGGTGGAGAACAGGGACTATTTTGAGAGTCTTTCCGACGGAAACGGGCGTTCCGCGAGCGCGCATTTCATCATCGGACTGGACGGGGAGATCGTGCAGTGCATCCCGATCAGCGAAATGGCATATGCCTGCAAAGACCGGAACGTCGATACGCTTTCGATCGAATGCTGCCACCCGGATGAGGATGGAAAGTTCAACGAGGCAACCTATTATTCGCTCGTGGATCTGGCAGGATGGCTCTGTTTCAGGCTGGACCTGAAGCCGGAGGAAATTCTGAGGCACTACGACGTGACCGGAAAAGACTGCCCGAAATACTATGTGGATCATGAGGATTCCTGGCAGCAGCTGAAAAAGGATATTAAAGCCCGATATGACTACCTGATGGAACATCAGGAAACGGAAGAAAGTGAAGATAGTGAAGAGTAAAAATAAGTCAGTGGGAAATTCCCGCTGACTTATTTTTTGAACGTTATTTTGATTTCAGCTGCGAAGGATTTATTCGCCTCCTCCGAGGAAACCCGAAATAGAGCGCAGCCTTTCGGTTACGGCTTCCAGGTTCTCAATTGCTTTGTTGACGGTGTCGATGTCCAGGCCGTTCAGATGATCGATCATTTCTTCGGCCTTTGCGAGCGTATTTCCGCCTTCATCCGCAAGACCCTGCATCGTTGTCACGGATGCGTTGACTTCATTTACGGTCTTATTAATTTCGTCCGCTGCCTGAAGGAAACGCGGAACGATGATGACCACGGCAATGAGCATAAGGGCGGCAAACGTGCAGGCAGCGATTGCTGCTATTTTGGCAAATACCGCGCTTTTTCTCTGATTCTTTACGAGTTCTTCGAGAAGTTCGCGTTCGCTTAAGTTTCGAGGATTCATTTTCCATATCTCCTTTTGCTGTGATATCGGGATTCATTATAGAACTCATTTGTTAAAAAATGAAGAAAAAAATGGGCCATCAAGGAAAAACAGGTGTAAGCAGTACTCAAAGAAAAAGTGGAATCGAGGGCGGAGATCTTATATAATGGGGGACACAGCGTTTTATTAGAATAGAGGGGAGAGGCCGATGTTTGCTGAAAAGGGGAAACGATATTGGTTGGTACTTGTGCTGACACTGATTTTGGCTGCTGCGCAGGGGACGGCTGTTCTGGCGGATGAGGTGAAGTACGGCACGGGAACGGTGATTGAGACGCCTGCGGTTACGGCAACGCCGACACCGGCAGAGACTTCTGCACCGGCGGTCAAAGCGGTGACGAAGTATAAGGGGAAGGATTACAAGCGCGTCTATGATTTTACGTATTATACGACGAATCAGCCGACTGCGAAGAAGTACGCGAATAATCCGGCCCGTGCGCTGAAGCATTTTGTGACGTATGGGATGAAGCATGAGCTTCAGGCTTCGGCGAGTTTTGATCCGAAGTCCTATCGCTATGGCTGCGCTTCGCTCCGGAAGCTGTACAGGAATGACTATAAGCAGTACTATCTTCATTTTATGAAGACCGGATATAAGAAGAAGTCCTTCAGAAGGTACGCGGTCGGGTGCACCAAAATGCGCAAAGCGACGACCAAATACGGGACGAAGGAATTCAAGGCGATCTATAACTATGATTATTACGTCGCAAAATATCCGTCGGTTGTAAAGAAGGTCGGGGATGACGATAAGGCGGTGCTGCGCTATTTTGTGAAGAAGGGACTGAAGAAGAAGCACATCGCGAAGGATCCGGAACTCTATCCGGCAGCGAAGCCTGAGTCGAAGACCTATAAAAAGCTGGCGAAGCTTCAGAAAAAGGGGAAGCTTCACGACGGAACGGGGCTGATTGTCTGCATCGATCCGGGACATCAGGCTCACGGGGACTATTCGCATGAATCGATCGGGCCGGGCTCTTCGACGACGAAGCCGAGAGTGACTTCGGGAGCCTACGGTAACTGGTCCCATAAAAATGAATACGAAATCAACCTGGAAGTGAGCAAAAAACTCAAGAAGGAACTTGAGGACCGCGGCTATAAGGTTGTGATGACGAGGACTACACACAACGTCCGGATCAGCAATATCCAGCGAGCCGGCATCGCCAACAAAGCCGGGGCGGACATCTGCGTCCGAATCCATGCCAACGACATCGACGGCGCGTCGTCCATGAACGGCGTGTTCTGCTACGCCGCCGCGACCGGCAATCCGTGGGTGTCCGCGAAGTCAGTCAGGCGCGGTCAGAGCCTTGCGAATTATCTTCGCAAGTTCCAGGCGGCCGCGACAGGACAGAACCAGCAGCCGAATATTTACGCCAATGACATGACCGGGATCAACTGGGCCAAGATGCCGTGCGTAATCGTGGAGATGGGATTCATGAGCAATCCTTCCGAGGACGTGAAAATGGCGAAATCCTCCTTCCAGAAAAAGATTGCGAAGGGGCTTGCCAACGGGATTGACGCCTATTTTATCAGTATTAAGAAGTGAGCTTTATGATTCAGGATATTTTACCTCATAAACTGAATAATCATTTTGTGCCGGGGCGGAGGCCGGAGCCGGGAGACGCTGTATTTTGCTTCCGGGACAGGGCTTATGCGCTGAGGCGGACGGAAGGGGAAGCATTTTCGTTGCCGAGCGTGGCGGATTTGCCGCCCGGGCAGCGGCTCACTTACTTGTTTGACGTGGATGAGAGAGCGCATTTTCTGCTGGATGAACCGTCGGATGGTGTTGCGGCAGAGCTGGGTGCGAAGGGGTTTTCATTTTACACAAATGGAGAACTCCGGCAGCTTTTCGCCGGGCCGAAGGAAGTGATTTTTGCCGGATTTACGGCGGTGCAGCTGGCAGCATGGTATCGCGACAACCGGTACTGCGGGCGCTGCGGCTGCGTGACGATGCCCGGAAATGAAGAGCGTTCCCTGATCTGCCCGTCGTGCGGCAGGGTGATTTATCCGAGGATTATTCCCGCTGTCATCGTCGGTGTGACAAATGGCGACGAGATTCTGCTGACGAAATACGAACGCCACCGCGGGATTCCGTATTACGCGCTGGTCGCCGGATTTACGGAGATCGGGGAGACTTTTGAGGGAACCGTGGAGCGCGAGGTCATGGAGGAGACCGGGCTTCGCGTGAAGAACATCCGCTATTTCGCGTCGCAGCCGTGGGGGATCGCGGACGATCTGCTGGCGGGCTTTTACTGTGATGTGGACGGGGAGCCGACGATTACGATGGACGCGTCGGAGCTGTCGGAGGCGATCTGGGTGAAGCGCGGGGAGATTACCGGCCAGCCCGATGACTATTCGCTGACGCATTGCATGATGATGACGTTCAATGAGGGGCGGGAGCCGAAGTGAGAACTGTCAGGATTGAAGAATGCTGCCGCTATATGGGGGTTCGCGGAGAAGGGGACGAACGTACGCGCGCGCTTGCGGAAAGCTGCCTTAAGGAACTGGAGGACCGCGCGACGCCCCGGTATGTGATGCGGGATTTTCCGCTGACAGTGGATGAAGCGGAGGGCCTTGTGGACCTTGGGTGCTTTACGGTACATAGCCGCGACCTTGCGCGCAACCTGGCCGGCTGTACGAAAGTGCTTCTTTTCGGCGCGACTTTGGGTGAGGGACCGGATCTTCTGATCCGGCGCTACGGCCGCGTGGAAGTGAGCCGGGGGCTGGCGATGCAGGCCTGCTCCGCGGCAATGATCGAGGCCTACTGCGACGAACTCTGCGCCGGATGGCGGTCGGAATATGCCTCAGAGGGATACGGCATGAGACCGCGTTTCAGTCCCGGCTATGGAGATTTTGACCTTTCTGTCCAGACGAATATCTGTGATGTACTGAAAACCGGAAAAACAATCGGCGTGACCCTTACGGATTCGCTGCTCATGATGCCGTCAAAATCGGTGACGGCGGTCGTGGGCCTGTTTCGGGCGGAGCTGTCTTCGGGCTGCGTTGCAGGTGATGCGGCCGGGCGGTGTGAGGGCTGCGCGATGGAGCGGTGCCCGTTTAGGGTGTGAGAGTGCACCAAAGGTGCCAGACCCCTGTGGTGCAAAGTGCACCAATGGTGCCAGACCCCTGTGGTGCAAAGTGTACCAATGGTGCCAGACCCCTGTGGTGCGAAGTGCACCAAAGGTGCCAGACCCCTGTGGTGCAGGAGGGGAATGATGAGTGAAGTGAAGACAATTCGGGAAGCTTTGGCAGAGCGCATCCTTCAGTGCGATGGAGGGATGGGCTCCCTTTTGCAGGCCGCGGGGCTGAAGGCGGGGGAACTGCCGGAAACATGGAATATACTGCATCCCGAGGTGATCACGGGGATTCATCTCGATTATCTGAATGCGGGATGCGATATTATCAATACGAATACATTCGGGGCCAACGGGCTCAAATTCAACGGGATCACTGAGTATGATCTGCCGGAGATCGTGGGGGCGGCATTTGCCTGCGCGAAGGAGGCGGTCCGAAAGGCCGGGCACGGGTATATCGCGCTGGACCTGGGACCGACCGGAAAGCTGCTCCGGCCGATGGGCGAGTTGGCGTTTGAGGACTGTGTGGCATTTTACGCGGATGTAGTGCGGCTTGGTGTGGAAAATGGTGCGGACCTCATTTTCATAGAGACGATGAGCGATCTCTACGAACTGAAGGCCGCGGTGCTGGCCGCGAAGGAAAATTCCGACCTGCCGGTGTTCGCGACGGTCGTTTTCGACGCGAAAGGACGGCTGCTCACGGGCGGCACGGCGTGCGCGGCAGCGGCTCTTCTGGAAGGCATGGGCGTGGACGCGCTCGGCGTCAACTGCGGGCTTGGGCCGGTGCAGATGAAAATGGTCGTGCAGGAGCTGCTCGCATGCTCGTCGCTGCCCGTGATCGTGAATCCGAACGCCGGACTTCCGAGGACGGAGGGAAACCGCACGGTCTACGATATCGGGCCGGCCGAGTTTGCCGACGCGATGGAGGAGCTGCTGGAGGAAGGCATTTCCGTTGCGGGCGGGTGCTGCGGGACGACCCCGGAGCATATGAGGCTTCTGCATGAGAGAATTGTGGGGCGCGCGAAGGGTGTCATTTCCAAAAAGGAAATGACGATCGTGACCAGCTACGCAATCGCCCAGGAAATAACGGACGACCCGGTGCTGATCGGCGAACGGATCAACCCGACCGGGAAGAAAATGCTCCAGCAGGCACTTCGCGAGCGCGATATGGACTACGTCCTCAACATGGCTCTCGCGGAGCAGCGGCAGGGCGCGCATATCCTCGACGTGAACGTCGGGCTGCCGGGGATCGATGAGGAGGCGCTGCTTGTTCAGACGGTCGAAGAGATTCAGAGCATCGTTGAGCTGCCGCTCGAGATCGACAGTTCGGATTACGCGGCGCTCGGGGCCGCCATGCGGATTTACAACGGGAAACCGCTGGTCAATTCCGTAAACGGGAAAAAGGAGAGTATGGATGCCATTTTCCCGCTGGTGAAGAAATACGGCGGCGTCGTGGTCGCGCTTCTTCTGGATGAGGACGGAATTCCCGACACGAGTGACGGCCGGCTTGCCGTCGCGCGGAAGATCCTCGATGAAGCCGCGAAGTACGGGATCGGGCAGAAGGATATCCTTTTTGACTGCCTCTGCATGACGATCAGCTCGGATGAGCGCGCGGCTCTCGTAACGCTTGAGACCATCCGGCGGATCCGCGCCGAACTCGGCGGCAAAACCGTGATCGGCCTGTCCAACGTCTCTTTCGGCCTGCCGTCGAGGCCTGTGATCAACGGAGCTTTTTCTTCAATGGCGCTGGCCACGGGGCTCAATGCCGTGATCATGAATCCCGGCTCCGCGCCGATGATGCAGAGCTACTATTCATTCCGGGCGCTTGCCGGGCTGGACCGGAACTGCGCGGATTACATTCGTTATATTGAAAGTGCACCAAAGGTGCCAGACCCCGGTGGTGCAGGTGCACCAAAGGTGCCAGACCCCGGTGGTGCAAGTGCACCAAAGGTGCCAGACCCCGGTGGTGCAAGTGCACCAAAGGTGCCAGACCCCCGTGGTGCAGATCCGGCCGTCCAGCTGATGAACGCCGTGGAGAAAGGGCTGAAGGAACAGTCCGTCCGCCTGGTGAAAACGCTGCTGGAGCAGCAGGAGGCTATGGCGGTTATAAACGGAAGTATGATCCCGGCGCTGGATCATGCGGGGAAGGCATTTGAGAAGGGAAAAATGTACCTTCCTCAGCTGCTGATGTGCGCGGATGCCGCGAAAGCCGCATTTGGCGTGATCAAAGAGCAGATGGCGGGCAGCGGCGTCACAAATATGAAGAAAGACCGGATTATCCTTGCGACGGTAAAGGGCGACATTCACGATATCGGGAAAAATATTGTGCGTGTTCTGCTCGAAAATTACAGTTATGAGGTGATCGACCTCGGCAGGGACGTGCCTCCCGAGGTGATCGTCGAAACAGTATTAAAGGAAAAGGTACGCATGGTCGGTCTTTCGGCCCTCATGACAACAACGGTCGCCAGCATGGCCGAAACGATCGCACAGCTGAGGGCAGCCGCGCCGGATGTGAAGATCGCTGTCGGCGGAGCGGTTCTTACGAAGGAATATGCTGAGGAGATCGGTGCGGACCGTTACTGCGCGGACGCGATGGCGACGGTGAATTTCGCGCAGGAAGTGTTTGGTAAGTCTACAAAGTCGGAACTTGAATAATGTTAAGTGCACCAGAGGTGCCAGGCCCCGGTGGTGCAGAAGGAGCGGATATGATCTTACATAAATCGGAATATGAGAAAATTGACAGGAATGCGCCGTGCTGGTGCGGGAGCGGGAGAAAGTATAAGCAGTGCCATATGGCGTTCGACGACAGGATCCGGAAGTTTGAGATGCGCGGGATCGAAGTGCCGAAGAAGCGTTTTATCAAGACCCCGAAGGATATTGAGGGGATCAAGGCGAGCGCGAAGATCAATATGGCCTGCCTGGACGCAGTGGGCGAGGTGATCGCGGCCGGGATGTCTACGGAAGAGATTAATCAGATCGTGCACCGGGTGACGACGGAAGCGGGAGCTATCCCTGCGCCGCTGAACTACGAAGGCTTCCCGAAAAGCGTCTGCACGTCGATCAACGAAGAGGTCTGCCATGGAATTCCGGATGAGAAGATCATTCTGAAAGACGGCGACATTATCAACGTGGACTGCTCCACGATCTACAACGGCTATTTCTCGGACAGCTCCCGCATGTTCCTGATCGGAAATGTCTCACCCGAGAAGAAGCGCCTCGTCGAAGTCGCGAAGGAGTGCATGGAAATCGGAATTCGCGCGGTGAAACCCTGGGCCCGCCTCGGGGATATGGGAAATGCCGTCCATCAGCATGCCCTGGAAAACGGCTGCACGGTCGTCCGCGAAATCGGCGGCCACGGCTGCGGTTTCGAGTTCCATGAAGATCCGTGGGTCAGCTATGTGAGCCGTCCGGGGACCGGCATGGTCATGGTTCCGGGGATGACATTTACGATCGAGCCGATGGTCAACCTGGGCAAGGCCGACATTTACGAGGACGCCGACAACGGCTGGACGATCCGCACAATGGACGGAAAGCCTTCGGCCCAGTGGGAAGTACAGCTGCTTGTGACCGAAACCGGTACAGAACTGCTCAGCTGGTAAGAGGTTGCGAAAACGTTTTCGAAAACCGGTGCAAAGTGCGCCGGTTTTCTTTTTTTACGCAAAGGACGATTTGACAAGGGCCTGTCGGAATACTATAGTTACAATTATGTAAGGGACATTTATAAAAGTCCCGGTATTACGATGGCGCGGCTGTTTTGAAGCGGAAAACAGAGCGTAACATTTCGGACTGTACATCAGACTGTATTAAAATGAGGGAAGAACCATGACAGCGATGGAAGACCTGAAACCGACGATTACCGAACGCAGAAGACTGACCAGGAACAGCATGTACCGGTATATTTACGAAGCCGGCGTTCCCGTCAGCAAGCAGCAGCTGGCCAACGCGATGGAATTCTCGCTTCCGACCGTTCATCAGAACATCGCGGAACTTCTCGAAGCGGACCTGATTCGTCCGGGCGAAATGCAGAAATCCACGGGCGGCCGCCCCGCGGTCGGCTACTCGATCAATGAAAAAATCCGCTATTCCGTTGGTGTCGCCGTCTCTGCCACGCAGATCCGGATCCTCCTCACCGATATCCGCCAGAATGAGCTGGCCTATTCCGAAATCGACATTTCCCACGGCGACGGAACCTATATCGGCAGCCGCGTCACAAAGGAGCTGGACACGTTCCTCAATGAGCGGAATATTGACAGGCACAAAGTGCTCGGCGTGGGAATTACATTTCCGGGAGTGATCGATCAGGAAAATGACTCGATCATCCTTTCCCCGACTTTAAAAATGAAAAACATCTCCCTCTCCGCCGTCCGCGAGCAGATTCCCTTCCGGACATTTATAGAAAATGACTCGACCAGCGGCGGCGCCGCCGAATGGCTCGGCCTCACCCCGGAGGAAAAAGAAGAGGACTTCGTCTATCTCTTTCTTGAAAATGGCGTCGGCGGGGCTGTCTTCATCGACGGAAAACCGTATCTGGGCTCCGAAAGACGCAGCGGCGAGTTCGGCCATATGTGCATCGTGCCGGGCGGCCGCATGTGCAACTGCGGCAAAAAAGGCTGTCTCGAAGCCTATGTGAGCGCCTTCCGCTTCACCCGGGACCTCGGGATCCGCGTGGAAGACTTCTTCACAGGCTTAAAGGACGGAAATGAAGAGTACCGGAAGCTGTGGGATGAAATTCTGGACTATCTGGCCATCGGCATCGGCAATCTCAGAATGGCCTTCGACTGCAACGTGATCCTGGGCGGCTATGTCTCCGCTTACATGGCTCCCTACCTCCCGGAACTGAACAGGCGCTGCGCGTCCGCAAGCCCGTTTGAGCAGAGAACGGAGTATATCAAGCTTGGGAAATATCCCACCAGAGCAGGCATGATGGGTGTGGCGTGGCATTTTGTAAAGGAATTTATAGACAGCATCTGATTGCCGCAGAAAATGCTTCGGCGGGGGTGAGATACTTAAACGTTTACGGAAAACTGTTAAATTTTCCTAAATCAATTTTGTTAAAAATATCCGAAAATGCGCAAATTGCACAGGAAATCATTGACTTCACCCCTATTTCTTTCTATGATAAGCAAGGATTTGTAAAGTTTCTTTATGGAAGTTTATAAATCTAAAGTTGTTTCATCAACACTCATAAAAGGAGGAAACATTCATGAAGGCAAAGAAATTATTGGCACTGTTGCTCGCCGGCGCTATGACATTCTCCATGGCAGCCTGCGGCGGATCCAACGCTGCGGCCACTGATGCTGCTCCGGCTGAAGAAGCTGCTGCTGAGGAAGCACCGGCTGAAGAAGCTGTCGAAGAGGAAGCTCCGGCTGAAGAAGAAGCTGCACCGGCTGAAGAAGCTGTCGAAGAGGAAGCTCCGGCTGAAGAAGAAGCTGCTCCGGCTGAAGAAGAGGCTGCTGCTGAAGAAGCTCCGGCTGCTGACGCTGCCGGCAAGAAGGTTGGTATTGCGATGCCGACACAGTCCCTTGAAAGATGGAATCGTGACGGTTCCTTCCTTGAAGCTCAGTTCCAGGCTGCAGGCTATGAGACAGAGCTGACCTATTCCGACAATGATATCAAGAAACAGGTTTCCGATATCGAAAACCTGATCGCTGACAACGTCAACCTGCTGGTCATCGCTGCGATCGACGGCGAATCCCTGACACAGGTTCTGGCAGATGCGAAAGACAACAATATTCCGGTTATTTCCTATGACCGTCTGATCATGAACACAGATGCGATCAGCTACTATGTATCTTTCGATAACTACACAGTCGGTAAACTTCAGGGCGAATTCGTCGTTGATACTCTGGGCCTGAAGCTTGATGACACATCCAAGACCTACAACATCGAATTCACAGCCGGTGACCCGGCCGACAACAATGCCGGATTCTTCTTCAACGGCGCATTTGATGTTCTTTCTCCGTACATCGACGCGGGCATCCTCAATGTTCCGTCCGGCCAGACCACATTTGAACAGGTCGCTACACCGGGTTGGGATACACCGACCGCTATGGAGCGTATGCAGAACATCCTCGGATCTTACTATGGCAACGGTGAAGTTCTTGACGTAGCTCTTTGCTCCAACGACTCCACAGCCCTCGGCGTCACACAGGCGATCGAATCCGACTATGCCGGTGACAATGCTGTCATCATCACAGGTCAGGACGGCGACGAAGCCAACCTTGCAAACATCGTTGACGGCAAGCAGACCATGACGGTTTACAAGGCTGTTGCGAACGAAGCTGTTGCGACTCTGGACCTCGGCGTCGCGATCCTGAACGGCGAAACTCCGGATGCGGGTCTGATCGACAAGGCCGGCTGGGACTTCGACTGCGCATATGATACCGAATCCTATGACAACGGCACAGGCGTCATCCCGTCCTATCTGCTGGTTCCGACAGTTGTCACAAAGGACAACATCCAGTCTGAACTTGTTGACACAGGTTATTACACCATGGAAGGTGATTATCCGAAGGCTGTCGGCTGATCCCTCGACGGATTGAGCGCAATAAAGTAAAACGTTCAGTAAATTCCGCGGGCGGGGCATACAACTTGCCCCGCCCGCTCTCTAACTTAAGGATGGAACACGGGCGGAGGTATTCATTTGGCTGACTATATTTTGGAAATGAAGAATATCACGAAGCTCTACCCGGGCGTCAAGGCTTTGGATGACGTCAATCTTCAGGTGGAGCGGGGTGAAATCCACGCCCTGTGCGGTGAGAACGGAGCCGGCAAGTCGACTCTGATGAACGTGCTTTCCGGTACGATTCCGTTCGGCCAGTACACGGGCGATATTATTTATAACGGGCAGGAATGCAAATTCAACAACATTCACGATTCCGAGAAACTCGGCATTGTCATCATCCATCAGGAGCTTGCCCTGATTCCGGAACTGACAATCGCGGAAAATATGTTCCTCGGAAATGAAAGAAGAAATAAAATCGGCAAGATCGACTGGAATGAAACCTATCATCAGGCGACCGCCCAGATGAAGCGCGTCGGCCTGAAGGAAAAGTCCTCTGTGCTGATTAAGGATATCGGTACCGGTAAACAGCAGCTTGTGGAGATCGCGAAGGCTCTTTCGAAGAACGTCAAACTCCTCATTCTCGACGAGCCGACCTCCTCACTGAACGAAGAGGATTCCAGAATGCTTCTGGACATGCTTCTCGACTTCAAGAAAGAGGGCATGACTTCGATCATCATTACCCATAAGCTGAACGAAGTCGCGTACTGTGCGGACAAGATCACGGTTCTCCGTGACGGCGCCACCATCGAGACGATCCCGAACCCGGATCACAACATCGATGAAGAGCGGATCATCAAGGGAATGGTCGGGCGTGAGCTGACAAACCGTTTCCCGGAAAGACAGCATACGGTTTCGGATGAGATCGCTTTCGAGGCGAGGAACTGGACCGTTTATCATCCTGTCTATACGGAGAAATGCATCGACAAGGATATCAGCTTCCATGTAAAGAAGGGTGAAATCGTCGGCTTCTCGGGCCTGCAGGGCGCAGGACGTACGGAAATGGCTATGGCGCTCTTCGGCAAGAGCTACGGCAGCCATATCAGCGGTCAGGAATTCATCAATGGCAAGGAAGTTCATTTGAAAAATGAGCACGACGCCATTGAACACGGACTGGCGTACGTGACCGAAGACCGGAAGGTCAACGGACTTGTGCTTGACGCTTCGATCGCGTGGAACACGTCCATGGCGAAGATGTCCAAAGTCTCCGACAGCCGCGGCATCATCGATGTGGCAAAGGAGAACAACGTCGCGCAGGAATACGTGGACGTTCTGAAAACCAAGACCCCCAGCGTTCAGCAGAACGCGGGCAACCTCTCCGGCGGCAACCAGCAGAAGGTTCTTCTCGCAAAATGGATGTTCGCGGATCCCGACGTCCTTATTCTGGACGAGCCGACCCGTGGTATCGACGTCGGCGCGAAATATGAAATCTACTGCATCATGAACGATATGGTGGCCCAGGGCAAATCGGTCATCATGATTTCCTCGGAAATGCCTGAGCTCTTAGGTATGTGCGACCGCATCTATGTCATGAACGAGGGAAGTATCGTCGCGGAGTTTATGGCTAAGGACGCCACCCAGGAGAAGATCCTGGCTGCGATCCTGAAATCGGATGATCAGAAAGCTGCTAAGGAGGCATAAGGCATGAAAGTTACTGAATTCATTAAAAAATATACGATGACGCTCGCGCTGGTCGTGGTCTTCATCTTCTTCACGGTTCTGACGGGCGGCCGTCTGGTGCTGGCGCAGAACATTTCCAACCTGCTGCTTCAGAACGCGTACGTTCTCGTCATGGCCTGCGGTATGCTTCTGTGCATCCTGACCGGCGGTAACGTCGACCTGTCCGTCGGTTCCACGGTCTGTCTTTCCGGCGCGATCGCGGCTCAGACACTTGCGAAGGGCGGCAATCCGGTCGTCGCGATTCTGGCTTCCATCGCTGTTGCTGCGATCATCGGTGTATGGCAGGGCTATCTGGTCGGTTATGTTCACATCCCGCCGTTCATCTGCACACTGGCCGGCATGTTCCTCTGGAGAGGTCTCGGCCGTGTCGTCCTGGATTCCAAGACGGTTTCCATTCAGAACAAAGGCTTCCTGTCACTGTTCACATCCTACATCCAGATCCCGGGCGTCGATGCCAACAAGCACTGCGTTTCCGCTCTGGTAATTGGTATTGCGGTAGCAGTGATCATCGCGGTTCTGATGTTCAGCTCCCGTGCGCGTCAGGTCAAGCGCGGCTATGACGTGGAAGCGTTCCCGATCATGATCGCCAAGCTGGTCGTGATCGATGCCCTGATCATCTGGTACAGCTCCAAGCTGATGGGGTACAAGGGTGTTCCGGTCATGCTTCTGTGGATCCTCGTGGTGGTCCTGATTGTGGCATTTGTCACTTCTTCAACGGTTGTCGGCCGTTATTTCTACGCAGTCGGCGGCAATGAAAAAGCGACCAAGCTGTCCGGTATCGACCCGAGAAAGGTATATTTCCGCGCTTACTTCATCATGAGCTTCCTGGCCGGTTTCTCAGGCCTCCTCATGGCAGCCCGTATCGGCTCTGTCGACGGCGCGATGGGCCAGTCCTACGAAATGGACGCGATCGCTTCCTGCTTCATCGGCGGCGCTTCCGCGTACGGCGGCTCCGGTACTGTTCCGGGCGTTATGATCGGCGCGATCCTCCTCGGCGTTATCAACCAGGGTATGTCCATCTACGGTCTGCCGGATCAGTGGCAGTACGTGGTCAAGGGCGCGGTTCTTCTGGCAGCGGTTATCTTCGACGTCGTTTCCAACCATAAGACCGGCAAGAGCTGATCTGTGAAAGTACGGGATGCAGGGGCCGTAGAGGGCTCCTGCATTTTAAGAAAAAATTTAGAAATAACTTTTGTAAAGGATGTTTACAAAAGTACAGGAAACAGGTATTATAGTTTCAGGAAATAAATCATCCACATGGAGGGCAGTCTTATGCTTTATATCGGTATTGATCTCGGCACTTCCGCGGTGAAATTGCTTCTCATGAACGAGAAGGGAGAGATCCTCAACATCGCAACAAAGGAATATGAACTGTTTTTCCCGCAGCCGGGCTGGTCGGAGCAGAATGCAGAAGACTGGATCACGGCAGTGATTGACGGTGTGAAGGAACTGACGGCGGGATTTGACGCTTCGCAGGTTGCCGGAATCGGCGCCGGCGGGCAGATGCACGGCCTTGTGGCACTGGATGCGGACGATCATGTCCTCCGCCCGGCCATTCTCTGGAATGACGGCAGAACGCAGGCCGAGACCGAGTACCTGAACAATGTGATCGGGACGGACAAGCTTTCCGAATATACGGGAAATGTGGCATTTGCCGGCTTCACCGCTCCGAAGATCCTGTGGATGAAGAAAAATGAGCCGGAACTCTTCGCGAAAATCGCGAAGATCATGCTTCCGAAGGATTATGTCAACTATGTGCTGAGCGGTGTTCACTGCACGGACTATTCCGACGCTTCCGGTATGCTCCTTCTGGACGTGAAGAACAAGTGCTGGTCCAAAGAGATGCTTGAGATCTGCGGTATTACCGAAGACGTGATGCCGAAGCTCTACGAAAGCTATGAAGTGGTCGGCACGCTGCTTCCGGAAATGGCCGAAAAGATGGGCCTTCCGGCCGGTGTGAAAGTCGTGGCCGGCGCGGGCGACAACGCTGCGGCGGCAGTCGGCACGGGCGTGGTCGGAGACGGCGGATGCAACATTTCGCTCGGGACGAGCGGGACGATCTTCATTTCCAGTAAGGAATTCGGAGTCGATGCGAACAATTCGCTGCACGCGTTCGCGCACGCGGACGGCGGCTGGCATCTGATGGGCTGCATGCTCTCGGCGGCATCCTGCAACAAATGGTGGATGGACGAAATCATCCGCACCAAGGACTATCCCGCGGAGCAGAAGGGCATTACGGACGACATGCTCGGAAGAAGCCACGTCTATTATCTGCCGTATCTGATGGGTGAACGCGCGGTCCACAACAATCCTCTTGCCCGTTCCTCATTCATCGGCATGACCATGGATTCGACACGCGAAGACATGACGCAGGCGGTTCTCGAAGGTGTGGCATTTGCGGTACGTGATTCGTTCGAAGCGGCGAAGGCCATCGGCATCGATATCAAGAGCAGCTTTATCTGCGGCGGCGGAGCAAAGAGCCCGCTCTGGAAGAAGATCGTAGCTAACGTGCTCAATATCGAGCTGACGATTCCGGAAACCGAACAGGGACCGGGCTACGGCGGCGCGATCCTCGCGGCGGTCGGCTGCGGCGAATTCGAATCCGTCGAAGCGGCGTGCAGGCAGCTGGTCAAGGTGACGGATGTCGTGAAACCCGATCCGGAGATCGCGGCCAGATACGAAGAGAAGTACAAGACCTTCGTGAAGCTGTATCCGGCGCTTGAGGCGGTTTTCCCGGAGCTTTGACGGAACATTTTTAAAACGGAATTTGGAAACAATTTACATACTTCATTTTCAAAAAGAAAGAAAGGAAAAACTATGAACAATTCACCGGTCATCAAAATAGGTATTGTCGGCGTCAGCCGTGACTGCTTCCCCGCTTCCCTTACGATTTCGAGAAGAGCTGCCCTTGCGAAGGCCTACAGCGAGAAATACGATGCGGCGGATATCTATGAATGTCCGATCACGATCATCGAAAGCGAGATCGATATGGTCAACGCTCTTGAGGACATCAAGGCAGCGGGCTGCAACGCTCTGTGCGTCTTCCTCGGCAACTTCGGTCCGGAAATTTCCGAGACTCTTCTTGCAAAGCACTTTGACGGCCCGAAGATGTTTGTGGCGGCAGCGGAAGAGAACAATGCAGTTCTTTGCTCTGACCGCGGCGATGCTTACTGCGGCATGCTGAATGCAAGCTACAACCTGCAGCTGAGAAATGTCAAGGCTTATATCCCGGAATATCCGGTCGGTGACGCTGAAGAATGCGCCGATATGATCCATGACTTCATTCCGGTCGCGAAGGCTGTCTATGCGCTGCAGAACCTGAAGATCATTTCCTTCGGTCCGCGTCCGCAGAACTTCCTGGCCTGCAATGCTCCGATCAAGCAGCTCTACAACCTCGGTGTTGAGATCGAAGAGAACTCCGAACTGGATCTCTATGAATCCTTCCTGAAGCATGAAGGCGACGAGAGAATTCCGGAAGTCGTCAAGAGCATGGAAGAAGACCTCGGCTCTGGCAACAAGAAGCCGGAAATCCTTGCGAAACTCGCTCAGTATGAGCTGACTCTGAAGGACTGGGTCGAAGGACACAGAGGCTATCGCAAATATATCGCCCTTACAACAAAGTGCTGGCCGGCATTCCAGACCATGTTCGGATTCGTTCCGTGCTACGTCAACAGCCGCCTGACCGGACAGGGCATACCGGTTTCCTGCGAAGTCGATATTTACGGAACACTTTCCGAATTCATCGGCACTGTCGTCTCTGATGACGTCGTCACCCTTCTCGACATCAACAACTCCGTCCCGAAGGAAATGTACGAAGCCGACATCAAGGGCAAATTCAACTATACGCACAAGGATACGTTCATGGGCTTCCACTGCGGCAATACCTGCACAAAGAAGCTGGCGTTCCACGAGATGAAGTATCAGAAGATCATGGCCAGAAGCCTTCCGATCGAAGTGACGAACGGAACGCTCGAAGGCGACATCGTGCCGGGCGACATCACATTCTACAGACTGCAGAGCACGGCTGACGGCAAGCTTCGCGCTTACATCGCCGAAGGCGAGGTTCTTCCGGTTGCGACACAGAGCTTCGGCTCCATCGGCGTCTTCGCCATCCCGGAAATGGGCCGCTTCTATCGCCACGTTCTCATCGAGAAGGGCTTCCCGCATCACGGCGCCGTTGCGTTCGGCAAATGGGGCAAGTACCTGTTCGAGACCTTCAAGTACATCGGTGTTCCGCTGGATGAGATCGGCTACAACCAGCCGGCAGGCGTCAGATATCCGTCCGAGAATCCCTGGGCTTGATCAAAGACATGTAAAAGGGGTCAGGTGCCAAAGGTGCCTGACCCCTTTGGTGCATATAAAAGGAGGAAATGATTTATGAAGATCTACAGTATTTATGATCCGGAATTCGCAGAGTACGGCAAAGTGATGGAAGGCTACAATGTGCAGCCGATTCTCGACGCGCTGAACGCGTCGACACCGCTTCCGGAAGGAGTTGTCTACGTGGCGGAAGAGCCGGCGATCCAGAGTCTCGACGCGGCAGCGGAAATTGCTCCGGCCCTTTACGGCGGACTTCCGGCACAGTTCGGTTTCTGCAACGGCCACAACACGAAGCTGAACTGCCTTGAGTATCACAGAGACAGTGAGTTCAACCTCGGAACCGAGGACTTCATCCTGATTCTAGCGAAAGAAGGCGAGGTCAAGGAAGGCAAGCTGGATACCTCTTACTGCAAGGCATTCCGCGTTCCGGCCGGCGTGCTGGTAGAAGTATACGCAACTTCGCTTCATTATGCTCCTTGCCATACGGATCCGGCCAAGGGCTTTAAGGTTCTCGTCGTTCTGCCGAAGGGCACGAATGTAGGAAAGAGCGCAACGGCCGGGAAGGCATTTGAAGACAAGCTGCTCTGGGCGACCAACAAATGGCTGATCGCGCATCCCGAAGCTTCGGAAGCCGCGGACGGCGCGTGGGTCGGACTTGAAGGCGTCAATCTCGATATTGCGGGCGACCTGTAAAAGTGCACCACAGGTGCCAGACCCCTCTGGTGCATTTACGAAAACTTTAGCTTGACACAGTAATAAAGTGTATGATACAGTACGATAAACCGTTGAAGAAGAAATAGTAGCATGGCCTCTTTGTTTACAGGGAGCCGCTGAGAGTGTGACGGCGGCAGCAAACGCGATGTGAATGGGCTTCCGAGGGCGAACCGAACTTAAGGGATGAGAAAACGTAAGAAGTACATCCTTTTTCAGTAGGTGAGACGGAGAGGGATCTCCGTGATCAATATCCCGCATATAAACCGGATGCTTCAAAAAGCAGGACCGCTGTATGCATGAGAGGGCGCGATACGCGCCAAGTATGGGTGGCACCGCAGGAGTATAATCAGACTCTTGTCCCTACAGCAACAAGTAGTGGACGGGGTCTGTTTTTATTTTATGAAGATTCCGTCCGAAAGCGCCAGAAGGCGCGGAAAGGAGTCACTATGAATAAGAATCAGATTCCCTACAAGATCTATCTGAACGAAGATGAGATCCCGAAGGCATGGTATAACGTCCGCGCGGACATGAAGAACAAGCCCGCACCGCTGATCCATCCTGGCACGCTTCAGCCTCTGAAGTTCGAGGATATGCAGCCGATCTTCTGCGACGAGCTGATCCGTCAGGAACTGGACAATGAAACGAAGTATATTCCGATTCCGGAGCCGGTTTACAATTTTTATAAAATGTACCGCCCGTCGCCCCTCACTCACGCCGAATTCCTTGAGAAGGCGCTGGATACACCGGCACACATTTACTATAAATTTGAGGGAAATAATACCTCAGGAAGCCACAAATTAAACTCCGCGATCGCCCAGGCTTATTACGCAAAAGAACAGGGCCTCAAAGGCGTGACGACTGAGACCGGAGCAGGGCAGTGGGGAACAGCGCTTTCGATGGCCTGCGCATTTTTCGGACTGGACCTGAAGGTCTACATGGTGAAGGTTTCCTACGAGCAGAAACCGTTCCGCAGGGAAGTGATGCGCACTTACGGCGCAAATGTCACACCGTCTCCGTCCATGGATACCGAAATCGGCAGAAAGATCAACGCGGAATTCCCGGGCACGACCGGTTCCCTCGGATGCGCGATCTCCGAAGCGGTGGAAGTGGCGACTTCGACGCCAGGATACCGCTACGAACTCGGCTCGGTGCTCAACCAGGTGCTCCTGCATCAGTCCATCATCGGTCTGGAAACCAAAGCAGCCTGTGACAAATACGGCATCAAGCCCGATATCATTATCGGCTGCGCAGGCGGCGGATCGAACCTGGGAGGTCTCATTTCTCCGTTCATGGGCGAGAAGCTTCGCGGGGAAGCGGACTATCAGATCATCGCCGTTGAGCCTGCCTCCTGCCCGAGCTTTACGCGCGGCAAATTTGTTTACGACTTCTGCGACACCGGCAAGGTCTGCCCGATGGCGAAAATGTACACACTCGGCCACGGCTTCATCCCGTCCGCCAACCACGCCGGAGGACTCCGCTATCACGGCATGAGCCCGGTTCTGTCCCAGCTCTACGCCGACGGCTTAATGGAAGCCCGCGCTGTGGAGCAGACGTCGGTCTTCGAGGCTGCCGAACTCTTCTGCAGAACAGAAGGCATCCTGCCGGCACCGGAATCTTCACACGCGATCCGGGTGGCCATCGACGAGGCTCTGAAATGCAAGGAAACCGGCGAGGAGAAGACGATTATCTTCGGACTTACCGGCACCGGCTACTTCGATCTGGTGGCTTATGAGAAATTCAATAATGGCGAAATGAATGACTATATCCCGACGGATGAGGACCTTGCGAAGGGCTTCGCGGGAATTCCGGATCTGGGACTGTAAATTTCATTTATTATTGCATGCCAAAAGTTACTCTGAGATCATAGCATAAACAGTTCAGACGGCTTCCGCGCGAAGTACTACTAAGCTCCTCAGAAATTGCTAAGAACGTTCGAAAAAATCGCAAACTCGCTTCGCTCAAACAGTGCTGATTTTTTCGAACAACACAATTCCTGACGAGCTAAGAAGTACTAATCACTTGTGCAGATGTCTGAACTGTTTATACTATGATTCTCAGCAGTACTTTTGGCAATTGCAGTATTATGCAAATAAACAAGAGAAGACGATCCCACGGGGACCGTCTTCTCTTGTTTATTTTAGAAAATGATTTACAGGTAGTGCAGCAGGAGTTCGTAGTGGCAGAACGTGCCGAGCATGATGAACACATGGAAGATCTCGTGCGAGCCGAAGTAGATATGCTTCTCGTCAAAGGCCTTCGGGTGCAGCGCGTAAATGACCGCGCCGACGGAATAGGCCACGCCGCCCGCCAGCAGCAGGCCGAACGCAGGCGCCGGAAGCAGGAGCAGGAGCGACTTAAATGAAAACACGCAGAGCCAGCCCATCAGAAGATAGAGGGCGGAAGACAACCACTTCGGGCAGGTGATCCAGAAAAGTTTCAATAATGCAGAAAACACCGCCAGGACCCAAACCGCCACAAGAAGCGGCACATTCTTCAGGAAACTCAGACAGATCGGCGTATAGCTTCCCGCGATCATGATGGCGATGGAAATGTGATCCATTTTTCGGAAAATGGTCGTCCTACGCTCGTCCAGCACCACCGTGTGATAGCACGTACTGGCGGCATAGAGCAGGCAGGAAGTCATAAGGAAAATGGCGGCTCCCACCATCGTGAGCCTGGAGCCGCTTTCCTTCGCGTGGATCATCAGCGGTCCTGACCCGGCGGTCAGCAGAACAAGCGCGGCGAGATGTGTCAGCGCGCTTCCCGGCTCCCGAATTTTCAATGAGATGGTAGACGGAAGGGTTCCGTATCTTGTTTTTTCGATGGTTCTTGTCATGGCGGCTCCTCTCTGTCATTTGGGTGAGTCCCCAAAAGACATATTTGATGCTTTGAATCACTTTATGTAGTTTTAAAAACTATGTTATGATGTGTTGATATTATCATATGTGATTATATATGTCAAGATATCTGGATCTATGATGACATGCCCGTCAGAAGTGCTTCTGAAGTTTGTCTTATTCATTGAAAGCTCCGAACCAATCTCTCTATGAGACCACCAGTTCGAGGATATTTCGTTGAGGACTCCGAACCAAGTTTGCTATGAGGCCTTCGGTTCGGAGATATTTCGTTGAGGACTCCGAACCAAGCTTGCTATGAGGCCTTCGGTTCGGAGGTATTTCGTTAAAAACTCCGAACCAATCTCTCTATGAGGCCACCAGTTCGGAGAAAAATCGTTGAGGACTCCGAACCAAGCTTGCTTTGAGACCTTCGGTTCGGAGATTTCTCGCTAAAAACTCCGAAGCAATCTCTCTATGAGGCTTTCAGTTCGGAGATTTTTCGTTGAGGACTCCGAACCAAGCTTGCTATGAGGCCATCAGTTCGGAAAACTTTCGTGAAACGCAAAAAGTGAGGCTCAATCTTGCTCCGGCCCCGCCCAACCCCTTAAACGATTGCAATATCGCAACATTTGTGCAATGTATACATGAAAACGCCGCAATATTTGTAAACTGCTGTGCATTTTAGCAAGATCTGTGCCCTCCGGGGCAAGTTCTGTAAAGCACCCGAAAACGTTAAAGGGATAGAATGGACTCAACAAGCTACTGGTGACTGCGCGAGGCGAGTCACCCAAAAAAGGAAAACCAAGGAGGAACAGTATGAAACGTAAAGCACTTGCGATCCTGCTTACAGCTGCAATGGCTTGCTCAACATTCGTTGGCATGGCAGTTCCGACTGCAGCAGCAGAAAAAGAAGTCATCAACCTTTGGACATTCACAGACGAAGTTCCGGGAATGGTAGCGAAGTTCAAAGAAGCCAATCCGGATTTCCCGTATGAAATCAAGGAAACGATCATTGCTACAACCGAGGGCGCTTATCAGCCGGCTCTGGACCAGGCTCTGGCTTCCGGCGGCGAAGATGCTCCGGATCTGTATTGCGCAGAAGCTGCATTCGTTCTGAAATATACACAGGGCGACATGAGCAGCTATGCAGCTCCTTATGAAGATCTCGGCATCGATGTTGAAAAGGAAATCGCTGACGCGAAGATCGCTCAGTACTCTGTCGATATCGGAACCAATCCGGACGGCAAGGTTGTCGGTCTTGGATATCAGGCAACAGGCGGCGCTTTCATCTACAGAAGAAGCATCGCTAAGGATGTCTGGGGAACAGATGATCCGGCTACAGTCGCTGAGAAGATCGGCGCGGGCTCCGGCAGCTGGGATCAGTTCTTTGCAGCAGCTGAAGAGCTGAAGGCTAAGGGCTACGGCATTGTTTCCGGCGACGGCGACATCTGGCACGCAGTTGAGAACAGCTCTGACACAGGCTGGGTTGTAGACGGCGCTCTGAACATCGATCCGAAGAGAGAAGCGTTCCTCGATCTGTCCAAGCAGCTCTATGACAATGGTTATGAAAATGATACTCAGGACTGGCAGGATGCATGGTTCGCCGATATGAAGGGCGAAGGCGAAAAGCCGATCTTCGGTTTCTTCGGACCGGCATGGCTGATCAACTACACACTGGCTCCGAACTGCGGCGGCGAAGCTGTTGGCGAAGGCACATACGGTGACTGGGCTGTCTGCGCTCCTCCGATCGGATTCTTCTGGGGCGGCACATGGCTGCTGGCCAATACGAACTCCACAAAGAAAGAAGCTGTTGGCCAGATCATCGATTGGATCACTCTGAACTGCACAGAAGACGGCCTTCAGTATAAGTGGGCAAACGGCACTCTGAACGGCGAAGGCGGCACAAAGGACTGCGTCGCTTCCGGAACAGTTCTTGAAAATTCCGACGGATCTCTTGATTTCCTCGGCGGCCAGGATATGTTCGAAGCTTTCATTCCGGCGAATGAATATGCGAACGGCAAGAACCTGACACAGTATGACGAGACCATCAACCTGTATTGGAGAGATCAGGTTCGTGCATACGCTCATGGCGAGAAGACCCGTGACGAAGCAATCGCTTCCTTCAAGGAGCAGGTCGGTGAAAACCTTGACGTTACTGTCGAGTGATCATCATCCGAATCTTATCCGGTGACATAATTTAATTCGAAATTTCAACTGCGGGGGCCTATAAAGCCCCCGCAAGTAGGTAAATGGTCTTCATATTTATGACAGGGTGGGAAAAAGAATGAAAAAAAGAGGCGGATACGCAAAGTACGGTTACATCTTTGCATTGCCGTTTACGATTGCGTTCTTGTTGTTCATGCTTTATCCGATCGTCTATACACTGGCTATCGGCTTTACGGACCTTAAAGGTCTCGGCATGACGCAGATTCATTTTCTGAAAGATGATCCGTTTAAAAACTTCAAACAGATTTTAGGCAGCAACCTCTTCAGGACAGCTCTTAAAAATACCGTAAAGATCTGGCTCAGCAACTTTGTACCGCAGATCTGCCTTGCACTTCTGCTTACGGCCTGGTTTACGGACAGACGTTCCACAATCAAGGGACAGGGCCTTTTCAAGGTTCTCTACTACATGCCGAACATCATCACGGCAGCGACGATCGCGATCCTGTTCAGAGCTCTTTTCGGATATCCGATGGGCCCGATGAACGATCTCGTCTTAAGCGTCGGGAAACTCTTCCCGTTCCTTCATCTCCCGCAAAAGCCGGTCTATTTCCTTCAGAATAAGTCGACTGCGCAGGGAGTCATCATTTTCATTCAGACATGGATGTGGTACGGCAATACGATGATCATGCTGATTGCCGGCGTTCTGGGCATCAGCCCTGACATCTTCGAGGCATCGGAAATCGACGGCGCCAACAAGTTCCAGACATTCTTCTATGTGACGCTGCCGAACATCCGCACCATTCTTCTCTACGTTCTGGTTACATCTCTGATCGGCGGTCTTGCCATGTTCGATATCCCGCAGCTCTTCCTGCAGGGCGGCCCGGACAACGCAACACTGACAACCAGCGTCTTTATCTACAACCAGGCGTTCAAGGGCAGCTATATGTACAACAGAGCTGCCGCGGCGTCCATGATCATGTTCGCGATCATGGTAGCGTGCTCGCTGGTTCTCTTCTACATCATGAGAGATAAGGATGAGATCCGGATCAAGAAGGAACAGAAAGCCTGGATGAAGGCTGAAATTGAGAGGAGAAAGAATGAAGGGAGGGCCTCGTAATGGAAAAAGCTGACAGAAAATATCGCGGCAACCCCGTACTCCGTGCCCTGATGTATATTTTTCTGATTATTCTGGCGATCGTTTCGCTCATGCCGTTCATTATCATGATCGTCAACGCGACAAGATCGACGACAGAAATTCAGGCACACGCGATTTCACTGATTCCGTCGGGCTATGCGCTCAAGAACTTCTCGATTCTGACAGGCAAGAGCTTCAATCCTGCGGTCGGTTTCAAGAACTCCCTGATCATTTCGGTCGGTGCGACGCTCTGCACGATCTATTTCTCAACACTGACGGCTTATTCGATCGTCATGTACGACTGGAAACTGAAAAATATCTTCTTCAGCTTCATCGTTGCGGTCATGATGATCCCGGGTCAGGTGACCATGATCGGTTTCTATCAGATGGTTTACAAGATCCATATGACCAATAAGCTGATCATGCTGATCCTTCCGGCAATCGCGGCTCCGTCCGTCGTGTTCTTCATGAGACAGTACATGATCCCGACGCTCTCCAAAGAGCTCGTGGAAGCGGCGCGAATAGACGGCGCGAAAGAGTTCTTCATTTTCAACAGGATCTGCCTTCCGATCATGAAGCCGGCTCTGGCAACCCAGGCGATCTTCGCGTTCGTGGCAAGCTGGAACAACCTGTTTACACCGCTCGTTCTTTTGACGGATAAGGAAAAGTACACGCTTCCGATTATGACATCCCTTCTGAACGGCGACATTTACAAAACCGAATACGGCGCAGTTTATATGGGACTGACCCTGACGGTTCTTCCGCTGATCATTCTGTACCTGCTTCTTTCCAAATACATCGTGGCAGGTGTGGCTCTCGGCGGCGTCAAGGGATAATCCGACTGCAAATATATACGGGATGCCCGGCTATAGGCATCCCGTGTATAGAATCAGGAGAAAAAGTCTTTTAGAAGAAGGTTTCTCCGAAATGCTCGGTTCGAAGGCTTGCCCGGTAATCACTCGGAGAACATTTCGTATATTTTTTGAAACAGCGGTTAAACGTGGTCAGATTGTTGAAACCGCAGCTGAACGCGATATCCGTAATGGAGCTGTCCGTTGAAAGCATGCCGCAGGCGGCGGAGATGCGTTTTCTGGCCAGATAGTCGCCGAAAGTCGTATCTGTGATCTGCTTAAAAAGACGCGTAAAATAATACTTCGAGAAACCGGACCGTTCTGCGGCGTCTTCCAGGGAAATATCTTCGGAGTAATGCGTATCCAGCCAGCTTAGGAGAGCGGCAAGCGTTTCATACTCCTTGCGGACAGCACGCTCCGGAGTGCCGGAGATAGCGGCCTGGGTACGATAGTGATCGCGCCCGATCCGGACAAGGATCTGGCACATACGGATATAGACCGTGCTTTCCCAGAGCATTTTATTTGCAAAATAAGCATCAGCAGCTTCGTGGAAGAGCTGAGAGACCTCCGCGTAAAGCTGCGCAGAGCGCTCCGCGTTCAAAAGGTATCCGTCCACAAGCAGCGGACCGATCACCTGATAATCCATGAATTCGTGAAGAGGGCTCAGGTCGAGAAGGCAGATATAACGGGCTCCCTTCCCTATCGGCTCCAGCTCATGCAGCGTATTGGGCGGAATAAACAGAAAGTCACCCGGGTGGAGAATGTAGTCATGTTCATTGACGATTGCATGATAGCTGTTTTCTGCAACGTGGATGATTTCAAGCGCGGCATGATGGTGCGGCTTATAACAGTCGTCCTGGTAGTTGTACCAGAGACGGACATGGGTAGAGGCAATATAATGTACTTCCTCATAAGAACCGTCAACTCTGCGGCCGTCATAGCGGTCAGGCTGACTGTAGCGTTCCGGAACGATAGTTTTCGATTCGGACAAAAGAGGATCCTCCCGTATTGTCTAATAAATAATAAATATCTATAAAATTATCGCACATTTTTTTTATAATTTCAATCTGCTTCAGATATTTAACGTTTCTGGAAGTATATAGTTGTACAGGCGGGGGCATATTTTATGAACAGACAGGAAGCCAGAAAAAGAGCAGAGGCACTCGTAAACCAGATGTCAGTTGAGGAAATGGCTTCTCAGCTTCGCTTCGACGCGCCGGCGATCGAGGATCTCGGAATTCCTTCCTATAACTGGTGGAATGAGACCCTTCACGGCGTAGCGCGTGCCGGAACAGCGACAATGTTCCCACAGGCGATCGGCCTCGGAGCGAGTTTTGATCCACAGCTTCTCTTTAAGGCGGGCAGAGCCTCCGGACTTGAGGCCCGCGCAAAATTCAATGAATCCATTGCTCATGAAGACCGCGATATTTATAAGGGGATCACGATGTGGTCGCCGAATATTAACCTCTTCCGCGATCCGAGATGGGGACGCGGGCAGGAGACTTACGGCGAAGATACGGAATTGATCACGATGCTCGCCGAGGCATTTATCGCGGGGCTTCAGGGACAGGTTCCGGATATGGACGGCTTTGAAGACGCGGAGGATCTCCGGTCTGAAAATGACGGCTATATGCTGGTGGCCGCGTGCGCGAAACATTTTGCGGTACATTCGGGACCCGAAGCCGTTCGTCACTCGTTCGACGCGGTGTGTTCGAAAAAGGATCTGTGGGAGACCTATCTGCCCCAGTTCGAAGCATGTGTCAGGGAGGCCGGTGTGGAGTCCGTCATGGGCGCCTATAACCGGACAAACGGGGATCCGTGCTGTGCGCATCCCTATCTGATGAAGGAAATTCTCCGCGGAAAATGGGGCTTTGAGGGCCACTTTGTATCCGACTGCTGGGCCCTTCTGGACATCCATGAGCACCATAAAGTGACTTCTTCCGCCGAGGAGACGGTAGTGAAGGCGCTTGACGCCGGATGCGATCTCAACTGCGGATGCGTCTATCAGAATATCATGCAGGCCTATCACGAATGGGATCTTTCCGAGGATCTGATCCGCGAGGCGGCGGTGCGGCTTTTCACGACACGGATTCTTCTGGGAATGTTCGATGAGACGGGCTATGACAAGCTTTCCTATGATCTGGTGGATTGTCCGGAGCACAGGGATCTGGCTGAAAAAGCGGCCCTCAGTTCCGTAGTTCTTCTGAAAAATGACGGCCTTCTTCCGCTCGACAAGAGCAAGCTGAAGAGCGTCGCCGTGATCGGTCCCAATGCCGATGACCGTTCTTCTCTGACGGGCAATTATCACGGTACTTCTTCCCGTTATATCACGGTTCTGGAAGGAATCGAGGACTATCTGGGAGACGACGTCCGTGTCCGTTACGCGAGCGGATGCCATAAGTTTAAGGACCGCGAGGAGAATCTGGCGCAGCCGGACGACCGGATCGCCGAGGCGCAGATTGTCGCGGAACGTTCGGATCTGACGATTCTCGTACTTGGCCTCGACGAGACGATGGAAGGCGAAGAAGGAGATACGGGCAATGCCTATGCCTCCGGAGACAAGGAAGATCTGAAGCTGCCGAAGTCCCAGAGAAGGCTGCTTGAGGCGATCGCGGAGCTGAAGAAACCGCTGATCGTGATCAATATGACAGGAAGCGCGATGGATCTGCAGTTCGCGGACCAGCATGCCAATGCCGTCCTTCAGGCATTTTACCCCGGTGGCCGCGGCGGCCGTGCCGTGGCGAAGATCCTCTTTGGCGAAGAGGAACCGGAAGGAAAACTGCCGGTGACATTCTACAAGGATCTGCGTGGAATGCCGGACTTCGAGGACTACAGCATGAAGGGGAGAACCTACCGGTATCTTACCGGGGAACCGCTGTATCCGTTTGGTTTCGGCCTCGGATACGGAAAGGCGGACGTCGTAAAAGCAGCCCTTAAAGATGGAGAAACACTTTCGAAGGCAGAAGTTCTCAAAACTCTTGAAAACCGCAAGGGTGAGCCGGTTCTGGATGTGGAAGTGACAGTAAAGAACAGCGGGACAAGGGATGCCCATGAAGTGCTCCAGATCTACGCGAAGGCTGAAGGATCGGCATATGAAGCGGATCATCCGCACCTTGCCGCGTTCCGGAAGATCGTTCTGAAAGCCGGTGAGGAGGAGACATACTCCTTAAAGATTCCGGCAAGAGCGGTGACTGTGGTCAATGAGGACGGAGAGCGCGTCATCGACGCGGAACGGATCTCGTTCTACATCGGCTTCGGCCAGCCGGATGAGCGGACAGCTGCACTGACCGGAAAGAAGAGTCTTGAGCTCAGCTGCAGCTTCTTGGAATAAACAACCAGTTCTTCATTTGAATACCATCCTGAAGGCGAGCACCTGTCGTTTCGGCAGGTGCTCGCTGTATCATGCACTTAATTATGCGTAGCAGTCGGTAGTTGTGCCGTTCTGGATGAGTTTGCCGATAGAACCTTCTTTTTCGCCGATGCCGTCGATGATGTAGCTGTCCGTGGAGAGGTCATCGGAGATGACGAGCGCGGAGGCGTCGGAATCGCGGACGATTTCGACCATCGTTTTGCCTGTGTTCAGCGTGATTTCATTGCCCTCAGAGTCGTAATAGCGGGTGACGTTGAAGTCGCATTCGCGGACGTCGAAGACGTGCTGGGCGGCGGTTACGGTCTCGATGATGGGATCATCCGCGCTCCAGTTTTCCTTCTGCCAGGTGATGCGCTCAGCCTTGCCGTTCGTAATGTACCAACCCTCACCGGCATTGCCGCCGTTCACCGGGTCTGTGAAAATGTAGCGTCCGTCGAGGTCGTAGGACGGGCCGATCTGGATCAGGATGTTCTTGAATGCCAGCTGCTTGCCGTCCAGATGGTCGATCTGCGGATCACCGAATTCGGAGCGGTAGTAGAGGCCGTCCGCTTCGTTGTATTCCAGTCTCGAGTGATTGCTCTTGAAGCCCGGAAGCACGACATTGGCCGTGATATCGCTGTCAAGATTGACCTCTTCGCCCTCTTTGCAGAACTTGTAGTGGCCTTCGTAATCCGAGGGATATTTTCTGTTCCAGCCCCAGTCCGAGATAAAGGCCTGCAGCTTGTCGTAGTTCGTGAAAACACCCGTCACACCCGAATGGTCGCGGCCGTAGGCGGGGGAGCCGTCGTTCAGTCTGTACTGCTGGCCGTCTTCACCATACGGAAGGCCTGCGATGTCGTAGGATTCCGTCATCTGAAGGAGCGGTACCGCGTAGATGACCTGGCCGTAATGTCCGTAAAATGCCTTGAATTCTCTGGCATAGTAGACGAACTGCGGACGGCATGAGCGGATCGGCATGATCTTGTCGATATAGCGGTAGTCTTCAAAGAGGCCCATGAGGCGGGTAATGCCGCCCTCGACGCGAGCTTCATAGAGGACGTCGGCGTTGCCGGTTCCGCTCTGCCATTTGGAGGCTTCCAGATCGTTTTCGATCATGAGCGCGATCGGACGTCTTTCAGCTCTCTTTTTCCGGATTTCGAGACCGGTCAGGTAGCTGATCATGGTCGGTTCCTTCTTCTGCTTCGCGGCGAACGCAGAGGTCGCGGTTGAGGAAATGGCGAGCACGGCGGCGAAAAGGAGTGCCAGCGTGCGTTTGAAATGGTTCATTTTTCTGTTTTTCATAGTGCAATCCTTTCAGTAATTGAAAATATGTCAACAGGGAAAATGACAGAAATACTTACCATAATTTTAAACGTCATTTTTGGGAAACGCAATATTGTTTTCATAGCAGTACATAAGCGCGTGTGATATAATGAACTTAATACATTCTGGGGAAATATCGATAGTTGATTGTTGCAGATTATCAAGAAGGAGTGTGAGCATGAGAAAAAGAATGGTTAAACAGATCCTTGCTTACGTATTGTCGGCATCTTTGATAGCCGGAGGCGCGATGCCGGTTTTCGCGGCGGAAGCAGGGGCTGAAGCGGAGGAGCAGATTATTGAAGAATCCGTGGAAGAGATCCCGGAAGAGGTTCCGACAGAAGCTCCGGATGAAGTCGCTGAGGAATACGTGAGCGGCTCTGAAGAAGAGTACATCGAAGAGACTTCGGAAGAGGTCATCGAAGAAGTTCCGGAAGAGGTCATCGAAGAGATCCCGGATGCCGCGGAAGACGAGACGGAATCCTTCGAAATCGAGGAATCCGCTGAGGAAGTTCTCGAAGAGGAAGCGGTTTCATCCGAAGCGGAGGAGGAACTTCTTGAAAATGAGGAGCTTTCCGATAGCGAAGAACTTCAGGAAAGCGAAGAAATCATTGAAGATGAGCCCGAAATAACACTGGCGGCCGCCTCCGGAAACGCGAAGCTTGCGGATGAAGATCCGGAAGTACCCCCGACATCAGGTCAGTGCGGCCCGACCCTTAACTGGGAGATTGTTGCGGGGACAGGTACAACGACGCTGAAGATCAGCGGTACCGGAGCAATGGACGCGTATACGACGGACAGCCCGGCACCCTGGATTGATTCCATGACTCAGCTGACCGATCTGGAGATTGCGTCCGGAGCGACAGCGATTGGCACAAACGCATTTGCGGGAGCAACCGCATTGAAGACCGCGACGATTCCCGCGTCTGTAACGACCATTCCGGAGGACGCATTTACCGGAGTTACAGGACTGACCGTGAAGGGTGACTTCAAGTCGGCGACGGAGACATTTGCGAAAAATCATAAATTCCAGTTCGTGCCGATGAGCGTCACAAATATCGCCGGGGCGGTGATTACGCTTAACCCGGCATCGTATGTGTATGACGGAAAGGCTAAGAAGCCGGCGGTCAGCGTGGTTTACAGCGTCACTCCGCTGAAAGCGGGGACGGATTATACGGTCGCGTATAGCGGTAACATAAATGCTGGCAGCGCGACGGTAACTGTGAAGGGCATTGGTAATTTCAACGGATCGGCAGTCAAGAAGTTCACGATTGCTCCGCTTTCGATTGCCAAGACGGCTGTATCCGGTATTCCGGGTTCCGTGTTCTATGAGCCGGGCGGCCTGAAACCCGTGCCGAAGGTGGTTTTCGGAACCGCGACGCTGAAAGCCGGTAAAGACTATGTTGTCACGTATGCTGCCAATACGGCACCGGGAAAAGCCACTGTCACGATTACCGGGAAAGGAAACTTTAACGGAAAGGCAGTGCGGACATTCACGATTGTGAAGACTCCGCTGAAGAACACGAAGATCGAGCCGATCAAGGCGATGGTCTATACCGGGAAGGCCCGGAAGCCGAATCCGACGATCACGATCAACGGGAAACTGCTGGTAAAAGGCAGAGACTATACTCTTAAATACAAGAACAATAAGAAGCACGGAACGGCGACAGTCACGATCAAGGGCAAGGGCAATTTTAAGGGCACGGTCAAGAGAAAATTCAAGATCCAGAAGGCCTCCGTGGCCACCGCAACCATTAAGGGACTGAAGGACAAGACCTACACCGGCTCGCGCATTAAGCAGAAGCTGACCGTGAAGGTCGGAAAGAAGAAGCTGAAGGAAGGCAGAGACTTTAAGGTCAGCTATAAGAACAATCTCTCGGTCGGTACCGCGACGGTGACCGTGAAGGGCAAGGGAAATTTCAAGGGAAGCCAGAAACTGTACTTCGATATTGAAAAGGCCTCCCTCAACAGCGCCTCGGTTTACGGCCTGGATGACCAGGGCTACACCGGAAAAGCCGTCAAGCCGGATATTACCGTGAAGGTAAACGGCCGGACTCTTACGAAGGGTACGGACTACACGGTCAAATTCGATCACAACGTCAACATCGGAACGGCGCATGTGATGATCAAGGGTGTCGGCAATTACAAGGACACCATCAAGAGAAACTTCGTCATCAAGAGGATGCGTCTGGACGACGCGAAAATCACCGTGGAGGACCAGGTTTACACCGGATATGATCTGATGCCGGTGGTCAAGGTAACGCTGAAGGGCAAGAATCTTACAGCCGGAAAAGATTATTCGGTAAGGTATTCGAATAACGTGAACATCGGTAAGGCTACCGTTACGGTCAGCGGACTCGGCATCTATACGGGAGGCCGTTCGGCCAGCTTCAGTATCAGGCCGAAGAAGGTGAAACTCGTGAACGTGGCAGACTGGTTCACCTATATCAAGGTGACCTGGGATTATCGGATCGACTCCCGCTGCACATTTGAAGTAGAGTGCAGTACCGACAGATACTTCTCGACAGACGTCACGAGAAAGAGGGTCTCCGGCACGGCCAGCCAGGTCTTCATCCCGCACAAGTCCACTGCGTCGAATTACGTGAGAATCCGTGCGGTGTACACCTCCGGAGGAAAGAATTATCCGTCCGAATGGACAGTATGGTAAATAGTGGAAAAGGTTCACAAGACATATGAAAATGGCTGCCGCAGTGAAGCGGCAGCCATTTTTTAGTGCCCTTAAGGCAAAGGTTATGTCAGACATTTACAGAAGAGAAGCGAGCTCCTTCGTGAATCTTCCGGCGGCGGAGATATGCATATGGCCTTCGCCGTCCGAGAACGCGTCAGGGTCTTCGCACAGGTCGGGCAGAGGGACGTCATTTTCAGAAGGAAGAACGAAGTCCAGATAGGTAAAGCCGTAAGCGGTACGAAGATCACTCATCCACTTGTGCGCGGTGCGGTAGAATTCCTCCGCCGCCTCTCTTGTGGCAGCGGGAACGGGAGTGGTGACGACAACGAGCTCAATGCCTTCCTTTTGACAGAGACGGACGATTTTCTCGAAGTACGCGCGGTTTTTGGCGACAATGTGTTCCATGCCTTCGTTATAGAAGAGCTCCGGGATCTTCGGGTCGCCGCCGACGCCGTCAGGGATGAAAAGGAATCCGTTTTCGTCGCAGGCCTGACTTCCTTTTTCGTAAAATGGCTCGACACCGTAATTTTTGTACGCGTCGGACCGCTTTCTTTCCACGATGCCCGGGATGTCTTCTAAACCATTGTCGTAGAGCGACCAGGGCATCAGGACGTACCGGATGTCGCCGGGAAGCAGAAGCTTCGAGAAGTAGGCGAGGCGAACCGTTGAGGGGGCCATGACACTTTCCTGATAGCGTGCCGTTCTGTTGAAAGGATCGAGCGCGATCCAGTAGTTCGGGTCGTATTCGAAGATGACTCTCTTCGGAGTGTGTTCCCTCAGCGCGTCGAGAAGCAGGTAGTAGTTATCCATTGGGAACTGCCCGCCCGCGCAGGCGTTGTAGCAGCTGCGTCCGGTTTCCGCCATCAGAGTTTCCGGATCAAAAGCCGTGCCTCCATGCGAGCTGCCGAGAATCAGGTCGTCAAAGCCTTCAGTTTCGATCTTATGCACTTTGACCCTCGTGAACTGGTACGGAATCAGCAGGTAATTGAGAGCCGCGTTCAGAAGGACGATGAAGAGGATGCCCAGAAGAAAGGGCAGCAGACGTTTAAAAATTCGCATAGATAAATCCTCCGCTTCCTCTGTTTCCGTAAAGGGCCGAAAGAATCAGAATTCCGGTGATGATGAGGACGAGCACGGGCCACGGAAGGCGCGCGATTGTCCCTTCAACATCTTTTTTCTTCTCCCTAAGAACACTTACGATGAAAATGACGGCGCATCCGGCCGCGATCGGCACAAAATGCTGCATTGCGAAGTGCGGATCCTCCGGAGAAATGATGGTAAGCGAGAATATTTTCGTGCTGAATGAGTCCTTCAGCATCCTTGCAGCCTGCCCGAGGGAACTGCTCCGGTCCAGATACCAGCTGAGATTGACGATCAGGAAGGTCCTTGCGATCCTGAAAACGCGAAACCAGGGGGTGTGGTCGGTGAGGTGAAGAGCGGTTTTCATTTTCCGGAACTGTTTTGTAAAGAGTCCGCCGATGGCAATGAGGACGCCGTTATAGAGCCCGTAAACGATAAAATGCCAGCTGGGTCCGTGCCAGACGCCGACGGCCAGAAAGACGATGATGTTGGCGACGCCGATGCAGATCGCGCTGCCGAGATCCCGGCCGAAACGCTTCCGGGTGGATTTCCGCATGCGGCTCATCCAGTCCGAAAGGGAGATCGGATAGAAGAGATAGTCTTTCATCCAGGTTCCCAAAGTGATATGCCAGCGGTGCCAGAAGTCCGTCAGGGTCTCGGCGAAATAGGGCTGGCGGAAGTTCGCGTCGAGGCGGATGCCGAGCATCTGCGCGATTCCGATCGCGATGTCGATACCGCCGGAGAAATCCGCGTAGAGCTGGATGCTGTACATGAGCACGCCCTGGATGCCATAGCCTCTTAAGGTGACATAATTATCAAAAATTTGGTTGACATAAAGGGCAGCGTTGTCCGCGACGATCATTTTTTTGAAAAGTCCCCAGCTGATGCGGACGATGCCGCGGCGGATATTTTCCGGATCATAAGCGTGGGCTGTCTGAAGCTGCGGGGCCAGAGTCCCGTAGCGGCCGATCGGCCCCTGCATGATCTGCGGATAGAAGGAGACGAAGAGGAGATATTTGAAAAATGATTTCTCCGCTTCGCAGCGCTTCCAGTATACGTCCAGAAGGTAGCCGGCCGACTGGAAGGTATAAAATGAGATGCCTAAGGGGAGCAGCAATTTCAGATACGGCAGTTCCGCGTGGGGAATCCGGTTGATGATGGAAATCGCGAAATTGCTGTACTTCAACGCGGCGAGAACGCCGAAATCGAGAAGCAGCGGGATGGCGACGGCAATTCTCCTGCCGTCAGACGCGCGCAGAGCGCCCGCCCAGGTGGTGAAGGCGGCAAAAAGAAGAAACACAAAAAATACCGGTCCCGCTGCGGCATAATAGATGAAAGAGATGAAAAGCAGCCAGAACCGGCGGGCTTTCGGCGGGAGAAGATAGTACCCCGCGACACATGCTGCCGCCAGCAGATAGAATTCAAGTGATGAAAATGACATAGCGCAAGTATACCACTGTATTGACCTTTTTTCACCAGTATTATATCATATGTAATATATGGATAAGAGGGTTCGATATGACAAAAAAGGACCTTTGGAATGTTTTTCTGGGGGGCGAAGAGTCTGACGATTCACTCGCCGAGGAGCTGAAAAAAACATCATATGACGATCTTCTGGAAATTAACCTGCGGGAGATGACGTTCCGCATTGTTCACCATGTCAGTGATAAATACAGCGGCATTTTCCATGAAGGAGATTTTCAGAGACTCTATTCCTATGCGGCGGATCATTTCGTACGGGAGGATGACCGCGACTCTTACCGCGCGCTGATCGAGCCGGATACGCTCCTCAAACGGCTGAACGCGGCTTCACCGAAGGGAATTCTCTCCGGTGAGTTTCACATGAAAGGAATTCATGACAGATGGATTGCCACGAGACAGCTGCTCATTGCCGGCCCGGAGCTGGACCTGCCGCCGTGGATTGTCCATTGTTATATTTATGATATAGAGAAGCAGAAGCAGCGGGTGGAAGGAAGTCCGGACGCTGCTGCTTACAGTGAGACCATTTCGGATATTCCCGCCGTTCCTGATGAGGTGACAGGGCTTCTCGTAGGGCCGTATTATTTCCGTGATATTCAGAAAAAAATGCCTTCTCCCGAATCCGGGTGCTGCATCATCGATATTTTCATAGATAATTACAAACGCTTTTCCGACTGGTACGGCGTGGAATCGGGCCACTACCTGCTTTCCGAAGTCAGCCGTCTCCTCAAGGACTACGGCAGAGAAAGCGGCGCATTTCCCGGGTATGTCGGCCAGGAGGAGTTTGCCATCGTGATGCCATTTGACATGAAGGAGATCCGCCTTCTCCATTCGCGCCTCACGGATGTCATTTCCCAGATCAGCCTCATAGAAGGATTTTCACCCATTTTCGGCATCGCGATGATCGACAATACGGGCACGCAGATCGTGGATTTCTTCAACCGCGCGTCCCTTACAACCGAGGAAATGAAGGGCAACACGGGGACCCGGATCCGTCTGTACAGTTCCGAGATCCACCGGAAGAACACTTACGAGTACAAGGTGCTGTATCGTTTCCAGCATGCTATTGAAAAAAATGAAATCTCGTTCTGCCTCCAGCCGCAGGTGCATGTTACCAACGGAAAGATCGTGGGGGCGGAGTCTTTGGCGAGATGGAATCTGCAGGACGGCTCGACCTTCTCTCCGGCAGAATTTGTTCCCATTCTTGAAAAATACAGACTTGTGACAAGACTCGATGTCTACATCTGGGAATCCGTATGCAAATGGCTGAGCGCGTGTCTTTTAAAAGAGATTCCGGTCGTTCCCATTTCGGTAAATGTTTCGCAGATCGATATCGAAATGATCGACGTGCCGGGGCACTTTAAGGAACTCGCCGCGCAGTATGACCTGCCGACAGACCTCCTTAAGATCGAGATAACAGAGTCGGCCTGCGCCGAAGATTCGACCGGAGTGCGTGAGGCCGTCTTAAAGCTTCGTGAAAATGGTTTCGCCGTCCTTATGGACGATTTCGGTTCCGGCTATTCTTCCCTCAACATGCTTCGTTCGCTGAACGTGGACCTGATCAAGCTGGACGCGCAGTTCCTGAGGATCAGCAAAGAGGACGAAAAGCGGAAGGGCATCAATATCCTTGAGTCGGTCATCAATATGACCAAGAACCTGACGACGCCGATTATCGTGGAAGGCGTGGAACAGGACGGACAGGTGGAATTCCTCCGCGGACTCGGGTGCCCCTATATGCAGGGATTTTTCTTCTACAGGCCGATGCCGGTGAAGGATTTTGAGAAACTCATTTCCGAACCCGGGATCGTCGAACCGGGAGGTTTTAAATTCAAGCATAACCAGCAGCTTCGGACGAGGGAGTTCCTGGATGAGAATATTTACAGCGATACGATGCTGAACAACGTGATGGGACCGGTTGTCTTTTACAGCTGGCACGACGAGGATATCGACATCGTCCGCTACAATGAACAGTTCTACGAACTGGTCGGACTGGATCTGGCGGTATTCGAAGAGCGGAAAGTGCACATTCAGGATACGCTTCCCGAAGAGGACCGGCAAAAGTTCTATGATCTCCTTCAGGCGGCTATCGAGCACTGGGCGGTCGGCTCGAGAGGAATCATCCGCTCCTATAAGCCCAACGGGGCGTTAGTCTGGCTTGATCTGAAGATCTATTTCCTTGATGAGGATGCCCAGGGCAAAAAGTTCTACGCCTCTGCCCAGGACGTAACCGAGCTGCACACCATCAATTCTGAGATGCCGGGCGCCTACATCAGAACGACTCTGGCTGAGGATCTGGAGTTCCTCTATATTGGGTTGAATTTCCAGGGGATGACCGGTTACAGCGAAAATGAGATCAAGCAGTACTTTGACAAGAGGCTGATCAACATGATCCACCCGAACGACCGCGGGATCGTTGTCGAAGGCTGCAAGAAAGTGCTCCTGAGGCAGAAGGAGAAGCTTGAACCGTACAGGATCCGCAGGAAGAGCGGAGATTATATCTATGTGGCGGATCACAGCCAGATTTCGGACCGCTTCGGCGCACCCTGCTGGCAGACGATGCTCATCGACGTGACGGAGATCATGGAGAACCGGAACCGGATGAACGTGCTGTCGAAATATATGGCAAGCACGATCTGCCTGCTACGCAGAACCGACCGTGGCCTTATCTACGAGCCGGTAATTCACGGCCTTCATGACCTGCTCGGCATGAACACCCGGGAATTCGCGGATACCGTGAACAGCGGCGCGTTCTGCAGGATGGTCCGGGGATACAACAACGCTCCTCACGCGGAAGCCACGGAAGCGTTCGTGAAAGCGATCACCGGGTCCGAGAAAATCATGACCGTGGACCTGCCGGACGGGCGCACGGTTCGCCTGTCGGCGCACGCGGATCTTATTAAAAATGAGGAAAATGACATCGAGTATATTCTGGGGCTTCGGCAGGCGGAGGATGTCAGCCTGATCGGGGAGTGAGAGAGAATTGCGTGTGTGGGGCACCGACGCAACCTTGCGCTCTTATGATTTTGACACGATTTCCAGCCCTACCGTAATGTCCGTGCTGCGTCCGAGAAAACTTCCGGCAATGACAGCCGTGCGCTTGTGGCGGTTGATCTTCTTGATCATGCCCGACCAGCCCTTAAGGGCGCCGGAAGTAATCACCACCTTGTCGCCTTCGATGAAGCCGACTGAGAAAGTGACGCGGTGATCCTTGCCGCCGACCACGCGGAGCCATTCTTCTTCATCTTTGTTAAGGGGCGTAAAAACGTCGCCTGTCTTCAGAATTTTGGTCAGCTTTTCAATTTTGCGAAGGCGGATATGGAAGTCTGTCACATCATCCGTGGAGAGAAACACATAACCGGGGAACAGTTTGGACTCCACGATCTGGTATTCACCGCGGAGTTTCATCTTCCGTTCGTAGGTCGGTACGAATACTTCCTCATCCGGCCTGATGATCCGCTCACGGCATTCATCGGCGACGCGTAATTCGTATCCGCTCAGTACCTGCATGACGTACCACATTCCCTATGCCCCTCTCATGTGTAATAGTTTTTGACTGCGGTGCCAAAAGTTTTTCTCGCGAAAGTACTTGAGGCGAGCTCAATGATTTTTCATTATACCATAGAGCGACGAGCCAGGTGAACATACATGTTCATCTGGCGACCGCAGATGATAACAGACATTTATGTCTGTTCAGACTGTAGACAAAGTCCGGGCAAACCCCGGACTTTTATTATATAAAGATTTTTATTTAAATCAGTCTCCGCCGCCCTTGACTGAACCCGGAAGAGATGCGTGACATTGATATGCCGACGGTGACAGACTCAGGAACAGTACTCGCTTCACTGGGGCACCGTCGGAACTTCAGATTTTGTCATCTCTTCCGGAACCCGTCAAGGGTAAACCGCAAGCGGCGGCTCGGTTTTCTGCCTCCGGTTCCACCTCGGAACAGTATTGTTTCCGATCTTCTCCTCCATATTGAGCCTTCGTTCGGGTATTCAGCAAGATTTTCTCCGATCTGCTCCTCCATATTGAGCCTCCGTTCGGGTATTCTGCAAGATTTTCTCCGATCTGCTCCTCAATATTAAGCCTTCGTTCGGGTCTTTAGCAAGATTTTCTCCGATCTGCGCCTCATTTTTGAGCCTACGTTCGGGTCTTTAGCAAGATTTTCTCCGATCTGCTCCTCCATATTGAGCCTTCGATCGGGTATTCAGCAAGATTTTCTCCGATCTGCGCCTCATTTTTGAGCCTTCGTTCGGGTCTTTAGCAAGATTTTCTCCGATCTGCGCCTCATTTTTGAGCCTTCGTTCGGTTCTTCAGCAAGATTTTCTCCGATCTGCTCCTCCATATTGAGCCTTCATTCGGGTCTTTAGCAAGATTTTCTCCGATCTGCTCCTCGATACTGAGCTTTCGTTCGGATCTTCACTGTTCCGAGGCGGAACCAGAGGCAGAAAATCGAGCCGCCGCTTGCGGTTTACCCTTGACGGGTTCCGGAAGAGATGGCAGAATCTGAAGTTCCGACGGTGACCCTGCGGAGCGAGTACTGTTCCTGAGTCTGTCACCGTCGGCTTGCTGACGACCGGCATCTCTTCCGGGTTCTGTCAAGGGCGGCGGAGCCTGATTTATACAACAATTCTTCAAAAATACATTTCTCTGAAAGTCAAAAAACCGGGTTTCACCCGGACTTTGTCTGCAGTCTGAACAGACATTTATGTCTGTTATACCACGAAACAACGGGGCATGCACGAAAGAGAGCAGTTGTCAGGAACGGGGGAAAGTGATATAGTTCACTTGCGCTTTTGTGGCTTTCAAGAAAGGAAAAATGCATATGAATACTCCGGTACCCGTAAAAGAAGGAAAAGTTCGCGAGATCTACGACCTGGGGAGCCGCCTGGTCATGGTGGCGACAGACAGAATTTCAGCTTTTGACGTGATTCTCAAAAATGAGATATCCGGGAAGGGCCGCATTCTGACACAGATGTCCCGCTTCTGGTTTGACTACACCCGTGATATCGTCCCGAACCACATGATCAGCTGTGAGGCGTCCTATCTGCCTGAAGAATTCCGGACAGAGCGCTTTGAAGGAAGAAGCATGCTGTGCAAAAAGCTGACGATGCTCCCGATCGAGTGCATCGTACGCGGCTATATTACGGGCAGCGGCTGGAAGAGCTATCAGGAAAATGGCACCGTCTGCGGCATCAAGCTTCCGGAAGGCCTGAAGGAAAGCGAACAGCTGCCGGAGCCGATCTACACGCCCAGTACCAAGGCTGAAATCGGCGACCATGACGAAAATATCGACTTCATGCAGTCGGTTGTCGTGCTGGAAAAGGCATTTCCGGGCCATGGCGCGGAATATGCCGGAGCACTCAGGGATCTGACGATTGCTCTGTATAAAAAATGCGCTGACTACGCTCGCTCAAGAGGAATCATCATCGCCGATACGAAGTTTGAGTTCGGCCTCGACGAGGAAGGCAATATCGTTCTCGGAGACGAGATGCTGACACCGGATTCGAGCCGCTTCTGGCCGGCTGATGAATATGAACCGGGACACGGACAGCCGTCTTACGACAAACAGTACGTAAGAGATTACCTGAAGGCCAATCCGGACTGCGACTATACGCTGCCGGAGGAAGTCATCGCGAAGACGATCGCGAAATACGAAGAAGCTTACGAAAAACTGACGAAGTAAAAAAGATGTACCACAGGTGCCAGGCACCTGTGGTACACTTTTTTACTTCGATATCTGCACCAAAGGTGCCTGGCACCCGTGGTGCACTTTCATGCTTCGACGAGGAGATATGTGCCGTCGTGAAGCGGGAACACTTCCTCGGCGTCGAGAAGATCGCGGTCTGAAAGACCGCTTACGTCCATGCCGCCTTCGTCGAGCCAGCGGCGGACGGATTTTATATCCGGCAGGACTTCGGCCATGCAGTCCTCGAGAAATTCTTCCGCTTCTTCGGGCGTTTCGGCCACGGGTTCGTCAAAAAGCTGTGTCTGATTCTTTAAAAATGTCTCAACCGCCAGTTTACTCAGCATATCTTTTTCCTCTTCTCAAAATTAAGGGACGCGGGTTTCGAAAATGTCTCAGCCCATCTTTTCATAGACAAGGGCGGTTTTTTCAGCCAGTTCCATCTCTGTGAGGATGCCCATCTCGTGGAGCTTTTTAAGACTCTGAATGGCTTCGTTCATCTCGGCGCGGGAGATCTCGGCTGCCTGAGGGGCAGGAGTGTGTTCCGGCGCGGAAGTTCCGTTGTCCTTGACCGGACGATAATCGCCGCTGTATCCCTTCTTCTTTTCGAATGAGCCGCGGCGCTCGCGGGCCCTCGCGAGGGCGCGTTTTTCGATTCTACGGTTCCGCACGGTTTCCTGAATATAGATAATGAGGAACCGGATGAAGCGGAACAGAAGCAGGGTCCCGAGGAACAGGATTGAGACCCAGAAGAGGGCATAGCGCTTTGTGAAAAACGCGTATGCCGCCACAACAATGGACGCGTAAACGAAGATCTTGCGCAGAATATTCGTGAACCGGTTCGTGATGAGAAGCACGACAATGAAAATGACCCCGGCAATGATCGCGTAAATAAGATGCGGTCCGTAGATGAAAGATCATTGTATAAACAATTTAGACATCTGCACAAGTGATTAGTACTTCTTAGCTCGTCAGAAATTGTGTTGTTCGAAAAAATCAGCACTGTTTGAGCGAAGCGAGTTTGCGATTTTTTCGAACGGTTTTAGCAATTTCTGAGGAGGTTAGAAGTACTTCGCGCGGAAGCCGTCTAGATTGTTTATACAATGATCTCAGAGTTCATCCTGGCATCGCACACATCCTATCACAGCTTCAAAAAGATGACAAGTGAAGTAATTTGGTGATAAAATGACCGTAATTCTTATTTATGGGGAGCATATATGAAGAATATGAAAAGACTTTTACTTGTCGCCGCGGCCGTAGTCGTATTGGCTGCCGGATGCGGCTCATCAGACAATATCAGCTATGATCCGGGCCTTTCCCCGGAAGAGGAGCTGCAGCTCGAGGAGATCGCGGAAGAACCGACGGAAACGCCGACCCCGACTCCGACGGAGGCCCCCACGGAGACGCCGACCCCGGAAGAGACGCCTGCCGCAGAACCGACGCCCACCCCGCTCATGACGCCGACTCCGACGCCCGATCCGTGGGATGTCAAGACGCTCGGCGCGAAAGCAGAAGGTGAAAATGTCGTCCGCATGCTGCTCGTCAACCGGACGGGCCTTAAGATCCACGATTTCTGTATCAAGGATTCGTCGATGGCGGATTTCGGTCCGGATGTGATGGCTGAGGGTGACATTTTTGAAAATGAAGAGACACGGGCTGTCTATTATGATGCTACCAACGCGGTAAAAGCTCAGGAAAATGCAGCGAGCGAGCAGGCAGCAGGGGATAATCAGACGCCAATTGTGCCCTCTTATGATTTCAAGCTGACATTCGAAGACCAGAGCGTGATGATCCTGCACAGCGTTCCGTTCGGTGACACGGAGAGTGCGAATATCCGGATCGAGGATAATACGGCGTATCTCATTTTCGAGTCGAAAGCCCTGAAAAAGCAGGTGAACACACTGGACGCCGAAAGAGCCGCGAAGAACATGACGCCGACACCGATCGAGGATCTCGGAAAGCCCGAGACGACTAATGCAAGCGCTGATGCGCAGACGAACGATCAGGGCGGAGATACCGGCAATAATGGCGGAGGCAATGACGCGGATACCGGCAATAACGGCGGAGACAATGGCGACGACGGCAACGACGCCGACTATGATGACGGCGGCGATGACTATGACGGTGGTGATGATTATGATGACGGAGGAGAGGACAGCAGCGACGGAGGCGAAGACGAGGTGAGCTCCGACGATGGTTCTGACTCCGGCTCCGACTCCGGCAGTTCCGACAGCGGATCGGGCGATCTCGAAGAGCTTGACGTCTATTCTTCCTCCGGATCGGAATCACTGGAGGACTCCGGCGGCGATGAGGAGAGTCTTCCGGAGGAATCCTGAAGAATAGTTAATAAAAACCCGGCTTCGGCCGGGTTTTTTGTGTCTTTTGACTCCTTGCGAAAATGATACAAAGATGTTACAATTCTGTTAAATGTTCGATTTCGCTAGTTTTCGAAGGCAATGAACAAGCTTTTGAAAGTAATAAACATGTTTTCGAAGGTAATAAAGATGTTGGAAATGAAAAAAGAAACAGAAAAGCGGTGTCTGGGACAGGCCTCCGTGGCAGTCATGAAATTCATGCTGTGGCTGGCAGTAGCCGCGGCAGCGGCGCTGATTCCGGTCAGGGCAATGGCGGCGACGCCGCTTGGCGGAAAGGCTTCGATCACTCCGGGCGAGTATATTCTGGTGCCGACGTGCGCTTCGTCACGCGCGCTGACGATTCAGGGCGGCTCCACGAAGAGCGGGGCAAACGCGTATATTTATAAGAACAGCAAGATGGCCCGCCAGGTTTTTGTGATCTCATCCGCGGGAAACGGCCAGTACCGGATCCGCAACAAGAATTCCGGAAAATATCTGGAAGTGAAGGGCGGAAGCTTCAAGAACAAGGCCAATATCCGCCAGAACGCGAAGATGACGCGTCCGCGTCAGAGATGGTATTTTATTGAAAACGGCAATTACTATATCATCCAGGCGTGCTACACGAATACAAGGGTCATGACTGTCGCGAAGTCGGCGAACGCGAATAAGGCGAATGTCTATACCTATTCCTATTACGGTTCCGACGGACAGCTCTGGAAGCTCGTCCCGTACGGCAAGAGCTCTTCCTCCAAGTCAAGCAGCCTCAAAGGCCTTTCCGGCTATAAAACTTCTACGCGCAAGTGGAACGACAAGCGGGATTACGCGCTGCTGACGAATATCATCGGGGCAGTGGAGTCCGGCGGCCAGGTCTACGGAAACCGCAACTACGCGGCGTATGCGGGACCTTATACGAACAGCTCACTCGAGAAGACCATCACGCTCGGCTGGGCGCAGTTTTACGGAAATGAAGCGCAGAAGCTGATCAAGAGCATCAAGAAGAAGGCACCGAAGACATTTGCGAAACTGGATTCCAAGGGGCTCATCAAAAAGGCACTGACCAAAAACTGGGTCAGCACCGGATGGAATCCCTCGACCGCGGAGAAGAAAGTGCTGATCAAGCTGATTACTTCCTCGGTCGGCAAAGCCTGCCAGGACGCTCAGTTCAAGGAACAGATGAAGAGCATGGTTGACTCCGCGAAGGAGCGCTTCAACAACAATGCCTGGGCGATCCTCATGTACTGCGAGATCGCGCACCTGGGCGGCAACGGCCCGGCAGACCGGATCTATGCCCGTGTCGGCAAGAAATACACGCTTCCGATGATCATGGCATCCCTGAAGAAGGACCAGAGTGACAAATCCAGCAGCAACCAGGTCGGTGACTCGAAGTACTGGTCCAGACATGTCAAATGCGCTCAGTTCATTCAGAAATACGGCGCGTAAACAGATCCGGGAAATGATATTTTCAAAATGAAACAATCAGAACGGCGGGAAATCCCGCTGTTCTTTTTTATGGTTTCATGTTATAGTAAATTAGTTATGCTTATTCTAATGAATTGTGTCAGGCATCTGTTTTATGGGATGCTTTGCACAATTAAAAAATACGGAGGAAGGTAGAGGTTGTATGGACAAGAAAAATCGTAATTCATTTACCGGGTCATTGGGCTTTGTGCTCGCGGCTGCAGGAAGCGCCGTCGGACTCGGCAACATCTGGCGGTTTCCGTATCTGGCGGCCAGGGACGGCGGAGGACTTTTCATTCTCATTTATCTGATTCTGGCTCTGACGTTCGGCTTTACGCTTCTCATTACGGAGATCGCGATCGGGCGTAAGACGAAAGAGAGCCCGCTGACCGCGTACGGAAAACTTCGGAAAGAGTGGAGGCCGCTCGGCATTGTGGCCTGCATCGTACCGATGATCATTCTGCCGTATTACTGCGTAATCGGCGGTTGGGTCGTGAAATATTTCCTGGTATTCCTGACGGGACGGGGAGCGGAAGCTGCGGCGGACGGCTATTTTACCTCATTTATCACCGGTACGTCTTCACCGATCATCATGATGATCATTTTCCTCGCTCTGACGATGATTGTCGTGCTGGGCGGCGTGGAAAAGGGAATCGAGAGTTTCTCGAAGATCATCATGCCGCTTCTGGTTGTGCTGATTCTGGTGATCGCGGGGTTCTCGCTGACCATTTCCCATACGGAAGCGGACGGCACGGTGAGAACCGGCCTTCAGGGACTTGGAATTCTGCTGATTCCGGATATGTCCGAGCTGAATTTCCAGAAGATCTATTCCACGACGATGGACGCGATGGGACAGCTGTTCTACTCCTTAAGCGTCGCGATGGGAATTATGATCGCGTACGGCTCCTATATGAAGGATGAGACAAATATGGCGAAGTCGGTTGGCCAGATCGAGATTTTCGATACGGCGATTGCCTTCCTGGCCGGCGTCATGATCATTCCGGCGGTTTACGCGTTCATGGGACGCGAGGGCATGGAAGCTTCCGGCCCGGGACTCATGTTCATTTCCCTGCCGAAGGTCTTCCTGCAGATGGGCAAAATCGGAAATGTGATCGGCTGCCTCTTCTTCGCGATGGTGCTCTTCGCGGCGACGACAAGTGCGGTTTCAATCCTGGAAGCCATCGTGGCGAGCTTTATGGATGAGTTCCATATGGAGCGTACAAAGGCGACGGTTCTGGAAAGCATCATCGGGCTTGCGCTCGCGATTCTGGTCTGCCTCGGCTACAACAAGCTGTATTTCGAAGTGTCGCTGCCGAACGGAGCGGTTGGGCAGATCCTCGACATCATGGACTATATCAGCAACAACCTGCTGATGCCCATCGTCGCGATCGGAACCTGTATCCTCGTCGGCTGGGTGCTGAAGCCGCAGGTCGTGATCGACGAAGCGACGAAGAACGGAGAGAATCTGAGCAGAAAGGGCCTTCTGGTTGTCATGCTCAGGTACATCGCTCCGGTGATGCTGCTGGCACTGCTTCTGAAAGCACTTGGCCTGATCTGATCTGTTTATGACAAAAAAGAGGGCGGAAAACGCCCTCTTTTTGTCACTACTTGACGAAAACTGCCCGAGAGGCTATAATCGATATGTCATGAGGGAATAAACACATATATTCACTGATTATTAGAGATTATATGCTTGTTTTGCTGTAATCTGTGATATTCGGTGAATTTTTTATTTGCCGAAGATACCATTATTTTTTTTAATTTGCTTACGGAGGTAACATCATGAACAAGGGAACTGTCAAGTGGTTCAACGCTGAAAAGGGCTATGGATTCATCACAGGCGAGGACGGCAAGGATGTATTCGTCCATTTCTCAGCGATTCAGGCAGAAGGGTTTAAATCCCTGGATGAGGGACAGGCTGTTGAATATGAAGTACAGCAGGGCGCTCGTGGACCGCAGGCGGCAAACGTGATCAAACTTTGATCAGCGAATAAAGGCTGATATATAAAAACACCTTTGAGTCATGAAACTCAAAGGTGTTTTTACTTTGCTCATTTAAATATTATAAATATTATTCAGAGAAGCTGGTCTGAAGACCGCCGACGTAATCCGCATAGCCGTTCATATCGACTTCAGTGGCGACGGGGGCGTTGGCTTCGGCTTCGGCCTTCTTCGCGCGTTCGACAGAAGTTACCGCGGAAAATACAAGCCATACGCAAAGGACAAGAGCGATTAAGCCCATGAGCGCGTACTGCAGTTTGATCTTCATTTTTTCCTGCTTCAGGATCTTGTCTTTGTTCTTCTTGTATTCCTTATATTGATCGACCTTTTTCTGGCTCATTTTTAGAACATCTTCCTTTCTTCGATTCCGTGCGGTGTGCCATTTTCATGAAAATGAAATGTCGGAAACGCACAAGCGTCATTATACACCTTCCGGAATCAGATGACAACGATAATTCCGCCGTCGTTCGCGTAAACCGTCGAGACTCCGCCGGTCGCGAGCAAGAGGACGTCGCGGACCTTGATGCGCTTCAGGATTTCGTCGCGCACGATTTCGGCCCGTTCGCGGCAGTTGCAGTAGCTGATGCCGAGAGTCCGCGTTTCCGGATTGAGAGTCCGTTCGGCGATGAGATTGACCATCTTGACGATCGCCTTGTTGATGCCGCGGGCCTGGTCGAGCTGGTCGATCGTGCCGGTCGGAGTGCCGTAGCAGATGGGCTTGATCTTCAGAACGGCGGCGGCAAGGGCCTTCATACCGCTTAAGCGGCCGTTTTTGCGGAGCGTTTCGAGATTGTCCAGTACGAAATAGGTGGTCTGGTCCTCGATCAGCTTCTGGGTCTTTTCGACAATTTCCTCAAACGGCAGCCCTTCCTCCTCGAGTTCCGCGATCTTCATCATGGCCAGTTCCTCACCGACGGAAGCGGACACCGAGTTGAACACATGGATCTTCGCGTCCGGGTGGTCTTCGAGGTACATGTTCATGGCGATGGTCGCGCTCTGGTAGGAACCTGAGAGCTCGCCGGAAATGGTGACCGCGTAGATGTGATCCGCGCCGTTGTTGAAAGCCTTCAGATACGCGCCCGGTGAAGGACATGCCGTCTTCGGACATTCAGGATCGGCCGCGATCTCGCGGACGAGGACCTGCTGGTCCAGGCTTCCGTCATCGACATATTCTTTTCCGTTGATCATCAGCGTCATCGGAATGAGAACAAATTCCTCCCGGTCTTTTAAGAAATCGGGAATCTCTCCGCCGCTGTCAAGCGCTACAATATATTTCATAAGCATTCCTCATCATTTCCTGTTTCGGCAGGGCCGGGGGTCTTGCCTGAAACGGCGGCATGTAATAGACTTAAGAAGTGGTTTCATTTAGAGTGAAATGCACAAGACGTCATTTTCATGATACCAGATTCGGGTTGTACTGGCAATCAGATCTCGCCGGTTACGGACGGCGCTTTGAGCGGGGAAATGTGATGCTTGCACTCAATGTACTGGATATACGAAGGCTGATGGCGGCCTTTTTAAAAGGGACGATGTTCGATGAATATCTGCTGATCGAAGGGCAGATCATGACGTTCTGCACGTTTTCCATCGACGGCAGGGAAGAGAAGTCTTTCTATGACGGAAACCGGGACGCGGGAGCGGACGATCAGGGAGCCGAATCCGGATCCGCGGGCGGTTTTTCACAAAGGGATTATATACGGTGGAAGGCGGTGCGCGAACACTGCTTCGATCTCATCAAGGGAAAGCGTACGCCGCTGTTTTTCAAATTTGTGTTTTTCCTGCCTCCGGAAGAGATGGACGCGCTTCTTCTCAAACACGGGCTGATGGGAATGCGTGATCAGCTGCTCGGCCTGTGCCTGAACCTGCGCTATGACGGCACAAACCTGGTCCTGACGACGGGCAGTTCGTTCAGGAGCTTCACACTGGACCGTACCGTGGATGAATACTGGGACGCCTATGTACGGAACCTGCTGGTATCGAACAACATTCTGATTGAGGATGTTTGACGAAGCAGTAGAAAATATTGGAAATGAATGAGGATGTTAGCACTCGCGCTTGGCGAGTGCTGATTTTTTATTGACTTTTGGTTTTTCGGGGGTTATAGTGGAACAAAATGAAAAAGGACAGGGTCCGGTTTGACTCTGTTTCTATAAATGCAAAGAGGTGAGAACTTATGGCAAAGACCGGTAATTTATCCATTAACAGTGAGAATATGCTGCCGATTATCAAAAAGTGGCTGTATTCCGATCACGATATTTTCGTAAGAGAGCAGGTCGCGAACGCCTGCGACGCGATCACGAAACTGAAAAAGCTCGAAGGCATCGGCGAGTACCGTCCGGAAGACGGGCACAAATATGAGGTGCATGTCGTCGTCAACCCGGATGAGAAGACCCTGAAGTTTATCGACAACGGCATCGGCATGACCGAGGACGAAGTGGTCGAGTATATTACGCAGATCGCGTTCTCCGGAGCGGAGAAGTTCCTCGAGAAGTACAAGGATGAGAAGGACGCGTCCCAGATCATCGGACACTTCGGTCTGGGCTTCTATTCGGCATTCATGGTCGCGGACGAAGTTCATATTGATACGCTGAGCTACCTTCCGGACGCGAAGCCCGTACACTGGGAGAGCGACGGCCAGAGTGAATACAGCATCGAGCCGGGCACCCGCAGTGAAACAGGTACGGAGATCACTCTGTTCTTAAATGACGACTCTCTGGAATTCTGCAACGAATACCGGATCCGTGAGATCCTTGAAAAATACTGCAGCTTCATGCCGACCCCGATCTATCTCGAAGACGCCGGTTCGGCGGCGAAGAAGCGTGCCGAAGAGGCTGAGAAGAGACGCCTTGAAGATCATGAGAAGGCTGTCCGCGAAGCGGCCGAAAAGGGAGAGGAAGCTCCGGAGATGCCGGCGAAGCCCGTTCCGGCTCCGATCAACGACACGAATCCGCTTTGGACCAGGATACCGTCGGAGTGCACGGACGAGGATTACAAGGCATTTTACAGAAAGGTATTTAACGACTACAAAGAGCCGCTGTTCTGGATCCATCTGAAGACGGACTATCCGTTCAATCTGCGCGGGATTCTCTATTTCCCGAAGATCAATACGGAGTATGACGCGCTTGAATCCCAGATCCGGCTGTACAACAACCAGGTCTTTATCGCCGACAACATCAAGGAAGTGATTCCGGAGTTCCTGATGACGCTGAAGGGCGTGATCGACTGCCCGGATCTGCCGCTCAACGTTTCCAGAAGCGCGCTGCAGAATGACGGCACGGTGAAGAAGATCGCGGAATACATTTCCAGAAAAATGGCCGACCGTCTGAGCGGCATGTTCAAGACGGACCGCGAAAACTATGAAAAGAACTGGGACGATATCAGTCCGTTCATCAAATACGGCTGCATCCGGGATACGAAATTTGCCGACAAGATGATGGATTTCATGCTCTTCAAGGATCTGGACGGGAAATATCTCACCCTGAAGGAATACGAAGAGGCGAATAACATCAAGGCCCCGGAGAAGGAAGAAGCGGTCGACGAGAAGGGCGAAAGCGTGGAGGCTGAGGTTGTCAGCGAAGGAGCTGCGCCCGCGGGAGACGACATTTCCGAAGAAAAAGAGCCGGAGAAGGCGACGATCTTCTACGTCACCGACGAAGTGCAGCAGGCCCAGTACATCGGCATGTTCCGGAAAAACGAAAAGGACGCCGTGATTCTGACCGAGCGGATCGACCAGCCGTTTATCCAGCAGCTTGAGCAGAGAAACGAGCACATCCGTTTCGCGCGGATCGATTCCGAGCTCGCGGGCGAGATGCGTGGTGAAGAGGAAGTGAGCGCGGAGGACACCGATTCCCTGACCGCGACGTTCCGCAAGCACCTCGGCAACGAGAAACTCAACGTCCAGGTGACGAATATGAAGGATCCGGACGTGGCCGCGATTGTGACGCTTTCCGAGGAGAGCCGCCGCATGAACGACATGATGAGGATGTACGGTATGGCCGACATGGGAATGGGCGAAGGCGAGACGCTGGTGCTCAACGCGGCCCATCCGCTCGTAAAATTCGTGCTCGATCACAAGCGGAGTCAGTCGGTGCCGGTGATCTGCGCGCAGCTCTACGACCTGGCCCGCATTTCGCAGCATCCGCTTACGCAGGAGGAAATGGCGGCATTTATGAAGAGATCCAATGAGATTATGATGCTGCTGACGAAGTAATTGAATGAAAACTGCTTTTCCCGGTCCCCTTTTTCGTGTATGATAAACATGAAAAAGAGGACCGGCTTTGTATGCGGGGATAAAATGAAAAGAAAAGAAACGGCTTATATTAAAGAGAAGAAATGGCTGGCGGAGGGAATCGTAAGTATGCGTCTTTCGGTGAGCTTCGCAGCTTTGGTGAAAGCGGGGCAGTTCGTCTCGCTTTTTGTGCGCGATACGGCACGTCTTCTGCCGCGCCCGATCTCCATCGCGGACGCGGACGCGGAGGCGGGGACAATCCGTCTGGTGTTCCGTGTCGCCGGAGAAGGCACGAGGCAGATCGCCGCGATGGAAGAAGGTGAGGCACTGGAGGTCCTGGGACCCTTGGGGAACGGATTTCCGCTGGAAGCTGCCGCGGGCAAGACCGTCATTCTGGCCGCGGGCGGCATTGGCATCCCGCCGATGCTGCTGACCGCGAAGCAGCTTTTGTGCACCACAGGTGCCAGACCCCGGTGGTGCACTCCTGCACTTTGCGTCCATGCGGACGGGTGGCGGAACGAGGAAACCTTCCTCCTCGACGACCTGCGGGAGACCGGAAATGTACTGATTGCAACGGATGACGGCAGCGTCGGGGTTCACGGGACGGTGATCGACGCTCTCACAAAGTGGGAGAACGAGTGCACCACAGGTGCCAGACCCCTCTGGTGCAATGCCGTGATTTTTGCCTGCGGGCCGAAGCCGATGCTGAGGGCGCTGAAGGAATTCGCGGCGGAACGGGACGTGCCGCTCTATGTATCGATGGAGGAGCGGATGGCCTGCGGCGTCGGTGTGTGCCTTGGCTGTGTGACGAAAACCGCCGGTGTCGATGATCATTCGAAAGTGTGCAACGCGAGAGTTTGTACGGACGGGCCCGTCTTTGACGCCCGGGACGTCGTTCTTTGAGAAATAAGGAGGCTCAGATGGTTGGAAAACTGATGGAAGAAATGAAAAAGAAAGCCCCGATCGTGGTCGGACTGGATCCGCAGATGGGGTTTATTCCGCCGGAAATTCTGAAGGCGGCATTTGCCGAATACGGCGAGACGCTGGAGGGAGCGGGGGAAGCCATTTTCCGCTTCAATAAAGGAATTGTGGACAATGTCTGCGACCTGGTGCCGGCAGTAAAGCCGCAGATCGCGATGTATGAAATGTTCGGTCTGCCGGGCCTTCATGCGTTCAAGCGCACCGTCGACTACTGCCACGAGAAAGGCCTTCTGGTCATCGGCGACGTGAAGCGCGGCGATATCGGCTCCACTTCGGCGGCATACGCGGCCGCGCATCTGGGAAGCGTTCAGGTCGGGGAGCAGACGCTCGTGCCGTTCGGCGAGGATTTCGCGACGGTCAATCCCTACCTCGGGACAGACGGCGTGAAGCCGTTTATCGATGTGTGCAGGAGTGCCGGCAAGGGCATCTTTGTCCTGGTCAAGACTTCGAATCCGTCGAGCGGCGAATTCCAGGACCGTCTGATCGATGGCCGTCCCCTGTATGAACATGTTGGGGAAATGGTACACAAGTGGGGCCTCGACGCCGTCGATGAATCCGGCTGGTCCGAAGTCGGCGCGGTGGTCGGCGCCACGTACCCGGAAATGGGACGCGTTTTACGCGAAATCATGCCGAAATGCTGCATCCTGGTTCCCGGCTACGGTGCCCAGGGAGGAACGGGCAAGGATCTGAAACCGTTCTTCGACGCGGACGGTCTCGGCGCGATCGTCAATTCTTCGAGAGGCATTATCGCCGCGTGGAAAAATGACAAATACAAGGCCTTCGGCAGCGCGGCCTATGAGTACGCGTCCCGCCAGGCTGTGCTTGATATGAAAGCGGATATCGAAGAGGCGCTTGGATAAGCGGCGGGAGCGCGCATTTTCAAGCTTTATAAAAGGGAGAGCAGACTGTGACTAAGAAGAAAGAGGCGAAGCCGAATATGCCGGACATGCGCGTCAGTATTGCGGGCGTGGAACTGAAGAATCCGGTGGTGACTTCCAGCGGGACATTCGGTTCCGGCCAGGAGTACAGCGAGTTTTATGATCTGGCCAGACTCGGCGGAATCACCTGCAAAGGGATCGCGGATGTTCCCTGGGAGGGAAATCCGGTTCCCCGCGTGGCGGAGATCAGCAGCGGCATGCTGAACGCGATCGGACTTCAGAATCCGGGCGTGGAGGAATTCATGCGCCGGGATCTGCCGTTTTTGAAGGAGCAGGATACGGTCGTGATCGTCAATGTCGCCGGACATGCCGAAGAAGAGTATCTGCGTGTCGTGGACGCGCTGAACGGAGCGGAGGGAGCCGACCTTCTGGAAATCAATATTTCCTGCCCGAATGTGAAGGCCGGAGGGCTCGCGATGGGCACCGATCCGCGTATGGTGGAGCGGATCACCCGCCTCAGCAAGGAACATGCGTCTCAGCCGGTCATCATGAAGCTGACGCCGAATGTCACCGATATCCGCGAAATCGCGAAGGCCGCTGAGGCCGGCGGCGCGGACGCGCTCTCCCTCATCAATACCGTTACGGGGATGAAGATCGATATTGAGCGGCGGACATTTGCCCTGTCCAATAAGACGGGAGGCATGTCCGGACCCTGCATTAAACCTCTGGCAGTCCGGATGGTCTATGAGGTCGCCCGGTCCGTAAAGCTTCCGATCATCGGCATGGGCGGCATCATGAATGCCGACGACGCGGTGGAATTCATGCTCGCCGGGGCGACGGCCGTTTCCGTGGGAATGGCGAATTTCGTGAACCCTTACGCGGCGGCGGAAGTGGCGGACGGACTGAGAGACTATTGTGTGAGACACGGAATTTCCGCGGTCCGGGAGCTGATCGGCGCCGTGCGCTGAAAAGACAGATATTTATAAAGGAGAGAACGATGGAACAGTATAAGATTGACTTTATCCATTTTATGGTAGACGCCGGTGTGCTGACATTTGGCGATTTTGTGACGAAGAGCGGGAGACAGACGCCATTTTTCATCAATACGGGAAATTACCGGAGCGGAGGACAGCTGCGGAGGCTCGGCAGTTTTTACGCGCAGGCGATCAAGGCGAACTTCGGCACGGACTTTGACGTGCTTTTCGGACCGGCGTATAAGGGTATTCCGCTTTCGGTCGCGGCCTCGATGGCGCTTTCGGAGCTCTACGGGGCGGATATCCGCTATTCCTCGAACCGCAAGGAGATCAAGGATCACGGGGACAAGGGAATTCTCCTCGGAAGCAAACTTGCGGACGGCGACCGCGTCGTTCTGATCGAAGACGTGACCACGGCCGGGACATCGATCCGCGAGACGATGCCGCTCCTTAAGGCACAGGCGGACGCAGAGGTCCTCGGCCTTATCGTATCCGTGGACCGCATGGAGCGCGGTCAGGGCGAAAAGGGAGCCCTTCAGGAAATCGGCGAGACTTACGGCATGAAAACCTGCGCGATCGTGACGATGCAGGAAGTGATTGATTGTCTTTACGGGAAAGAATATAATGGCAGGGTCGTTATTGACGACGCAATGATGGATTCCATCAACGCTTATTATGAAAAATGGGGCGTTCGCTGAAAAACGTGAAAGAAAGTAAACGAAAAACAGCGGCGAGAATCTGCGGCCAGGTGCTGTTTCTTATCTATATCGGATTTCTGGTCTACTTTCTCTTTTTTTCAGACAGATACGGCCATGCTCCGGGAATCAGGGAGGAAGCGTCCTATAACCTGATTCCGGGGCGCGAGATCCTGCGCTATCTGACTTCGGTCGGGAAACTCGGAAAGCGGGCCGTACTCGTCAATTTATTCGGAAATGTGCTCGCATTCATTCCCTACGGTTTGTTTATGCCGATCGCGACGCGCAAAATGCGGCGGCTGTGGAAGACGGCCTCCGCGGCATGCTGTCTCAGCGTTTTCGTTGAAATCGTGCAGCTTCTGACCGCGTCGGGAAGCTATGACATCGACGATGTCATTCTCAATACGCTGGGCGGCGTCATCGGCTACGGTCTGTTTCTGTTTATGGACGAGACGCGGAAAGCCGTGCAGCGAAAGTATCCCGGGATCTGATTGCCGTTTCATTTTCGCTCAAAAAGGAGTGGCCTTATGGCGGACAAAAAAAGGTATACATTTATCGAAAAGAAAGAGTCTGAAAGAGGGATGTTCGCTTTCCGGCTCGCAATTGCGGCGGGGGCGCTCTTTGCGATCGACGTCTTTATTTCATTTCTCTACAGAGGCGCGGGCGGCCCGGTTACCGGCGCGCTTGCCTTTACCGCGATGCTTCTCGCGGGTTACGGTTTTTACAGCGGGATGAAATCTCTGTCCGAGAAGGAAGTCTCCGCGGTTTATCCTGTAGCCGGCACGATCTTAAGCGGCGTGGTGATGGTCGCGTTTCTCGCGCTGTACCTGGGAGGAATCTGAATTTATTTGAAAGGGTTGACTTATGACGGAACAGACAGACAGAGAACTCATTTCCGAAAGGATTGACGCTTCGTATGCGCGAATCGCCGAAATTGCCGGCGAGAGGGTGGTGCCGGAGCCGTTCGGGACATTTTTCCGGAAGACGGCCGGCTTTTTGCTCCTTGTGAAAAAGGACGCGGACAACCGGGCGCTTTATGAGGACATTCTGCCGGAGAACTACGCGCATTCCTATGGAAATCCGGACTATGCCGCGGAGGCACTCGGCGCGGATTACGGGCCGTATTTTTCGGCTGTTTACGCGGAACTTCGGGCAATCATTCCGGCGGTGTTCGAGGGGGATGACGAGGACCGCGCCATATTGTATGAGCTTTTCGTGGAGCTGTACAGCGCTTTTGAAGTGGCTCAGAACTCGGGGGATGAATTGCCTTCGGCAAAGAGCGTGAAATACATTTTCAGCTCCTGGCTCCGCGACTATACGCCTTTCTTCGTGCGCAAAACCTTAAGGGAGCAGCTCGATCCGGAATTTTCGTATTTCACGGACATGGTCATGAACGCGGATTTTTCGTCCGCGGAGTATCTCTATAAATGCGGTGAGTATATTACGGAGGAGACTCTGAGAACCGCGGCGTATGTCAATTCGCTGCCGGAGGAAGAGATCGCGCGGATGGCGGAGACATTTTCTGAAGGATTCCGGAGGGGCTTCGTGAATGCCAAAAAGGACCTCTCGGCGAAACGCACGGTGCGTCTCATCTACGTGCTCGGCTTTGAGCGACTCATGCGGAAAATGATCGAAAATTTCCGGGAAATGGGCCTTCGCCCGCTGATCATGAGAGACCAGGCGCATCTTCTTGTAAAACCGTCCGCAAGGCGGACCGGCGTAACCGGCGCCCTTCCGAATATGCAGTTCGACTACGATCACCGCGAGGATCTCGCGCTCATCATGGACGAGCAGTACGCGTCCGCAAGGAAACGGGTCCAGAAAGAGACCTTCGAAGAGTTCCGGGATGAGGCCGGATGGTACGCGGGACCGGCCTATCTGGAAGTGTTCGGCGAAGCGCCGTTCGAGCCGAAGGCCTGCCGGGCAGCGCTGCATCTTACGGATGAACAGAATCAGATTTCACTGTCGCTCCGTTCGGACCTCATGCGGATTCAGCAGAGATACATACCGAGTGAGAAACGGAGCTTCTCGATTATGGCACTTCCGGTGGCGGACATCGGGGAGCATTTCGAGGATATTTTCAAAGATACAATTGCCGTGAATACTCTTGACAACGACGAGTATGCCCGCATTCAGCAGAACCTGATCGACGCGCTCGATGAGGGGACCCGGGTCCATGTGAAGGGAGCGGCCGGAAACCGGACGGATCTCATGGTGGCGCTGCATCCGCTGAAGGATCCGGACAGAGAGACCATTTTCGAAAATTGTGTCGCGGACGTCAATATTCCCGTGGGCGAGGTGTTCACATCACCTGTGCTGAAGGGGACGAACGGGACGCTTCATGTCTCCCATGTCTTCCTGAACGGATACGAATTCCGCGACCTCGAGATTCTCTTTGAGGACGGGATGATTGCCCGCGCCGACTGCGGCAATTTTGAAAATGAAGCGGAAAATCAGGCATTTATCAGGGAAAATATTCTCTTCCGGCACCCGACGCTGACGCTCGGAGAGTTCGCGATCGGAACCAACACGACCGCTTATGTCATGTCGGAACGATACGGGATCGGGGCGCTGATGCCGATCCTCATCGCGGAAAAGACGGGGCCGCATTTCGCCGTCGGGGATACCTGCTATTCCTACGAGGAGGATTACCGGGTGTACAATCCGGACGGCAAGGAGATCGTCGCCCGCGAGAACGAGCACTCGGCCTTAAGAAAAACCGAGCCGGAGAAGGCCTATTACGGCTGCCATACGGATATTACGCTCCCCTACGAGGAGCTGGGAAGCATCACGGTCCTCCGCGCGGACGGGAGCGGCATCCCGCTCCTGAAAGACGGAAGGTTCGTGCTGCCGGGGACGGAGGAACTGAACAAACCGCTTATGAAATAAGACACCGGGGACAGTCCCTGCTGTCTTATAAGACACCGGGGACAGTCCCCACTGTCTGGTTGAGCGTAAGGAGGTAAAGCATGAAGGAAGCGATTGTGAGTATTGTAATGGGCTCGGATTCGGATCTGCCGGTGATGAAGAAGGCGGCCGAGATGCTGGATGAGCTCGGAATCGGCTATGAGATGCGGATTATTTCGGCGCATCGCGAGCCGGAGCTGTTTTTCGACTATGCGAAAAGCGCTGAGGAGCGCGGCATCAAAGTGATCATCGCGGGCGCGGGGATGGCGGCGCATCTGCCGGGCATGTGCGCGGCTCTGTTTCCGCTGCCGGTCATCGGGGTGCCGATGCATACGACTTCTCTCGGCGGACGCGATTCCCTCTATTCGATCGTGCAGATGCCGTCGGGAATTCCGGTGGCGACCGTCGCGATCGGAGGCGCGAAAAACGCCGCTATTCTGGCCGCGAAAATTCTCGCGGTGTCGGACGCGGAACTGCTCGCGAAGCTGAAGGCATTTTCCGGGAAAATGGCGGAAGAAGTGGTTGGCAAGGATGAAAAGCTGCAGGCGGAACTGCAGAGCGCAAACGAATAAAACGGCGGGAGAAAAAAGTATGGATTACAAAAGTGCTGGAGTAGATATCGAAGCGGGCTATCGCGCCGTGGAACTTATGAAAGAACATGTGGCGACGACCATGCGGCCGGAGGTTCTCGGCGGCCTGGGCGGTTTTGCGGGCGCGTTTTCACTGGCTCATTTTAAGGAAATGGAGCGGCCGACGCTGCTCTCCGGAACCGACGGCGTCGGAACCAAACTGAAGCTGGCATTCGCGATGGATCAGCACGATACCGTCGGCATCGACTGCGTGGCGATGTGCGTCAATGACATTGCCTGCGCCGGCGGCGAACCGCTGTTTTTCCTGGACTACATTGCCTGCGGGAAAAATGATCCCGCAAGGATTGCCTCGATCGTCAAAGGCGTTTCGGAAGGATGCCGGATGGCGGGAGCTGCCCTGATCGGCGGCGAGACCGCGGAAATGCCGGGATTCTATCCCGAGGATGAATACGATCTTGCCGGATTTGCCGTCGGGATCGTTGATGAAAAGGACATGATCACGGGCAAGGACCTTCAGGCCGGCGACGTTCTGATCGGCCTTACAAGTTCGGGCGTCCACTCGAACGGTTTCTCGCTCGTCAGAAAGGTATTTGATATTGATCAGGCGCCGGAGGGCCTTCAGGTCTACGATGAAGGTCTCGGAAAGACGATCGGCGAGGCGCTTCTTGCCCCGACGAAAATCTATGTCCGCGCCCTTCGCGCGGTGAAGGACGCCGGTGTGCGAATCCTTGCCTGCAGCCATATCACGGGCGGCGGTTTTTATGAAAATGTTCCCCGCATGCTGAAGAACGGAACGGAAGCCGTGATCCGGAAGGATTCCTATGAGCTGCCTTACATTTTCCGTCTGCTCGCCGAAAGAGGCAGGATTGAAGAGCAGGCGATGTACAACACCTACAACATGGGGATCGGCATGGTCGCCGCGGTGCGCGAAGGCGACGCGGACAAGGCTCTTTCGGCCCTTAAGGCAGCGGGCGAAGAGGCCTTCGTGATCGGAGAAGTGGCGGCGCTTGGCGACAGCGGCGACAAGCCGGTCTGCCGGATCGTGTGACATTTCACTTAAGCTTGAACAGAAGGAGAACTATGAGAACAGCAGTATTGGTATCAGGCGGCGGCACGAATCTGCAGGCCCTCATTGACAGGGAAGCCCAGGGAACGCTCGGAAAGGCGGAACTTGTCGGCGTGATCAGCAACAACCGCGGCGTCTATGCCCTTGAGAGGGCGAAAAAGGCCGGCATTCCCGCTTTTGTGATTTCTCCGGCGGACTTCGCGTCCCGCGACGACTTTCACAAGGCGCTGATTGCCAAACTTGAGGAACTTGAGGCGGAACTGATCGTACTGGCGGGCTGCCTCCTCACAATTCCTCCCGAAATGATCCGCAGATGGCCGAACCGGATCATCAATATCCATCCGGCGCTGATTCCTGCATTTTCCGGAAAAGGATGTTACGGGATTCATGTGCACGAAAAGGCGCTGGCCAGGGGCGTGAAGGTGAGCGGCGCGACGGTCCATATCGTCAATGAGAATCTCGACGAAGGCCCCATTCTTCTGCAGAAGGCCGTGGAAGTGCATGAAAATGATACGCCCGAAACGCTTCAGCGCCGCATTATGGAGGAAGCGGAATGGGTCATTCTGCCGGAAGCCGTAAAAATGATCAGCGAAGGGCAGCTTCAACCATAAGGAGGGTTTTATGAAGGTATTGATAATCGGAAGCGGCGGAAGAGAGCACGCGATTGCCAGAGCGGCAGCGAAGAACCCGGATGTGGAAAAGCTGTACTGCGCGCCCGGAAATGCCGGGATCGCGGCGCTGGCGGAGTGCGTGCCGATCGGCGCGATGGAATTTGATAAACTGGCGGCTTTTTCGAAGGAACATGAGATCGATCTTGTGATTGTCGGCATGGACGATCCGCTCGCGGGCGGGATTGTCGATGTCTTTGAAGAAGCGGGCATCCGCGTCTTCGGTCCCAGGAAAAATGCTGCGATTCTTGAGGGAAGCAAGGCGTTTTCCAAGGATCTGATGAGGAAATACAACATCCCGACGGCCGCCTATACCAATGTCCATTCGGCGGAAGAGGCGTATGAGGTGCTGGAGAAGTCGCATTTTCCGATCGTCCTCAAAGCTGACGGCCTTGCTCTCGGCAAGGGCGTTCTGATCTGTGAGACAAAGGAAGAGGCCGAAGCCGGCGTCCGCGAGATCATGGAAGTGAAAAAGTTCGGCGACGCCGGAAATACCATGGTCATCGAGGAGTTCCTTACGGGCCGTGAGATCTCCGTACTTTCTTTCGTGGACGGCAAAACCATCCGGACGATGGCGTCCGCGATGGACCACAAGCGTGCCGGCGACGGCGATACAGGACCGAATACGGGCGGCATGGGCAATTTCTCGCCGAGCCCCTTCTATACGGAGGAGATTGACCGCTTCTGCCGTGAGCGGATCTACCAGCCGACGGTGGACGCGATGGCAGCGGAGGGAAGACCCTTCGTCGGAGTCATTTTCTTCGGCCTTATCCTCACGGAAGACGGCCCGAAAGTGCTCGAGTACAACGCCAGATTCGGGGATCCGGAGGCGCAGGTCGTGCTTCCGCGCATGAAGACGGACCTGATCGAAGTCGTGGAGGCCTGTATCGACGGCCGCCTCGACGAAATCGAACTCGAATTTACGGACGACGCCGCGCTCTGCGTGGTGCTGGCCAGCGATGGCTATCCGGTGAAGTACGAGAAAGGATTCCCGATCGAGGGGCTTGAAACATTTGACGGCCTTGAAGATGAGTACGTCTACCATTCCGGTACGAAATTCGATTCGGAAGGACGCATCGTGACGAACGGCGGCCGTGTGCTTGCCGTAACCGCTCTCGCGCCGACTCTTCAGGAAGCGCGCGCGAAGGCGTATAAGGCGACTGAGAGAATTCATTTTGCAAATAAATACATGAGGCACGACATCGGTCACGCGATCGACGAGCAGTGATTTATTTTCTATTGATTTCGGGAAATGGTGCGTTTTATAATTAGGGAAATGATGACTTTAGGGACTCCTTTGAAAACATCAAAGGAGTATATATGAAATGAAGTTTTTCGTGAAGGAGAATGGCCATGGCTGAGGAAAAGAAGATGAGACTTGTCACGAGGAGTGATTTCGACGGTCTGGTATGCGCGATGATCCTGAAGGAAAAGGGTTTGATCGATGATATCAAATTTGTACATCCGAAAGACGTGCAGGATGGAAAGGTTGAACTGAGCTCCAACGACATCACGACAAACCTGCCGTTTGACCCGCGCGTCGGTCTGGCGTTTGACCATCATGAATCCGAACTGATCCGCTTAAAGCAGGTGGATTACAAGGACCGCTATATCATCGACCCGCACGCGAAGAGTGCTGCGCGCGTGGTCTATGACTATTATGGCGGACATGCGGAGCTCCCGAGGATTTCCGAGGAAATCATGACGGCGGTGGATAAGGGCGATTCCGCCGATTTCACCGAAGAAGAGGTTCTCAATCCGAAGGACTGGGTCCTGATGAATTTCCTGATGGACGCGAGAACGGGCCTTGGCCGGTTCCATGATTTCCGCATCTCCAACTATGAGCTGATGATGAAGCTGATCGACTACTGCGTGGAGCATCCGGTCAACGAAGTTCTGGAACTTCCGGACGTCAAGGAGAGGGTGGACCTGTATTTCGAGCAGCAGGAGCTTTTCAAGGAACAGTTAAAGAGAATTGTCCGCGTCGAGGACAAGGTGGCGGTCATTGATCTCCGTGAAGAGGAAACGATCTATGCCGGAAACCGCTTTATGGTTTACGCGATGTATCCCGAGACGGAGATTTCCGTGCACGTCGCATGGGGATTCCGCAAACAGAATACCGCTGTCATGATCGGCAAGTCGATCATCAACAAGGCGTCGAATGCCGATATCGGGGCGCTCTGCTTAAGCTATGGCGGCGGCGGTCACAAAAATGCCGGTACCTGCCAGCTTGACAACGACAAGGTGGACGCGGAACTTCCGAAGATTATTCAGGCACTCAATGATGCCTCATAATAATACCTTTTAAGGAGGAATGAAAATGGATAAGTATGTATGTAATGTATGCGGTTATGTCTATGATCCGGAAGTCGGTGATCCCGACAACGGTATCGCTCCCGGCACGGCATTTGAAGATCTGCCGGAAGACTGGGTATGCCCGCTTTGCTCCGTCGGCAAAGACGATTTCAGCAAAGAATGATCTGCTGAAGGGATATTTTTAAGAACATGTTTTTATTTTGAAGAGAACTTAAAACGAGAAGGGACCTTTCCCCGGAACGGGCCGCGTATGGGCCCGCGGGCGGAAGTGTCCCTTTGTTTGACCTGATTTAGTAGGCTGTTATGAACAACGAACGTTACACAACTGAAGCATTGAACGCGATCGAGAAGGCGCGCCTTTCCTCCGTATACCACAGACAGAACTATGTGGGAACGGAGCATCTGCTGACCGGTCTTTTGAAAGAGACGGAAGGCACGGCTGCCCAGGTCCTTATGAATGCCGGGATCACGGCGGAGAAAGTGGACAAGATGATCGACCGCCTGATCGCTCCGGACGGGGCAGTTGAAGTGGCGGACAAGCCCGGATACTCCCCGCGCCTTATCACGGTTTTTCAGAAGGCGAAGGATTTTGCGCAGAAGACCTCGTCCGAGGAAATCGGGACGGAGCACCTTCTGCTTGGAATTCTGGACGATCGTGAATGTGTCGGCACACGCCTTCTCCATACCCTGAATATCGACGTCAGGGGTCTTATCGGGGATCTGTTCGCGGCAATGGATGCCGATGTGACCCGCTTCGCGACCCAAAAGGAAGGCGGTGAGGGCAGTCAGGATGACACGCCCCTCCTCGACCGGTACAGCAGGGATCTGACACAGATGGCATCGGACGGCCTTCTGGATCCCGTCATCGGACGGGAAACGGAGATCTTAAGAGTGCTCCGCATTCTGAGCCGCCGGACCAAGAACAACCCCTGCCTCATCGGGGAGCCCGGAGTCGGAAAAACCGCGATTGTGGAAGGAATCGCGCAGAAGATCGCGAAAGGAGATGTCCCTTACCAGGTTGAAGGACGGCGCGTTGTCGTACTGGATCTTGGCGCGATGGTAGCCGGAACCAAGTATCGCGGCGAATTCGAAGAGCGGATCAAGGGCGTGATCAACGAAGTGTCCGCCAACAGGAACATCCTGCTTTTCATCGACGAGCTGCATACACTGATCGGAGCGGGCGGCGCGGAGGGCGCCATGGATGCTTCGAACATTCTGAAGCCTTCTCTTTCCCGCGGAGAAATCCAGATCATCGGCGCGACTACAGTCGAAGAATACAGGAAGCATATTGAAAAGGACGCCGCCCTTGAGAGACGGTTCCAGCCGGTGATGGTCGAAGAGCCGGACGAAAGAGAGAGCCTTGAGATCCTTAAGGGCCTTCGTCCCGCCTATGAGGAATTTCATCAGGTGAAGATTACGGATGGCGCGCTTGAGGCGGCCGTCAGGCTCTCGGAACGCTATATCAATGACCGCTCGCTTCCGGATAAGGCGATCGACCTCATCGATGAGGCGGCGGCGCGGATCCGCGTAACGGATCCCGGCAGATCGGTTCCGGACGAAAAAGCCGATGAGATGGCCGTTCTTTCGAAAATGAAAGAAGAAGCCGTCCTTGCCGGCAATTTCAAAGAGGCGAAAAAAATCGCGGCCGAACAGGAGAAATATGCCGCGAAACGGAATAAAAAGAAGGGCAGAAGGAAAGTGTCTGCTGACGCGGTTCCCTCAGTCACCGAGGAGGACATCGCGGCAACCGTCGCGGACTGGACAAAAATACCGGTAGCAAGACTTGCGGAAGAGGAGACGAAGAGACTGGCGCGGCTCGAAAAGGAGCTGCATAAGCGCGTCATCGGCCAGGATGAGGCCGTGACGGCGATCGCGAACGCGGTCCGCCGCGGCAGAGTGGGCCTCAAAGACCCCAAACGGCCGACCGGAAGTTTCCTGTTCCTCGGCCCCACAGGTGTCGGCAAGACCGAACTCTCCAAGGCCGTAGCAGAAACGGTATTCGGCTCGGAGCAGAACCTGATCCGCGTCGACATGTCCGAATATATGGAAAAACACAGTGTCTCGAAGATCATCGGATCACCGCCGGGTTACATCGGCCATGACGACGGCGGACAGCTGTCCGAACGCGTCAGACGCCATCCGTACAGCGTGGTTCTTTTCGACGAGATTGAAAAAGCGCATCCGGATGTGTTCAATATCCTGCTTCAGGTGCTGGATGACGGACATATCACGGATTCTCACGGCCGGAAGGTCGATTTTAAGAATACCTGTATCATCATGACCTCCAATGCCGGCGCCAAATCCATCGTGGAACCGAAACGCCTCGGCTTTTCGGCAGGAGACGACGCGGCCGCCGACTATGAGAAGATGAAGCAGGGCGTACTGGACGAAGTGAAAAAACTCTTCCGTCCGGAATTTCTCAACAGGATTGACGAGACAATCGTGTTCCATCCTTTGAGTGAGGACGAAGTCACGCAGATCGCGGGACTCATACTGAACGACCTGAAGAAGCGGGCCGAAAATGAAATGCAGATTCAGCTGAACATCACCCCGAGCGCCAAAAAGCTTCTGGTGGAAAAAGGCTATTCCCCGAAGTTCGGCGCGCGTCCTATGAAGCGAGAGGTGATCAAGGAAGTGGAGAACCCGCTCGCGGAAATGATTCTCAACGGAGAGATCAAACGGGGCGATCATGTCCGGATCGGCACGGCCCGGGAAAATGGCAAGCAAACAAAGATCAATTTTACAAAGATGTAAGGAGGAAGACCCATGGCAGCGGTTAAAGAACTGATCCGCGCGGAGGCGGACGGCAGAATCAGTTTCGGAGATTATACTCTGGAGGCAAAGACGAAGAAGTCGGACTTTGAATTCGAGGGCAATCTCTATAAGGTGAAAACTTTCAAGGAACTGACCCGTCTTGAACGCAATGAGATGTTTGTCTATGAGTCCGAGCCGGGCAGCGCGGTTCTGGAATTCGACGAGACGGAGGATACGTTTGCCTTTTCGGTAGAGGCTCCCGAGGATATCCAGATCACCGTGCAGGCGGATCCGGAGACGGAGTACGATATCTATATCAACGGCGAGCTGAAGGATACCCAGAAGAGCAATCTCGGAGGCAAGCTGTCTTTCAGCGTGGATCCGGGAAATGACGCTGCCCGCGTGGAGATCAGCAGAAAATAAACTCTTCACACGCCGGGTACGCCTGTGAACCGAAGGAGTAAAAATGACATCAAAGGCTAAGACGGTATTTTTCTGTCAGGAGTGCGGGTACGAGTCCGCGAAATGGATGGGCCAGTGTCCGGGGTGCCGGTCCTGGAACTCATTTGTCGAAGAAAAAATACCTGCGGCAAAGAAAAAAAGCGGTACATCCGGCCATTCGGGAGAACGCGCGAAACCCGTAAGGCTTCGGGATATTTCCCCGGAGGAGGAACTTCGGCAAAGTTGCGGAATCGGAGAACTGGATCGTGTACTTGGAGGGGGCCTTGTAAAAGGCTCCCTGGTGTTAATTGGCGGGGATCCCGGGATCGGGAAGTCCACGCTGCTTCTGCAGACCTGCCGGAATATCGCGGCAGCGGGACGGAAAGTCCTGTATATCTCAGGAGAGGAATCCCTGCAGCAGATCCGCATGCGGGCGGCCAGAATCGGCGAGGTGTCGGACAGCCTCTATCTGCTTTCCGAGACCAATCTGACATCGATCCGCGGAATTATTGAAAATGAAAAGCCGGACGTCTGCATCATCGATTCCATTCAGACCATGTATTCCGAAGAAATTTCCTCCGCGCCGGGCTCGGTGTCCCAGGTGCGTGAAGCGACCGGGATTCTGATGCAGCTCGCGAAGACGCTCAGCATCTCGATTTTTATTGTCGGACACGTGACGAAAGACGGCTCCGTAGCGGGCCCCCGCGTGCTCGAGCATATGGTTGACACGGTGCTGTATTTTGAGGGCGAGCGGCAGGAGGCCTACCGGATTCTTCGGGCGGTCAAGAACCGTTTTGGTTCCACCAACGAAATCGGCGTCTTTGAAATGCGCGGAGACGGCCTCATGGAGGTCCCGAATCCGTCCGAGTTCATGCTGAGCGGGAAGCCCCAGGGTGCCTCGGGGTCCGTGGTGTCCTGCTCGATGGAAGGAACAAGACCCGTGCTTTTGGAGATTCAGGCGCTCGTGGTCAGGAGCAATTTCGGAATTCCGCGCAGAACCTGCGCCGGTACGGATTTCAACCGGGTCAATCTGCTTACGGCTGTCATGGAGAGGCGGTGCGGCGTCAACTTAAGCGCTCACGATCTCTATGTCAATATTGCCGGCGGCATCAAAATGACGGAACCGGCAGTGGATCTCGGTATCGTCATCGCGCTTTTTTCGGCATTCAGGGATACTCCGATCAGCGATTCGCTTCTGGCATTCGGAGAAGTCGGTCTGTCCGGGGAGCTGAGGGCGGTGCCCCAGGCGGAACAGCGGGTGCTTGAGGCGAAAAAGCTCGGATTTGAAAAAGTGATTATTCCTATGGCAAATGCAAAGGCAGTTGCGGAGGTCCGGGGAATAAAAGTTGTTCCCTGCGCGACGCTGAGAGACGCGCTGCGCGAAGCGACAGAATAAGAAACGCCAGAGCAGGGGAGGTAGATCAAAGTGGCAATGAATAAATCGGACAGAGAGAAAGTGATTATCCGCACCAGCATCATCGGGATTGCGGTCAATGTGGCGCTGGCCATATTTAAAGCAGCTGTCGGGATCCTTTCGAACTCGATTGCCGTGATCCTGGACGCGGTCAACAATCTGTCGGACGCTCTGAGTTCGGTCATCACGATCGCGGGAACATTTCTTGCCGGAAAGAAACCGGACAGGAAGCATCCCTTCGGTCACGGACGGATCGAATATCTGAGCGCGCTGATTGTCTCCGCGATCGTACTTTACGCAGGTCTTACTTCACTGATTGAGTCCGTAAAGAAGATCATTCATCCCGAAACGCCTTCTTACACGATGGTTTCGCTTATGATCATCGCGGTGGCGGTGCTTGCGAAAATCATACTCGGACGTTTCGTGAAGTCTGAGGGTGTACGTGTCGGTTCCGGCGCGCTGGAAGCCTCCGGATCGGACGCGTTATTCGACGCGCTGCTTTCATTTTCCGTACTGGTTTCGGCTGTCATTTTCATGACGACCGGAGTATCGCTGGAGGCATTTGTCGGCGTCGTTATTTCCATCGTCATCATTAAAGCGGGTGTCGAAATGATGCAGGAGACGCTGAGCGACATCCTCGGCCGCCGGACGGATCCGGAAGTCAGCCGGGAAATCAAGCAAATTCTGAGCAGCGACCCCCAGGTCCGCGGCGCTTATGACCTCATCATCAACAATTACGGCCCCCAGAAAAATATTGCTTCGGTGCATCTCGAGCTTCCGGACACGATGACCGTTGAGGAAGTGGATATTCTCACGCGAAAACTCGAGGCGGAAGTCTATGAGAAAACCGGCGTGATTCTGACCGGTGTGGGCGTCTATTCGTTTAATACGGGAAATAGTGAGGCGGGACGGCTCCGCAACGGCGTCGCAAAAATTGTGCACGCCCATGATTGGGTGCTTCAGATGCACGGTTTCTTTGCGGACACCGAGAAGAAGGGAATGCGTTTTGACGTTGTGCTGAGTTTCGATATCAATCCGGAGGAGGCGCTGGAGATCCTCAATAAGGAGGTCGGGGAGGCGTTTCCGGACTATCAGATTCAGATTACGCCGGATGTTGACATCACAGACTGACGCTTGTGTGATACAAAAGTGACAGTTCCTGTGATATGATGATTGCGAACGGCGAATGAGCCGGGCTCAATATCTGTGAGGAGGTAACGCACATGACAGAGAATACCAAGAAGTTTTCTATTATAACTTACATTACGCTGATCGGATGGATCATCGCCTTTGTGAACAGAGACACCAATGACGATATCATGATGCAGCACATCAACCAGTCGTTCGTGATCCTGGTGGGACAGATTATCATAAATCTGATTACAAATCTGGCAGGCAGCGGCATTATTTCGACAATTCTGTTTGTCGTATCTCTGGGACTTCTTGTATTGTGGATCATGGGGCTTGTACGTGCGGTCAAGATGAACGGAGAACCGCTCCCTCTTGTCGGCAGCATCAAGCTGTTCCAGTAAAATTGATTTTGAAAATGAGCCGGCAGAAGAGTTCTGCCGGCTCATATATTTGGGCGGATTTTGAGGAAAGAAAAAAATATATAAATTTTTGAAAAAAGGTGTTGACAGTCCCAGAAGTCGGTGTTAAGATATCATTCGTTCGCGTGAGACACACGAACACAAACAAATCAGAAAGAACCTTGATAACTGAACAGTGAAACACATACTTACGATCTGAAATAAAGCAATTTATGGAAGATCAAAAACCCGAAAGTTCAGTGTGT
>ONPU01000001.1 GCA_900319795.1 uncultured Eubacteriales bacterium | reverse complement strand
GCTTTCATATCTGTCTGAGGAAGCCAAAAAGCAAAACAGCGCCAGCATCACCCTTCCATTTAACAGGCAGCAGTTGGCGGATTACCTTTCTGTTGACAGAAGCGCCATGTCAAACGAGCTTTGTAAGATGCGGGACGAAGGGCTCCTGGAGTTTGAGAAAAACCGCTTCAGATTGTTCTGATGAAAGGATTCACATATGGATTACTCAAAAGAAAATCAGAATTGGGATTCGCTCTCGTATGTAGAGAAAAACCATCAGTTGTATCTTAAGCAGAAGGCTCTTTTATTCTGTGTCTGATTCCATAGGAATCCATAGACGAGCGAGAAGAAGCGAAGCGGATTCGAGCTCGTTTATGGGTTTCGCAGATAATCATTAGATCACTTGATTTTCGTCTGTTGATGGAATAAAATGGAGAACGGTTAGATACAGCTAACGCAACATATCAGATTTTTATAAATGAGTATTGAGCGGATCATTAGAAAATGAAGGTATATGAGTTTGGAAAAGGACATACGCAATCTTTTGTCATGTTTCAGTGTGCGGTCGAGCCCTGGTGGGTGTTCAAGGCTTCCGCAGAGGAAATGGCGAAGGACTATCATGTGTATCTCTTCATTGCCGATGGGCACGATGAGCTCGGCACTGAGTTCGTCTCTCTTGAGAAGTACGGAACGCTTTATCGAAGAGGTTGAAGCTGTACACCTGCAATCGAAGGAAAAACGGAGGAAAGAGGATGACAGCAGAACAACGCACGAAGATATGTAAACGGATGCTATGGATCATTCCCGGCCTGATTCTTGCCATCATCGGCGACTACTGTATGGGGATCGAGCCGAAAGGCAGCACGAGCATTTCCTTTATGATTTCTTCCGGCTGGCTCACAATTGCAGACTGGCGCATTGCGCTTTCCAATATCGGCAGCCTGATCGGAACGGTTTTCTATGCGATTGCGGCTCTGAGTTTCATAGAATATCTGAAATACAGGCTTTCTCAGTGCAGCGACAAATGGGACAGACGATTCCTGAAGCTCTATATCGCAGGGCTGATCTGGGGCTGCATGGTTTTCATATATTTCCACCTGGCCTGCGGAACGCTGATCCACAACTACAACGTTATTTATGAAGCGGCACAGGGCGATACTGCGCGAGCTGTGGCAGCCTGGAACCGTTCTTACGCGGTGCAGGCCTTTTCCTATTGGGTATCGTTTGTCGTGCTGGGGATCGCCTCCACCGGCGGCTGGATCGCTCTCGTTCTAAAGGGAATTCTGCCGCTGAAAAAAAGCTGGGTATTGGCGGCTCCGCTTCTCGTTGCCGGAATCGGATTTCTGTTGGAAATGATCCTTCCGTTGCCCTTCAACGGCTTTGCGTCCGGCTTTGAAAGCCTTGGCTGGATCGTGATGTTCCTCGGGGGAATTCGGGCGATCAAAAATGACGAAATGGAGGCTTACAGGTGATTGCGCTAAAGCTCATTTTGGAAGGCCTCGGACTGGGCTTTCTGCTGTATCTGATCTGTGCGATCGGCATCCGAAACGGCGCGATCGGTATGGTCCATCTGTATGATCAAAAGGTACAGGAGCGCGTTGTTCAGCTCGGCCTGACGACCGCGGAGGAGGTCCGGAAGCGGAGTGTGCTTTTCAGAAGCCTGTGTCTTCCGGGATATCTGATCTATGTGCTGATCTGTGTGTACGTGATCAACGGCGCGAGAGGTTTCTTCGCAGGGTTTTGGCAGGGCTTTGTGATCCTGTTCATTATGAATCTGATCGACCGTTTTCTGATTGACGAATACTGGATCGGTCATACGAAAGCCTGGATCATCCCGGGTACGGAAGACTTAAGGCCGTATATCACGGCGGAAGACAAAAAGAAAAAATGGATCATGGGGACCGCAGGGATGGCGCTTCTTGCCGCCATTCTCTCCGGGATCATGGCATTGATGCTGAAATGAGAAAGGAGCGGAAGATGGTATGAGTCATAACAAACGAAGAACAGAGGAGATATGATAAATGGAATTTGTGGAAATGGGAAAACAGGACGGAAAGACCCTTATGCTGCTGCCGGGGACGGCCTGTGACTATCAGACGAACTTTGCTGCGGTGCTGGACCGGCTGGGCGAGAAATATCACCTGATCTGCGTGAACTACGATGGTTTTGACGGCAGTGATTTGATCTTTCCGGACATCATTACGGTTACTGAGAAGATTGAAACATATATTCAGAATCATTTCGGAGGTCGCCTGAACGGCGCGATCGGCTCCTCCTTAGGAAGCACCTTTGTGGGGCAGCTGATCCAGCGGGAAAAGGTCCATCTCGATCACGGTATTTTCGGAAGCCCGGATCTGGACCAGAGCGGGAAATTCAGCGCCTGGCTCCAGTCAAAACTGGTTGTACCGCTTCTGACCAGCTTTACCAAGAGCGAGAAAAAGAAAGCAAAAACCAGAGAAAAGCTCAAGAACTTTTTTGAAATGGACGACGAGACAGCGGACCGGTTCATGGGCTGCTTTTCCAAATTCAATCCGGAGTCCATTAAAAACGAGTATTACACGGATTTGCTCACCTGGCTGAAGGACGATATCCACGTGGAGGGCACCAAGGTCCATTTCATTTATGCCAACAAGATGGGCGAGAAGTATCTGAATCGTTATAAGAAGTATTTCCGGGACCCGGAGATCCGGGAATTCGATATGCAGCATGAGCAATGGCTTTTCGGCGGAGAGCAGTACACCGCACCGGTGCTGCAGGCAATCGACGAGTTTATGGACCCACGCAGTTAACGGAGACCAATGAGATGAAATACGTTGGAATGCCAATGGGCATGTGGCTTCTGTTTGGAGGATCGTTTCGGAAACAGCTGTCGGCGGTTTACGGGTATGATCCTGAAACGGCCAGGGCGATCGCTGCAAAAGCAAAGCCGAAGTATAAAGAGATCATCGGCCGCCTTCCGGAATTCGAGAAGTCAGACCGATTCAAAATGAATATTGTCAACTGCGCGATGCTTTCCTCTTTTCTTTTGAATCTGCCGGAAAGACCGACGGTGGAAAAGACAACGGAGTACTATCGGGCATCCATGATGACCGCCCCTATGAAGTGGTTCTGCCGGATGAGCGGAAAGAAGAAATTCAGCGAAAAGGATCTTCAGGGGATGAAGGCCACTGCGGCTTTGAAAGCTGCGGACCGGAACCCTTACTCCTGGAACATGGAATACCTTCCCTATCCAGACGGGAGCGGCTATGAAGCGCGGTTTACGACCTGCGGTATCTGCACATTGATGAAGGAGTTAGGGCTTTTCAAACTGGTTCCCGCGATGTGCCGTCTGGACTACACCATGAGCGAGGCAGGCGGCGCATCGGCGTTCGTACGGGAATATACCCTGGCTTCCGGCGGCACGTACTGTGATTGCGGATACAAGAAGCTAAATCATACATAAACGGAGAATGGTCATGACCAGAAAAGAACAGATCAAAAGTGCCTACAAGCTGACCGGCAGCAATGCGAGCTTTTATGACGGGATGATGACGTATTCCACGTTCCCCGGGAAGGCGATCTGCCGGATCGTCTGGAACATGGACGGCGAAAAGAACCTCCGGTATCTGGAAAAGGCGCTGTCGGGTATTCCGGAGGATTTCACCGGAAGGCTTTTAGAAGTCCCCGTGGGGACGGGCGTGCTGACCATGCCGGTCTACCGGGAGCTTCCGGACGCGGACATCACCTGCCTGGATTATTCGGAGAACATGATGGCCTCGGCGCAGGACAAAGCCGGGGCTCTCGGGCTCAAAAATATCACCTTCCTGCAAGGCGACGTCAGCGCCTTGCCCTTTGAAGACGAAAGCTTCGATATTGTGCTGTCCCTGAACGGCTTTCACGCCTTCCCGGACAAGGAGGCCGCTTACCGCGAAACCTACCGTGTCCTGAAACCGGGCGGAACCTTCTGCGGCTGCTTCTATGTGCAGGGCGGCCATAAGCGAACGGATTGGTTCATAAGGCATCTTTACGTCCCAAAGGGCTTTTTCTCGCCTCCCTTTGAGACGGAGCAAAGCCTCCGCACCAGGCTTTCCGGCCTTTATCAGGAGGCCGAGGTCACGGCGGTGGAAGGAATCGGCTGCTTCTGCTGCAAGAAGTAAAGGAGTTTCGGGACATGAAAGAAAAAGACCTGCCGATCGACCGGAAACGCTTTATGACAGCCTTTTTCGCAGTCATGGCGGCAGCTCTGATTCTGATCATCCGCGTCTGGAATGGGGTGCATGACTTCCTTCCGGCATACCTGCAGGCGCTTCTCTTCCTTGAGGTTATGAACTGGTACGACGGGATCGTGATCGACCGTCTGTGGGTCGGCCACAGCCGGTTCTGGATCATACCCGGCACAGAAGAGATCCCATTCGTACAACCCTGGCCTCAGGTCCTGAAGAAACGCGGAATCCTGACGCTGATCTGGATCGCCGGGGCGGCCATTGTTGCCGAAATCATCGTATTGCTTTTTTAGGAGGAATCAGATATGGCACGAAAAGATTCGGAACATCAAAAGAAATCGATGAGTATGCTGTTCCGCGGAAAGGCGATCTTCAAACCGCTGAACACGGGCAGGATCGATGAGCACGTCAGCTGCGTCCGGGAGTGGATCGCCAACATCTTCTTCTATACGAAGAACGGCACCACCATCATGATCGATGCAGGCTACAACTATGCACGTCTGCAGGAAAAAATGGGCTGGCTGGACCTGGATCCGGCGGCGATCCGGCATATCCTGATTACTCACCAGGATACAGATCATGTCGGTGCCCTGGAGCGGGACAGCAAGCTTCTGTTCAAAGACGCAATGGTGTATATCGGGGAGATAGAAAACCGGTACCTGACCGGCGAGGTCAGAAGGAAGGTGTTCCATGGGGCATATAAGCTGCCGATGGTCAAAACGGATAACCGAAGGACGCTATTGAAAGACGGTGAAGTGTTACATATCGGGGATATCAAAATTGAGTGTATCCTGGTCCCCGGGCATACCTGGGGCCACCTGGTCTACCTGATCGATGACGAGTATCTTTTCACCGGAGATACGATCTGGTTCGGTGCGGACGGCGGCTACAGCTTCATCAGTACGCTGGCGGAGGACAACAAGCTGGCGGTACAGTCTCTTGAGAAGCTGGAGAAGAACCTCCGCTCAAGGCGCCAGCCGATCAAGATCATTACCGGACATACCGGATGGACAGATGATCTGGACTTTGCCTTCCGGCACAGAAAAGAGATCTGCAAACCGTTCACCAAGAAATATACGGATCCGTCAGCTCCGTATGACGGATATATCGAGGACGATGATACGGAAGAGAGCGCAAGAAGTGTTCTTCTCAGAAAGGTGGCAGTCAGATGAAACCGGATTATAAAAACTGGGTACCGAAGAGCATGGTGTACGGGCTGGCAGGAGGAACTGTGATTGCTTTTCTGGCGTTTATGCTGCTTGTAGGAAAGAAATAGACAATAATAACGCTTTCCAGGTCTGCAGAATGAGAAAGCGTTTTTTACCGGCCGATAGTTAGCTAAAACTAATCGTCCCGGGATATATTCATTTAAAATCAAAGAAAAGGAAGGCAGTTTATGAAAGAAAAGAAAAAAAGCGACCTGGCCGTGCTGCTTGGATATACTGGCAGCTTTAAAGGCCTGACATTCCTGGGCCTTGGACTCTCCGCAGTTGCCATGGTGCTCGGGATGCTCCCGTACATCTGCATCTGGCTTGTTGCACGGGATCTGATCGCCGTCGCACCGAACTGGACAGAAGCTGCGGGTATTGCGAAATATGGCTGGATGGCCTTTGGATTAGCCGTAGCAGGGATCGTTGTTTATTTCGCGGCACTCATGTGTACGCATCTGGCGGCCTTCCGGACGGCTTCCAATATCCGTAAGGCCGGAATGAAGCATCTCATGAAGACGCCTTTGGGCTTCTTCGATTCCAATGCTTCCGGGCTTCTTCGAAACCGTCTGGACGGAGCAGCCTCCGAAACGGAAACCTTGCTTGCCCACAACCTGGCAGACATCGTCGGAACGGTGGCCATGTTTATTGCCATGCTGGTCCTGATGTTTGTTTTTGACTGGCGTATGGGGGCCTCCTGCCTGCTGGCAGCGGTGGTATCTGTCGCGGCCATGGCCACGATGATGGGCGGAAAAAATGCCGGGCTCATGGCGGAATACCAGGCAGCCCAGGATGTAATGAGTAAAGCGGGTACGGAATATGTCCGCGGGATCCCCGTGGTCAAGGTGTTCCAGCAGACCGTATATTCCTTTAAGGCATTTAAGCAGGCGATCGAAGATTACAGCGCAAAGGCAGAGCATTATCAGGCTGATGTCTGCAAGGTGCCCCAGTCCGTGAACCTGACCTTTACCGAAGGAGCCTTTGTCTTTCTGGTTCCTGTGGCACTCCTTCTGGCACCGGCAGCGCTTAACTCCGGCAGCTTTGCCGGGTTTGTTACCAACTTTGCTTTCTATGCGGTGTTTTCTGCCATCATCTCCACAGCGCTGGCAAAGATCATGTTTGCCGCCAGCGGCATGATGCTGGCCAGCACGGCACTTGGAAGGATCAGCGAGGTCATGAGTGCGCCAGTCCTTAAGATCACAGACAATCCCCAGGTTCCGAAAGACAACAGTGTGGAATTTAAGAATGTCAGCTTCACTTACGCCGGAGCAGAGATCCCTGCCCTTGATCGTGTGTCCTTCAAGGTGGAGCCCGGACAGACGGCAGCCTTGGTCGGGCCTTCCGGCGGCGGCAAAACAACGGCTGCGAGCCTGATTCCCCGTTTCTGGGATGTCAGCTCCGGAAGTGTCCTTGTGGGTGGTGTTGATGTCAGAGATGCCGATCCTCATGTGCTGATGGATCAGGTAGCGTTTGTCTTCCAGAATAACCGTCTGTTCAAGACCAGTATTTTGGAGAACGTCAGAGCATCCCGCCCGGAAGCGAGCCGTGAAGAGGTGCAGGCAGCGCTTACTGCAGCACAATGCGATGACATCCTGGAAAAACTGCCGGACGGTATGGATACTGTCATCGGGACGGAAGGAACTTATCTTTCCGGCGGAGAGCAGCAGCGTGTGGCACTGGCAAGAGCCATCTTGAAGGATGCCCCCATCGTTGTTCTTGATGAGGCTACCGCCTTTGCCGACCCTGAAAACGAAGCCATGATCCAGAAGGCCTTTGCGACGCTTACAAAAGGACGCACGGTCATCATGATCGCCCATCGACTGTCCACTGTCGTCAGCGCGGACAAGATCATCGTACTGGACGGCGGAAAGGTCTCTGAGGAAGGAACCCATGCAGAGCTGGTACAGGCAAACGGCCTGTATGCCCGGATGTGGAAAGAATATAATCAGGCGGTCAAATGGCGGATCTCGCAGGTGGATCCCGCAGTGTCTGTATCCGCCAAAAAGGAGGTGCAGTAATGTTCGGAAAAGATTTTCAGCGTAAATACGCGCTTACCGACCAGGGCATAAAGAACACAAAACAGGGGACGGTCTTCACTGTGATCGTGAACCTTGTGGTCATGGGCGGAATGGGCATCCTGTATCTCCTCATGACGAAGTTCATGGACACATTAACGACCGGTGCGCCGCTTCCGAATGCCCTTACCTTTATCCTGCTGGTGCTTGCCTTCGTGGTCCTTTCCCTGATCACACATATGCAGCAGTATCGCACGACCTATGGCCTGGTATACAGCGAAGTCAAAGCGGTCCGCATCAGCATTGCCGAGCGCTTAAGAAAGCTGCCCCTTGGCTATTTCGGGAAGCGCGATCTTGCAGACCTGACAGAGACCATCATGGGCGATGTGAACCGGCTGGAGCACGTCTGGTCCCATTGCCTGGGATATTTGTATGGATCGTATATTTCTACCGCGATTATTGCTGTCGGACTCTTTATTTATAACTGGAAGCTTGCTATTGCCTGCCTGTGGGGCGTTCCGGTGGCTTTTGCTCTCCTTTTCGGAAGCCGCAAGCTGGCAAAGAAAAATTCAGAGATCACAAAAGCAGCGGGAATTCAGGTGTCTGACGGCATTCAGGAAACCCTGGAAAACATCCGGGAGATCCGTGCTACGAATCAGGAAGGCCGCTTCCTGCAGGAGCTGAATGAAAAGATCGACCGCCACGAAAGAACGATGATCCACGGCGAGCTGTCCACCGGTATTTTTGTCAATGCGGCCAGTGTGATCATGCGCCTTGGTGTAGCGACAACAATACTGACAGGTACGAGTATGATCCTTTCCGGCCAGATCGATTTCATGCTGCTGTTTATGTTCTTGTTAGTGATCACCCGTGTCTATGCGCCTTTCGATCAGGCTCTGGCCCTGATTGCCGAGATGTTCATGTCCCAGGTTTCCGCCAGCCGTCTGATGGAGATCTACGATGCGAAGACCGCCGATGGGGCTGACAGCTTTGCACCGGATGGACATGATATCGTCTTTGAAAACGTGGGCTTTGCTTACGACAATGAACAGGTCCTGCGTGGTGTAAGCTTTACAGCGAAAGAGGGCGAAGTGACCGCACTGGTCGGCCCTTCCGGCTCCGGCAAGAGCACCTGCGCCAGGCTTGCTGCAAGACTTTGGGATATCGACAGCGGTACCATCCGTGTCGGTGGTGTGAACATAGCAGATATCGACCCGGAAACGCTGCTGACCGATTACTCCATGGTGTTCCAGGATGTGGTATTGTTTGACGATACCGTAATGGAAAATATCCGCTTGGGCAAGTACGGTGCTTCAGATGAAGAGGTTCTGGCCGCCGCCAGAGCAGCCAACTGTGACGAGTTCGTAGAGAAGCTTCCGCAGGGCTATGCCACGCCCATCGGAGAAAACGGAGCAAAGCTCTCCGGAGGAGAACGCCAGCGGATCTCTATTGCCCGTGCACTTTTAAAGAATGCACCGATCGTGCTCCTGGATGAAGCGACGGCTTCTCTTGACGTAGAGAACGAGACTAAGGTGCAAGGCGCGCTGTCACGGCTGCTCTTAGGGAAAACGGTACTGGTCATCGCCCACCGTATGCGTACTGTGGAAGCGGCGGATAAGATCGTTGTTCTTTCGGATGGCAAGGTGGCCGAAGAAGGAAGCCCGGCAGAACTCTTTGCAAATGAAAACAGCCTTTTCAGACGCATGACGCAGCTGCAGAATGCCAGCGCAGGCTGGAGCATCTGATCCAATGAAAAGAGCAACTCCGGCACATCAACCGACAAACAGGCACAATATCATTTTTGAGAAGCGTTTCTTCGGAGATATTAGGCTACTTGATTTTCGTCAGTGGAAGGAATAAAATAAATAACGGTTAGACATTACTAACAATAACATAACCGATTGTTCGAAATGAGTATGGAGCAGCTCATCCGAAAGAGCATACGAAAGAGACAGAAACGTTCATCGGGAGGCAGCAGGATGTTCTGGGATAAAGTTGCCGGTGCTGTAGGAAAAGCTGTAGCGGTTATGAGAAAGAGACAAGCCTGAAACGGAGAAACGTTATGACCAGAAAAGAACAGATTAAAAGTGCCTATAAACTGACCTGAAGAAATGCAAGCTTCTATGACGGGATGATGACGTATTCTACGCTTCCTAAAGGACTTGTAAGCAAGGGGGAATCCATGATTAAAACAACGCTGAAAATTGACGGAATGATGTGCAGCATGTGTGAGGCTCACGTGTGCGAAGCCATTCGTAAAGCTGTTCCGAAAGCAAAGAAGGTCTCGGCTTCAAGGAGCAAAAAGGAAGCATCCTTTCTGACTGAGGAGCCCGTGGATTCGGATAGTCTGAAAAAAACAGTCGATGCCACTGGATATACCTGCCTTGGCATAGAATCGGCTGCCTATGAAAAGAAAGGGCTATTCGGACTGATATGAGCGGGTCCTCTGACTTGGAAGGGCAGAAGTTAAATGTTACACGTCAGTAAAAGTAATGATCCGGCAGATGCCGGTCAAATACAAGGAGGAGATGAATATGAGTTTGACAGGAAAAATCGCACTATTTGCAGGAGGTACATTATTCGGATCCGCAGGTTTCAAACTGCTTGCCAGTAAAGACGCGCGTAAAGTGTATACCAATGTTACGGCAGCTGCGCTGCGCTGCAAAGACCAGGTCATGAACGATGTGGAAAATGTCCAGGAGAGCTGCGCGGATATTCTGGCTGACGCAAAGGCAATCAATGAATCGAGAGCGGTGAAAGAAGAGGCTGCTTATATCGAAGACGGTGCGAAGGCATGAGATTCCGGATTCTCCATGAAAGTCCGGGAAGGGTACGCCTTAAAGCTGTCCAATACGCGATGAGCATGGAACAGGCGGATCTTCTTGAAGCCTGGGTCATGGCGTTTCCCTCTGTTGAGCATGTGACAGTGCATGAACGGCTTTGTACCCTGACGATTCTTTTTAACGGAAGCAGGGAAGACCTTTATGCCGAACTTTCCCGTTTTTCCTATGAGAAAGCGGAAGAGGTGTGCCATGTATTCAGCTCTTTAAGCCGCCGTATCAATCGGGAGTATAAGGAAAAAATGGTTTTTCAGGTGCTGTGGCACTATACAAAAAGGCTGTTTTTTCCAATGCCGCTTAAGCAGGTGATAAATACGGTCAATGCGGTTCCGCGTTTATGGCTCGCGGCCAAAACACTGGCACGGGGAAAAATAAACGTAGAAGTTCTGGATGGTATTGCCATCGGAGTTTCTCTTCTTACAGGTGATTTTTCCACTGCCGGATCAGTCCGTTTTCTCCTGAGGCTCGGCGATACGCTGGATGAGTGGACTCACAAGAAGTCCGTAGACGATCTTGCGAAGAACATGTCTCTCAATGTGGACCGGGTCTGGCTTCTTATGGAAGACGGACATCAGGAAGAGGTGCCGCTTTCACAGATTTGCGAAGGGGACCGGATCATCGTCCATACCGGACATGTTCTGCCGTTGGACGGAATCATCGATGACGGAGATGTGATGGTCAATCAGGCTTCTCTTACCGGAGAATCCGTTCCGGTCGCAAAGCGTCCGGGGGCAGCGGTTTATGCGGGCTCTGTCATAGAAGAAGGAAATTGTGTCGTTCTCGTTACACATACTGCCGGAGAAAACCGATATGACCGAATCGTTCGCATGATCGAAGAGTCGGAACGGCTGAAATCGAACAGCGAAGTACGAGCATACAACCTGGCTGACAAGCTGGTTCCCTGGTGCCTTGCCGGAAGTGCTGTGACATGGTTGTTAACGGGAAACACAAGCAGAGCTGTTTCGGTACTGATGGTGGATTTCTCCTGCGCGTTGAAATTGTCCATGCCTCTGAGCGTCCTTTCTGCCATGCGGGAAGCGAGCCGGCACAGGATTACTGTCAAAGGCGGAAAATTCATGGAAATCCTCAGCCGGGCAGATACCGTGGTTTTTGATAAGACCGGAACACTGACCAATGCCTGTCCAACGGTATCGGAAGTGGTAGCCTTCCATGGCCGGGACCGGGAAGAAATGCTGCGGGTCGCAGCCTGTCTGGAGGAACATTTTCCGCATTCTGTCGCAAACGCAGTGGTCAGGGCTGCAAAAGAACAGGGACTTGACCATCAGGAAATGCACAGCGAGGTTGAATATGTGGTCGCCCATGGAATCGCCTCCAGAATCGGAGGAGAAAGAGTGGTCATCGGCAGTCGGCATTTTGTCTTTGAGGATGAGGCCGTCAATGTACTTCCCGATGATCGGGAAGCCTTTGAGAATCTTTCAGCGCACTATTCCTGGCTTTATCTTGCCATTGGCGGGGTGCTGTCCGCAGCCATAGGAATCAGTGATCCGCTGCGGCCTGAAGCGGGAGAAATGAAGGCGCTTCTTAAAGAGACCGGGATTCGTCACATTGTGATGCTGACCGGAGACAATCAGAATACAGCCCGTCAGATCGCTGAGGAACTGGGCGTTGACGATTACCGCGCGGAAGTTCTTCCTGAAGAAAAGGCCGCGTTTGTCCGTGCAATGAAGGACGAGGGACGGTGTATGATCATGGTCGGGGACGGCATCAATGACACCCCGGCACTGTCTCTGGCAGACGTAGGAATCGCTATCGGAAGCGGCGCCGGTGTTGCCAGGGAGGTTGCGGATATCACCATCGCGGCGGAGGATTTGAGAGAACTGGTACTTATTCGGAAGCTGTCGCAAAAGCTGATGGGGCGAATCGGCCGCAATTACCGCTTTGTAATGGGCTTTAACGGAGCTCTGATTGCTCTCGGTGCATTTGGCCTTCTGCCTCCGGCAGTATCAGCTTTACTGCATAACGGATCTACTGTTCTCCTCAGTATGGACTGCCTGACGCCGCTTCTTGGGCAGGAATAAATGGCTTTGATATTTCATAAGAACCCGCGCTTATGCGCGGGTCTTTTCAGCCATAGCTTCGCACGGCCTCAAGGATTTCCGTTCCGTATTTTTCCGCCTTCTTTTTTCCCACATGCGGCACGGCCTCAAGTTCTTCCATACTTTCGGGCAAAGCCATGCAGATCTCATAGATTGCCCTGTTGTGAAAGATGATATAAGCCGGAACATTTTCTTCTTTGGAAGATTCATAGCGGATATCGCAGAGACGGTCGAAAAGGAGTTTTCTGTCATCCGGGAGCATTTCCCTGAAGTCAGACGCGCGAAGCTGCTTCTTTTTCGGCTCTTCATAAAACGGGCCGCAGAAAGAACGCAGGGCAAATTCCTCCGGAGGCATGTCCTCTTTGCTGAACATTTCATATAATTCCGGCATAAAGCAGGTGAGTTCGGAAAAACGGCGCATGATGAACTGACAGAAGCCGCCGCAAAATTCGTGATAAGTCATATCGGACCTCCTTTCAAAACAAAAAAATCCCATAATGGGATTTTTGGAATAAAAGGAAATCTGCATCTCTATATTACTCTTTTCAGACTCGATTATCAAGCGATGATCTGTAAATACTCGCATAGGATGCTTCCTCTGTGTTAAAATAAATACATCTTTCGTGATGACAAGATCTTAAAAGGAGGAGATTCTATGAGAAGATCAGCTTTTTCCGTCAGCAGTCTGATCCTTTTTCTTTTTGGAGTTCTGATATTTCAAACGGCAGTTTTCGCGGCTGAAGCATCCGGAAGTGATGTTGAAAATCTCCGGGTCATTACGGGTAAAGCCTATGAAAACGAATATACCGAAGAAGACTACACCACCTTGCTCGACTTTGAGTATGCCGCGGCCTTCCTTACGGATGAAGAGGCCGCAAAATATCCGGATCTTTCGAAAAGCCTTGAGGAATACAATTCGATGCGCAAGGACAAGATCATGTCTGATTTTGAGGCGTGGAGACCGGAAGCGCTCGTCATGTATGAAGATATGCCGGAATATTTCAACGGCTTTTTTGAAAAATACGACCTGCTTCTTGCCAGAGCGGATTCGCGTGTGCTGAGCTTCTTTGAGCCCGTAAGTATGTATACGGGCGGTGCCCACGGCAGCTACGGCCGGGAAGGATGGAATTATGATACCGCTTCCGGAAAACTTCTGACGCTTTCGGATATCAGTCCGGATCCGGCGAAGCTCCTCAAGCGGGTACGGGATCTGGTGAAGGAAAAATATCCCGATCTTTCATTTATGGACGACAATTTCTTTACGGTCGAGCATGAGGCGGATTATTCGTATGTACTCACCAATGAGGGACTGGATTTCTATATAGGTCCGTATATGCTGGCTTCCTACGCGGAGGGCGCACAGAACGTTTTTGTTCCTTACAAGGGAAATGAAGACCTTTTTAATGAGAAATATACCATCGCGCCGGAATGCTATACACAGGCTCTGCCGCTGAACGAGAATGTCCTTCTGGATCTCGATAACGACGGAGATATGGAGACGGTGAATATCTATCCGGAGCAGGACGAATATTACAATTATCGTCAGATCCATGTGTACATAGATGAACAGGATTATCCGGTGGAGTGCTATTGCTTTGGGATTACCCCTCTTTTCGTGCATGGAAGAGACGGCAATTATCTGTACGTGGAACAGACGCTGGAAAATGATTACAGAAAACTGTACCTCTACTCGATCGGCGCCGACGGTGTAGAAGAGATAACGGACCTGGAATGCGGTTTTATGAGCGTGATCGGTGTGTCCGACGGGTATTCCTGCAGGGAAATGATTACAGATCCTGACAGCTTTCAGCTGGAGAGCAGGACAGATGCCCTCAGTACGTCTTCCATTTCCAGAAAGTATCATATAGGAGAGGGCGGTATACCGGTTCCGGACGAAGAGATGTGGACGATCAAAACGGGCAGAGAGCTGACGGTGCTGAAAGAGTTTTCCGTGGATATCATCGATGAAGACGGCAATGTTCTGGAAGAAGGCGTGACAATCGCGCCAGGTGAGAAAGTGACGACTTTCAGGACCGATGATCAGGAGAAAATCGATGTCCGCACTTCAGACGGAAGGATCGCACGAATCAAGATCGACCTCACGTCATGGCCCATGAAAATAGAGGGTACCGATGTCAATGAGATCTTTGACGGCATGATGTACGCAGGATGATAAAAAGGCGAGAAAGCGGGGGCTGCCCGCTTTCTCTTTTGTTATATGAAAGGTACATGTATGGAGGAGGCTGAAGGTGATCACGCTGCTTCACTCATAGATTCGGCATCCTCTGTGCCCGATCCGAACGTGACCGTCAGCGTTCCGTATTCCATGTTGTCTTCTCCGAAGAAATTGATTTTACGGGCTACGGTGACTTCCGCGGTGTCTCCGTTACTGAAAGCGGAGAGCGCATTTTTCAGATCATCCGCTGAAGAGATCTTTGTATCATTGATCTGCGTTATGATGTCCCCTTCACTGATTCCTGCTTTTTCTGCCGCGGAGCCGGGATCGACACTGTTTACATACACACCTGTCGGGATATTATAATAACTGGCATATTCCTCGGTCACTGTCTGGCAGTTGATTCCGAGACGGACCGTATTGTTTTCGGTATTTCCGGCGGAAGAGCTGTCGGAAGCATCTGCGCTGTCCGTGTTGTTCGCGAGTTTTTCCAGAATCGGAGAGGCATAGTCGATCGGAATTGCGTAGCCCATGCCCTCTACCATTTCATCCGCGAATTTGATGGAGTTGATTCCGATGAGTTCCCCTTTCATGTTGAGGAGAGCACCTCCGGAGTTTCCGGGATTGATGGAGGCGTCCGTCTGGATCATTCCAATGGACTTGGATGAATCCTGAACACTCATTTCCTCCTGACTGAATATACTTCTGTTCAACGCGCTGACGATTCCTGTGGAGACGGACTGGCCGTATCCGAGGGCATTTCCGATTGCGACAACCGATTCACCGACCTGAAGATCTCCGGAGGAGCCGACCGGGATGACTTTGATCGTATCGAGGGTTTCTTTGCTCAGATCTTTTTTTGCGACCCGGATCACACCCAGATCGTTTGTGCTGTCGCTTCCGATAATCGTGGCTTCCGCAGCTGTTTCATCCGAGAACGCCACTGACAGATCGTTTGCTCCTTCGATAACATGCGCGTTCGTCGCGATCAGAATGTAGTCATCCGTTTCCGACATGATGACGCCGGTACCCTTACTGACCGATTCGACGGTCCGTCCGTTTCCGAAATCGCCAAAGCCACCGAAACCGAACATGCCGCCGTAATAATCGTTCAGTTCCTGAACGGACGTATTGGTAATGGCGACCATGGACGGCATGGTTTCGGCTGCGATTTCCTGAATGGATTTGTCGGCAGTGACATTTGTATCTGCGGCAGCTGACACGTTTGTCAGAGCCATTCCGGCAGCACCTGAGAAACCAAGTCCCAATGAGAGCGCTGTGCATAATGCGTAATTTGTCCATTTTCTCATAATATATTCCCTCCTTTATAAAACGTCTGACTTTTATGTGGGAAATCAGCGTTTTTTTGAATTTGTTTTTTATGTATTCCATTTTTGTATCGAAATGTGGTGGAATTGTGACGATAAAATGATGCTTTGGTGACACATTTACGTGAAAGTCGTGAAATGCTTTGAAAAACAAATTCATTGCCCGGAATATTTAATGGGTGTATGATAGTACAGATTATAGGCAGGAAGAGGTGAGATCTCTATGAGGGAACAGATTTTACTGATCTACAATCCAAAGGCCGGAAAGGGTCTGTTTCTGAACCATCTGTCAACTGTGATAGACCTGTTTGTGAAAGCCGGTTTTCGAATTGAAGTTTATCCGACTCAGGCCAACGGAGACGCGGTCAAAAAACTCTCCACGGTGGAAGAGAAGGAGTTTTCAATGATTGTCACCGCCGGCGGCGACGGTACTTTGGATGAAGTAGTGACGGGAATGCTGAATCACGGACTAGACATTCCGATTGGCTATATTCCCGTAGGTTCGACAAATGATTACGCGACCAGCCTGGGACTGAGTTCCAATGTAGTACAGGCAGTCGGCGATATCCTTGACGGTATTCCGAAAAAGGTAGACGCGGGACGCCTGAATGATCAGCATGTGTTTATATATGTAGCGGCGTTCGGCGCGTTTACGGATGTGGCCTATGAGACCAATCAGGATATGAAGAATATTCTGGGCCACGTCGCGTATCTGATCGAAGCGACCAAACGAATAACCGACCTGAAGCCGTATCATCTCAAGGTTCACAGCGACAGTCTTACACGTGAAGGAGACTATCTGTTCGGGATGGTGACGAATTCCATTTCGGTCGGAGGCTTCCGGAATATCACCGGAAAGGGAGTGGAGCTGGATGACGGGGTTTTTGAAGTGACCCTCATCAGAAGACCTACTAATCTTATAGAACTCAATGAAATCGTGACGTCGCTTCTGACACAGAACTATAAGACACAGATGATCGACTATTTTAAAACCGACAGAATTGAATTGAGCTGTGAGGAAGAAATGCCGTGGACTCTGGACGGAGAGTTTGGCGGCGCCTATAAAGAGACGACGATCGTCAACGAACGGCAGAGAATCCGGATCTTTACGGATCCTTCCAAGATCAGATCCGTCCTTGTTCCTATCGACTGATCCAGATACAGATATACCGCCTCAAAAAAGGTGGGAGGTTTTATGAACAGAATTGCGGATGAAAAAGGAAATCATGTTCAGGATATTTTCGGGGAAGACGTTTTCAATGAAAGCGTCATGATGAAGCGCCTTCCGAAGAAAGTATACGAGAAGCTGAAAAGAGCGATTGACGAGGGAAGCGAACTTTCGCCCGAGGTGGCGGATACGATTGCCCATGAGATGAAAGAGTGGGCGATGGAACGGGGAGCGACTCATTTTACACACTGGTTTCAGCCGCTTACCGGCGTGACGGCCGAGAAGCATGATGCCTTTATTTCCGCGCCCATGGCGGATGGCCGTGTGCTGATGAGCCTTTCCGGAAAAGAACTGATTAAAGGTGAACCGGACGCGTCCTCATTCCCTTCGGGAGGCCTTCGGGCCACATTTGAAGCCCGCGGATATACAATCTGGGACTCAACTTCTCCCGCGTTCATCAGAAGGGACGAAGGAGGGGCTCTTCTTTGCATCCCGACCGCTTTCTGTTCCTATACAGGTGAAGCTCTGGACCAGAAAACACCGCTTCTTCGTTCGATGGAAGCCGTGAACCGGGAAGCACTGAGGCTTGTCCGGCTGTTCGGAAACCGGACGGCGAAAAAGGTGATTCCGTATGTGGGGGCAGAGCAGGAATACTTCATTATCGACCGCGAGAAGTACCTGAAACGGATGGACATGGTCTTTACGGGGCGGACTCTGTTCGGCGCCGCGCCGCCGAAAGGCCAGGAACTGGACGATCATTACTTCGGGACTTTAAGACCGAGAATTGCCGGCTTCATGCATGATGTCAATGAAGAACTATGGCGGCTCGGTGTGCCGGCCAAAACGCAGCACAATGAGGCTGCGCCCGCTCAGCACGAACTGGCGCCCATTCATGAAATGGCCAATGTGGCCGTGGACCACAACCAGATCATCATGCAGACACTGAAGCGCACCGCGACGAGACATTCTCTTCGCTGCCTGCTGCATGAAAAACCGTTTGAAGGAGTAAACGGATCCGGTAAACACAACAACTGGTCCCTCGTCACGGACGAAGGCGTCAATCTGCTCGACCCCGGCAAAACACCGCATGAGAATATTCAGTTTCTGCTGGTGATGACATGTATCTTAAGAGCAGTGGACCGCCACGCCGATCTTCTTCGGGAGTCTGCCGCCGACGTCGGAAACGACCGGAGACTTGGCGGTAACGAGGCTCCTCCGGCGATTATATCCGTCTTTCTGGGAGAGCAGCTGGAAGATGTCCTTGAGCAGCTTGTTTCCACAGGACATGCGGAAGGCGTGAAAAAGAGCGGGACCCTCTATACGGGCGTTTCCACTTTGTCGGATATCAGCAGAGACGCGACCGACAGAAACAGAACGTCGCCCTTTGCGTTTACGGGAAATAAATTCGAATTCCGAATGGTGGGATCGAGAGATTCCGTCGCCGCGCCGAATGTCGTGCTGAATACGATCGTGGCGGAAGCGTTCCGGGATGCCTGCGACGAGCTGGAAGCGGCAGGACCGGAGGGCTTTGACAACTGTGTGCACGACCTGATCAAGCGCTATGCCGCGGAGCACCAGAGAATTGTATTTAACGGAAACGGATACTCGGAAAGCTGGGTAACCGAAGCGAAGCGCAGAGGTCTTCCGAATCTGCCTTCCATGGTCGACGCGATTCCGGCGCTTACTTCGGAAAGAGCCGTCAGGCTTTTCGGGGACTTCGGTGTATTTACGCCGAAGGAACTGACAAGCCGCATGGAGATCAAATACGAGACCTATTCCAAGGATATCAATATCGAAGCGAGAACCATGCTGGAGATGTTTACGAAGCTTCTGCAGCCGGCCATGTTCAAAGGGGCGCGTCAGCTTTCAGACTGCGTGAATTCCCTGAAACAGGCGGGAATCGACACATCCGTTCAGCTTGAGATCCTCGAAGAGCTGGGAGAGCTGATCCGGGAAGCTTCTTCGGCCAGGAAAGAACTCCTTTCAGCCATGAAAAATGCGGAGAACTGCATCGGAGGACGCGCGCAGGCGGCTTCCTACCGTGACAATGTCGTTCCTGCCATGGAGAAGCTGAGGAAACCGGTAGACCGCGCCGAGATGCTGATCGATAAAGAGCTCTGGCCGGTTCCGACCTATGCGGACCTGATGTTTGAAATCTGATGCTCCTCAAAATTGTCGAATAGCGGATTTGGAAGTTTTGTCAAAAAACGGAATCAATTTTTGTATAATATTACGGAAAGCATCTTTCGCTTTTATGCAATATGTAGTATAATAATAAATGGTTTTTTTGGAAAATAACCAAAAATGCTGCACTTCGTAAGAAAAGGGGTTTGCGAATATGCTTTCGAATATTGTTCTCCAGGACACGATTAACGGCATCAAGGGTATAACAAAATGTGAACTGACCATTGTCAATCTTGACGGAAAAGTAATTGCTTCAACTAAGGAAGATATTGCTGTTTCGAGACATGATATTGTGAGTTTTGCGGAATCACAGGCTGATTACCAGGAAATCCGCGACATGCTCTATTTCAAGGTCTATGATGACTATCAGCTTGAATACATCATCATTGCGCAGGGGGCGGATGATCCCGTTATGGTCGGGAAACTCGCCGCTTTCCAGATCCGCAATCTTCTGGTCGCTTATAAAGAACACTTCGACAAGGACAATTTCATCAAGAACCTCATACTTGACAACCTGCTCCTCGTTGATGTATATAATCGTGCGAAGAAGCTCCATATCGATACCGACGCGAAGAGAACGGTCTTTATCATGGAATCGGACCAGAATAAAGACTACAGTACTCTGGAATCGGTCAAGAGCTATTTCGCAAAATCAAAGAATGATTTTATCACCGCGGTTGATGAAAAGAGCATTATCATCATCAAGGAGCTGGATGAGAGCGACGGACCGGAGGAGATGAGAGCGATCGCGTCTTCCATCATCGACGCTCTGGGCCAGGGCCTGAAGGGCAATGTGCGCATCTCTTACGGCAACTCCGTATCCGAGATCAGAGAGGTGTCGAGATCCTATAAGGAAGCCCGCATGGCGCTCGATGTCGGCAAGATCTTCTTCGAGGATCTCAACGTCATCGCGTTCAGCCAGCTTGGAATCGGAAGACTGATCTATCAGCTGCCGATCCCGTTGTGCAAGATGTTCATCAAGGAGATCTTCACCAGCAAGTCTCCGGATGACTTTGATGAAGAGACTCTTACAACCATCAATAAGTTTTTCGAGAATTCCCTCAATGTGTCGGAGACTTCGAGACAGCTGTATATCCACCGCAACACTCTTGTTTACCGGCTCGATAAGCTGCAGAAGAGTACCGGACTGGATCTGAGAGTATTTGACGACGCGATCACGTTCAAGATTGCTCTCATGGTTGTGAAATATATGAAGTACATGGAAACTCTTGACTATTGATGACAGCGCCGGCGGGATAAAGCCGCAGCTTAAAATGCAAAAGGTATGAACTGACAGAGGAGGCTGTGGCATCCGGAGACGGACGCTGCAGCATTTTTAAGGAAAGGATGTTTCTATGATTGATCTGGACAGGGTCAGCAAGCAATATGAAAACGGCCAGCTTGCCGTCGATGAAATATCGCTCCATGTGGACAAGGGTGAATTCGTATTTCTGGTCGGCGACAGCGGATCCGGGAAATCCACGCTGATCAGGCTTCTCTTAAAGGAACTCGAGCCGACGGAAGGAATCATCACTGTAAACGGTAAGGTTCTGAATACGATGAAGAGATCGAAGATTCCCTTCTACCGGAGAAATATCGGAATGGTGTTCCAGGATTTCCGCCTGCTGGAAGAACTGGATGTCTATGAAAATGTCGCGCTTGCCATGCGGGCCGTAGAGGCTTCTCCGAGGGAGATCAAGCGGCGTGTTCCGGAAGTGCTTAAGGAAGTCGGGCTTGCCGGGAAATATAAGAGTCTTCCGCGGCAGCTTTCAGGCGGAGAACAGCAGAGAGTGGCTATTGCACGTGCCGTCGTCAACAAACCCCAGATTCTTCTGGCGGACGAACCTACCGGCAACCTGGATCCCAGAAATTCTTATGAGATCATGAAGCTGATAGAGGGAATTAACGAGCAGGGAACGACGGTTCTGATGGTGACTCATGACAAGGGACTCGTGGATCAGTTCCAGAAACGAGTGATTGCCATGAGAAACGGATCCATCGCAAGAGATGTTGAGGAAGGTGGTTATATTGAAGCTTAGATCGATCGGATATATGATCAGGCAGGGAATCTCGAATATTGACCGCAACAAGATGTTTTCCGTAGCCTCGATCGCAACAATGACAGCATGCATTTTTCTCTTCGGGGCATTTATGTCGATCCTTCTCAATGTGAACGCGCTGAGAACGGAACTGGAAGAGCAGGTGGGCGTCACCGTTTTCTTCACGGAAGGAATCACGGAGGACGAAATTCAGAAAATCGGTGAACAGATTACGAAGATCGAACATGTGACCGAGATTCACTATACATCTGCCGAAGAGGCCTGGGAAAAATATAAGGAAGAGCGTTTTGGCTCCAATCCGCAGCTTGCGGAGGGTTTCAAGGAGAATCCTCTCGCGAATTCGGCCAGTTTTACAATCTTCGTGGATAAAATCGAAAACCAGCAGCAGGTGGTGGACGAGATCGGAAAAATCGAAGGCGTGCGGCAGATCAACCAGAGTTCCGCGGCCGCGAAAAACCTGAAAGGCTTTAACAAGATCTTCTCCTATATTTCCGCAGGTGTCATCGCGGTCCTTCTGATCGTTTCGATTATCCTCATTATGAATACGATCACTGTAGGAATCACGGTCAGAAAAGAAGAGATTGTTCTGATGAAGCTGATCGGAGCTACGGATTCATTTGTAAGGGGACCGTTTATTATAGAAGGACTTCTGCTGGGGCTGATCGGATCCGCGATTCCTCTCGGAATACTCTACGCGGTTTACAATCTGCTGATTTCGAGGCTCCTTGCCCGCTTCGGATTCCTGAACGCAATGGGAGGCGTCCTGCTCAATGTCAATCAGGTTTTTGCCATCCTTCTGCCTCTGGGAGTCCTTCTCGGAATCGGAATCGGCGTGGCCGGAGCCCGTATCACGGTGAAGCGGCATCTGGATGTGTAAAGAGTCCGGAAAGACAGTAACTGATATCAAAGAATCGTTCGGATGAACGATTCTTTCGTTGTATAAAGAATGAATTCACATAAAAATAAGTGGGAGAACAGATTATGGAATTTCGTCTACATTCCGAGTATAAGCCGACCGGGGATCAGCCGGAGGCAATCCGCGCTCTTGCGGAAGGTTTCAGAAACGGAAATCAGGCAGAGACTCTTCTGGGCGTAACCGGATCGGGAAAGACCTTTACGATGGCCAATATTATTCAGGAGTTGCAGAAACCCACTTTGATCATCGCGCATAACAAGACGCTCGCGGCTCAGCTGTACAGCGAGTTCCTTGAGTTCTTTCCTGAGAATGCCGTCGAATATTTCGTATCCTACTATGATTACTATCAGCCTGAAGCATATGTTCCCCAGTCGGATACCTATATCGCCAAAGATTCTTCGGTAAATGACGAGATTGACAAACTGAGGCTCTCCGCGCTGGCTTCCTTAAGTGAACGCAGGGATGTCATCATCGTTTCTTCCGTTTCGTGCATTTACGGTATCGGCGCGCCCGATGACTATATGAATATGATGGTTTCCGTAAGGCCGGGGCTTATGAAGGACAGAGACACTCTGCTCCGTGAACTGATCGATATGCAGTATGAGCGCAACGAGATCGACTTCCACAGAGGATGTTTCAGAGTAAAAGGAGACACGGTCGAAGTCATTCCCGCGGATGTCAATGACTATGCCCTGAGAATTGAATTCTTCGGAGATGAAATCGACAGAGTCTCCAAGGTCGACCTTCTGACCGGAGACACCATAACGGATCTCACCTACGCGCCGATTTATCCGGCTTCCTTCTATGTCGTTCCCGAAGACCGGATGAAGGAGGCCTGCCGGGCAATCGAAGAGGAGAAAATTGAACGGGTCAAATATTTCAAGTCGCGGGAGAAACTGATCGAAGCCCAGCGCATTGAAGAACGAACCGATTTTGATGTCGAGATGATGCTTGAGACGGGCATCTGCTCGGGAATTGAGAATTATTCCCGCCATCTGACCGGAAGGAAAGAGGGACAGCCGCCTTATACGCTGATCGACTATTTTAAAGATGATTTCCTGATCATTATCGATGAATCCCATAAAACGATCCCCCAGATCGGATCCATGTACAACGGGGATAAAAGCAGAAAGGGGACGCTCGTGGATTTCGGATTCCGCCTGCCGAGCGCTCTGGATAACAGGCCTCTGAATTTTACGGAATTTGAGGAGCGGATTGACCAGATTCTCTTTGTATCCGCAACCCCGGGCACTTATGAGGAAGAACATGAACTCTTAAGGGCAGAGCAGGTGATCCGGCCGACCGGCCTTCTGGACCCGACAGTGGAGATCCGGCCCGTGAACGGTCAGGCGGACGATCTTGTAGCCGAGATCCGCAAAGAGACAGAACAGCATCACAAAGTGCTTGTGACGACGCTGACGAAACGAATGGCCGAAGAACTGACAGACTACATGAAAGAACTGGGAATCCGCGTGCGCTATCTGCATTCGGATATCGATACACTTGAACGTACTGAGATTATCAGGGATATGCGCCTCGATGTCTTTGACGTCCTCGTAGGCATCAATCTGTTAAGGGAAGGTCTGGATATTCCCGAAATTGCTCTGGTCGTGATTCTGGACGCGGATAAAGAAGGCTTCCTTCGATCCGAGACATCCCTGATCCAGACGATCGGAAGAGCTGCCAGAAACGCGGACGGGCGCGTGATTATGTATGCCGATACGATTACGGATTCCATGCGAAGGGCGATCGACGAAACCGCAAGAAGGAGAGAGCTGCAGATCGCCTATAATGAAGAACACGGAATTACGCCGACAACGATCCGGAAAGCCGTTCGCGATCTGATCTCGACCGCTAAGGAAGTGGCGGAGACGGAAGACCGCCTCGGTAAGGACGCGGAGGATATGAACGCCGCCGAAATCGGTGAGCTGATCGAAAAACTGGACAAGCAGATGCGCCTCGCGGCTGCGGAACTGGATTTTGAAACGGCAGCGGATTTAAGAGACCGGATTACGGAACTCAAGGTTCATCTCGGAGAGGCGGAAGACGCCGATCAGGTGATTCGATCCCTGTACAGAAAAAAAGCGGGTAAAACGAGCGGAAAAAACAGCGGTAAGCCCGGTTACAGGAAGAAAAGAAGATATAACAGGGGAGGCAAGGTTTAAAAATAAGGCATTTTTAAGTTTTTTAAAAGATTTTGAAAAAGTATTGACAACAGAAAATGCAAGGCGTATATTCTCATAAGAAGATGTTAGCACTCCAAAAGACTGAGTGCTAATAAAAAGAGGATGAGCGATTTGGAATTGGATTCTAGAAAAACAATTATATTGAATGCCATTATCCGGACCTATCTGGATACAGGTGAACCGGTCGGATCCCGGACCATTTCCCGGTATACGGATCTGAACTTAAGTTCCGCGACCATCCGCAATGAGATGTCAGACCTGGAGGAGATGGGTTATATTACGCAGCCGCACACTTCCGCGGGGCGTATTCCTACGGACAAGGCCTATCGCTTCTATGTAGACCGGCTGGTACAGGAAAAGACCGAACAGGTGACGGCGATGAATTCTCTGATGATCGCCAGGACCGGACGTCTGGAGGAGATTCTGAAAAGAGTGGTGAAGCTTCTGGCCAGCAATACGAACTATACGGCGATGCTTTCGGCTCCGACGTATAAGGGCAACAAGGTCAAGTTCATCCAGCTTTCCCGCCTGACACCGCGGCAGCTTCTCAATGTGGTCGTGATCGACGGAAATATCGTAAAGAACCATATTATTGATTTGAACGAAGATATTACCGAAGAACAGGTGCTGAAGCTGAACCTCCTTCTGAATACGCGCTTTAACGGACTGACACTCGGGGACATCAATCTCGGTCTCATTTCCAACGTGAAGGAGGAAGCCGGTATTCACAGCCAGATCGTCAGTGAAGTGCTGGATACGATCGCTGAAGTGATTCGCGCGGAGACAGACGAGAATATGCAGATTTATACCAGCGGCGCGAATAACATCTTCCGGTATCCGGAGCTGGCGGATCATGATAAAGCAAGCCGCCTGATCTCGACGCTTGAGGAAAAATCAGAGCTGCAGGATTTTGTGAAAGCCCAGGAACAGGTCGGCGACGAATCCGAGATTCAGGTTTACATCGGCGAAGAAAACCGGATGGAACAGATGAAGGACTGCAGTGTCGTAACGGCCAGCTACGATCTGGGAGACGGTCTGCAGGGTACAATCGGTATCATCGGACCCAAACGTATGGATTATGAAAAGGTCATGGATTCTCTGAAAACCGTAAAAGCGACATTGAATGTCGTATTCGGAAACGGTCCGGGTGATCCGGAACATGAAATTCATGAAAATGACTCCGGGGATTCCGGTACTGAAGAATAGAAAGGAAACTGAAAATTGAGCCAGGAAGAACTGAAAACAGAAGAAATGAATACTGAGATGAAAGACGGTTCATCGGGGGAATCCGCCGAAACTGCAGAAGCGGACATCCCGGCTGCTGAAGAACATACGGAATCCGCAGAGGACCCCGGGGAAGAAATAGAGCCGAAAGCAGAGGAGACTTCCGAAGCTGAGGAAGCTGCTGCGGAAGACAAAGACGAAACGGAAGACACGGCGGAATCAGAGGATATGGATTTATTCGGCAGAAAAGCAAAAAAAGCACTGCTTAAAAAGGATCAGGAGATTCAGGATCTGAACGACCGTTTTAAGCGGATTCTTGCGGAGTATGACAATTTCCGCAAGCGTACGGATAAGGAAAAATCCGATCTTTACGCGTATGCCGTCAGGGATGTGATGACCAAAATTCTTCCGGTTGTGGACAATCTGGAGCGCGGAGTCGCGGCGGTTCCTGAGGAACAGCGCAAGGATCCTCTTGCCGAGGGAATGGAGAAAATTCTGAAGCAGTTCCAGAAGACGCTGGAAGACATCGGAGTGAAGCCGATTGAGTCTTTGGGACAGCCGTTTGATCCGGTCTATCACAACGCGGTCATGCATGTGGAGGATGAAGAAGCCGGTGAGAACGTCGTAGTCGAGGAGTTCATGAAGGGCTACATGTATAAGGATACGGTCATTCGCTGTGCGATGGTTAAAGTGGCCAACTGAAAATAAGGCCTGTTTTAAAAGCACAGATGATGAATAAATACAACAATAAGAAGAATGGAAATAGATAAGGAGGAAGCATCATGAGTAAGATTATAGGTATCGATCTGGGTACAACCAACAGCTGCGTGGCAGTAATGGAAGGCGGTCAGCCGACCGTGATCGCCAACGCCGAAGGTATTCGTACAACGCCTTCCGTCGTCGCATTTACAAAAAACGGAGAAAGACTTGTCGGTGAACCGGCCAAAAGACAGGCTGTGACAAATGCCGACAATACCATTTCCTCTATTAAGAGAAAGATGGGCACAAATGAAAAGGTCACTGCTGGCGGAAAGACCTATACGCCGCAGGAGATCTCCGCTATGATCCTTCAGAAGCTGAAGGCTGACGCGGAAAGCTATCTGGGTGAAAAGGTGACGGAAGCCGTCATTACCGTTCCGGCCTATTTCAATGACGCCCAGAGACAGGCTACAAAAGACGCGGGCAAGATCGCGGGTCTTGATGTCAAGAGAATCATCAATGAGCCGACAGCGGCTGCTCTGGCTTACGGCCTTGACAATGAAAGCGAACAGAAGATCATGGTTTACGACCTCGGCGGCGGCACATTCGATGTCTCCATTATCGAGATCGGCGACGGCGTCATCGAGGTTCTCGCGGTGAACGGCGACAGCTTCCTCGGCGGCGACGATTTCGACAAAGCCGTTGCGGACTATATGATCGAGGAATTCAGAAAGAAGGAAGGCGTGGATTTAAGCCGTGACAGCATGGCGCTTCAGAGAATCCGCGAAGCCGCTGAAAAAGCCAAGAAGGAACTTTCCAGCGCTACAACAACCAATATCAACCTGCCGTTTATTACGGCTACAGCTGAAGGCCCGAAGCATTTCGACATGGATTTGAGCCGCGCGAAATTTGACGAGCTGACCAGAAGCCTTGTGGAAAGAACGGTTGAACCGGTTCAGAAGGCTCTCGCGGACGCCGGCCTTTCAGCCAGCGATCTGACAAAGGTCCTGCTTGTAGGCGGATCCACCAGAATCCCGGCAGTTCAGGAACGCGTGAAGACGCTGACAGGCAAGGAGCCGAGCAAGAACCTGAATCCGGATGAATGCGTAGCCCTCGGAGCTTCCGTACAGGGCGGCAAGCTGGCAGGCGATGCCGGTGCCGGCGATGTCCTTCTTCTGGACGTCACACCGCTTTCACTTTCCATTGAAACTCTCGGCGGAGTGGCTACAAAGCTGATCGAGAGAAATACGACGATCCCGACCAAGAAGAGCCAGGTTTTCTCTACAGCCGCTGACAACCAGACCGCTGTGGACATCAATGTCCTTCAGGGTGAGCGTCAGTTCGCGAGAGACAACAAATCCTTAGGACAGTTCCGTCTGGACGGCATCCCGCCCGCAAGAAGAGGCGTTCCGCAGATCGAAGTGACATTCGATATCGACGCGAACGGTATCGTCAATGTTTCCGCGAAGGACCTCGGAACAGGCAAGGAGCAGCATATTACGATTACAGCCAGCTCCAATATGTCCGACGCCGATATCGACCGCGCCGTCAAGGAAGCGCAGCAGTATGAAGCGGAAGACAGAAAGCGCAAGGAAGCCGTGGAAACCAGGAACGAAGCGGACAGCATCGTATTCCAGGTTGAGGATGCTTTGAAGACAGCCGGCGATAAGCTGGATGCTTCCGACAAAGCGCAGGTTGAAGGCGATCTTCAGGCTCTGAAAGACATTCTGGACCGTCATAAAGATGCTTCACAGCCGCTTACTGACGCGGATGTCAGTGAGATCAAGGCGGCACGTGAGAAACTGCTTGAATCCGCACAGAAGCTTTTTGCCAAGATGTATGAACAGGCTCAGGGCCAGGCCGGTCCTCAGGGCGGACCGGATATGAGCGGTTTCACTCAGGGCCAGGGCTTTAACGGAGGCCAGGGCGGATACGGCGCAGGCGGCAATGATGACGATGTCGTCGACGCGGATTATAAGGAAGTATGATCATACGGGAAAGCTGAATTTCCCAAAAGGGCAGCTCCTGCGGAATAAGCCGAAGGAGCTGTCAACTTGCGTTATGAAAGGATCGGTTTTCGCTTTCAGGGCGAAAACGGGCGAAAGGACATATGGCGGAAAAAAGAGATTATTATGAAGTGCTGGGCGTATCGAAAAATGCCACCGATGACGAACTGAAGAAAGCATACAGAAAACTGGCCAAGAAATATCATCCGGACGCGAATCCGGGTGACGAAAGCGCTGCCGAAAAATTCAAGGAGGCTTCCGAGGCCTATTCGGTTTTAAGTGATGCCGAAAAGCGGAAGCGCTATGACCAGTTCGGACATGCCGCCTTTGAAGGAGGCGGTGCCGGAGGCTTCGATTTTAACGGACAGGATTTCAGCGATATTTTCGGTGATATTTTCGGAGACTTTTTCGGAGGAGGACGGAGAAGCCGTTCACAGCCGAACGCCCCTATGAGGGGAGCGAACGTGAGAACGTCCGTCTCCATCAGTTTTGATGAGGCGATCTTCGGATGCACCAAGGAAATCAATGTCACGCTTCGCGAGGAGTGTCCGACCTGTAAAGGAACGGGCGCGAAACCCGGAACCAATCCGGAGACCTGCTCGCGCTGCCGCGGTACCGGAAGGGTAATCACGACTCAGCAGTCGATCTTCGGCATGATGCAGACAGAGACGGTCTGTCCCGAATGCCGCGGAAGCGGGAAGGTTATCCGCGAGAAATGCCGTGAATGCCGGGGAAGCGGCTATATCAGCAGGCGTGTAAAACTCAGTGTGGATATTCCGGCCGGTATTGACAACGGCATGTCCGTCCGAATCCGTGACAAGGGTGAACCGGGTACCAACGGAGGTCCGAGAGGAGACCTGCTTGTGGAAGTCCGTATCGCGCGGAGTTCCGACTTCGTCAGGGATGACGTGAATATCTATTCCACCGTACCGATTTCATTTTCAAAGGCTGCGCTCGGCGGCGCCATCAGGATCAAAACCGTAGACGGCGAAGTGGAATACGAAGTAAAGCCGGGTACGCAGACAGATACGAGAATCCGTCTGCGCGGAAAAGGTGTTCCACTGATCGGAAATGCCGGCAAGCGGGGCGATCATTACGTCACCTTTGTCGTACAGGTCCCGACGAAGCTGAACAGGCACCAGAAGAAAGCCCTTCAGGAATACGCGAAGACGATGGGCGAAAACGTATAACATAAAACGCGGAGCAGAGCATGCAGTGGAATAAATACACAATTCATACGACTTACGGGGCGGAAGAAGCCGTGAACGGGCTTTTGCTTGATCTTGGCATCAGCAGTATCGAGATCGAGGACAGAAAACTTCCTTCGCCGGAAATGAGCGGCGGTCTTTTCGGTGATGTAGTGCCGGACTGGGATGCAAGCGATAACCATGCCGTCATCTCTTTCTATACGGACGGAGAAGGCAATGATGAAGAGCTTCTTAAGGAAATCAGGGAGAAGCTGTCTGCACTTGGCCAATATCTCGATATCGGCACGGCTGAGATCGTGAAGGACACTACCCGGGAAGAAGACTGGATCGACAGGTGGAAGGAACATTTTCATTCGTTCTATATAGACGATATTCTGATTGTCCCCGGATGGGAAGAGGAGGAAACGGTTCCGAAAGAGGGAACATCGCTTGTTCTCCATATTGATCCGGGTACAGCTTTCGGCACAGGTGCTCATGAGTCCACACGGCTTGCGATCAGAGCGATCCGGAAATACCTGAAAAAAGGGGACCGGGTTCTCGACATCGGAACAGGGAGCGGCATTCTGGGAATTGTCGCGTTAAAGAGCGGCGCATCCTCCGTGTTCGGTACGGATCTGGATGAGAACACGCTTCCGGCCATCGAGGAAAATCTTATGAAAAATGAAATCCCGGACGGATCATTTGAAATGATTCTCGGGGACATCGCCAAAAGTGAAATGGTTCAGGAAAAGGCCGGCTATGACGCCTATGACCTTTGCTGCGCCAATATCATCGCGGAGATTCTCTGCGATATTACTCCCCAGGTGCCGGCTCATCTGAAAAAAGGCGGCATCTACGTCACGTCCGGAATCCTTACGGAAAAAGAGGACCTGGTGATTCAATCGGCCCTTGCGTCCGGAATGAGCGTTGTGGAGATTCTACATGAAGGAGAATGGTCCGGCATCGTATTTAAGAGGTGAGCATGCAGAACTACAGAATGACCGTGCAGTATGACGGTACACGGTATAACGGCTGGCAGAAACAGGGAGACACGGATCATACGATCCAGAGCAAACTGGAGAGCGTGCTTTCCAGGATGTGCGGCTATCCGGTTGATGTACATGGAGCCGGAAGAACCGATGCCGGTGTACACGCGAAAGGGCAGGTCGCCCAGTTCAGACTGAAGGATGAGATGGACCCGGATGAGATTCGGGACTATTTGAATGCCTATCTTCCTGATGACATCGGCGTCCTTTCCGTCGATTACGCGGCACCCCGTTTTCACAGCCGGTACAATGCTTCCAATAAATACTATCTCTACAGAATCGGGAAAAACAAAGCCCGGCATGTCTTTGACAGAAAATATATCTACGAGTACAGAGGCGGAAAACTGGATACCGATGCCATGAAGCTCGCGACGCTGCAGCTGATCGGTACCCATGATTTCAGGAGCTTCTGCGGTAATCCCAAGATGAATAAATCGACTGTGAGGACGATCTATACCATCCGTATTGACGAGACGGAGGATGAGATCGACATCGGATTTGTGGGCGACGGCTTTCTCCAGTACATGGTGAGAATTCTGGTCGGCACATTGATCGAGGTCGGTGAGGGAAAACGAGACGCGCAGTCGATGAACGCGCTCTTTGAAGCGCGTTCCAGAAGAATGGCCGGCCCGACGGCTCCTGCCCAGGGTCTGACACTGATGGAGGTCCGATACAGTTGATCAGGGAAATATATCTGGATAATTCTGCCACAACGAAGCCTTCCGAGGCTGTTTGCGATATAGTGATGCGCCTTATGCGTGAAGACTACGGGAATCCGTCTTCGATGCACCGGAAAGGCGTCGACGCGGAGCACTATCTCCGCGATTCCGCCGAAGAGATTGCGCGCATTCTGAAGGTTCGTCCTTCGGAGATCTGCTTCACTTCCGGCGGAACGGAAGGAAATAACCTCGCGATCATCGGTACGGCTTTAGCCATGCGGCGGAGAGGGAAAAAGATCCTGACCACGATGATGGAACATCCGGCTGTGTCGGAGCCTTTAAAATTCCTCGAAAAAGAAGGTTTTGTCATTGAGAAGATCCCCGTAGACCAATATGGAATACCGGTTCTTTCCGAACTGAAAGAGCTCCTTGATGAAGAAACGGTCCTTGTATCCACCATGTATGTCAACAATGAGATCGGGTCCGTCGTTCCGGTGAAAGAGATCGCCGAAGAGGTTCACAAAAGAGCGCCTCTGGCTTTATACCACACGGACGCGGTTCAGGCATTCGGAAAATTCAGGATCTATCCGAAGCAGCTCGGAATCGATCTCCTTACGGTCAGCGGCCACAAATTTCACGGACCGAAGGGAAGCGGATTCCTCTATGTAAACGGCAGCTCCCACATCGTTCCCATTCTCTACGGAGGCGGTCAGATGAACGGCCTTCGGAGCGGTACGGAAAATGTTCCCGGTATCGCGGGAATCGGCGTTGCCGCAAAAGAGGCCTATACGGATTTCGACCGGAAAACGGCACATATGCGGGCTCTCAGGGATCAGCTGCGTCAGGGCCTTATGGAAATAGACGGCGTAGCCGTCCACGGAAAAGGCGGAGACGAGTCGGCGCCCCATATTGTCAATGCCGCATTTGAAGGTGTTCGCAGCGAGGTGCTGCTGCACGCGCTGGAAGACCGCGGCATCTATATCTCCGCCGGATCCGCCTGTTCATCGCACAAGCGCACCTCATCACCGACGCTTACCGCGATCGGCGTTCCGAAAGAAGAACTGACTTCTTCCGTGCGCTTCAGTGTATGCGAGAACAATACGGAGGAGGAAATCGACGAAACGCTTGCGGCTTTAAGAGAGGTGGTACCGCTCCTTCGGAGATACCGGCCGTCCTGAAAAACCGTCACAGTTATTTAAACCGGGCATCTGCCTGAATCAATCGCAGAAGGGAATAGTCATGTACCATACATTTTTAATCAAATACGGTGAAATCGGCATCAAGGGCAAAAACAGGCATGTTTTTGAAGATGCCCTCGCAAAGCAGATCCGCCTGGCGCTCGCGAAGAAGGACGGTTCATTTTCAATACGAAAAGAACGCGGGCGCGTATACGTGGAATGCAGCGGAGAATGGAATGAAGAGGAAACCGTGGAGGCCCTTCAGCATGTATTCGGCATAGTAGGGATTTGCCCGGTATATACCTTTGAAACGACGGACTATGAAGCTCTTGAGAGGGATATGCTCAAGTATATCGATGAAGAATATGCATCTTCCTCGGAAACCTTCAAGGTGAAGGTGAGAAGGGTCAATAAGAATTTCCCTCTTACATCGATGGAAATAGCGGCAAAACTGGGTGAGGCGATTCTTCAGCATCAGCCTTCCATGCATGTGGACGTCCACAATCCGGATGTGCTCTTTGATATTGAAATCAGGGATCGGGTCTATATTTACTCCAAGGTGATTCCGGGCCCGGGAGGCATGCCTGTCGGCACGAACGGAAACGCGATGCTCTGCCTTTCGGGCGGTATCGACTCTCCGGTCGCGGGCTGGATGATCGCAAAGAGGGGTGTCGGAATTGACGCAGTTTATTTCCATGCGCCGCCGTATACGTCCGAACGCGCGAAAGAGAAGGTGGTCGATCTTGCGAAATGCATTGCCGCCTACGCCGGAACCGTGAGGCTCCATATCGTGAATTTTACGGATATCCAGCTTGCGATCTACGACAACTGCCCGCATGAGGAACTGACGATCATTATGCGGAGATACATGATGAGAATCGCCGAACACTTCGCTCATGAACGCGGAGATCTCGGAATTATTACGGGCGAGAGTATAGGCCAGGTCGCGAGCCAGACCATGCAGTCCCTTCTGGTGACGGATTCGGCGGTGAAGACCCTTCCGGTTTACAGGCCGTTGATCGGAATGGATAAAAGCGAAATCGTCGAACTGGCGGAAAAAATCGGAAGCTATGAAACGTCGATTCTTCCCTATGAGGACTGCTGCACGATCTTTGTTGCAAAGCATCCTGTTACAAAACCGGACCTTGGCGTAATCGAACGCTCCGAACAGAAGCTGAACGGGATCATTGAGGAATTGATGGACCGGGCACTTCGGACAACGGAGATCATACGCGTCAATGCATAATAAAATGCGCCGCTTTAAGGCGGCGCAATTACTTTTCGTTAATCTGATAAATATTATTCTACGATATAGGGTTTGATGACTTTCAGTACTTCGTCAATCTGGTCCGAATCGGCATGAATGTTGAGATCGATGGCCTTTGAGAGATCCAGACTGAAGATGCCCATGATGGATTTGGCATCGATGACATATCTGCCGGATGTCAGATCGAAATCATAGTCGAAACGGTTGATATCATTGACAAATGACTTTACTTTATCGATAGAGTTCAGAGAAACCTTAACAGTTTTCATGTAAGCAACCTCCGTTATTTATATACCTTACCTGTCTAGAACATCATAAACTGAAACATGAAAACAGTCAAGCGAATAAAGCCCTTGGAAAGGCGGTTAATCTATGAAAGCAGCACTGCACAATCTGGGATGCAGGGTAAACGCGTACGAATGCGAAATGATGACGGAACGGCTGAAAGGGGCAGGATATGAGATTGTCCCCTTTGAAGAACATGCCGACGTATATATAGTGAATACATGTACAGTCACGGCGATCGCTGACAGGAAGTCCAGGCAGATGCTCCACAGGGCGAAGGAACTGAATCCGGACGCGGTTGTCGTAGCCTGCGGATGTTATGTGGAAGACGGCAGGGATCAGCTTCTTGATGACAGCAAAGTGGATCTTCTTGTCGGCAACGGGGAAAAGGAAGAGATTGCGCTGATACTCGAACGCTGGTTTCTTGACCGGGACCGAAACCCGCTTCAAAAGACAGAACCCCCGGCAGAATACCCCGAGGGAGCCGGGATTACTTCGGCGGGCGAAAGAGCCAGGGCCTTTATCAAGATCGAAGACGGGTGCAATCAGTTCTGCTCCTACTGCATGATTCCCTATGTCCGCGGCCGTGTGCGGTCCCGCGACGAAGACTCAATTCTGGCTGAAATCCGCAGGCTGGCTCTAAACGGAATAAAAGAAGTGATCCTGAGCGGTATCCACATCAGTTCTTACGGGAGTGCGCACTATCGTCCGGGCGTCACGAACCGGGCCCTTCTTTCCCTCATTCAAAAGGCGGACGAGACGGAAGGCATCGAACGGATACGCCTCGGTTCCCTGGAACCCGGTGTGATGACCGAAGAATTCACGGAAGGGCTTGCGCAGCTTCGCAGCTTTTGTCCGACGTTTCATCTTTCGCTTCAGAGCGGCAGCGATACAGTGCTGAAGAGGATGAACAGAACCTATGATACGGCTCTTTACAGGGAGATCTGCGGGCGGATCCGCGGATCTTTTGAGGATCCGGCTCTGACAACCGATATCATCTGCGGGTTTCCCGGGGAAAGTAAGGGCGAATTTGACGAAACGCTTTCATTTGCCGAGGAAATTCATTTTTCGGGAATACATGTTTTTAAGTATTCACGGAGGCAGGGAACAAAAGCCGCGGCCATGCCGGACCAGGTTCCGAATCGTGTAAAGACCGAGCGAAGTGCATCCCTTATGGAACTGGCTTTGAAAATGAAACGCGAGTATGCCGGGCGGAGGATCGGAAAGAAGCTGGAAATTCTCTTTGAGGACGAACCGGATCAGGAGGAACTTGCGGCAATCGGTCTTTCCCGGAACGATTCCGACAGCCGCTTTTTGATGAAAGGCCACAGCAGGGAAGGGATCGAATGCTATGCATTTGCCGATCAGGGTCTTCACGGACGTATTGAGGCATTTCATGGTGCGAAGCTCCTCAAAAATGGAGCCCTTTATGTGGAATGACTTTACTAATCTGCCGGTTTAAGGTATCATATCGAGTAAGTCTTTCATATTGATGCGCTTCGAAATACGAAGCTTTTCGGGAAGAATGAAGAACGCAGCTTGACATGAAGGTGGATGTGTTATGACCGAAAAAAAAGACAGTACACAGTTTTTCAGTGTACACCAGGATACGGAAATTGAAGTAAAGGACGTTATTCGGATTGTCTATGAGGCAATGGAGGAGAAGGGATATAATCCGGTGAATCAGATTGTCGGTTATATCATGTCCGGCGATCCTACCTACATCACGAACTACAAAAATGCCCGCAGCATGATTATCAAAGTAGAACGGGATGAGCTGGTCGAAGAACTCCTGAAGAAGTATATTGCCGACAGCTCCTGGAACAGCTGATGAGAGTCATGGCTTTGGATTACGGCGACGCGACTGTAGGCGTAGCCGTCAGTGACCCTCTGTTTCTGACTGCTCAGGGAATCGAGATCATCCGAAGGGAAAAAGAAACACACCTGCGTCCGACACTTCGGAGGATCGGCGAACTGATCGACGAATATCATGTGGAAGCGATTGTACTCGGACTGCCCCTCAATATGGATGGAAGCAAGGGGCCGCGTGCTTTGAAAACCGAGAAGTTCCGGGATACGCTGGAAAAGCGTTTTCGGCTTCCCGTATATATGACTGATGAAAGACTGAGCTCATTTGAGGCTGAAGAAGAGATGAGGGAGGCCGGCATTAAGCCTTCCGAATTTAAAAAACACGTCGACAGAATCGCTGCCCAGATCATACTGGAAGAATGGATGAATTTACATGGAACAAAGAACAATCCGCTTTGAGACGGATGACGGCACGGTTTTAGAATTTTATGTGGAAGATGCGGCACGCGTCAACGGGTGTGATTATCTGCTCCTTACCGACTCTGAGGAGGACGACGCGAATGCCTGGATTTTTAAGGATCTGTCCGGGGAGGATTCACCAGAGGCTTCTTATGTCCCCGTTGAAGACGAGAAGGAGCTGGAAGCTTTGATGAAGATCTTTCAGGAACAGGCCGAAGACACAGACATACATTTGTCCTGAATGAACGAAAAGAGCGGATGAGTGTATGACAATGAACGATAAGCTGTGGGCAGGAGGCTTTCCCTCCTGCCCTTTTGAGAAAGGAGAAAAATTGGAAAGCTCACAAACGAATAAGGAAGGACTGAAGATCATTCCGATCGGCGGACTGGACCGGATCGGTATGAATATTACTGCTTTCGAATACGGGGACAGTATCGTGGTCGTGGACTGCGGACTGGCCTTTCCCGAGGATGATATGCTCGGAATTGATTTTGTCATTCCGGATGTTTCTTATCTGATTGAAAATTACAGCAAAGTGAAAGGCTTCATCATTACTCACGGACATGAAGACCACATCGGGGCCATTCCCTATGTCCTTCAGAAGCTGAATGTGCCGATTTACGCGACCAGACTGACGATGAAGCTGATCGAAAAGAAGCTGGAAGAGCACAGCCTGGAGAACAGCGTCAAACGAAAGGTGATTTCGTTCGGACAGTCCATTAACCTCGGAGAGTTCAGAATTGAATTCATCAAGACGAATCACAGTATTCAGGACGCGGCTGCCCTGGCTTTGTACTCACCTGCGGGGATTGTTGTCCATACGGGAGATTTTAAGGTGGATTATACGCCTGTATGCGGCGATATGATCGATCTGCAGCGCTTCGCGGAAATCGGGAAAAAGGGCGTACTTGCGCTGTTATGCGACAGCACCAACGCGGAAAGACCCGGATTCACCATGTCCGAAAAGACAGTCGGCGCCGCGCTCGAACGGATTTTCTCGGATCATGAAAACCAGAGGCTCATTATTGCCACATTCGCGTCAAATGTCGACCGCGTCCAGCAGATTCTCAATACGGCCGCGAAACACGGAAGAAAGGTATGTCTGGAAGGCCGTTCGATGGTCAATGTCATCGGAACGGCGATCGAACTCGGCTATATTGATGACTCCGCCAATTCTCTTGTGGGACTGGATGAACTGAACAATTATCCTCCCGAGAACACCGTGCTGATTACGACAGGCAGTCAGGGCGAATCGATGGCGGCTCTTTCGAGAATGGCTGCCAATATTCATAAGAAAATCAAGATTATCCCCGGCGACGTGATCGTCTTTTCTTCGCATCCGATCCCGGGAAATGAAAAAGCGGTATCCAATGTCATCAACGAACTGGCAGATATCGGCGCGGAAGTGGTCTTTGAAGACGCTCATGTGTCCGGACACGCATGTCAGGAAGATATCAAGCTGATGTACGCTCTTCTGCATCCGAAGTACGCGGTTCCGGTTCACGGAGAGAGAAGACACCTTCTGGCACAGGCAAAGATTGCCGAATCTCTGGGTATTCCGAAGGATCATATCTGGCTCCTGCATACCGGTGACGTTCTGGAGCTTTCCGATGAGAGAGCCCGTATTATCGGAAAGGTGCAGACCGGAGGAATTCTGGTCGACGGCCTTGGCGTCGGAGATGTCGGAAATATCGTGATTCGGGACAGGCAGCGGCTGGCTGAAGACGGAATCATCATCGTCGTAATGACGCTGGAGTCGGGAAGCGGCAGTCTTCTTGCGGGACCGGACCTGGTCAGCAGGGGATTTGTCTATGTCAGGGAATCGGAAGATCTCCTTGAGGAGGCCAGACAGGTAGCCTCGGAAGCGGTGGAAGCCTGCATTGAAGGCAAAGTCAGAGACTGGACGGCGATCAAGACGGCCGTGAAGGATACGCTGAGCGAATTTGTCTGGAAAAGGACCCAGAGGAGGCCGATGATTCTGCCTATCATTATGGACGTGAACCTGTAAACATTTCTCCGATTCATAAACTATCAGAAAAGAGCAGACCAATGGAAAAAACAGTACAGGCAGCAACGGAACATCTGATTTCGGTAATCAGAGAAAGCGACCTCTATGAGCGCTATCAGAAAAGCGCGGCCGCGCTTGAAGCTTTTCCCGAAATCTTCGAGAGACTGATGGATCTTCGGATGAAGACGATCAGACTCTATGAAGAAGCACCCGAAGAGGAACTCTATGAAGAAAGTGACAAACTGTCTTCGGATTATGAGGAACTTCAGAAAATTCCCGAAGTCAATGAGTTTCTGGAGACGGAAGAGGAACTGGCAGGACTTTTAAGAACCGTGTCGGAACGGGTGCTGCAATCCATGAATATGCGGCTTCCGAGCCAGCAGATCTAAAGGAAGAACCGGTATGTCGGATGTGTTAAAAGAAAGAGCATATAAAAAATGGGTGTCCCGGATGTCGATCATCATACGGATCCTTATCTATGTGCTCATCGTTCTTGCTTTGTATTATGCGGCAAAGAGGGCCTATGTGTTTGGCTATGAACTGTTCAGGGAAGAGGCAAAGGAGCTTCCGCCCGGCCGGGATATCGCGGTCGTCATCCCCGAAGACGCGGATATCTCGATGATCGCCCGCATTCTGGAAGCGGAAGGCCTCATCGACGACGCGAAGCTGTTCGTCATAAGGGAGCGGATTTCAGACAGTCATGCCGATCCGGTCCCGGGCAGCTACATTTTAAATACATCCATGACAGGTACTGAGATACTCGAAAAAATCCGGGAAGGAGTTTACAAATCTTAAATGACGGACGGACGCATCAAAAGAAAACCGGAACTGCTTCTTCCGGCCGGCAGCCTGCCGGTTTTAAAGACGGCGGTTCGCTATGGCGCTGACGCGGTTTATATCGGAGGAAACGCTTTTGGCCTCAGAGCGAAAGCGAAGAATTTCACTCCTGACGAAATGAAGGAAGGAATCGAATATGCCCGGAAGCATGGCGCGAAGGTATATGTTACGGCGAATATTTTCGCGCATAACGGTGATCTTCAGGACGCTGCGCGCTACTTCCGGGAGCTTTCGGAACTCCGCCCCGACGCCGTCCTGATTGCCGACCCGGGCATGTTTCTTACAGCGAAAGAGAACTGTCCCGAGATTCCGATCCATATCAGCACGCAGGCCAATACGACAAACTATGAAAGCTGTCGGTTCTGGTACGAGCTGGGCGCGTCCAGAATTGTGACGGCCAGAGAACTGAGCATTTCCGAAATCCGGGAACTGAAGGAAAAAATCCCCGCGGAGCTTGAAATTGAGTCATTTGTCCACGGAGCGATGTGCATTTCCTACTCGGGACGCTGCCTTTTGAGCAACTATCTGAACGGGCGGGATTCGAACCGCGGACTGTGTACCCATCCCTGCCGCTGGAAATATACCCTCATGGAGGAGACGAGACCCGGAGAGTATATGCCTGTTTTTGAAAATGAGCGCGGCACCTACATCATGAATTCCAAAGATCTGTGCATGGTCAATCACCTTCCGGATCTCTATGAAGCGGGAATTGACTCTTTCAAAATCGAAGGCAGAATGAAGACGGCGCTCTACGTGGCGTCCTGTGCCAGAACATACAGAATGGCTATGGATGACTACGAAAGAGATCCCAGCGTCTATTCGGAAAAGATCGACGAGTATATGCGCAGAATTTCCGAGTGCACCTACCGGGAGTTTACGACCGGCTTCTTCTACGGAAAACCGGGAAGAGAAGAGCAGATTTACGACAGCAATACTTATATACGAAATGACACCTATATCGGGACGGTCGAACATATAGAAGAAGACGGCAGTCTCATTTTCCATCAGAAAAATAAATTCTCCGCAGGAGAAATTCTGGAAATCATGAAGCCGGACGGAACGGACATTAAGGCCGAAGTAACCGGAATCAGGGGTGAAGACGGCGAGGACGTCCCCTCAGCGCCGCATCCCCGGGAATTACTGCGTGTCTTCCTCGATGGCGAAGCGGAAGAGGGGGATGTCTTAAGGAGGCGCGAATATTAATTCAGCGTTTCAGTATAAAACGGCTTCTGACCGGCTCATCCGCGAAACCGCATCGTACGAGCTCGTTGAGGGATGAGAGGATGGACGGGATCGGAAGACGGAGTTTTTCTGACAGCTCTTCGGCTGAAGCTGTCTCTTCCGCCGGGAGAAGTTCAAGGACAAGTAAAGCTTCTGCGCTTAAAGCAGAGGCTTTTTTCTTTAGTTCGGCCTGAAGACGCGCGCTCCTTTCGCGCTGTTTTCTGGTACTTTCACCCTTAAGAATCAGTGCCTGCCCGTCCAGCTCCTCGAGAATCGCTTCATGAGAAAAGGCAATTCCCGCTCCCTGCGCGATCAGATAATTGGTTCCCTCCGAAAGCCGGTCATCGACCCTTCCGGGAACCGCGAAAACAGATTTTCCCTGGGACAGGGCGAAATCGGCGGTGATTAAAGAGCCGGATTTCTTTCTGGCCTCCACGACGACGATCAAGTCCGACAGGGCGCTGATGATCCTGTTGCGTGCCGGAAAATGAAACGGCAGGGGTTCCTCGCCGGGAGAATATTCCGATATTAATCCTCCGGCCGCGATCATTCTGTCATAGAGACTCCGGTTGCCGGGCGGATAGCAGATATCCACTCCGTTTCCGAGCACAGCGAATGACGGGGCACCTGCGTCCAGTGCTCCTTCGGCAGCATATCCGTCAATGCCGGCCGCCATGCCGCTGATAATCTGAACGCCTCTTAAAGCCAGTTCGCGGGCCAGATGATAGGCGGTTCTGTGACCGTAAGGGCTGCAGAGCCTTGCGCCGACGATGCCGACGGTGGGGATGTCGTCCCGGGGAAGCGAGCCCAGGACATAGAGCTTTTGGGGCATGCCGGGCAAAGCCTTCATTCGTTCCGGATAGAGGGAGTGGTCTCTTTCTATTTCCATTATTCTATTACTCATGATGGCTCTCCTTTTCATTGAAAAAGTCGTTTACTGTTTCCAATAGGTTTCGTCCACAGTCCGGAAGAACAGCGCTTCATCAATGTGCCGTGCGCAGATGATGTCCGATCCGTCGAGATCGGCGATTGTCCGGGCCACTTTTAGTATGCGGTGATAGCCTCTGGCACTGAACGAATGCTGCTCAAAGGCGTCCTTCAGAATGCTTTCGGCCATGGGTTCAAGCGGACAGTATAGCGGAAGTTTGGAAGGAGGTATTTCCGAGTTGAAGCGGATCGGCGAGGAAGAAAAACGCTGAAGCTGGATCTGCCGCGCGGCGAGAACTTTTTCGCGGATTTCTGCCGAACCAGGCTGGGAACTTTCCCCGGAAATGAGGTCCTTATAACTGACCGGCGAACAGCTGACGCAAAGATCGATCCTGTCAAGAAGCGGCCTGGATATTCTGCTGATATAGGCGTTGATATCCCTGGGACTGCAGGTACACAGATTTCTGTCGGGGTAGTATCCGCACTTACAGGGATTCATTGCGGCCAGAAGGAGAAAACCCGCAGGAAACGTGACGCTCCCGGCCTGGCGTGAGATTGTGATGGAACGGTCTTCGAGGGGCTGTCTCAGTATTTCTATGGCGGAGGGGGAGAATTCGGGAAATTCATCGAGAAAGAGAATCCCCCGGTGGGCCAGTGTCACTTCTCCGGGCGCAGGAAACCGTCCGCCTCCGGCAAGCGCCTGAGGGGAAACCGTATGATGCGGATGCCTGAAGGGCCGGGTCCCGATAAGAGGACGGTCACTGCTTAAGAGCCCTGAGATGCTGTAGATCTTCGATATTTCCAGACACTCCGATGTCCCCAAAGGGGGCATGATTGTCGGCATTCTCCTCGCGATCATCGTTTTGCCGGATCCGGGGGAACCGATGAGGAGCAGATTGTGGAAACCGGCCACGGCGATCGCGGCTGCCCGTTTGGCGGTCAGCTGTTCTTGAATATCACGGAAGTCGATCCCGTACTCATTGAGAGTAAAATCTTCCTGTTTGCGTTTGGGGATGTTCGGCAGGACTCCGTTTTTCAGAAACTCCACCGCCTCCAGGAGGTTTCTCAAAGGGATGACAGCGATTCCGTCGACGGCAGAGGCCTCGTTAAAGTTTTCGGCCGGAACGAGAAGGCATCGAAGATGCTCTTCCTTAGCCTTGATCGCGATCGGAAGAATGCCGCTTACAGGATTCAGATCTCCGTTTAAAGACAGTTCGCCCGCGGCCATCACTCCGGTAAGGGAAGACGGAGGGAGGATGTTGGAAGCGGCGAGGACGGAGACTGCCACCGGCAGATCAAAACGGGAACCGTTTTTCGGGACATCCGCGGGCGACAGATTGACGGTGATTCTTTTTGAAGGCAGGAAGAATCCGCTGTTGCGAAACGCGGAACGGACACGGTCTCCGGCCTCCTTTACCTGGGCAGTGAGATAACCGACCATCGTAAACTGGGGAAGACCGTCGCTGATATCCGTTTCAACACGGACGGGATGGATTTCCAGTCCGTTTACGGATGCGGATAAGATGCTGCTGAACATGAAAACACTCCTTTCATTGTCCGATGAGGTTCATTGAGATGATCCGTTCGGGACCTGATAAGGAAGGAGCGTTTTATAAAAAACAGCCCTGAACGCAAAAAGACCCCGGAACGGGATCTTTTTACTGAAATGATAAAAGGTGCCTTTTATTATAATATGAGGAATTATTTCTTGCAAGAGATAAATAATTCATGTATGATGGGTAACTGTTCAGACAGAAAGCTATTTAAATGATCAGACGGTTCTTTGTCTGTTGTCTGAAAACAGATGCTCAACTGTGTGCATTTTCGGGAACCGTTATGCGGAGGATAATCATGGCTAAAAATCTGGTGATTGTCGAGTCGCCCGCGAAGGTGAAGACGATCGGTAAATTTTTGGGAAAAACATATGATGTACAGGCATCCATGGGTCACGTAAGGGATCTTCCCAAAAGTCAGATCGGAATCGATGTGGAACATGATTTTGAACCGAAATACATCACGATCAGAGGAAAAGGAGAACTGCTTGCCTCTTTGAGAAAAGCAGCGAAGGGAGCCGATAAGATTTATCTGGCAACGGACCCTGACCGTGAGGGCGAGGCGATTTCATGGCATTTGATCAGTGCGCTGAACCTCGACCCCGGGAAGATCAAAAGAATTACATTTAACGAAATAACGAAAACCGCCGTGAGGGATTCCCTGAAGCATCCCCGCGATATCGATATGAAGCTGGTTGACGCCCAGCAGGCCAGACGCGTTGTAGACCGGCTGGTCGGTTACGAGATCAGCCCCGTTCTCTGGAAAAAGGTGAAAAGAGGCCTTTCGGCCGGACGTGTTCAGTCCGCCGCGCTGCATCTGATCAGCGAAAGGGAACACGAGATTAACGATTTTGTTCCGAAGGAATACTGGACGCTGGAAGCGGAGTTTACAGCAAAAAAGAGCGGCAAGAAACTGACAGCGAAGCTGATCGGAGACGGAAACAGCAGGGAGTTCTTCGATGAGAAGACCGTGGACGCTGCCACGAAAGCGCTTGAGACCGAAGAGCTGATTACGGAGGATATCAAAAGCGGAGAGAGAAAAAAGAAGCCGCCCCTTCCTTTTACAACCAGTACGCTGCAGCAGGAAGCCGGCAACGCGCTCGGCTTCTCCACTTCAAAAACCATGCGGATCGCGCAGCAGCTCTATGAAGGCGTGGATGTTAAAGGGGAAGGCACCGTCGGTCTCATCACTTACCTGAGAACGGACTCCACCAGAGTTTCGGATGAAGCCGCGGCCGATGCCATGCGCTATATCGAGGAGCAGTACGGGGAGAACTACAAGGGCAGTGTCCGGAAGGACGCGATTGCCCGCGGAGCGCAGGATGCCCATGAGGCAATCAGGCCGACTCAGATTTCAAGGACGCCGGTCCGTGTCAAAGAGTCCCTCAGCAGGGATCAGTTCAGGCTGTACCAGCTCATCTGGAACCGCTTTGCGGCAAGCTGTATGGCCCCTGCGGTATTGAAGACAATCTCTTTGAAACTGAAAGCGGGAACATTTACATTTTCCTACGCCGCTTCCAAACAGATCTTCGCCGGTTTCAGGGATGTGTATAAGGAGAGCGGAGAGGATCCTTCGGAGACGGGACGCAGTATTCCGGAACCGGAAGAACTTTCGGAACTTCATTTTGAAAATGCTTCGAAAGCACAGCATTTCACGCAGCCGCCGTCACATTTTACGGAAAGTTCCCTCGTAAGGACGCTTGAGGAACGGGGAATCGGACGGCCGAGTACCTACGCGCCTACGATCTCTACGATCCTGGCGAGACACTATATAACGAAAGAACAGAAGAATCTCTTCATGACGGAGCTCGGAGAAGTCGTCGACGAACTGATGAGCCGTTCCTTCCCGCAGATTGTCAATGCGGACTTTACTGCCAATATGGAGACGCTCCTTGACGGCGTTGCCGAAGGGACCGTCAACTGGAAGACGATTGTCCGGAATTTCTATCCCGATCTGAAGAACGAGGTGGATAAGGCCGACGCGGAACTGGAAAAGGTAAAAGTCGCGGACGAAGTCAGTGATATTCCGTGTGAGGAATGCGGAAGGATGATGGTCATCAAATACGGCCCTCACGGAAAGTTCCTGGCCTGCCCCGGTTTTCCGGAGTGCAGAAATACCAAACCGTACTTTGAAAAAGCAGGCATCAGCTGTCCGCTGTGCGGAGGAGATGTGGTCATCCGGAGAACGCGCAAAGGCCGGAAGTACTATGGATGTTCCAATTCACCCGAGTGCTCGTTTATGTCCTGGACAAGACCGTCCGGGAAAAAATGCCCCGAGTGCGGAAGTTATATGGTGATCAGGGGCTCGAACCTGGTCTGCTCCGATCAGTCATGCGGATACAGTGAGAAGATCGGAAAAGAGGAGGGAAATCAGGAAGTGTCGTGATGTTTTCCGATATTTTCTGATATTTCAAGAAAATTCTGCAAAGTCTTTCTTGTGAAAGACAATTATATATGTTATAATATAGTTGCATAAGAATGAATGGATTTAAGGTTTGTATTCAGAAGCATTTTATTTTATTGCGAATGAGCATCATATCTGTCGGAAAGCAGGCGGAAAACACTACGGAACAGATTATACAGCATGACGAAAGGAGGCCTCAATGAGCGTTCAGCTTCTGGATAAGACCAGAAAGATCAGCAAACTTCTTCACAATACCAGCACTACCAAGGTGGTGTTCAACGATATATGCAGTGTTTTGGTGGAAACGCTGTCTTCCAATATCCTTGTGATCAGCAAGAAGGGCAAGGTGCTCGGAGTAGGCCTTTGCGAAGGAGTCCCTGTCATTGACGAGATGATCAATAACGAGATCGGAAGCTTTATAGACGGGCTTCTGAACGACCGCTTCCTCGGTGTTCTTTCCACAAAAGAGAATGTGAACCTGAGGACACTCGGATTTGAGTCCGAAGGAATCGACAGCTATACGGCTGTGATCAATCCGATTGATATAGCGGGTGAACGGTACGGCACGGTATTCTGCTATCGTTCCGACAGGCCTTACGACATAGAAGACATTATCGTAAGCGAATACGGCACAACGGTTGTCGGACTTGAGATGATGCGCTCTGTCGACGAGGAAAATGCCGAAGAAACCAGAAAAAGAGCGGTGGTCAAATCCGCGTTTTCCACACTTTCGTTTTCCGAACTGGAAGCGATCATTCATATTTTTGAAGAACTGGACGGAAGCGAAGGCATCCTTGTAGCAAGCAAAGTGGCCGACCGCGTCGGTATCACGAGGAGCGTGATTGTCAACGCCCTGCGCAAGTTCGAAAGCGCCGGCGTCATCGAGTCGAGAAGTTCGGGAATGAAGGGAACCTATATCAAAGTCCTGAACGACTATATCTTTGAGGAACTCGACGAAATCAAATCCACACGAAGTAAAAAATAATCATGAACTGAGTTTACCAGACGGCCGCGTGAAGCGGCCGTCTTTTTTGAAATATCTCTTGACAGGAAACACTTATAAGCGTATATTACCGTTTAGACGTTAGCACTCTAATAAGATGAGTGCTACCAATATGAAAAAGAAATGCTAAAGGAGGCGTTGATTTATGAAGTTAGTACCGCTTAGCGACAGAGTCGTATTAAGGGAGATCGAGGCGGAAGAGACTACCGCGTCCGGAATTGTACTTCCGGGACAGGCTAAGGAAAAGCCGCAGCAGGCGGAAGTTGTCGCCGTAGGACCCGGCGGAGTTGTGGACGGCAAGGAAATCGTGATGACTGTCAAAGTCGGACAGAAGGTCATCTATTCCAAATATGCCGGCACGGAAGTCAAGCTCGGTGAAGATAAATATATCGTCGTAAAGCAGAATGATATTCTCGCGGTCGTCGAAGAATAATAAGGAGGCATAATCATGGCAAAAGATATCAAATACGGTGTTGAGGCGAGAGAAGCTCTTCTCGCCGGTGTAGATAAACTGGCGGACGTCGTCCGCGTGACACTTGGTCCCAAAGGCCGGAACGTTGTTCTTGAAAAATCTTACGGCGCTCCGACAATCACAAACGACGGTGTGACCATTGCCAAGGAAATCGAGCTGGAAGACGGCTTCGAAAACATGGGCGCCCAGCTGATCAAGGAAGTTGCTTCCAAGACAAACGATGTCGCCGGTGACGGCACCACAACCGCTACGGTTCTGGCTCAGGCGATGGTTCATGAAGGTATGAGAAACCTGGCTGCCGGCGCGAACCCGATCATCCTGAAGAAGGGTATGCAGAAAGCTACCGACGCGGCAGTGGACGCGCTTCAGGCTATGAGCAAGCCGGTTGACGGCAAGGCTCAGATCGCACGTGTCGCCGCTGTATCTTCCGGTGACGAAGAAGTCGGCGAGATGGTAGCCGATGCTATGGAAAAGGTCTCCAAGGACGGCGTCATCACGATCGAAGAATCCAAGACCATGCAGACCGAACTGGAACTTGTAGAAGGCATGCAGTTTGACCGTGGTTATATCTCCGCCTATATGTGCACGGATATGGAGAAAATGGAAGCCCGTCTGGACGAGCCGTATATCCTGATCGTCGACAAGAAGATCAGCAATATTCAGGATCTGCTTCCGGTTCTGGAACAGGTTGTCAAAACCGGCGCACAGCTTCTGATCATCGCTGAAGATGTGGAAGGCGAAGCTCTTACGACCCTCATCGTGAACAAGCTGCGCGGCACCTTCAATGTAGTAGCCGTCAAGTCTCCGGGATACGGCGACAGAAGAAAAGAGATGCTGAAGGATATCGCCATTCTGACAGGCGGAATCGTTGTTTCCGACGAACTCGGCATAGATCTGAAGGAAGTGACGATTGATCAGCTCGGACGCGCGAAAGCCGTCAAGGTCGCAAAAGAGAATACCGTTATCGTCGACGGTATGGGCGACAAGAAGGCGATTGCTGACAGAGTCAGCCAGATCAAGAACCAGATCGCGGATACAAAATCCGATTTCGATCGTGAAAAGCTTCAGGAACGTCTTGCCAAGCTGGCGGGCGGCGTAGCGGTGATCCGTGTCGGCGCTCCGACGGAAGTCGAAATGAAGGATAAGAAGTACAGAATGGAAGACGCCCTTAACGCTACACGCGCTGCTGTAGAAGAAGGCATCGTCGCAGGCGGCGGCTCTTCTTACGTACATGCTGCAAAGGAACTGGATGCTCTTGTCGCGTCTCTGAGCGGCGACGAGAAGACCGGTGCCGAAATCGTCAGAAAAGCCCTGGAAGCTCCGCTGTTCCGTATTGCGGTCAATGCCGGCCAGGAAGGCGCAGTCATTGTCAACAATGTCCGTCTTCAGGATAAGGGATGCGGCTTCAACGCGCTGACCAACGAATATGTCAACATGGTCGATGCCGGTATCCTGGATCCGGTCAAGGTTTCCAGATCCGCGCTTCAGAACGCGAATTCAATCGCTGCGACACTCCTTACAACCGAATCCGCAGTCTCCATTATTAAGGAGAAAGAACCCGCAATGCCGGCTGGCGGCGCTGGTGGAATGGGAATGATGTAATCTATGGGCGATAAGTTTTATGAGCAGTTTATTTCCAGAAAGCCCGGTCCGTTCGACGGACTCGCGAAGGTGGGATTGATCCTTTTGACAGTCCTGCTCCTCATCCTGGGCCTTTTCGGAAACCCGATTCTCCTCGGTCTGTTTGTTGTGGCCGGTATTGCGTGCTTTTTTCTGTTTCCGAGATTCAATAAGGAATACGAATACAGCTATGTCAACGGAGATCTGGATATTGCCGTAATCTACTCCAAACAGAGCAGAAAGTCACTTGTGAGTATCGCGTTCGCGGACATCGAGTGCGTTGCTCCTGAAGGCTCACATGAACTTGACAGTTACGGTCAGAGCTATGCCGTGAAAGACTATACTTCCGGCAACGCGGAAGATAAAGTATACGTCATTGTAACGGGCGGACAGGACAAAACGAAATATCGTCTGAATATTGACGAGGAGATTCTGAAGGATCTGAAATACAGAATTCCGAGAAAAGTGTTTGAATATTAAGAAAAAGCAGGACGGACTTGCGTTTAGCGCTCCGTCCTGTTATTCTTTATAAAATCAAAAAAACCGCAGTATAAAAAGGAGGATTACATGGCGCGCATTGCTGGAGACGGAATTACTTTTGACGATGTATTGCTGATTCCACAGTATTCGGAAGTAACCCCGAATATGATCGATGTATCAACGTACCTGACAAATTCTATCAAACTGAGTATCCCGATGATGAGTGCCGGTATGGATACGGTAACGGAACACAGAATGGCGATCGCCATGGCCAGACAGGGCGGCATCGGTGTGATTCACAAGAACATGTCGATCGAACGCCAGGCAGAGGAAGTAGATATGGTCAAGAGATCCGAGAACGGCGTCATTACCGATCCGTTTTTCCTTTCGCCCGACCATACCCTGGCCGAAGCAAATGCGCTCATGGCAAAATACAGAATCTCCGGCGTACCTGTGACGGAAGGCAAGAAGCTGGTTGGTATTATTACAAACAGAGATCTGCAGTTCCAGGAAGATCTCAACATCCCCATCCGCGAGCAGATGACCTCCGATGGCCTTATTACTGCGAGAGAAGGCGTGACGCTTGACGAGGCCAAACACATTCTGGCTAAAGCAAGAAAGGAAAAGCTTCCTATCGTCGATGAAGAAGGCAATCTGAAAGGCCTCATTACGATTAAAGATATCGAAAAACAGATCAAATATCCCAATTCCGCGAAAGACAGCCAGGGACGCCTTCTTTGCGGCGCGGCCGTCGGTATCACGAAGAATGTCCTCGAACGTGTCAAAGCTCTCGTAGAAGCGCACGTGGATGTGATTGTGGTGGATTCGGCTCACGGTCATTCGAAAAATATCATCGATACCTGCCGCATGATCAAGGAAGCGTATCCGGATCTTCAGCTTATCGCGGGCAATGTCGCTACCGAAGCCGGCGCGTCTGCTCTGTTTGAAGCAGGTTGTGACTGTGTGAAGGTCGGTATCGGCCCGGGTTCGATCTGCACGACGCGTGTCGTCGCCGGTATCGGTGTTCCGCAGATTACGGCCGTCATGGAATGCGCCAAGGCCGCGAAGAAATACGGAAGACCCATTATTGCCGACGGCGGTATTCAGTATTCGGGCGATATGACCAAAGCTCTGGCAGCCGGAGCGAATGTCTGCATGATGGGCAGCATTTTCGCCGGCTGCGATGAGGCGCCGGGCGACTTCGAGCTCTATCAGGGCAGAAAGTTTAAAGTCTATCGCGGTATGGGCAGCATTTCCGCCATGGAAGCGGGCAGCAAGGACCGCTATTTCCAGACAGACGCGAAAAAGCTTGTTCCGGAAGGCGTGGAAGGAAGAGTCGCGTATAAGGGTTCCGTCGAGGATACGGTATTCCAGCTGATCGGAGGCATCCGTTCCGGTATGGGCTATTGCGGAGCGAAGGATATCCCGACGCTTCAGGAGACTTCCGAGTTTGTGCGCATTTCCGCGGCCTCTTTGAAGGAATCTCATCCGCATGATATTCATATTACCAAAGAAGCACCGAATTACTCTGTCGCCGACTGATTTTTAAGATGTGTCTTAGTCAAATTAAGAAAGGATCGCCATGGACAAGCAGAAACTGACTGAAATTCTCAAGAGAAAAAGCTATCCCGGAAGAGGAATCGCCGTTGGCTTAAGCGCGGACGGACGATATGCAAGAATTGCCTACTTCATTATGGGAAGAAGCGTGAATTCCCGCAACAGAATCTTCGTGGAGGACGGAGAGGGAATCCGGACACAGGCATTCGATGAGTCCAAAATGGAAGACCCGAGTCTCATCATCTATGCTCCGGTCAGAGTATTCGGAAACAGCACGATCGTCACAAACGGAAACCAGACCGATACGGTATATGAAGGACTTGCTTCGGGAATTACGTTCACTGAGGCACTGAAAAGCCGCCGCTACGAGCCGGACGGCCCGAATTACACGCCGAGAATTTCGGCCATTGTAACGGTAAAAGACGGCTGCGCGGAGTATGAGATTTCCATTCTGAAAAGCGCGGACGGCAATCCGGACGGAGACCAGCGCTATACATTTTCCTATTCCCCGGCAATAGCGGGAGAGGGACGTTTTATCAGCACCTACATGGACGACGGGAATCCGCTGCCGAGCTTTGCCGGAGAACCGGTCCGTATTGAAATGGGAGACGCGGATATCGATCAATTTACGAACAATATATGGGAAGCGCTGAATAAGGACAATAAAGTCTCGCTCTTTACACGGGTGATCGATCTACAGACAGGGACTTATGAAAGCCGTATCATAAACGCGAATATATAATGAAAGGACCCTTTATAATGAAAGAACTGGAACTGAAATACGGATGCAACCCCAATCAGAAACCGTCGAAGATCTATGTTGCTGACGGAAGGGATCTTCCTCTGCGGGTCCTGAACGGCAGACCGGGCTATATCAACTTTATGGACGCGCTGAACGGATGGCAGCTGGTAACAGACCTGAAGAAAGCGACAGGCCTTCCGTCCGCGGCGAGCTTTAAGCATGTTTCCCCTGCGGGAGCGGCTGTAGGACTTCCGCTGAACGATACGCTGAAAAAGATCTATTTCGCTGATGATCTCGGAGAACTGTCTCCGCTGGCCTCAGCGTATGTCCGCGCGCGCGGAGCCGATCGGATGAGCTCTTTCGGAGATTTCATTTCCTTAAGCGATATCTGCGATGAATCCACAGCGAAAGCAGTCCGCAGAGAAGTATCGGACGGAATCATTGCGCCGGGATATACGCCGGAAGCTCTTGAAATTCTGAAAGAGAAGAAGAAGGGCGGCTATACCGTCATCGAAATCGATCCGGATTATGTTCCGGCATCCGCGGAGCATAAAGAAGTATTCGGAATCTGCTTCGAGCAGGGAAGAAATGATCTGCTGATCAACGAAGAGCTGCTTCAGAATATCGTCACAAAGAATAAGGAATTCCCGGAAGAGGCGAAGAGAGATCTGATCGTTTCTCTCATTACATTGAAATACACGCAGTCCAATTCCGTATGCTACGCGAAAGACGGACAGGCGATCGGCGTCGGCGCCGGACAGCAGTCCCGTGTACATTGCGTACGTCTTGCCGGAAACAAAGCCGACAACTGGCTCCTGCGTCAGAGTCCTCAGGTTCTCGGCCTGAAATTCGTCGACAACATCAGAAGACCGGACAGGGACAACGCCATCGACGTCTATATCGGTGATGAGTATGAAGACGTTTTAAGAGACGGTGTCTGGCAGAGGATCTTCGCGGAAAAACCGGAAGTCTTTACAAAGGAAGAGAAGAGAGCCTGGCTCGATCAGGCCGACGGCGTTTCTCTGGGATCCGACGCGTTCTTCCCGTTCTCCGATAATATCGAAAGAGCGGCGAAGTCGGGTGTAAAATATATTGCCGAGCCCGGCGGATCCGTAAGGGACGACGATGTCATCGCGGCCTGCGACATGTATAATATGACGATGGCATTTACCGGCATCCGTCTGTTCCATCATTGATTTCAATTGTATATTTCCTGAAGAGGCGCGAAATGGCGCCTCTTTTTTTAACTGTAAAATTCAAATGTTGCAGAATTAAGATCGCAATCCTATAATAGTAACAATTGAAAGCCCGAAGGTTCCGGATCTTCGCGGCAAAAAGGGAGGTGTATTATTATGGCAAAACAGAACATTGATTGGGGAAACCTCGGATTCGGATACATTGAGACGGCTGCCAGCTATGTATCGAATTACAAGGACGGCAAGTGGGACGAAGGCGGCCTTACGGCGGACCATACTGTGACGATGTCGGAATGTGCCGGTGTTCTCCAGTATTCCCAGAGCGTATTCGAAGGGCTGAAGGCCTATGAAACCGTAGACGGCAGGATCGTGACATTCCGTCCGGACATGAACGCGGAAAGACTTTACAATTCCGCGCTTCGCCTCGAGATTCCTCCTTTTGACAAGGATCGTTTTGTGGAAGCCGTAAAAGAAGTGGTTCGCGCCAATGCGGACTGGGTACCGCCTTACGGCTCCGGAGCAACACTTTATCTGCGTCCGTATATCTACGGTTCCGGCCCGGTGATTGGCGTTTCACCCGCAAAAGAATATCAGTTCCGTATTCTGGCGACTCCTGTCGGTCCGTACTTCAAGGGAGGAGCAAAGCCCCTTACACTGAAGATCGCAGATTATGACCGTGCCGCGCCCCGCGGAACAGGCCATATCAAGGCGGGTCTGAATTACGCGATGAGCCTTCACGCGATCGTGGAAGCGCATGCACAGGGTTATGCAGAAAATCTGTATCCGGATGCGGCCACACGTACAAAGGTCGAGGAGACAGGCGGCGCGAATATCATTTTCATTAAGGGAAATAAATTCATCACCGTGGACTCACCTTCGATTCTTCCGTCCATCACAAGACGCTCGCTCGAATATGTCGCGGAGCACTATCTCGGCATGGAAGTCGAAGAAAGAGAGATCCCGCTTACGGAACTCACCGACTTCGATGAGGCCGGTCTGTGCGGAACAGCGGCTGTGATTTCTCCGGTCGGCAAGATTGTCAACGGGAATGAGGAGATCTGCTTCCCGAGCGGCATGGAGGAAATGGGCCCGGTTACGAAGAAACTCTACGATACACTGACAGGAATCCAGATGGGCAGAATTGAAGCTCCGGAAGGATGGATTGTACCGGTAGAATAAGAAGTATATAAGGAGAACAAAATGAGCGGCAGATACCTCTGCCGCTCATATATTGTGTTTGTTAATTTATGAAAAAAAGAAAGCCCCGAACCCGCTCGATATAAGCAAATCCGGAACCCTCCCTCGAGCGCGAGACGGGGATCGAACCCGCGACCCCCACCTTGGCAAGGTGGTGCTCCACCGCTGAGCCACTCGCGCATGTGTTCTTCAAGAACAAAATGAATTATATAGACTTTGTACTTAAGTGTCAAGGGATGTTTTGAATTTTGTGCAAAGCGGTTTTTATTCTGAAGACTTATACGGATTCTTTGTGAATATTTCCCACAAAATATCTGTTTTTAAGGATACCGGTATCGCGAACGGGGAAGAGATATGTTAGAATAGTCATGAAAACGATCTCATTCTGCTTCAAAATTCGGAGTGATCTGCCATGGACGTAAAGCTCGATAAGCGAAATACTGTTCTCATTGGTATGGCTTTTCTTTCCATCTGCGCTTTCTGGCAGATGTACAACAATGTCATTCCCCTCATCCTGACAAATACATTTCATTTAAATGAGACCCTGTCAGGCCTGATCATGGCGGCCGATAATGTACTCGGTCTTTTTCTCCTTCCGCTGTTCGGCGGCATCAGTGACCGCTGTGTCTCCAGATGGGGGAGAAGGCGGCCGTTTATTTTCTTCGGTACCATTGCAGCGGTTGTACTCATGATGATGCTCCCGCTTCTTGACGACAGTTATTTTAACAGTCAGAACACCGGAAAGCTGGTTCTGTTTATCCTTGTGCTGGGACTCCTGCTTATAGCCATGGGAACCTACAGAAGCCCTGCAGTCGCCCTGATGCCGGATGTGACCCCGAAACCGCTCAGAAGCGGGGCCAACGCGATTATTAACCTGATGGGAGCCATCGGAGGCATCCTGTACCTGATCATTGCCACGCTTCTCTATTCGGAGGCACGGACCGCGGGAAAGGAACACGTCAGTTATCTGCTTCTTTTTGCCGTCGTAGCCGGAATCATGCTGATAGCGCTCTTCGTCGTGATGACAATGGTCGACGAACCGGCTCTCCGCGAGAAAAACGTTCGATATGAGGAGGAACATCCGGAAGACAATCTTGCCGGTACGGATGAAAGCGGAAGCGGGAAGCTTCCTCCGGAAGTGAAAAAGTCCCTGATCTTCCTTCTTTGCGCGGTCGCGTTCTGGTTCATTGCCTACAACGCGATTGAAACCTGGTTTACGACTTATGCCGCCAACATCTGGAATATGGCGCTCGGAAGCGCGTCGCTGTCGCTTACCATCGCGACTGTAGGCGCAATCGTCACATATATTCCATGCGGTATTCTGGCAGAGAAGATCGGCAGAAAGAAAACGATTCTCATAGGGGTTGTTTTGCTGGGATCGTGCATGGTCTTCCTGTTCGTGTTTACGCTGATCTCAAAACAGTTTTATCCGGCCTTAAATATCGTCTTTGCCCTTGTAGGCGTTGCCTGGGCGATGATCAACGTGAACTCCATGCCCATGGTCGTGGAAATGTGCAGGGGAAGTGATATCGGAAAATTTACCGGCTATTACTATACGTTCAGTATGGCCGCCCAGACGGTTACACCGATCGTTGCCGGCTTCCTGATGAATCACTTCGGATACACGACACTGTTTCCGTATTCGGCTTTCTTTATGATTCTGGCATTTGCCGCCATGTACTTTGTCAGACACGGCGACAGCCGGCCTTTAAGACCGTCGGGCGGAATTGAAGCGTTTGACGAGATGGATCTTTGAGAAAAACACCGGTTACCCGTTAAGATCGTTTTCGGAATGAAGGAGGGAGCGCGCATGTCAAAGAAACTCGGAACACTGATTAAAGAGGCAAGGAGTGCCGCGGGACTTACGCAGGCAGAGCTTGCCGCAAAGGTAAAGGGACTCGAAGCCGCCGACATCAGCAAGGCTGAACGGGGGATCGAAGAGCCCGGTCAGACGCAATTGAAAGAAATCGCGAAAGTCCTCGGCGTGACTCAGGCTTCATTGCTGAATGCCGCTTCAGGCACGGCAGCTAAAAAGACGGCTTCCAAGACGGCGTCGAAGACCGGATCCAAAACGGCTTCCAAGACCGCTTCCGGAGAAGTGAAGTTGAGTTCCGAAGAGAAGAAACTGCTGAAACTGTATCGTGCCGCCGACAAAAGCAAGCGGGCAATGGCTATGATGTTTCTCGGAGGAGACGCCGCGTCGACAGTTTCAGACAGCGGACTTCTTTCATCTTCGTCGATCAGTTCCATGTTGGAGAGCGCGCTGGGCTTTTTCGGAAAGAGAGAATTGACGGAAGGCATGGAAGGAACTTCGGAGGATGGCGAAGTCACAATTACGGAATACAAACAATCGTGAAACATAAAAAAGAATCTCAAAAAAGGATTAGGAGGAACTGCCATGAAACAGTGGACGCTGGAAGAACGTTATCGTGTTTTGAAGAGTCCCGAAGAAATCCGTGAGCTGCACGAACGCATTTCACGGTCTGTTTACCGTCAGACCTATCATGTACAGCCGGTGACGGGACTTTCAAGTGATCCGAACGGATTTGTCTATCACAAAGGCCTCTGGCATCTCTTTTTCCAGTGGTGTCCGTGGGGAGCTGTTCATGGACTGAAATACTGGTACCATGTTACGTCGAAAGATCTGATCAGCTGGGAGAACGCGGGAGTCGGTCTGAAACCGGATTCGTTCTACGACAACAAGGGCAATCATTCCGGATCCGGCATTTCGGACGGAGAGGAGCTCTATTTCTTCTATACGGGAAATCACCGTGATGAAAATTGGGTCCGCACGCCTTATACCTGCGCGGCTTATCTCGGAAAGGACGGGAAGCCCGTAAAGCTCGGAAAACCCCTTTTCGGCCCGAGAGACGATTACAGCGAACATCAGCGCGATCCGAAGATCATTTTCAATGAAGAAAAGGGAAAGTACTATATTCTGATCGGCGCCCAGACACTGGATCAAAAGGGCACGATTCTGATCTACGAATCCGAAAAGCTTCTGGAGGGCTGGTCTTTCAAAGGACAGCTCCATGTTCCCGGATATGAGGACTTCGGAGGCATGTGGGAATGCCCGTATATCGTCAATATCAGCGGCTATGACCTGCTGATATTCTCTCCGCAGTATACGAAGCTTCCGGGAAGAGCTGAGAGCACGAATCACAATGTCTATCTGATCGGCCATATGGACTATGATTCCCTGACGTTTACACCGATTTCCGATTACCGCTATCTGGATTTCGGCTTTGATTTCTATGCGGCCCAGGGCGCGGCCAATGTGGGGGATCCGGACAAGGCCATTCTCATTTCCTGGATCGGGCTTCCGGATAATCACTATCCGACCGAGCCGGAAGAGTGGGAGGGCAGCATGACGCTTCCGAGAGAGCTGAGAATCGTCGATGAGAAGCTGGTCCAGACGCCGATTTCCGGTATTGAGTCACTGCGCGTGGAAGAATATCCCGCTGACGGAACATTTCCGTCCGCGTGCGAGATCGAGATCGAAACGGACGGCCGTGATTTTGAGCTTGCGCTCTTTACAAAACCTGACGGAAGCGGCGGATTTACCATGAAATATGACGCGTCGCAGAAAACAGCTGTTTTCGATAAAAGCGGCATGACAAAAAGGTTTAATGAAAATGTCGGAGAAGTTCTTCCGATGCCTCTGGAAAAACCGCTTCAGAAGATCCGCGTTTTTGTCGATCACTCTTCTGTTGAATTTTTTGTAAATGATGGAGAAGCCACTTTTACGTCCCATGTGTATCCGGAAAGAGACGAGTTCCACATGAGCGTATCTGAAAATGCCGAAATGAGGATCTGGAAACTGCGTCCGTCAGTAGAAGACCGCTTTGTTGTCTGAAATGACCGGTGTAAGAAAGGAAGCTTTATGAAAAAAGTATTTGCAAGTGATTTTGACGGGACCATGTATTTTTATCTTGCCGAAGAGGAGAGAAAGCTGCCGCCGGAAAATGTGGAGATGATCCGCGAATATCAGGAGGCGGGCAATCTTTTCGGCCTGTGCACGGGCCGGCAGGTTGGAGGACTGACACCGTTTATCGGCGGGAAGGTCTTCCCGGATTTCTATATTACTTCAAGCGGCGCGAATATCGTCGACCGGGAACTGAAAGAAATACGGAAAAAGGGCGTGGATCCTTTCGTCGCGGATGCCATCCTGAAAAAATACGGTGTCGAGAATTACCGCTTTACGTTGGATGTGGAGGGAGAGATCTGTGTCTTTAAGGAAATGGATTATCCCGGCAAATATTACGTCGTCACCGGAGTCGACGATCTGCCTCCCGGCCTCATTCACCAGGTCAGTATCCATACGGAGAGTCTGGAGGAAGCGGCACGCATGAGCGCGGAGATCAACGAAGAATTCGGCGATTCGGTCAATGCCTTCCAGAACGTGGTTGAAATCGACATTGCTCCCAAGGGCTGCTCGAAGGGAGAGGGCGTTCTGTTCCTGAAGGAATTCATGCGGAAGACCTATGGCGACATCCGCCTCTACGGAATCGGCGACTCCATCAACGATCTTCCTCTTCTCGACGCTTCCGATGTATCCTATACATTCCCGTACGCGCCGGAAGTGGTGCAGGAGCACGCGACAAAAGTGGTTGAGACAATCGTGGACGCGCTCAGGGATTCCATGGACGAATAAGGTATGCCCCTTATATCATTTTGAATAAAATAAGTGCATTTCATTGCAATCTGTGATATGATAGTTGGCGTTTTAGGGTATTAAAGCGTTAAAGGAGGAAACTATGAGTGGTTCACAGATTGCAATGTTGATTGCGATGGCTGTCTATCTGTTCGGCATGATCGGCATCGGAATTAAGCTGTCCGAGAAAAATGAGACAGTCGGAGATTTCTATCTGGGCGGCAGAAAGCTCGGTCCTTTTGTGACTGCCATGAGTGCGGAAGCCTCTGATATGAGCAGTTATCTTCTGATGGGTCTTCCGGGCCTTGCCTATCTTTCGGGAATGGCGGATGTCGGCTGGACGGCGATCGGTCTTTCGATCGGTACTTATCTGAACTGGCTGATCGTAGCGAAACGGCTGCGCCGGTACTCCGAGAGAACCGGTTCGATTACCCTTCCTGAGTTCTTTTCCGACCGTTATCAGGATAAGAAGTACATTCTGACGTTCATTGCGGCGCTGTGGATTATTATCTTCTTTATCCCTTACACCGCGTCAGGGTTCGCGGCCTGCGGAAAACTGTTCAATTCTCTGTTCGGCGCGGATTATCATGCCGCGATGGTGATCAGCGCGATTATCATCATGTTCTATACGTCCATGGGCGGATTCCTCGCAGCGAGCCTTACGGACTTTATCCAGAGTATTATTATGAGTATCGCTCTCCTTGTCGTCCTGTTTTTCGGAATTAATAAAGCGGGCGGAATGGGAGCTGTGATGGACAACGCGCGTTCCCTTGCGGGCTATCTGAGTTTTACACAGACTCATAATCCCGTGGACGGAACGGCTTCTCCGTATACGCTGCTGACAATCTGCTCGACACTGGCATGGGGCCTCGGATATTTCGGCATGCCGCATATCCTTCTTCGTTTCATGGCCATTGAAGATGACAGGAAAGTGGCACTGTCAAGACGTGTCGCGTCCATATGGGTTGTATTCGCGATGGGCATCGCGATTCTGATCGGTATGGTCGGTCTCGGCATGTCGAAAGCGGGCGTGGTTCCGGTTCTCGAAGGAACGGCTTCCGAAACCATTATCGTTGAAATCGCGAATCTGCTGTCCACATACGGCATTCCCGCAGCTCTTGTAGCCGGTGTCGTACTTTCCGGAATCCTGGCTTCGACCATGTCCACTTCGGACAGCCAGCTTCTTGCAGCATCCTCTTCCGTATCGAATGATATTCTGGTAAAATTCTTCCATGTGAAGATCGACAATACGAAGCTGCTTCTGATCTCCAGAATCTCGCTGATTCTCATTGCCGTATTGGGTGTTTTTATCGCATGGAATCCGTCCAGCTCCGTGTTTGGAATCGTATCTTTCGCATGGGCGGGATTCGGCGCTGCCTTCGGTCCGGTCATGCTTCTGGCTCTGTTCTGGAGACGGTCCAATTTCTACGGAGCAGTGGCTGGCATGCTGACAGGCGGAATCATGATCTTTGTATGGAAATTCCTTGTCCGCCCGATGGGAGGCATTGTCAACATCTATGAACTGCTTCCGGCGTTTATTATCGCGATTGTCGTCAATATCGTCGTAAGCCTTGTGACAAAAGCCCCGGACGGGAGAGTAACGGATCTGTTCGATTCTGTAAAATAAAACCGGAACTTACGCGTAAGTTCTAAAATGAAAGGATGGATTGAGATATGTATATTTGCTGCCTGGATGTGGAAGGTGTACTGCTTCCGGAAATCTGGATTGCTTTTTCCGAAGCGAGCGGCATTCCGGAACTGAGGAGAACGACAAGAGATGAACCGGATTACGCACGTCTCATGAATTTTCGGCTGGGGATCCTGAAGGAACATGGTCTTGGGCTGAAGGAGATTCAGGACGTCATTGCCACGATCGATCCGCTTCCGGGCGCAAAGGAATTTCTGGATGAACTCCGGGATATCGCTCAGGTCATCTTGATCAGTGATACATTTACACAGTTCGCGTCTCCGCTGATGAAAAAACTCGGCAATCCGACCCTGTTCTGCAATGAACTGGTTGTCGGCAGCGACGGCATGATCGAAGACTATCGTATGCGCTGCGAGAAATCGAAGCTGACTACAGTGAGGGCCCTTCAGTCGATGGGATTTGAGACGATTGCGGCCGGAGACAGCTTCAATGATCTCGCGATGATTGAGGCGAGTAAGGCGGGATTCCTCTTCAGAAGCACGGACCAGATCCGGAAAGATCATCCGGAACTTCCCGCGTTCGAAGAATACAGTGACTTGCTTGGTGCTTTCAAAAATGTAATGGGGATCAAATGAAAACAATAGCGCTTATTATTTTTATACTTGTTTATATTGTGATGATCGGATTTCCGAAGTTCAGACTGTATGCCGCAGGCGCGGCTGCAGTCCTCTTTGTCATTCTCGGAATCGTCCCCGTATCCGGTCTTGTCGGAATACTGAATTTCAATGTTCTTCTGATGCTGACGGGTATGATGCTGACGGTGTGGTTCTTTATCGAATCCGGAATGCCCATGAAGATCGCGGACATTCTGCTCGATCATTCCGCCAATGTCTGCGCCGTGACAATCTACCTGTCTCTCTTTGCCGGAATCATTTCGGCATTTATTGACAATGTCGCCACGGTCCTTATGATCGCTCCGGTTGGGCTGGCCATCGCGAAAAAACTGAAGGTCTCCCCTGTGCCGATGATCATTTCCATAGCCGTATCCTCGAATCTTCAGGGCGCGGCGACTTTAGTCGGTGATACCACGTCCATTCTTCTCGGCTCATACGCCCATATGACCTTTACCGATTTCTTCTTTATGAACGGTAAGCCGGGTATTTTCTGGGCTGTGGAACTGGGTGCCGCGGCAACGATTCCGATCATGATGTTCCTCTTCAGGGACATGAAGCAGCCTGTGAAGTCGGAAGGAAATACAAAGGTGGAAAACTATTTCCCGTCTGCGGCGCTTCTTCTGACAATTATCGTTCTGATTATCGCTTCATTTTTCAAGAACAGACCTGAAATGACCAACGGAATCGTGTGTATCACATTCGGGCTGGCCTGCATCGTGCACTCGGCACTTACAAAGCATGGTCTTGATTCGGTGAAGAAGGCTGTAAAGGAAGTCGATTATCAGACGCTTTTGCTTCTGGCGTCTTTGTTCGTGGTAGTGGCAGGCGTCAGCGAAGTCGGCATTATTGATGATATTGCCTCTTTGTTTGTAAAATTCGGAGGAAAGAACTATTTCCTTCTTTACACACTAATCGTATGGGGATCCGTCGCGGTGTCCGCGTTTGTGGACAATATCCCCTATGTTACGGCGATGCTCCCGGTTATAGCGGGAATTTCGCGTATGATGGGGATCGATCCCAATCTGCTCTTTTTCGGACTTTTGACAGGATCCACTCTCGGAGGCAATATCACTCCGGTAGGGGCTTCGGCAAATATTACCGGATGCGGCATTTTACGTAAAAACGGTTATGAGGTTTCCAACAAGGATTTCATGAGAATCTCAGTACCGTTTACTCTGACGGCCGTTACGGTCGGCTACTTGTTCCTGTGGATTTTCTGGCATTAACAGGTGATTTTTGGAAAAAGTAAGTGTTTTAAAACCATTTACGGTTCTGGTTGCGGTCATTACGGTGATCGTTCTTGGTTTTGTGTCTCTTACAAGGATGCAGACCGATCTTTTGCCGGCGATGTCTCTTCCCTACATGATCATCGTCACTCCTTATCCGGGGGCAAGTCCGGAGCGTGTGGAAAAAACCGTCACACAGCCGATGGAAAATGCCCTCGCTACCATTTCCCATGTGCAAAATGTATTCTCCACGAGTTCCGAAAACTTCTCCATGCTCCAGCTGGAATTTGAAGACGGAACGGATATGGACAGCTCCATGGTTAAAGTCTCCGGAGCGGTACAGCAGGTGAAGAATTCGCTCCCGGAAGGGTGCGGAACGTCTTCCATACTGGAAATCAGTATGGATATGGTGGCCAATATGTACACCGCCGTCACGCGTGAAGGATATGACCGGTATCAGCTGTCCGATTTCGCGGATCAGGTGCTGCAGCCCTATCTGGCGCGTCAGGACGGCGTGGCTTCTGTCAGTACGATCGGACTTATCGAAAAACAGGTCCAGGTGGAACTGAATCAGAAAAAGATCGATGAGGTCAATGAACGGATTCTGGAGAAGACCGACGAGGAACTCGAGAAGGCCAAAAAGAAACTGGACGACGCCAGGGAAGAGGTAAAGAAAGGCCAGGAGGAACTGAAAAGGCAGCAGGAGAGCTTCGGCAGCATGCTGGCCGGAGGAATTTTCGGTTCGATCGATACGGCACAGCTTTCCGCGCAGCTGCAGGACGGAATCAACGACCTCATTTCACGCATCGAGGAACTGCAGAATACGGATTATGAAGAAAATCCGGAGATGCAGTTTGTCCGCGGGGAAGCCGAAAAGGCTGCCGCTGATTTTAATCAGGCCTACAACGACGCTGAAGATCTGGCTCAGGAGCTCTCTCAGGAAGCAACCGAAGCCGGCTATAATTTTACCGGAATAGCGGATAATGCCGTCGCGAGGGCAATCGGGTCTTTGGAAGACAACGACGACGAGATTACAAATGCCCGTCTTGTAACTGCGGATACGCTGAACGGGATTCTTTCGTCCGCCCAGGACACGGTTCAGCTGCTGAGCGACGAGGAGATCGCGGATGGCGTCTTTCAGGCGGTTGAGACGTACAGTCAGCTCTATGAGCAGATTTACGGCGAAGTACTTCCTTCGGAAGAGGCGTCCCGCATCAGCGCGGAAATGACCGCGTCTTTGATGGACGATCGCAATGAGGTGCAGCAGCTCTACGAAGAGGCCGAACGTGCCGCGGAAGAAGCGCAGGCACTTCTGAACCAGGCGCTGGATACCGCGAATATCGCCGAGGATCTGATTCATGCAGGAAACTCTGTCAGTGAGGCGCTCAATTCCGAAAACGCCAGGGAAGCATTAAACGGTTCCATAGATGATCTGTACGATACCTATGAACTGCTGGAAGGCGGATCTTCGGACGCCCTTGTCGACGCAATGTCCCATCTGACTACGATTATGGGAGTGATCCGGGGAACGATTGCCCAGATCTCTCTTGAAAATGCCGCCGATCAGCTGGAAACAGCTGTCGCAAATGTGGAAACTGCTCTGAACTCGCTCAATGAAACCGCCGGATCGCTTCCCGAAATGGTGAAAGGTCTGGAAGGCGCAGCCGGTCAGCTGTTCCAGGGACAGCTGGATGCCGCCATCGGTTTTTCGGAAGCTCAGAGACAGCTGAATACGGCACAGCAGCAGCTGGATACCGCGGAAGACAGTTTCAGACAGGCAAAAGAGGACGCATATGAAAAGGCGGATCTGGGAAGTCTCGTAAGCGCGTCGACGCTTTCCCAGCTGATCTATGCCCAGAACTTTGAGATGCCTGCCGGCTATATCAATGATGAATCGGGAAATTCCTGGCTTCTGAAGATCGGCGAGGAGTACGAGCGTTCCGAGGACATCGCGGAAACGCTTCTGGCCGATCTGGACGGAATCGGTGTTATCCGCCTGGCAGACGTAGCCGATATCACGGTGATCGACAACTCCGGTACGTCCTATACCAGGGTCAACGGTACAGATGCCGTCGTTCTTGCGGTATTTAAAAATTCCACTGCCGGTACAAATGAAGTCTCCAGAAACTGCGTACAGGCCATTTCCGAACTGGAAGAGGATTACCCCGGGACCCGGTTCGTGACTTTGATGGATCAGGGCGAATATATTTCCGAAATTGTACGGGATATCCTGATGAGTATGGCGCTTGGCGCGTTGCTTGCGATCATAGTCCTCGCGCTGTTCTTAAGGGACGTAAGGCCGACGATCATGGTCGGCATCAGCATTCCGCTGTCCGTTCTGTTTACACTGGTTCTCATGTATTTTACGAACCTTTCCCTGAATATTATGACGCTGGGCGGCATTTCCCTCGGAATCGGAATGCTTGTCGACAATTCCATCGTGGTTATGGAGAATATTATCCGCTTGAGGCAGCGCGGCATTTCCCCCGCGGGAGCCGCTGTACAGGGAACAAGACAGGTTTCGGGAGCGATTATCGCGTCTACGCTGACGACTGTCTGCGTCTTCCTGCCTATGCTGTTTACCACGGGTACCGTGAAAGAACTCCTTGTGCCGATGGCTCTGTCCATCACGTTCTGCCTGGTTGCCTCTCTGGTCGCGGCCATGACGGTCATTCCGGCCTCCGCGAGTGTCATTTTAAGAACGCAGAAGGAGAAGAAGGCAGGCCTTTTCGATCGTGTTCTCAACGCCTATGAAAAGATCCTTTCATTCTTCCTCGACTTTAAAATCGTTCCCATCGGGATCTCCGCAGGACTTCTTGCCGTCTGTGTCATGGCTCTTATCAGGACGGGAATCGTGGTATTTCCGGAAATGACGTCCGATAATATCCAGATCACCATCAATACACCCGAGACATTTACCAGAGAAGAATCCTACGCGGAAGTCGACCGTATTCTGGAAAAGGCAGGTCAGGTCGAGGGGGTGCAGGACTTTGGCGCAATTGACGCCGGAGGCGGCATTTCCCTGATTTCGGGGATCGGCGGCTCCGAGGATACATTTGGTGCTTACACTGCCTATATTACTCTGGAAGAAGGCATTGCGGGTGACCGGGTGAAGGAGCTGGTCCGGGAGATCGAGGCAAAATGCGCCGATTCCGCTGCAGAGGTCAATGTGTCAACAGGCGGCATGTCAGACATGTCGGCCATGCTCGGCTCCGGCCTCAGCATTAACGTCTACGGAAGCGACATGGAAAAGCTTGAGGAGATCTGTTCCGACGTAGCGGATCAGGTGGCTCTTATCGACGGGTTCGAAAATATCTCGGACGGAACGGAAGAGTACGAAGAGGCGCTGCAGCTCAAGATTGACAAGGACCGCCTGATGGCGGAGGGGCTTACCGTGGCGCAGGTCTTCGCGCAGATTTCATCCAGAATGCAGACGGAGGTGGATTCCACGACCTTCAGTGAGGATGGCCTGATCCTGAAAGTGTTTGTGAAAGACGAAACCGATCCGCTTACACGGGAAAACCTTCTCAATATGGAATTTGAAAAGAATGCCGGCATGTCCCAGGCTTTTTCACAGGGAATGGGCTCCGGCTCCGCCGATATGATGTCCCAGATGGGAGGTACGGATTTAATGGCCATGGCTGAGGCTATGGGAGCGCAGTCCGCCGGGGAGACGGAAGGAGATACCAAAGTAGATTTCGGGGACAACGAAACAGAGGAAGAAGAGAAAGAAGAGGACAAACCGCTTCTCCTTTCGGATTTTGCCGAGATTCAGGAAATCATGTCCCCGGGCAGTGTGGCCAGAGAAAATCAGAAGCGGTATATGACTGTCAGCGCAACTGTGGCGGAAGGAAAGAACCTTGCGCTTCTTACGAGAGAGCTTCAGCCTGAGCTTGAGAGAATGAACCGGGAACTGCCGAATGGCTATTCCATTGAAACCGGAGGCGAGCTGACGCAGATCAGCGACATGATCGAAAAGATGTCCCAGATGCTGGCGCTGGCGTTCGTATTTATCTATTTTGTGATGGTTGCCCAGTTCCAGTCGCTTCTTTCGCCGTTTATCATTCTGTTTACGGTGCCTCTCGCTTTTACGGGCGGAATGCTCGGACTTCTGGCCGCGCGGGAACAGATCTCCATTATGTCTTTGATGGGCTTCCTTGTTCTTATGGGAACGGTCGTCAATAACGGCATCGTGTTTGTGGACTACGTCAACCAGCTGCGGATCGGAGGCCTTGGCAGAAGGCAGGCCCTGATCGCTGCCGGACGTACGCGTATGAGGCCGATTCTTATGACCGCGATGACAACGATTCTGGCAATGACGCAGCTGATCTTCGGAAAGGGAATGGGAAGTCAGATCGGGCGCGGCATGGCCATCGTAATTGCTTCAGGCCTCATGTACGCCACACTGATGACGCTTTTTGTCATTCCGGTCATGTACGACATCCTGTTTAAGAGACAGCCGCTGCATGTTCTGTATGATGAGTCGGTGGACGATATACCGGATGACGCGGCGGAATTCCTCGAAGAGCTGGAACGCGGCTGAATCGCGAAAAAATGGAATAGAAAAATGAAAAAATAAGAAAGCGCGTCAGGGGAGACGCGCTTTCCGTTTGGAGCACTAAAGGGGGTGTGCTCCGTATATAGGGGAAATTGTGTAAGGCAATTTCAAACACAGGCAAAAAAAGAATTATGTAAACAAGATATATGAAATTGGAAATATCCGGAATACAATATCTTGTGCCTGCTGTTTTTATTATAAGGTATTTTTCTTGGAAAGCAATAGAAAATCAGCAAGTTTTTTAACAAGTTTTTGAATTCTATGCTAAGATAGAATGCGGAACGGACCATTTCACGTATTCAATGGTATCGGAAGATGAGTTTATTGAGGAGAATACAGGATATGTTTGGAAAAAATGACGGCAATATGCCCGATATAGATAAGGAACTCGACCGGCTTAAAAATCTCGGAATTCTGGAAAGAGATATCATGGGCGGCATCTATAAAGACTTTTACGGGACGGACGGGGCTTCCGAAAGCGTGAAGACACCGACCATGGATCCGCTTCCCGAAACATCCGGTCAGGCAAAGGCGGAGACAGCGGCCGATCAGAAGCCCGAAGAGAAAAAGGAAGAGGAAGAGGATCCGATGGATACGCTGGATCAGCTGATCGGCCTCGAGACCATCAAGCACGACGTGAAAGAGCTTACGGATTTCGTTCGGGTTCAGAAACTGCGGAAGGATCAGGGCCTGAAGTCCGTCCCGGTTTCCCTTCACCTGGTCTTTACCGGCAATCCCGGAACCGGCAAGACAACGGTGGCCAGAATTCTGGCTAAACTCTACAAACAGATCGGAGTCCTTTCAAAAGGACAGCTCATCGAGGTTGACAGATCGGGCCTTGTCGCCGGCTATGTCGGCCAGACCGCGTTGAAATGCCAGGATCAGATCTCCAAGGCTCTCGGCGGTGTTCTGTTTATTGATGAAGCCTATGCACTTGCTCAGAAAGACGACGCGTTCGGCCAGGAAGCCATTGATACAATTTTAAAGGCGATGGAAGACCACAGGGACAACCTTGTCGTAATCGTGGCCGGATATACGAAGCCGATGGAACATTTTATCAACAGCAATCCGGGCCTCAAATCCCGCTTTAATAAGTACATCGAGTTTCCGGATTATACGATCGATGAACTCGTTGCAATCTTTGATATGAACTGTAAAAAATATGACTACCATGTCGAAGAGGACGCGAAAAAGCATATCCGTGAAATGATCGTGCAGAGAAAGCTGGAGAAGAGCGAGAATTTCGCCAACGCGCGTGAAGTCCGGAATCTCTTCGAGGAAATCATCACCAATCAGGCCCGCAGAGTGATCCTCATGGAGAATCCTACAAATGAAGAGATGATGGAAATCACAATGGACGATCTGACAGAGAAGAAGTTCGACGAAATCGAAGATCTTCCGGCTGAACTGGATCAGAAGGTTCAGGAAAAGATCGAAAAGGTGACGAAGGACGACGAAGACGAGACGGCGGAAACGGAAGAAAAAGCAGATTCGACGAAAAAGTAATTTCTGCTTGCTAAGACCGGTAAAGCGTGATAGAATATGCATGTTGTTCGGGGGCGTAGCTCAGTTGGGAGAGCGCTTGAATGGCATTCAAGAGGTCATGGGTTCGACTCCCACCGTCTCCACATGAAAAGCTTGGAAAACCAGTGTTTCCGGGCTTTTTTCATATTCAAGGAAAAAGCCGAAGAGTCTTGGAAGAGTGGAAAGGATGGGACAAAAGATGTATATCGCTGATGAAATGAGATACAGTAAGATGAAATACAGAAGATGCGGCAGAAGCGGACTCATGCTGCCTGAGATCTCTCTGGGACTGTGGCATAATTTCGGAGATACCGCGTCATATGCCAATATGGAACAGCTGTGCTTTACGGCGTTTGACAACGGCATCACACATTTTGACCTGGCAAATAATTACGGCCCCAAACCGGGAAGTGCCGAAACCAATTTCGGCAGGATTCTGAAGGATCATTTTCATCAATACAGGGATGAAATGATAATATCGACAAAAGCGGGCTATGATATGTGGGAGGGCCCCTATGGAAACTGGGGCAGCAAAAAATATCTGATCGCCAGTCTGGATCAGTCTCTTAAAAGGATGGGCCTCGATTACGTAGATATTTTCTATCATCACAGAATGGATCCGAATACTCCTCTGGAAGAGACTATGGGAGCGCTCGCACAGATTGTAAGAAGCGGCAAGGCTTTATATGTCGGACTGTCTAATTATGACGGCCCCACGCTGGCTAAAGCATCAGCTATACTGGAACAGATTCATATTCCATTTATCATCAATCAGAACAGGTACAATATTTTTACAAGAACAATAGAGAAAAACGGGCTGAAAAAAACGTCCTCAGATCTCGGAAAGGGAATAATCTGTTTTTCACCGCTTGCTCAGGGACTGCTTACTGACCGTTACCTGAACGGTATTCCGGGGGACAGCAGGGTTCGGACAGACGGAAGATTTCTGCATGAAGATCAGATTACATCTGAACAGCTTCAAAAGATCAGAAAACTGAATGACATTGCTGCCGCCAGGGGACAGACGCTCGCGGAAATGGCACTGGCATGGCTTTTGAAGGACAAGGCTATAACATCGGTGCTGATTGGTGCGTCGAAACCCTCACAGATTATGGATAATGTGAAAGCAATTGAAAATACAGAGTTTACTGAGTCTGAAATCAGCGAAATCAACGAGCTTTCGTAATAGGAATTATCCGGGATTATAAGGGCTTTTACGGGCAGTTGGAAAATTGACGCAAAACTTAGTATATGGTAAATTTATTACAGCAGGGGGGTGCTTTCAAGGGGAATGTGAAGGACAGTATTATTAGCATGGACTTATAAAGGAGGACCTGAAAATGAGAAGGAAACATGGTATTCACCTGCTGATGATTCTTTTGTCTTTACTGATCCTTACGGCTGCGACGGCGGTTATTACAAGCGCGGCGACGACGAAGGTGACAACTGCAAATGTAAACCTGCGTAAATCGGCATCATCATCCTCAAAAGTGAAAGTGACTGTTCCGAAGGGAAAATATGTAAATGCCGTAGGAACAAAGGGAAAATGGACTAAAGTCGTCTATTTCAAATCTTCCGGAAAATCCTATACGGGATATATTTTCAGCAAATATCTGAGCAGCCCGTCTTCGGAATCTGGTACGACCGCGGAAGTGGCAACGTCGATCTGGATCCGCTCCGGCCCGTCGGTATCATACAGAAGAATCGGTGTCATCAACGCGGGCAACAGCTGTGTGATCACGGGAACCTCGGGAACCTGGTACAAAGTCCGGTATAAAGGAATTTCAGGATATATTAAACAGGGATACCTGAAAGAGAAGACCGGCAACCGTCAGGTCAGGACAGCGATTTACGTCCGGACTTCTCCGTCCGGGAGCGCCAGGGCTATTGCCGTTGTTCCGGCGAACGGAACCGTCTATGTACGCAGCAAGGTAAGCGGAAAGAACTGGTATCTGGTTTCGTATAACGGAAGAACCGGATATATGTACGGAGGATATTTCAAATACTGAATCAGGGAAGACTTCATGGAAGTTCCCGTACAATAATGCGGAAGCGTTTGCTTCTGCATTATTTTTTGTGAATTTTGCAAAAAATGAAAACACTTCTTGACTTTAACGCATTGATGCGTTACGCTTTAATGCGATAAAGCTTTTAAAACGATTGTGAGAGGAGTATTTGCGCTATGTTTATCAAAATTCTGATGCTCATTGTCTTTTTCGGTGTGATGATCGGAATCGGCATTTACTGCAGGAAGAATTCAACGGACGTGAACGGATTTGTTCTTGGCGGAAGATCCGTCGGACCCTGGCTTACCGCCTTTGCATACGGAACGTCCTATTTTTCGGCTGTTATTTTCGTCGGTTATGCCGGCCAGTTCGGTTGGAAATACGGCCTGGCTTCCACCTGGATCGGACTCGGAAACGCGTTTTTGGGGTCCCTTCTTGCATGGGTGGTGCTCGGCAGAAGGACGAGAATCATGACCCAAAAACTGAATTCCGCTACGATGCCCGACTTTTTCGGAAAGAGATATCAGGATGACAAGCTTAAAATCGCGGCATCGATCGTTACGTTTATATTCCTGATCCCCTATACCGCTTCTCTTTACAACGGACTTTCCCGTCTCTTTGGTATGGCGTTTAAGATTGACTATTCGATCTGCGTGATCGTAATGGCCGTCCTTACGGGAATCTACGTGATTGCCGGCGGATATATGGCAACGGCGATTAACGATTTTATCCAGGGAATTATCATGCTCTTTGGTATCTGTGCCGTAATCGGCGCGGTTCTGATGAGCAAGGGAGGATTTATCGCGGCCTATGAAGGCCTGGCGGCTGTTTCGGATCCTGAAGCATCGGCCATGCCAGGAGCTTTCGCCTCCTTCTTCGGACCGGATCCTCTGAACCTTCTCGGTGTCGTGATCCTGACATCGCTCGGAACATGGGGCCTTCCGCAGATGGTGCAGAAATTCTACGCCATCCGCTCGGAGAAGTCCATTGATACCGGTACGATTATCTCTACGGCATTTGCTTTTATCGTAGCCGGCGGATGCTATTTCCTCGGAGGCTTCGGAAGACTGTTTTCGGACGTCGTGGATGTTCAGGCAAACGGCTTTGACTCCATCATTCCGGCTATGCTGTCCGGCCTGCCCGATATTCTGATCGCGGTGGTTGTGATCCTCGTTCTGTCCGCGTCCATGTCCACGCTGTCATCACTCGTCCTTACATCGAGTTCCACCCTGACACTCGACCTGATCAAGGGAAACTTCAAGAAGGATCTGGATGAAAAGCAGCAGGTCTTTATCATGCGGATTCTTCTGGTTGTCTTCATCTCCATTTCCGTCATCATCGCGATTCTTCAGTATAAATCCAACGTGACGTTTATCGCTCAGCTGATGGGCGTGTCCTGGGGCGCGCTGGCAGGAGCATTCCTTGCCCCGTTCCTCTATGGCCTTTACTGGAAGAAGAGCAGCGCGGCCGGCTCATGGGTATGCTTTATCTTCTCGACGGTTGTCATGCTCGCTAACATGCTTGTCCGTCCGAGCTTCCCGAAGCTTCTGCAGAGCCCGATCAATGCCGGTGCGTTCTGTATGATCGCCGGACTCATTATTGTTCCTTTGGTATCGGTCATTACCAGAAAACCGGATTACGTCTTTGTTGACGGAGTATTCGAAGCCTATAAGAGAAAGGTTCTAGTTTCCCAGAGTACATCTCTTGCGGAAACGGAAGAAGATGAATGATGGTTATCGATTTTCATACGCACAGTTTCCCTGATCATATAGCAGGGAAAGCCATACGAAAACTGAGCAATGCTTCCCATTCGGTTCCGTTTACGGACGGAACCGAATCCGGTCTTCGACGTTCCATGGAGGAGGCCGGCATTGATTTTTCTGTCGTTCTTCCGGTGGCGACTTCACCGGATCAGGTTGCGCATATTAACGACAGGGCATTTGCCATGAATGAACATACGGATGGATCCGGACTCATTTCATTTGGCTCGATGCATCCGGACTGCCCTTACTGGAAGGAAGAATTGACGCGCCTTAAAGATCACGGAGTGAAAGGGATAAAGCTGCATCCCGTCTATCAGGGGAAAGACCTCGATGATCCTTCTTATCTGAGAATTCTGGATTGCTGCGCCATGCTGGGACTTGTCGTTGTAACGCACAGCGGATATGATATCGGATTCCCAGGGGTTTCACACAGCTCGCCTCAGATGGCTTTAAATGCCGTTAAGGCGATCGGCAGGGGTACAGGAAAGTACTGTCTGATTCTGGCACACATGGGCGGATGGAAAAACTGGGATGATACGGAAGCTCTGGCTATGGAAATGGTCGAATCCGGATCCGTCATGATCGATACGTCATTTTCCATAGGATCTTTTATGCCTCTTGACGATGGTTATTGGAAAGAAGAGGAAACCCGGATGCTTGACCGGGACGCGGCTCTTCGAATACTCCATGCTTTCGGAATGGAGAGAGTCGTATTCGGGACGGATTCACCCTGGAGTGAGCAGAAAGAAGCTCTGCGAATCGTGAAGTCTCTCATTGAGGATCCGGGAGACCTGGAACAGGTTCTTAGTAAAAACGCGGAACGTCTTCTTGATCTTTGTCGATGAGGAAATGAAACGTGAATAACAAAAACCGGCATCTTACATGCCGGTTTTTGCTGTCCATCTGTTTTGAAAAAGTTCAGGCCTGGTTCTGTTCTTCCACAAGCCTTGTGCTGTTGTATTTCGCTCTGAGAGCCGGTTTGTCGATCTTTCCGGTCGGGTTTCTCAGTACTTCGTCAAAGATGATCTTACGGGGACGCTTATAGCGAGGAAGATCAATACAGAAGCGGTTGACTTCGTCTTCCGTCAGTTCCATATTTTCCTTCACCTGGATAATCGCGGCGGCAATTTCGCCGAGACGCTTGTCGGGAAGGCCGATTACGGCAACATCGTGAATCTTCGGATGGGCCGCGAGGAACGATTCGATCTGAACGGGGTAGAGGTTCTCCCCGCCGGAGATAATGACGTCTTTCTTTCTGTCCACGAGGAAGATGAAACCGTCCTCATCGAGTTTGGCCATGTCTCCGGTATGCAGCCAGCCGTTTTTCAGAACTTCCCTGGTGGCTTCCGGATCATGATAGTATTCCACCATGACGCCCGGTCCCTTGACACAGAGCTCGCCGACATCTCCTTTTTCAACGGGCTGATCATGTTCGTCCACGATTTTCGTCTTCCAGCCGAAGCCCGGAATACCGATCGCGCCGACTTTATGAACATTTTCCATACCCAGATGCACGCAGCCCGGACCTGTCGATTCCGAAAGACCGTAGTTGGTGTCATACTTGTGGTTCGGGAAGTATTCGAGCCAGTGACGGATCAGGCTTGGCGGAACCGGCTGGGCCCCGATGTGCATCAGCCTCCACTGACTGAGCTGGTAATCCTCGATTTTGAGATCGCCTCTTTCAAGCGCCGCCAGAATATCCTGTGCCCAGGGAACCAGAAGCCAGACGATCGTGCAGTGTTCTTCCGATACAGAACGGAATATAGCCTCAGGAGAATGGCCCTTAAGAAGGACTCCGCGGCTTCCGGTGTACAGGGAGCCGAACCAGTGCATGGTCGCTCCTGTATGATAAAGAGGCGGGATGCACAGGAAACAGTCCTCATGCGTGGTTTCATGATGAACGGCTTCCATCTGAGCGGACTGGGAAAGCGCCTTGTGCTTCAGAAGAATCGCCTTCGGGAAACCTGTCGTTCCGGAAGAGTAATAGATCGCTCCGTCATCCGTGTCTTCGACAAGGACCTTCGGGGCCGAGGAAGCGCTGTTGGATGCGGCACGGTAATAGTCCTCGGCATAGGACGGGCAGGAGTCGCCTACAAAATAGAGGAGCATTTTATCCTTCAGGTGGCCTGCGATATCCTCGATACGGCCGATAAATTCGGGTCCGTAAAATACAACGTCGCAGTCCGCCAGCTTCAGGCAGTAATCAATTTCTTCCGCGGTAAAACGGAAATTCAGAGGTACGACGATGGCTCCGGATTTCATTACGCCAAAATAGATCGGCAGCCATTCCAGGCAGTTCATAAGAAGGATGGCTACTTTCTGACCCTTGCGAATGCCCCGGTCCATCAGCATATTGGCCACGCGGTTCGCCTTCTCATCGAAAACGGACCAGGTGATCTGGCGCCGGTAATAGGAAGCAGAAGTGGGCTGAATCAGCTCATATTCCTTCCAGGTGACTCTCTGTTCTTCCTTGATTTCGGGATTGATCTCAACCAGCGCGACTTCATCGCCATAGAGTTTACTGTTTCTTTCCAGTAGATCAATGATCGGCATAACGGATATGCGTTCCTTTCTTGGTAGAATTGCACGTTACTTACATACATTAACGTGCCAAAGTATTATATGAAATAAGAGGCTAAAAGTCAAGTATAATACTGCTTTACATTAATGCGTTAAAGTGCTAAGATGAATAGAAATATTTTGAAAAGAGAGGGTCTTTCATGAAAGAACTGATGCTTGGAAATAAAGCCGCCGCGCGCGGACTCTATGAGGCAGGCGTTCTCTTTGCGTCCAGTTATCCGGGCACTCCGAGTACGGAGATTACCGAAGAGCTGGCAAAATATGAGGATGTTTACTGCGAATGGGCTCCCAATGAAAAAGTAGCGATGGAAGCTGCTTTCGGAGCTTCGCTGGCTGGACAGAGAGCTTTCTGCGCCATGAAACATGTGGGGCTCAATGTCGCGGCCGATCCGCTTTATACGATGTCCTATACGGGCGTCAATGCCGGTCTTGTCATCGCGGTGGCGGATGACGCGGGAATGCATTCCTCACAGAACGAGCAGGATTCACGTCATCACGCGATTGCCGCCAAGGTTCCGATGCTGGAGCCGTCGGATTCGGCGGAAGCGCTGGAATACGCGAAAATGGCATTTGAAATCTCAGAGAAGTTCGATACGCCGGTACTTCTGAAAATGTGTACGCGTGTCGCCCACAGCCAGTCGGTTGTGGAAAGGGGCGAAAGAGAAGTCATTTGCAAAACGTATGAAAAGAATATTCCCAAATATGTCATGATGCCCGGAAACGCGAAGCGGCGTCATCCCTTCGTGGAAGAGCGTACGGAAAAACTGAGGGAATTCGCGGAAACATCCGGTATTAACCGTGTGGAATACGGGAGCGGGAAGCTCGGTATTATCACGTCCTCCACTTCGTATCAGTATGTGAAGGAAGTATGCGGGACGGAAGCGTCCATCCTGAAGATCGGCATGGCCAATCCGCTTCCCGAGAAACTGATCCGGGAGTTCGCCTCAAAAGTGGAAGAGCTCATTGTGGTGGAAGAACTCGATCCGGTCATGGAGAACCATGTCAGGGCACTCGGCATTCCGGTTCACGGAAAAGATCTGCTGCCGGTCTGCGGTGAATTCTCTCAGAATATGGTCGCGAAGGCCCTCGGCAGGGAAGTGCCGGAAGGCAGAACACTTGATGAAAACCTGCCGATGCGTCCGCCTGTGATGTGTCCGGGATGTCCTCACAGGGGACTGTTCTATACGCTGAAAAAACTCGGCTGTACAGTCCTCGGAGACATCGGATGCTATACTCTCGGAGCGGTAGCTCCTTTGGGATCAATGGAGATGACCCTTTGCATGGGAGCGTCCGTTTCCGCGATTCACGGTTTCAACAAGGCGCTTGGAGCAGCTTCTGAAAATAAAACCGTCTGTGTGATCGGTGATTCCACGTTCATGCATTCCGGCATGACCGGACTTGCCAACATCGCCTATAACCAGAGCAAATCGACTGTCATTATTCTGGATAATTCCATTACGGGAATGACCGGCCATCAGCAGAATCCCACTACAGGGTTCAACCTGAGAGGGGATCCGGCCGGAAAGATCGATCTGGAAGCGCTTTGCCGCGCTATGGGCTTTAACAGGGTTTCCGTCGTCGATCCGTATGACCTGAAGACGTGTGAGACGGTGATCAAAGAGGAACTGCAGGCGGATGAGGCGTCTGTGATCATCTCCAGAAGGCCGTGCGCCCTTCTGAAGTATGTCAAGAGAAAACCGGCCCTTAAGGTCAATGCGGACAAGTGCATCGGATGCAAGTCCTGCATGAAGATCGGATGCCCCGCCATTTCGATGAAAGACGGGAAGGCCGTAGTGGATGCCACTTTGTGTGTCGGCTGCGCCGTATGTACGCAGCTGTGCCGGTTTGACGCGTATGAAGGACAATGTGAGGGCTGAGAAGGAGGATTGCTTGATGGATACAAAGAATATCATGATTGTCGGCGTTGGCGGTCAGGGCTCACTCCTTGCGAGTAAACTACTCGGCTTTCTGCTGCTCAATGAAGGCTATGACGTAAAGGTCAGTGAGGTGCACGGAATGTCACAGAGAGGCGGCAGCGTCGTAACCTATGTGCGTTACGGAAGCGACGTCGCGTCTCCGATCATCGACGAGGGCGAAGCGGACTCCATCGTTTCGTTTGAGCTTCTGGAAGCCGCGAGATGGCTCCCGTATCTGAAGAAGGACGGTCAGATCGTGACCAATACCCAGCAGATGGATCCGATGCCCGTCGTAACCGGCGCTGCGGAATATCCCGAGAATCTTGTTGAAAAGATGAGAGAGAAGGGCGCGAAAGTGGATGCCATCGACTGCGTGTCGCTTGCGGAAAAGGCCGGAAACCTGAAAGCGGTCAATCTGGTTCTTCTCGGAAGACTGTCTCATTATTTTGATTTTTCGGATGAAGTATGGCAAAATGCTATTGAGAAATGTGTTCCGCCGAAGTTCCTCGAAGTGAACAAAAAGGCATTTGAACTCGGAAGAAATGCATGACCTTCTATGCGACTATGTAAGAGGTGTGCTGTTTCATGTCACCACAGTAAAATCTGAACAATAGGAAGGAGATTTTTATGGCTATTAAACAGATTTCAGTGTTTCTCGAGAATAAGCCGGGTATGCTTGACAGCATGACGGAAGTTCTGGCAGGCGCAAATGTGGATATCAGAGCCCTGTCACTGGCCGAGACAAAAGATTTCGGTATTGTACGCATGATCGTGGACGATATCAATGAGACAGCAGCCGTACTGAAAGACAACGGATACATCAATTCCCTTACTCCGGTAATAGCAGTCCTTATTCCGGATGAAGTCGGCGGCCTGAACAGAGTTCTGAAAACTCTTACGATTGCCCAGGTCAACGTAGAGTATATGTATGCTTCTCTTGCCGGCAAGGAATCTGATGACGCATATATGATTTTCAGAGTTGAGGAGACAGAACGTGCGGAGAACGCGCTTCGCAGAGCCGGCTTTAAAATTGCCGATCAGGAAGAGATCCTCAGCATGTAATATCTGACCTTAAATGGAAACAAAAAAGCGGCAGATCCGAACGGATCTGCCGCGCTTCATATACGAATTTGAAAAGTCACGACAAAGGTGTGAACCCGTAGCCGTTGCAGATGGCGTCGACTTTTTCGCCTGCTCTGCAGAACGGGCACTCTTCCGGACTGAAGGTCTTGTATTCCGGAAGATCAGACTTGGAGAAGAGAGAATATACCGGCAGTCCGGCAATCTTTGTGGCGACTGAGAAAATCGCCGAGATGCCGCTGATGGTAGCGCCATAGTATTTCAGGGTTTCCAGAGCCTGGGCGACTGTTTTCCCGGTAGTAGCCGTTGCGAGGAGCAGGAGAACATTTTTTCCGCGGATCCATTTCTGGATGCTGGAGCGGAAGATCATCTGCCCGGACTGGCTGTATTCGGGTGTAAGGACGTAGATCGTCTTATGCATATTCATGGAAATAACGCCGGCCCGTGTAAGCTCCTGCGCAAAGAAGCCGCCGACCATCTCCATTCCGTCCATACAGACAATCGTATCGACAGGAGTGGAAAAGTAATGGATCTCACTCAGAGCTTTTGCAACGGATTGTGCTTCACCCAGTCTGCATTTCATCGGAGTAATATCCATGTATTCATTGATGTGAGAATTCGGCGTGACAAAATGTCCGGGGAAAACACGAAGGATTACATTGCTGTACTGCTTTGAGGGAACTTTGAAATATGGCTGCATATACCCACCTCCTTGCCTTTGCTTCGTAAAAAGAGAATCCCGGGATTAAGTCGTTTTGAATATTGTATTCCCGTATAAAAAGTATATCATAAAACGAGGATTGAAACAAAGGAGAATAAACAGGATGAAAATGGATGCGGAAAAACTGAGAAATGATCTGATTGCGTTTTATGAGATGAGCAGCCGCCTGAATCTGCCTGTAAAATGTAAAGACCATCCGGAACTCATTACCGCGGATGAAAGCGAGCTGATTACGGTTGCGGCCGACGAGGGCTGGGACCTGGGTAAATATATTACCGAGTATTAAAAAAGATCCTTCACTTAAGGAAGGATCTTTTTGATAATACCTTATGATCAGGCTTTGTTCGCAGAGCCGAATACGTCGATCTTGTATTTGACCATATCTACGATTGCGGCGCTGCCCGGAGCGAGGAGTTTTCTCGGGTCAAAGCCCTTGCCTGCCTGGTCCTTGCCGGCTTCGATGTAAGCTCTGGTTGCCTTCGCGAAAGCGATCTGGCATTCTGTATTGACGTTGATCTTGGAGATGCCAAGCTTGATCGCCTGCTGAACCATCTCATCCGGGATTCCGGATCCGCCGTGAAGGACGAGCGGCATTTCACCAACTTTGGATTTGATTGCTTCGAGAACATCGAAACGAAGTCCCGGCCATCCTTCCGGATAGACACCGTGGATATTTCCGATGCCCGCTGCCAGCATGGTGATGCCGAGATCAGCGATCTTCTTGCATTCATCCGGATCCGCGCATTCGCCCATACCGACGACGCCGTCTTCTTCACCGCCGATCGCGCCGACTTCGGCTTCGATGGACATGCCCTTTTCTTCGCAGATCGCTACGAGTTCCTTTGTCTTCGCGACGTTCTCTTCGAACGGAAGAGAAGAGCCGTCGAACATGATGGAAGAGAAACCGGCATCGATGCAGGCCTTGCAGCCGTCATATGTGCCGTGGTCAAGGTGAAGGGCTACCGGAACAGTGATGTTCTGATATGCAATAACGTTGTTGACGATATCGGCAACGTTCTTGAAGCCATCCATATACTTGCCTGCGCCTTCAGATACCTGTACGATCACAGGAGCGTTCTTTTCCTGGGCAGCCTGGAGAACAGCTTTTGTCCATTCGAGGTTGTTGAGGTTGAAAGCACCGATCGCGTAATGGCCGGCTCTTGCATCTTTCATCATCTGCTTTGCTGATACTAACATGTTTCAAATCCTCCTTTAATTTCGTCAGCGGACGTTCCCGCTGAAACTATAAATTTATCATATATGAAAACAGCATTTTTTGAAAGACCAAATCTTCATTAAAGAGAAATAAAAATTTAAAATGAGCTAAGCTTTTTGTTTATTTTTCACACTTCTGTGCTATAATGTGCTTCAGTTTTAAAGATGAAATGCTGACGGAGTGACTGCGGGGGCGCGGATTTTAACAAAATTGCGAAAGAAGTCACGCCGTTAATGGGGATTCATAAAGGGGTATTGCATTGAAAATCATGGGACGGATCTTTCTGATCCTTTTTGTACTGCTTGCAGCCGCTGCCGGAGCGGCATACTCCGCGTTCAATATGCAGGCGGAGCAGTATAAAGACAGATTCATCGAGGGAACATTTATCAATGATATGAACGTCGGGAATATGACCGCCGCGGAAGTCGAGGCGGTTATTCGCGACCGTGTCGAAAATTACAGCCTTGATCTCATTTTCGAGGGAAATGTCCGCGAAACCCTGTCCATGGAGGACATCGGGTTTGCCTATGAATCGGATAATAAAGTCGTGGAAATCCTGAGCTCCCAGAATAAAAATGACTGGATCAGGGCGAAGTTCGGAGAAACCTCTTCGTATACGGTAGGGGAGAACTACATTTACGATGAAGAAAAGCTTCGCAGCGCGCTGATGAACCTCCCTGAAATGAAGGAGGAAAACCAGACCCAGCCCACCGACGCGCATATGGCGATGGGTGAGGACCACAGGCTGACGATCATACCGGAAACAGACGGCAATGCCATAGATCCGGAGCCTGTCTATGAGGCACTGAAAAAGGCTGTTGAAGAGGGACAAAGGGAAGTGGACGTGACATCCCTCGGTGTTTATTCTCACGCGAAAGTCCGCGCGGACGACGAGGCTTTGAACCTTCAGGTAAACGATCTGAATACGTATCTGGACGTGGTGGTCACCTATAAGCTGTACGACGGAAGCGAGAAGGTTCTCGACAAAGACACGACATACAAATGGCTGTCGGTGAAAGAAGACGATCCTGACTACTATTATTTCAATGTCGATGTCGTCTATGACAAATGCGTGAAATACATCGCGAAACTCGCCAAGAAATACGATTACAGCTACGATACCATTACCTTCCATACCACATTGCAGGGCGACAAGTCCTATCCTGTAGAGCTCAGCGGTCATATTATCGACCAGGCCGAAGAGGCGAAGGCGCTGTATCAGCAGATCTTAAGCAGAACTTCGGCTGAGCGCGAACCGCTGTATTCCGTTTCCACAGACAGGGATGGCAGTTTCGGCGGAACTTACGTAGAAGTGGATATTGAAGCGCAGCATGTATGGTTCTATCAGAACGGCGCATGCGTATGGGACAGCGACTGCGTAAGCGGAACCGGTACGGATGAGGACAGAGAGACGCCAAAGGGAATCTTTGATATCTATACCAAAGAAACAGACAGGACGCTGAAGGGAGCACCGGATCCCGTTACCAAAAAGCCGTCTTACGAATCCTTTGTACATTACTGGATGCCGTTCTATGAAGGCTGCGGACTGCACGACGCCACCTGGCGCAGCGATTTCGGAGGCGATATCTATATCAGCGGAGGATCGCACGGCTGTGTGAATCTACCGTTCTCGAAGGCCGAATCGCTCTACGGTCTTGTGGAAGTCGGAACGCCGGTGATCGTTCATTGACGGTATCGGAAAAAGCATAAACGAAAACAGGCATAGACATAAAAACAGGCATTGACCGGAATATACCGGAAAATGCCTGTTTCTTTATCCTCTGATTTTCAAATCATATGCGATCAGTTGAAGCCGACGAATTTCTGGACGATCTTGTAGCTGCGGACCGTAGCGTCACGACCGGCCTTGCCGGGCATGTTGATCAGTCTGCCGAGGAACGAGTGGCGGATGGTCAGATACAGCCGGAAGTCCTTTTTCTTCAGATAGTTCCAGAGATCTTTTTTCTTTTTCAGGGCTTCGGGCGTATTGATCTTCAGCAGGAGAACCGTAGAAACCACCATCATGATCGAGAGGTAATGAACGAGGAATTCCAGATGGTTCTTTTTCTTGACCATGGAAGGTTTATAGCTGTCAATCATGGTTTTGGTCACGAACAGCTGCTGGTCGATTCTTCCCATCATGACCTTTTCGTTGACGGACTGGTCTTCACGTCCTATGAAATACCAGTAAAGAGGGACGTTCAGATAATAGAGCGTCTTCACGTAGATCATCGGCGTAAACGCAACCAGATTGTCCACGTAGAACGTATGCTCGGGCAGCGTAAAATTGCATTCCCGAAGCAGAGAAGTTCTGTAGGTGATGCTGTGCATCAGAACGTAGCTGTGGGAATTGAGTTTCCGGATCATCTCATCCCATGTGAAGATTCTGTCCTGCGGGAAGGAACTCTCGTAGTGGATCATACGCTTGTGTCTGGATCCCTGCTTATCGTAGACGTAATTCGTGATCAGAGCGTCCAGAATCCGGGGCCCTTTGATGACCTCGCGAAGGACCTTCAGAACCTCCATAAAAGAGTCGTAATCCAGATAATCATCGCTGTCACATACTTTGAAATAGAGGCCCTGGGCATTTTGAAGACCGGTCATGACGGCTCCGCCGTGGCCTTTGTTTTCCTGATGGATGGCCCGTACAATGTCAGGAAAACGGCGCGCATAGTCCTCGGCGATCTTCAGAGTGCTGTCCGTGGATCCGTCATCCACGACGATGACTTCCACATCTTCACCGCCCACAAGCGCGTGATCGATCGCTTTGGACATATAAGCTTCGGAGTTGTAGCAGGGTATTACTACAGTCAGAACTTTCATAGATATTTCTCCTTTAAATATTCTTCATATGCAGAAAATGCGGATGGAAGAGCGTAGTCCTCCAAAATGGATGAAGGGGACGCGAAAATCCAACCATCAAAGTGGCGAGGCTCTTCGCCGCTTCTTCCCGCGATGCGTATTTCATATCCCTGCATCTTCCATTCAATATGAGAAAAGAGATGCCTGGATTGCCGCAGCTTCCTGATATGGAGTGTATCATATCCTCGCTCCCGGACAAAGGCCAATGCCTCTTCTTCACTTGCATGGCCTTTCATATTGGGGAATTCATACATTCCGCCAAGCAGCCCTTCCGATGCCCTCAGGCGAATGGCCGTATCATCCCCGTCCCTTATGAGAAGAATCGTCAGTTTCTCGATTTTTCTCCTGATGTCCTTTTTTCGGACCGGAAGTTCCGAAGTCAGGTTTTCGAGATGCGCGCGGCAGTATCTGCTCAAAGGACAGTCGGCGCAGCCGGGAGCGCGGTCAGGACCGCATAACGTAGCACCCAGTTCGATCAGGGCCTGATTGAAGTCACCGGACTGTTCCTTGGGAAACAGGGGGTCGGACATGACCTCAAAGAGTTCATTTTCAACATCCTTTTTCACATTGGGAATGAGAATATTCCTTTTGTCAGCGTTAAGACGGGCTGCCACTCTCAACACATTGCCGTCAACGGCCGGAACCGGAACCCGGAACGCGATGGAGCTGATCGCGCCGGCTGTATAAGAGCCGATTCCCGGAAGACGAAGGAGTTCCGCGGGAGATGACGGCAGTACACCGTCGAAATCCTGCACGACCGTCTGCGCTGCTTTTTTCAGGTTCCTGGCCCGGCTGTAATAGCCGAGTCCCTCCCAGAGTTTCATGAGACGGTCATCCGGGATCTTCGCGAGGGCGAAGATATCGGGCACCGCATCGAGAAATCGGATATAGTATTCCCTGACAGCTTCCGCTCTCGTCTGCTGGAGCATGATCTCCGAAATCCATATTCTGTAAGGATCGGAAGTATGGCGCCACGGCAGGTCCCTTTTATGTTCGTTATACCACGTTAACAGTGAATTGATCTGATTGTGACGCTCCTTCAGGAACACGTGTCCGCTCCTTCATCCTATTGAAAATAAACTATCAAAAGAATCATACATGATCCTTTCCCAAAATGCAAATATTGCACTTAATCCTTTTATTTCAACAAATGGTATGGTAAAATGGCACACAGATAAAAAATACACATGATCTTGTGGGGTGTATAATGTTCAATAAAAGAGCGATGGCAGCCCTCATGGCTGCGGGACTTGTAATAAGCGGGACGGCTTCACATGAGGCCAGAGCGGACTTTTTTGTGGATGAAAACGGGAATCCCATAACCGAAGACGCATCCGCGTTTTCGGATGAATATGCCGAATCCTATGAAGACTATTCCGGATACACGGAAGAGGCTGCGGATTTCGGTTCGGGATACTCTGACGCAGCGCAGGAAGATCTGTTTTCTTTCATTGAGGAAGAACAGAGCGGGGATGCGGCTGAGGAATACAAGGACGGTGCTTCAAACGACGCAGTCAGCCAGTATGAAGCATGGCTTCTGAGCCTGGGTGATTACGCGGTTTATTATAATGAAGGGAAGCTTCCGAATTCGAAGATCTACGATCACGACGGACAGCTCCTGTACGATCCGGAACATCCTGAGGAATCCGTTCTGAAAGAATACGAAGGGGTCATCGAAAAGGAAGATTCAGCTGCCGCACAGGCTGAATCCGCAGCGGAAATCACAGAATCTGAGAAGAACGCAGAGGAAGCCGCTGCTGATACAGCGGAAGAGCCTGCAGAAAAAGAAGAAGAGAATGTAGAAGCAGCAGAAGAGACTGCAGAAGCGGAAGAAGAGCCTGCGGAAGCAGAAGAAACTCCTGCAGAAGCAGCAGAAGTTCCTCCAGTAGAAGCAGAAGCACCTGCTGAAGTGGTTGAAGAGCCTGCGGAAGAAGCAGAAGTAACAGAAGAGCCTGCAGAAGAAGCAGAAGCACCTGCTGAAGTGGTTGAAGAGTCTGCGGAAGCAGCTGAAGAACCCGCGGAAGCAACTGAAGCGCCTGAAGAATCAGCTGAAGAGCCTGCGGAAGTCTCTGAAGAACCTGCAGAAGCGGCGGAAGACGAAGCTGTGTTTGAAGGTGAACTTAAGACCAGCGGTGTCGTTTTACTTGTAGGAGCTTCATCAGACGCGAAACTTGTCGAAGATCTGATCACAGACGAAACGGAAGTAACGGAAACGGAGGAGGAACCGGATCTGGAAGCAGGTTCGAACGATGCTTCCTATGCGACTTCGGGAGCCTTTGAACTGGTCGGAGATACTTCCAAAGTCTATACCCCGTCATCGGGATCCTCATCTTCGGGAAAAACAACTTCCAAGACTGAAACGGATGCCGAAGAGGAAAGTGATCGTCCTTCATCTTCAGAAGAAGCTTATACAAAGCAGGTCGGTGATGAAACCGGGGACGAAGAAGAGGCCGGAGACGAGGCGGACACGGATGAAGAATCTGCCGAAGATGAGACAGAGGAAGAGGAAGTGACCGATGAAGAGGAGGAAGCCGAGGACGCAGAATCTGATTCTGAAGAAGAGGATACGGATTATTCTTCCGGCGGCAATATCAAAGGAAAGAGTCCGTCCACGGCGGATGCGAGCCCGATTCTTCCTTACACGGCTGCTTCCGTGATGTCGTTCGCGGCAGGTATATGGGCAGCCCTCGGATTCGGAAGAAAGAAAGAAGGTCAATGATTCTAAAAAGTACTCGCACTTGGATACCCTTTGTGATATAATGCCGCATAGTGATTTTATGATTTCATATGAAGGAGACTACAATCATGAAGCATGTGAAAACGCTGAATACCAAAAATCTGCAGAATACCGTAAAGAAGGGCGGCTGCGGTGAATGCCAGACATCCTGCCAGTCCGCATGCAAGACCAGCTGCACGGTTGGCAATCAGAGCTGCGAAAAAAAGTAATGAAGGCCGGGTAATTGAATAGAATATTCAAGAAGGCAGCGGTGGAAGAGCCGCTGCTCAATTTTGCTTTATTGATACAGGGAGCGTAAATGAAACAGATTCACGCATATCAGAATAACGGATACAACATTGTCCTCGACGTTCCGAGCGGATCGGTACATGTCGTGGACGATCTGATGTATGAGACAATTAAAGCACTGGACTCCGGTAAAAATGAGGACGAAGCCAGGCAATATCTGGGAACTGTTTTCGGAGCGAAGGACGGTTCGGATTCAGAGGCCATAGAAGAAAGCCTTTCGGAAGTGAACGAACTGATCCGTGAGGGAATGCTTTTTACGAGCGAGGAGTATGAACCCTCTATTGACGCTTTTTTGAAGAGACCGACGGTTGTAAAGGCACTCTGCCTCCATATCGCCCATGACTGCAATCTTGCCTGCCGCTACTGTTTTGCCGAAGAAGGAGAATATCACGGCAGACGGGCCCTCATGGACTATGAGACCGGTAAAAAGGCACTGGACTTCCTTGTGGCCAATTCCGGAGCAAGACGCCATCTGGAGGTGGACTTCTTCGGCGGCGAACCGCTTATGAATTTTGAGACCGTGAAACGCCTTGTGGCTTACGGAAGGGAACTCGAGAAGCAGTATCCCAAAGAATTCCGTTTCACGATCACGACGAACGGCGTCCTCCTCAATGACGAGATCATGGAGTTCTGCAACAGGGAAATGGATAACGTCGTCCTTTCAATCGACGGCAGAAAAGAGGTCCATGACCGAATGAGGCCGTTCCGCGGCGGGCAGGGCAGCTATGATGTGATTATCGACAAGTTCCTGCGTTTCGCGGCCCAAAGAAGGGAAAAAGGTCTGAAGTACTATGTCCGCGGGACCTATACGAGATGGAATACCGATTTCGCGGCGGACGTCATTCATCTGGCGGATCTGGGATTTGACCAGATTTCAATGGAACCGGTAGTAGCTCCTCCGGAGGCTCCCTACTCGCTGAGGCTTGAGGATATTCCCGTTTTAAAGGAACAGTACGATATTCTTGCCCGTGAAATGATCAAAAGAGAAAAAGAAGGAAAAGGTTTTAATTTCTTTCATTTTATGATAGATTTAACGGGTGGCCCTTGCGTCTATAAACGGCTTTCCGGCTGCGGAAGCGGTACGGAATATCTGGCGGTTACGCCCTGGGGCGACTTTTATCCCTGCCATCAGTTCGTCGGCATCGAAGAATTCCTTATGGGAAATACGGACGAAGGCATTAAGAGGACGGATCTTGTCAATTCGTTCAAATGCGTGAACGTCTATTCCAAGAAGGAGTGCAGAAGCTGCTTCGCCCGTTTTTACTGCAGCGGAGGCTGCACGGCGAACGCATGGCAGTTCACCGGATCCACGGCGGGTGTCTATGAAATCGGCTGTGAACTGGAGCGGAAGCGCGTGGAAAGCGCGCTCATGATCAAAGCCGCGTGCTCGGAATGATCAAATTGCCGGAGAAACCGGCATTTCAGATATTAGAATTATGGGGTATAAAGGAGATCAGTAAACCATGAAAAAGAGAACTGGAATAATCACGTTGATTGTGATGATTGTCCTGACGGTCCTGGCTGTTTATACGGCCGCGGTCGGATGGGGCCCGACGGGAACAGGCGCGGCTAAAAACATCAAGACCGGCCTCGATCTGTCCGGCGGTGTTTCCATCACGTATGAGGCCGAAGAGGCGGCTCCGTCTCCGACCGATATGGACGACACGGTTTTCAAATTACAGCAGAGAGTTTCAAATTACTCTACGGAAGCCAATGTCTATAAGGAAGGCGTAAACCGTATTAACGTCGAAATTCCCGGTGTCACGGACGCCAACGCGATCCTGCAGGAACTGGGCACACCCGGCTCGCTGTATTTCATCGCCGAAAAAGACGCTGACGGAAACGCGAACTATTCCTTTACGGGAACAGACTACCAGCTCACAAAAACAATTGAAGATCTGACGAAGGACGGTTCCATCGTCTGCGAAGGTTCCGATATCGCCGGAGCCGAAGGCGGTGTCCAGCAGGACTCTACAACAAAGAACAATGAGTATGTTGTTTCTCTGAGCTTCACTTCCGAGGGTACGAAGAAATTCGCGGAAGCGACCAAAAAAGCTTATGAAGCCGGTGAATCCATCGGTATCTATTATGACGGAAGATTTGTCTCTGTTCCGAGAGTCAACGCGGTTATTTCCGACGGCAAGGCCATCATCGAAGGAATGGATAGCATTGAAGAGGCGAAGGAACTTGCTTCCTTTATCCGTATCGGCGGACTGAAAGTGACGCTCCATGAAATCCGTTCAAATGTGGTCGGCGCTCAGCTCGGTCAGGAAGCCATCAGCACGTCCCTTAAGGGCGGCGCGATCGGACTTGCGCTTGTGATCATCATCATGATCATGTTCTATCTGCTTCCCGGCGCGGTTGCTTCCTGGGCACTGATTCTGTATGTTGCGCTGATGCTGATTCTTCTGAACGCGTTTGACCTTACTCTGACGCTTCCCGGCATCGCGGGTATTATCCTCGGTATCGGTATGGCGGTTGACGCCAACGTCATCATCTACTCCCGTCTTCAGGAAGAGATTTCTCTGGGAACATCTGTCAGAGGCTCCATTCAGGCAGGTTTCCACAAGGCGATGTCCGCGATTCTGGACGGCAACATCACAACACTGATTGCTGCCGCGGTCCTCGGACTTCTCGGAACGGGAACCATCAAGGGCTTCGCTATGACGCTGGCTCTTTCGGTTGTGCTTTCCATGTTCACGGCGCTCGTAATCTCACGTCTGCTGATCAATGCCATCTATGCAATTGGCTTTACGAATGAGAAGATCTGGGCCCGCCCGAAGAAGTACACACACTATCAGTTCGTTAAAAACTGGGGTAAATTCCTGATTGTCGCCGCTGTCATTCTTGTAGTCGGTATCGGAAGCATGGTGATCAACGGCGGTCGCGGAAAGGGAGCGATGAATTTCTCTCTTGAATTCCTCGGCGGTACATCCACCACTGTGAATTTCAATGAAGATCTGTCGCTTTCGGATCTGGATTCCCGCGTTACTCCTCTGATCGCTGAAGTGACGGGAGACAAATCGGTTTCGTACCAGAAGGTTGTGGGATCCAACCAGGTCATTATCAAGACGAGAACACTTGATGTTGACGAACGTGAAGCAGTTGCTTCAAAACTTGCTGAGAACTTTGGCGTAGAAGAAAGCAGTATTACTGCCGAGTCTATTTCCCCGACAGTCGGCAACGAGATGAGAAGAAGCGCGATCCTTGCCGTTATCATCGCCGTTGTGCTGATGCTGCTCTATATCTTCTTCCGCTTCAAGGATATTCGTTTCGCTTCGGCGGCGGTACTTGCTCTGTGCCACGATATCCTGATTACGCTGATGTGCTACGCGATACTGAGAATCTCCGTCGGCAACGCGTTTATCGCGGTTATGCTGACAATTCTCGGTTACTCCATCAACTCTACCATCGTTATTTTCGACCGTATCCGTGAGAATCTCGCCGGCGGCGGAAAGAAACAGGATTATGAAAAGGTTGTCGATGATTCTGTCAACATGACTCTTACACGAAGCCTGTTCACAAACCTGACGACGTTTGCATCCATCCTGATGCTTTACGTTCTCGGTGTGGCATCCATCAAGGAATTTACACTGCCTATGATGGTCGGTATTATCGCCGGTGCTTGCTCTTCTGTGTTCCTGACAGGCCCGCTCTGGTATTGGATGAGAACGCATTTCGGACCCGGCGCCGCGGAACTGAGACTGGAACAGAGCCGTGTCAAAGCGAAAGTCGCTCATTTCGAAGACAATAAGACCAATGGGTCACAGGCCGGAGGTTCCAATGCCGCGTCTGCCGGTTCGGCAGTAAGATCCGGCGGCAATCCGAATGTCATCCGGAAAAAGAAGGTTAAAAAGAAGTCTCAATAATACAAAGAATAAAAAGCCATGCGTCGCATGGCTTTTTATTCTGAATTGAATGGCATACGTTTGCTTTGAAGAAGGGAAATACGTTGCTTGAACGCTGGGTAGTAATTGCAAAAAAAGCTGATTTCTATGGGATTGCGGAACGTTTCGGAATTGATCCCGTTACCGCGAGGGTCATCCGGAACAGGGATATCGTCGGAGATGAGGCGATCAGGGAATACCTGAAGGCGGACAGATCCTGCTTCCTCGATCCTTGTGGCCTGACCGATATAGAACCTGCCGCCCAAATTCTCAAAGACAGGATTTCTTTAAACAGGAAGATCCGGGTGATCGGGGACTATGATATTGACGGGATTATGGCGTCGTACATTTTAAAAAAAGGCCTCCTCAGGTTGGGTGCGGACGTCGATGTGAGAATTCCGAATCGGATGACGGACGGATATGGGATCAATGAGCAGATGATCGAAGATGCCGCGTCGGAAGGAGTCGATACAATCGTGACCTGTGATAACGGCATCTCGGCAGTATCAGCTGTTTCCCGCGCAAAGGAACTGGGAATGACGGTGATTATCACCGACCACCATGAAATGGGGACGGAACTGCCTCCTGCAGACGCCGTCATCGATCCCAAAAGACCGGATGATCATTACGGTAATTCCGAACTTTGCGGAGCGGCAGTGGCCTGGAAGCTGATCCTTAGTCTGGGAGCGGACCCGGATATGGAACTTCTTCCGTTTGCCGCTTTCGCGACGGTCGGAGATATCATGTCTCTGACAGGAGAAAACCGGGCCATCGTAAAAGAGGGGATTCTTGCCATACGCAGTTCCGGGCATCCGGGACTGAACGCATTGGCGCAGGTTTCCCAAATGGATCTGAAGAAGACGGAAGCCGTTCATATCGGATTTATACTGGGTCCCTGTTTAAATGCCAGCGGGCGCCTGGATTCGGCTATGCGCGCACTTGATCTGCTTGAAGCGGACTCCCGTGAAGAGGCGCTGAAGACGGCCTATGAGCTGAAAGAGCTGAACGACAGCAGAAAGTCTCTGACTGCAAAAGGAGAAGAGCTCGCTTTCCGTATCGTGGAAGAGAACGGCTATCAGAAGATGAAGGTAATTGTCCTGTATCTTCCCGATGTACATGAGAGTATTGCCGGGATCATTGCAGGAAGAGTCAGGGAACAGTATGCAAGGCCCGCGATTGTCCTGACCGCCGGGGAACAATGCGTGAAAGGATCCGGGAGGTCTACGGAAAACTACTCGATGTACGAAGAACTGTGCCGGGTAAGTGATCTTCTGATCAAGTTCGGAGGGCATCCTATGGCGGCAGGACTTTCGCTTGAAGAGGAACATATTGACGAGCTGCGCCGCCGGCTGAATGAGAACTGCACTCTTATGGAAGAAGATCTGATCCCGAAGATCCGGATTGATGTTCCGATGCATATTGACTATGTCACGGAGGCGCTGATCAAAGATCTGGAGAAACTCGCTCCCTACGGAAAAGGAAATGAAAAACCCGTCTTCGCGGATGCCCACGTATTCTGTGACGATCTGCGCCTGTTCGGGTCGGAGCGGAATTATCTGAGGATGCGTGTATGGCATATGGAAGAATGTGAAGATTCTGACGGCAAAAAGACGTTCTCGGTCAGAGGAAATCCATTAAGAGCCGTGTGCTTCAGAAAAGGAGCGGAACTGTATGAGAGAGTAAAGGAGAATCCACATGTTTCGCTCATTTACGAACCTCAGATTAATGAATATAACGGTATGAGAAGCGTTCAGCTTCTGATTACACATTTTAAATAGCCGTCAACAGAAACATTCGTGCATGACTGAGTGATTCGTGATATAATATTTTGTTGTTTCATTTGTGCAAAATGAGGAGGACATAAAGCATGGCAAAAGAAGATGTCAAATCTTATATCAGAACGATTCCGAATTTCCCGGAAGAAGGGGTGATGTTCAGGGATATTACTTCCGTTCTCGAAAGCGCGGATGGTCTCAAACTCGCGATTGACGAGATGCAGAAATGCCTTGAGGGAGTGGAATTCGACAAAGTGGCCGGACTCGAGTCCCGCGGTTTCGTTTTCGGAATGCCCATTGCCTATAATATGCATAAGCCTTTCGAACTGATCCGGAAAGCCGGAAAACTGCCCGGTCCTACCATCTCCGAGTCCTATGATCTGGAATATGGCCAGGCGACCATAGAGATCCATAAGAGCTCGATTCAGCCGGGCGACAAGGTGGTTCTTGTGGATGACCTGATCGCGACGGGCGGAACGATTGAAGCGGCCGCGAAACTGGTGGAAAGACTTGGCGGAGAAGTTGTACGCATGGTCTTTCTGCTTGAACTGTCCGGACTGAACGGACGTGAAAAGCTGAAGAAATACGACGTGGAAAGCGTTGTGTCTTACGAAGGAAAATAAAAGCTCACTACACCCGTATAAGAGACGGGAATAACGGGAAAGGAGGTGCCGCATATGGCAAATACCGAATCTCAAACCATCGGTTTGGATCAGGGCTCAAGGGATGTCGAAACTTCCGCGGAACATACTGCGGTACCGGCCATTCCATCCGATCCGGACAGTTTATATTCCGAACTGCAAAAACGGGTGCTGCGCTATCACCCCTCGGATGACCTTACCCTGATCCGGAAGGCCTATGAAGTGGCGGACCGCGCCCATGAGGGGCAGATGCGAAAATCCGGAGAGCCTTATATTATCCATCCCTTATGTGTAGGGATTATTCTGGCTGATCTCGAAATGGACAAGGAAACCATCGCGGCGGGAATCCTGCACGATGTGGTTGAAGATACCGCGATGTCCGTGGAAGATATCGAACGGGAATTCGGTGTTGACGTCGCTCTGCTGGTTGACGGAGTGACAAAACTCGGCCAGATCGACTATAAAGTTGAAAAAGTCGAAATTCAGGCCGAGAACCTCCGGAAGATGTTCCTTGCCATGGCGAAGGACATCCGCGTCATCATCATCAAGCTGGCCGACCGGCTTCACAATATGCGCACGCTGGAATATATGCGCCGTGAAAAACAGCTTGAAAAGGCTTCCGAAACCATGGACATCTACGCGCCGATCGCGCAGAGGCTAGGTATTTCGCGCATTAAGGTCGAACTTGACGATCTGGCGCTGAAATACTGGAAACCCGCGGTCTACCAGAGTCTGGTGGAACAGGTCAATGCCCGCAAATCCCAGAGGGAGGAATTTGTTGACGGCATTGTCAACGAAGTGGACGCGAAGATGAAGGAAGCCGGTATCCAGGCAGAGATCAAAGGCCGGGTCAAACACTATTTCTCCATTTACAAAAAAATGGTCAACCACGACAAGACGCTGGATCAGATCTATGATCTGTTCGCGATCCGTATCGTGGTGAATTCGGTAGGAGACTGTTACGCGGCGCTCGGCCTGATCCATGAAATGTACAAACCGATTCCCGGTCGTTTCAAGGACTACATCGCGATGCCGAAGGAGAATATGTATCAGTCCCTCCATACGACAGTCATCGGAAATGACGGCACTCCTTTTGAAATTCAGATCCGTACCTCCGAAATGCACAGGATTGCCGAATACGGTATCGCGGCCCACTGGAAATACAAAGAGGCGTCGAACGGAAATAAAGTAAACGGGAACCAGGAGGAAGAGAAACTCACATGGCTGCGCCAGATTCTGGAATGGCAGCAGGATTCTTCCGACAATAAGGAATTCATGTCCCTGCTGAAATCCGATCTGGATCTCTTCTCGGAGAGTGTCTACTGTTTTTCGCCTCAGGGGGATGTCAAAACGCTTCCGACCGGATCCTGCACAATCGATTTCGCGTATTCGGTCCACTCCGCGGTCGGCAACCGGATGATCGGCGCGCGCGTCAACGGAAAGCTTGTGCCGGTTGACTATGTCCTTCGAAACGGGGACCGGGTAGAGATTATCACTTCCCAGAACTCCAAAGGGCCGAGCCGTGACTGGCTGAAAATCGTAAAATCCACACAGGCCCGCAATAAGATCAATCAGTGGTTCCGGAAAGAACTGAAAACGGACAATATTGAGCGCGGGCGTGAGCTGATTGAGAGATACGCCAAAGGAAAAGGCTATGCTGTATCGGAACTTCTCAATGCGGAGAGCACGGAAGCTGTTTTAAGGAAATACGGTTTCAAAGACTGGGATTCCCTGACAGCGGCCGTTGGCCACGGCGGACTGAAAGAAGGTCAGGTCGTCAACAAACTGATCGATCTTCACGAAAAGGAGCTCCGCGCGAATGAGACCGACGCGGATATCCTTGCCCACAATACATCCAGGGACCATCCGGAGCGAAAAGAGAAAAGCGGAAGGGGCGGCATCATTGTCAAGGGAGTCCATGACGTGGCGGTTCATTTCGCAAAATGCTGCAGTCCGATTCCGGGTGATGAAATTGTCGGATATGTCACGAGAGGCCGCGGCGTCACTATTCACCGCACCGACTGTATCAACATCATCAACATGTCGGATTTTGACAGGGAGCGGCTGATCGAAGCCGAATGGAAACCCGAAGAAGAAGGAAAACGGGATTCCTACGCTGTCGAAATCAATGTTTACGCGGAAAACAGGACGGGTCTTCTCGTGGATATTTCCAGACTGTTCTCCGAAGGTCATATCGATATCGGACAGATGAACGTACGGACGAGCAAGCAGGGGACGGCTACGATGGAACTGAGTTTCCAGATCCGTTCCCTGGAAGAGCTGAACCGTCTGATCGCGCAGATCCGCAAGATTCCGAACGTGATCGATGTTCAAAGAAAGACAGGGTAAATCATGAGTGTCAGACTGCATACAATGACCGTGGGGCCAATCGCGACGAACTGCTATATTCTGAGTACGGACGAATACCCGGAAAAAGCGGTCGTGATTGATCCGGGAGATGAAGCGGACGCGATCGAAGACTGCCTGAAGGAACATCATCTTGAGCCTTGCGCGATTCTTCTTACACACGGTCATTATGATCATATTCTGGCCGTGAATCCGCTGAAACAACAATGGCCGGAATGTGAGATTCTGATCAGTGAAGACGAGAGGAATATGGTCGAAGATTCCTCTTTGAACTGTCAGTTCGGCTTTCCTGATATGAGTATTCACCCGGACAGGTATGTGAGCGACGGGGAACATCTGACATATGCGGGGATGGAGTTCATCGTGATCAAATCCCCGGGACATACCGCGGGCAGTGTATGCTATTATCTCGAAAAGGAAGGCATTCTGTTTTCGGGAGACACCCTGTTCCGGCGGGGATTCGGACGAACGGATCTTCCCACCGGAAATTATGAAGATCTTCTGAGATCTCTCGTTATGCTTCTTCAAACACTTCCTCCTGAAACAGTTGTTTACCCGGGACATGGTCTCAATACGCTGATCCGTGAGGAGAAGCGGTTGCATGGCCTGTAACAGCCGGTCATTTGAGTCAGGCGTACAGTCATATGTCCGCTTGGCTTATTTTATTTTTGTAAATAAGCGGAAAGGAATCTTCTATGAAAATCGGCATCGGCCTTTCGGCACCGGATTTTCAATATGATATACATGCGCTGGTCCAGAGCTTCTTCCCCGATGACGAACTGGTTCTGTTCGGTCCCTTGGACACGGAGAAGGCGGCGGGTGTCTATGACCGGACCATGTATGTGAAAATACCGGAACTTACGGACAGAAAAGCGGCCAAAAACATTTTAAAAAAGGAACTGTACAGGGAGCTTTCCGCCATGACCGCTCAGTCCCTTCCGTGGGGAGTTCTCGGAGGAATCCGCCCGGTCAGAATTCCCATGCAGGCACTGAAAGAAGGCCGTACTGAAGAAGAGGCAAAACAGCTTTTGCAAAATGAATACCTGGTAAGCCCGGAAAAAGCCGATCTCGCGGTGCGCATTGCATTAAAGGAAACGGAAGTTGTAAATGACATCCTTCCGAAAGGCCCGTCCATGAGTCTCTATGTGCATATTCCGTTCTGCCCGACAATCTGCGCTTACTGCAGCTTCAGTTCCAGACCGATGAAGATCTGGAACAGGATCGGAGAGGACTATCTGAACGCGCTTTTTAAGGATATTGAAGAAAGCGCGAAAATCGCGGAAGGCACTTATGAGGGTCCTCTTACGGTTTACATAGGAGGCGGGACGCCGACGATCCTGAACGCATCTCAGCTTGACCGCCTGCTTGAAAGAATTGAAAACTCTTTTGATCTTCGAGGACTGAAGGAGTTTACCGTAGAAGCCGGACGGCCCGATACACTGGACGCCGAAAAACTGAACGTACTTCTTAAACACGGCGTGAACCGGATCTCCGTGAACCCTCAGAGCATGAATGAGGAGACTCTGAAGCGGATCGGGAGACAGCACACGGCGGAAGATGTGCGGCGGGCTTATTTTACGGCAAGGGAATGCGGCTTCGACAATATCAATATGGACATCATACTCGGCCTTCCCGGAGAAGGGGCGGAAGAAGTATCCCGTACTCTGGATGAAATTGCGGATCTTTCCCCGGAATCGCTGACGGTCCATGCGCTTGCTGTTAAACGGGCATCCAGAATCCGCAGTGAGATTCTGGAAGACCGGATGAAAGATCCATTCGCGGACCGCGACGGAAGCTTCAGAGGCCTTAGGTTTGAGAATTCGGCGGAACTGCAGGACATGGTTTACAGGCGTGCCGCCGGGGCCGGTATGCATCCGTATTATCTGTACCGGCAGAAGAACATGCGCGGAAATCTGGAAAATACGGGATTTGCGATCGACGGCAAAGAGTGCATTTACAATATTATCATGATGGAAGAGCTGCAGTCTGTCATTTCCTGCGGAGCGGGAGGCATTTCAAAAAGGATCTTCCCGGACGGCAGGATCGAACGCTGCGATGCCGTAAAAGATGCTGAGCTCTATATTCAGAATACGGACGAGATGATCCAAAGGAAGAGAGAGCTCTTTTCGAAGGAAAAAGATTGAAATGGATTTCATGATCCGCTATCATAAATGTGTTTGTGTCACGTTAAGGAGGATGCCTTGATGACAATTGAGAAACTTGAACAGTGGGGAGCTGATACGAAAAACGGCCTTGCAAGATGTCTCAATAACGAAGACTTCTATCTGAAAATGGTCGATATGGCTCTTAATGGCGACGGCTTCGAGAAGCTCGGAGCGGCACTTGAGAAAAAGGATCTGAAAGCAGCTTTTGAAGCGGCACATGCCCTCAAAGGGGTTATGGCGAACCTGGCCCTTACGCCCCTGCAGGAGCCCGTCAGTCAGATGACGGAACTTCTGCGTGCCGGAACAGATATGGATTATACGCCTCTTTATGAAGAGGTGATGGCCCGTTATTCGGAATTAAAATCACTTCGGGACTGATTGTGTCATGGGAAGGATTGTTGATTACAACCTGACGGAGGAGCTCGAACACGGGATCTATGTATCCCTGCTTGTCCGGGATCTTTCAAGGGAACTGATGCTGGACGAGCATTTTGTCAGTCAGCTCAGTCTTGCAGGACTTCTCCACGATATCGGGAAACTGAGGCTTACGAATTATCTTTACGGAAATGAAGAGATCGTAAGTCCTCTTGTGATAGAAGAAATGAAATACGTCCGCATGCACCCGATGCTTTCCTACAAAATACTGAAGGACCGGAATTACAGCCCGCTGATCCTCGAATCCGTCAGATATCATCACGAGGACTATGACGGAAGCGGATATCCGTCCAATCTGGTCGGCGATGAAATCCCTCTCGGGGCGAGAATTATAAGGGTGTGCGATGTATTTGCCGCGCTGACTACGGACCGTCCTTACCGGAAACATTTTGAAATCTCCGAGGCGATCAGTCTTATGATTGACGAAATTACCCACTTTGACATGAAGATCTTTCTGACGTTTCAGAGAGTCGTTCACAGAACGGGGACTTCTTACAAGGTGCATCTGGCTGATTCGGACAGAGATCTTGTGATGAAATACGATCTGCCTTCCTACGCAGATCCGATACTGGAACAGTTTCTGATGAAACTGTAATTAGAAAAAGAAGAGGTAGAAGAGTATGGCAATGAAGAAAAAAGCTGTCACCGGCATGAGAGATATTCTTCCCGAAGAGATGGAAGTACGCAATTATGTGCTCTCTGTCATCCGCGACACTTACCGAAGCTACGGGTTTTCGGCTATTGAAACACCGCATGTGGAGCACCTTGAAAATCTGCTCTCCAAGCAGGGCGGTGAAAATGAAAAGCTGATCTTCAAGATCTTAAAGCGCGGAGAAAAGCTTGACTTAAGCGGTCCCACTACGGAAGAAGCCGTGAGCGACTGCGGACTTCGGTATGATCTGACCCTTCCGCTTTCACGCTATTATGCCTGCCATCAGAGTGAACTGCCGTCTCCGTTCAAAGCGCTTCAGATCGGAAGCGTTTTCCGCGCGGACCGTCCCCAGAGAGGGCGCTTCAGACAGTTTACGCAGTGTGACATCGATATCCTCGGAGAGGCTTCATGGATCGCGGAAACGGATCTGATTCTTGCCACATCCCGGGCCCTTCTGAATATCGGCTTTAAGGACTTCACGATACGGATCAATGACAGAAAGCTTCTGAAAGCCACGGCAGATAAAGCAGGATTTACGGAAGACCAGTATGAACAGATCTTTATCACGCTGGACAAGATGGACAAGATCGGAGAAGACGGCGTCCGTGAAGAACTCGGGAGCGCCTTCGGCATGGATAAGACGGATGTCTATTTATCTCTTTTGAAGGAAGATCCGAAAGCCCTTATCGAGGAGACCGGATCGGCGCTTAACGAGATCATCGCGGCTGTCGAAAACGCAAAGAGTCCTGAATTCAAAATTGTCTACGATCCGACTCTGGTCAGAGGAATGGGATACTATACAGGTCCGATTTTCGAAATATCCATGGATGAATACGGCGGCTCCGTCGGCGGCGGCGGACGCTACGACGAGATGATCGGACGTTTCACCGGACAGGATACACCGGCCTGCGGTTTTTCGATCGGTTTCGAAAGGATCATCATGCTGCTTATGGAACGCGGTTTCCGGGTGCCGGGAGAACACAGAAAATGTGCGTTCCTGATTGACAAAAAGATGCCGAAGGAACGGATGACCGAGATCTGGGCCGAAGCGGAGAAGATGCGCAGAGATGGTATCACCGTGGACATAGCCCAGATGAAGAAAAACCGGAAATTCCAGAAAGAACAGCTGGAGAAAAACGGTTATACCGAGATCCGTGATTTCTACAGTGACTCACTTCAGCATTGAGTGAACGGAGGATCTGACCCGACCTGTGTTTACTTGACACCGGTACAAATTTTGGGGTACATTGTACGGTAAGCTTTCGGGACGGGTTCTGTTCCGGACAGAGTTTACGGATTCTAACATTTGTTTGAAAATATATACTATTTAACAAAGGAAGTGACAAATCATGGCTGAATCGATGAAGGGCTTGAAGAGGACCGATTACTGCGGTATGCTCACCGCTGCCGATATAGGGAAAAAGGTGACCCTGATGGGCTGGGTCGCGAAATGCAGAAACAAGGGCGGAATTGTCTTTGTAGACCTGAGGGACCGCACCGGTATTGTACAGATTGTAACGGAAGGTGATGCCGCGGACGCCCGTTTTGCGTCGCTGAAGACAGAATCCGCAATTGCGGTGACGGGAACCGTTCAAAGAAGAGAAGCGGAGAACGCGCAGCTTCGTACCGGCGAGATCGAGGTGATTCCGGATTCGCTGCGGATTCTGAGCGAATCGGAGACTCCTCCTTTCCCGGTGAGAGACGGTATTGATACACGTGAAGATCTGAGACTGAAATACCGCTATCTCGACCTCAGAAGACCCGAACTTCAGTCCCGTATTATCTTAAGGGCCAGAATGGTCCAGATCATCCGCGACTATATGTCGCGTAACGGGTTCCTCGATATTGAGACACCGAATCTGATCGCGAGTACACCGGAGGGGGCACGTGACTATCTTGTCCCGAGCCGTGTTCATCCGGGATGCTTCTACGCGCTTCCGCAGAGCCCCCAGCTTTTGAAGCAGCTTCTGATGTGCTCCGGTTTTGACCGCTATTATCAGATCGCGCGCTGCTTCAGGGATGAGGATCTCCGCGCGGACAGACAGCCCGAGTTCACTCAGGTTGATATGGAACTTTCCTTTGCCGATCAGGAGGATGTGATCGGCATCAATACGAACCTCCTTCAGGAACTGTGTGAGAAGCTTCCTCCGATTATGGAAGAATACGGCTTCGACAGCGCGCTGATCGACGGAATCCGGAAGGCAGCGAAAGACATTGCCGAAAACGGTATTGACCGTATGACATGGCAGGACGCCATGGACCGCTACGGTTCCGATAAACCGGACCTTCGGTTTGACCTGCCGATCCGCGATGTCTCCGATATCGTGAAGGACTGCGGATTCGCTGTATTTACAGGCGCTCTTGAAAGCGGCGGTATGGTCAGAGGCATCAATGCCAAGGGGCTTGGCGGCCTTCCGAGAAAGAAGATTGACAAGCTCACTGAAGTCGCAAAAACCTATGGCGCAAAAGGCCTTGCCTGGCTTTCCATCGCGGAAGACGGAAGCATGAAGTCTTCCTTTACGAAATTCCTTTCGGAGGAGAAGACGGCTGAGCTGATTTCTGCCATGGACGGAAAAAATGGCGATCTCCTTCTCTTTGCCGCGGACAGTTTCAAGGTTGTCTGCGCTTCACTGGGAGCGCTCCGTCTTCACATCGGAGAAGAAGCCGGACTGATCGATCACAATGCCTTCCGTTTCGTATGGATTGTGGACTTCCCGCTTCTTGAGTGGTCCGATGAAGAAGGCAGATTTATGGCGATGCATCATCCGTTTACCATGCCGAATGAAGAGGACTGGGCTCATATTGATGATGATCCGGGACATGTCCGCGCGCAGGCATATGATATCGTCCTGAACGGCAATGAAATCGGCGGCGGTTCCATCCGAATCCATATGAATGACATTCAGGAGAAAATGCTCGAAGTGCTGGGCTTTACTCCCGAGCGGGCTGCCGAGCAGTTCGGATTCCTTCTGGAAGCGTTCCGCTACGGAGTTCCGCCTCACGCAGGTCTTGCCTACGGTCTGGACCGTCTGGCCATGCTGATGACGGGATCTTCCTCCATCAGGGACGTGATCGCGTTCCCGAAGGTAAAGGACGCGTCCGACCTGATGATGAAGGCTCCTTCCGCCGTCGACGCGAAACAGCTTGAAGAATTGTCACTTTCCATCTCTCAGAGTAAAAAAGATCAGGAATAAGCACTTTTTATTGAAATAAAACGGTTATATGAGTGATGAAAGACTAAAAGGGGCGCCGAAAAAGCAAAATACGGTCCCCCGCAGACGATCTCACAAATTGAATAACGGGTCAGCCCGTAGAAGAACCGGAGCAGAAAGAGCCGGATCAGTAAGAACCGGGAGCGGGAAAAGAAGAACTTCCCGGAAGCAGGAATCCTGGCAGACCAAAGGCCAGGAGCTTATGAGCAACGGAAAGGAAGCCGTTTTTTCTCTGCTTACTTCTCTGAAAAGACTCATCAAAAGGCCCAAAAGGAAGAAACGGGTATTAAACGCCCGTTCGCTGGAGCGGCAGAGGCAGGTCCGGATGATGGAACTCATCGGAGGCTCGGTGATCCTCGTCGGCCTCATTGTCTGGTACTGCCTTACGGCGGCATCCTATAAGGGAAAATTCCTCCGCAATACGTGGATTAACGGTGTCAACGTAAGCCTGATGAGCGCGGAAGAAGTCGAAAAGATCCTTCAGGATTCCGTGGAAAATTATAACCTGGAATTGAGCTTCCGCGGCGGAAAATCAGAGGTTCTGACCAATCAGGATATTCTCCTCAACTACGTTTCGAGCGGGGAGGTTTCCGATCTGCTGCATTCACAGAAGCGTATGAGCTGGCTCCCGCACAAATTCGGAAAAAAGAGCGTTTATACGGTTCAAACCAGTTTTCAGTTTGATACCGCGAGGATGCGGGCTGCCATTTCCGCCATGCCTGAGTTTCAGGAAAGCGCAATTACGAAACCCGTCGATTCCCATATTATCAGACAGGAAAACGGCGTTTTTCATGTTGCTTCCGAAGTAAACGGCAATGAGCCTGATCTGGAACAGGTCTGTTCCTATGTCAGCAACGCAGTTAATGCCAGTGTCAGAAGACTGAATCTCAACGATCTGGACGGCGCGTATAAAGAGCCCTCGGTAAAATCTGACGATCCGGAATTGAATGCGCATGCCGACGAGCTGAACGCTTTTGCCGACAGGACGGTTTCCATTGTTCGAAAGAACAGTAAAACCACAACGATCGGAAGAAAACAGCTGTCCGGCTGGATTTCCTATGACTCCGAGAAGGATTATTTTTATCAGGATTCTGAAGAAATCTACAACAAGTGTTACGCGGTCATTCAGAAGATCGCGGATGAGGACAATGACATTCATACAGTGGCCAGTTTTAAGACTACTTCTTACGGAGAGGTCGTAATTCCGTGCAGTCATTACGGATACGAACTCGACGTCGGCGATGAAGCGGAAAAACTCAGAGCCGTACTGGAAGATCCGTCGGCGACGTCTCTTACTCTGGAAAGCTTTGTGCCGGAGACGTTTGATACCTTAAAGGACAATACGTATATTGAAGTCGATATTACAGCGCAGCATGTCTACTATTACAGGAACGGCAAGCTGGAATTTGATACGCCGTGTGTGACCGGTCAGGAGAGAAATGTTGCCCGGCGCACGCCTTCCGGAATCTATTCCGTTCTTGCGCTGGATGAAAATGTCGTTCTCGGTTCACTGACTTCAACGGATCCGAACCAGAGATACGAATCCCATGTGAATTACTGGATGCCTTTCTTCGGAAGCTATGGAATGCATGATGCCGAATGGAGAGACGAAGAGGAGTTCGGCACTCAGATTTATCTTTCCTACGGATCCCACGGCTGCGTGAATCTTCCGCCTGCCTCGGCAGAGACTCTTTTTAAAACCATCGACCGTTATACGCCGGTTGTCGTGTTCCGTCAGGGAGACAACGCGGAAGAAGGAACGGAAAAGGGCGATCTCTGGTGGAATCCTCCCGCGGACGGACTCTATTATGACGAGGGAGGGGACGATTCAGGCTCTACCGAATCATAAAACCGACAAACAGGGCCTTACCGATAAGGCCGGTATTTGCAAACATCTGTTTGCCATGCTATAATGCCTTCGTTGTGCCGTACCAGATCTGGTATACCTGTGCAGGGCTTTCTACAAGAAAACCGTGCAGGGATGTCCGGATCCGGAAACACGGTTCAAGCGGGGGTATTTTTTTATGGGTAAAAAGGAATTATACGATGAGTCCAGTATTCATGTGCTGGAAGGCCTGGAGGCTGTCAGACGCCGTCCCGGGATGTACATCGGAAGTACATCCAGAAAAGGTCTCAATCATCTGATTTATGAAATAGTGGACAATGCCGTAGACGAACATCTGGCTGGATACTGCACGAAAATCCGCGTCACTTTGGAAAAGGACGGTTCGTGCACGGTCGAAGACAACGGCAGAGGCGTGCCCGTAGGGATTCACGAGAAGGGAATGCCCGCGGAACGGCTCGTCTATACGACGCTGCACGCCGGCGGAAAATTTGACCACGACGCGTATAAAACATCCGGCGGTCTTCACGGCGTGGGGTCTTCTGTCGTCAACGCGCTGTCCGTATGGATGGACGTGGAAATTAAGAGGGAAGGCTATATTCACCATGACCATTTTTCTCACGGAGAAGCGGATCTTCCGTTAGTCGACGGGAAACTGCCCACAATGGGCAAAACGAAAGAAACGGGAACGAAAGTCAGGTTCCTTCCGGATCCCGAGATCTTTGAGGTGACAAGATTTTCCGCGACCGAAGTAAAGTCCAGACTTCATGAGACAGCCTACCTGAATCCGAATCTGGAGATTACGTTCGAGGATCTTCGAAAAGAGGAGAAAGAAGTGCTTGTCTTTTCGGAACCGGACGGAATCGTCGGGTTTGTCAGGGACCTCAATAAGAATGAGACCGCTGTTACGGAACCGGTCTACTTCGAAGGGGAAGAAGAGGGAATCCAGGTTCAGATCGTCATGCAGTATGTCAACGAATTTCATGAAAACATTCTCGGCTACTGCAACAATATTTTCAATGCCGACGGCGGTACACATCTGACCGGCTTTAAAACGGCCTTTACCCAGGTAATGAACAGCTATGCCAGAGAACTGGGACTTCTGAAGGACAAGGATCCGAACTATACCGGACCGGATATCCGCAACGGAATGACGGCGATCGTCTCCGTAAAACATCCGGATCCGCGTTTTGAAGGGCAGACGAAGACCAAGCTGGATAATCCGGACGCCTCCAGAGCCGTGGCAAAAATCGTGAGCGAGGAGTCTCCTCATTACTTTGACCGCAACCTCGAGACTTTGAAATCAATCCTTGCATGCGCGGAAAAGTCGGCTAAAATCAGGCGGTCTACGGAGCGGGTAAAGTCCAATCTTCTGACGAAACAGAAATTCTCCTTCGATACGAACGGAAAGCTGGCCAACTGCATCAGCCGTGACGCGAAGGAATGCGAGATCTTTATCGTGGAAGGAGATTCGGCCGGCGGAAGCGCGAAAACGGCCAGAGACCGGCAGCATCAGGCGATTCTTCCGATCCGCGGCAAAATCCTGAATGTGGAAAAAGCGAGCATTGACAAAGTGCTTGCCAACGCGGAGATCAAGACGATGATTACCGCGTTCGGATGCGGATTTTCGGAAGGGTACGGCAATGATTTCGACATTTCGAGACTTCGCTATGACAAGATCATTATCATGGCCGATGCCGACGTGGACGGTGCCCATATCGGGACACTTCTTCTTACGCTCTTTTACCGCTATATGCCGGAACTTATCAATGAGGGACATGTCTACATCGCGATGCCGCCTCTCTATAAAGTGATCCCGGCAAAAGGAGAGGGCGAATATCTGTATGACGACAAGGCTCTCGAGCAGTACAGAAAAGCGCATAAGAATCAGAAATTTACGCTTCAGCGTTACAAGGGACTCGGGGAAATGGATCCGGACCAGCTTTGGGAGACGACTCTCAATCCGGCGACCAGAAGGCTTCGCAGGATTGAAATCGCGAACCCCGGTTTTTCCTCAGAGATCACGGATATCCTGATGGGGACGGATGTCCCGCCGAGAAAAACCTTTATTTACGAACACGCGAGAGATGCCGAGCTGGATATCTGAAGAAGCGCGTATAAGGACGGAGAGTTTTCCGATCCTGTCAATTAAGGTTAGCGGAGCTTAAAAGATGAGCAGAAATAAAGAAACGGAAGTAAAAACAGATGAGATGATCATCCGGACGGACTATTCGGAGATCATGCAGAAGAATTATATAGATTACGCGATGAGCGTCATCATTTCACGCGCGCTTCCCGATGTAAGGGACGGGCTTAAGCCTGTTCAGCGCAGAGTTCTCTACGATATGTGGGAACTCGGGACAAGATACGACAGGCCCTACAGAAAGAGTGCCCGTATTGTGGGTGATACGATGGGTAAATATCATCCTCACGGGGACAGTTCCATCTATGACGCGCTTGTGGTTCTGGCACAGGACTTTAAAAAGGGCAGAGTCCTTGTCGACGGACACGGCAATTTCGGCTCCATCGAAGGAGACGGAGCGGCCGCGATGCGTTATACGGAGGCCAGGCTTGAGAAGTTTACTCAGGATATCTTTCTTACGGATCTCGACAAGGATCTTGTGAGTTTTGTTCCGAATTTCGATGAGACGGAAAAAGAACCGGAGGTGCTGCCCGCAAGGCTTCCGAATATCCTGATCAACGGTTCCGAAGGCATTGCCGTCGGTATGGCGACATCCATTCCGCCGCACAATGTGGGAGAAGTGATTGAAGCCGTTCAGGCATTTATAAAAGACGACTCGCTTTCGGCCAAAGATCTGATGAAGTATATCAAAGGCCCCGACTTCCCGACCGGAGGACTTGTTGTAAACAGTTCGGAACTGGAAGAGATCTACAGCAAAGGCCAGGGAAAACTGCGTGTCCGCGGCCGCGTGGAGATCGAAAAGGGCAAGGGAGGAAGAGTCAATATTGTTATTACGGAAATTCCCTATACCATGATCGGAGCCGGAATCGGAAGGTTTATGAGCGATGCCGCCGCTCTGGTCGAGACGCGTCAGACAAGCGATATCGTTGACATTTCCAATCAGAGCTCCAAGGAAGGTATCCGGATCGTCATCGAATGCAAAAAGGGAACGGATACGGACGCGCTTTTAAATCTGCTCTATAAAAAGACGAAGCTGGAGGACACCTTCGGCGTCAATATGCTGGTTGTCTCGGACGGCAGGCCGGAAACAATGTCCCTTCGGGAACTGATCGAAGCATCGGTGGATTTCCAGTTTGAAATTGCCGCCCGGAAATACGAGAACCTGCTCGAGAAAGAACTCGAACGAAAAGAGATCCAGGAAGGCCTCATCAGGGCGGTGGATGTCATCGATCTGATAATCGAGATCCTCCGGGGATCGAAATCCAGGAAAATGGCCGTGGACTGCCTTGTGATGGGGAAAACGGAAGGGATTCATTTTAAGAGCGCCAAATCCGAAAAAGCGGCCGGAAACCTCATGTTCACCGAAAGACAGGCCAACGCGATCCTGGACATGCGCCTTGTCAAGCTCATCGGACTTGAACTGGATGCCCTGATCGAGGAACATGACGAGACGCTGAAGAAAATAGACCTCTACAGAAATCTGCTGGAAGATCATACAGCAATGAGCAATCTTCTGATTTCGGAACTGGAGGGTCTGAAAAAAGAATACAGCACGATAAGAAAGACGCTTCTTACGGAGGAGGAACAGGTTGTCCTTCAGGAAAAAGCGGTCGAAGAGGAGGAAGTGATCTTCCTTCTGGATCGTTTCGGCTATGCCCGTACGATCGACGTTTCCACCTATGAGAAGAACCGCGAGGCGGCAGATGCGGATAAGCGGGCGGTATTCAGAGTACTCAATACCGACCGGATCGGCATCATTACCGATACAGGAAAACTGCACAGCTTCAAGGTTCTCGATCTGCCTCAGACCAAGTTAAGAGACAAGGGAATCCCCGTGGACAACCTCAGCAATTTCTCAAATAAGGATGAGAGGATCCTTTCGGTGATGCCGGTCTCCGAAATCGCGCAAAGCACGTTATTCATGGCGACAGAGAAGGGCTTTGTCAAACAGATGAAGGGAGACGAGCTCATTTCCGGGAACCGTACGGTCCAGGCGACGAAACTGCAGGAAGACGATATGCTTGTCTATGCCGGAGCCGCGGATCATTTTGCGCACGCTGTGCTGATTACCAAAAAGGGATATTTCCTGAAATTCCCCATTTCGGAAGCGAGCATCCTGAAAAAGAGCGCGTACGGCGTAAAGGGAATCACTCTTGGCGACGGCGATGCGCTGGAATCCGTCCATCTCATCGAAAACGCGAAAGAATGTATACTGCCTTATAAAAACACGAAGGTTTCCCTGAACCGTCTCAAGCTCTCCAAACGGGGAGGCAAGGGAAATAAAAAGTGAATATTGATACCGAAAACGCCGGAAAATGCTTAAAATAAGGCAAAAACAGCTTGCATTTGGTCAGGCTCGGTGCTATATTTACAAAGGTACTTATGGAACTGTAGTTGGAGCGGACACTGATGTCCGCTCCAAACTGTTGTAGGGAGACAATGTCGTTGAGCAGGAAAGAGCAGATTGAGGAAAAGGTCTGGGAAATGATGACGCCGATCCTTCAAAAGAACGGCCTCATCGGTGTTGACGCGGAATATGTCAAAGAAGGCGGAGAATATTTCCTCAGATGTTACATCGATAAAGAGGGCGGCGTAGGGATTACGGACTGTGAGAACGTGAGCCGCGAACTGGATCCCCTGCTTGACGAAGCGGATCTGATTCCGGACGCGTACACTCTGGAAGTGTCCTCACCGGGTCTCGGAAGAGTGCTGAAGCGTCCCCGCGACTTCCAATACGGTATCGGCCGGGAAGTGGAACTGCGCTTTTATAAAGCCAGGGACGGGCACAAAGATCTTCGCGGAATCCTTGTGGGGGAGGACCCGAAGACCGTCACATTGGAATCGGACGGCGAAACAAAAGTCTTCGAAAAGAGCGAGTTGTCCAAAATCAGTCTTACTTACAGCCTGTGAACCATCAGGGGATATTCACGGGATATGCCGGAAACGGAACTTAGCATTCAGGAGGAGAAAACAATATGAACACGGAACTCAAGGAAGCCATTGAGCTGCTGGAGAAGGAAAAGGGCATCAGCAAGGCCTCTCTGCTGGACTCCATTGAGCAGTCACTGATGACAGCCTGCAAGTCACATTTCGGAAAAAATGACAATATTATTGTCAGCATCGATCCCGAAACCTGTGAGTATTCCGTAACAGCGGAAAAAGAAGTGGTTGCGAATGAAGATGAAATCGTGGATTCCACGCTTCAGGTCACTCTGGAAGAAGCCAGAAAAACGGACCCGGACGCGGAGGAAGGCGACATCATTACCCTTGACATCAATTCGAGGGATTTCGGCCGCATCGCTACAATGAACGCGAAGAACATCATCCTTCAGCGCATCCGTGAAGAAGAGAGAAACGCGGTATTTAACCAGTATAACAGCAAACTGAGGGAGGTTGTTTCCGGAGTCGTCTCCAGAATGCAGGGCAATGCCTATGTGATCAATCTCGGGAAAGCGGACGCGCTTCTGAATGAAAATGAACAGGTGAGAGGCGAACGCTTCCGCCCGACGGACCGTGTGAAGGTCTTTGTCGTGGACGTACGCAATTCCACCAAGGGACCCCGTATTCTCGTATCCAGAACGCATCCCGATCTGGTCCGCAGACTTTTTGAGGAAGAGGTTTCCGAAGTGCGTGACGGCACTGTTGAAATCAGAGCCATCTCGAGAGAACCGGGCTCCAGAACCAAGATGGCCGTCTGGTCCAATGATCCGGACGTGGATCCGGTAGGCGCCTGTGTCGGTATGAACGGAAGCCGTGTCGGAGCTGTCGTAGACGAGCTGCGCGGGGAGAAGATCGATATTGTCGAATGGGATGAAAATCCTGCCGTTTTGATTGAAAACGCTTTAAGTCCGGCAAAGGTCATCACCGTCGGCGCCCAGCCCGATGAAAAGAGCGCGAAGGTCATTGTTCCGGATTACCAGCTGTCTCTTGCCATCGGTAAGGAAGGACAGAATGCCCGTCTGGCAGCCAGACTGACCGGATATAAGATTGATATCAAGTCTGAGTCGCAGGCCCGTGAATCAGGTGATTTCGACGAGCTTTACCTGGATGATTTCGATGAAAACGGTGAGTATTATGAAGAAGAATTCGAAGACGACGGACTTGTACCGGAAGGAGCCGCAAAGGAGCTGCCTGGCCTGCAGGACGAAGAAGCCTAAACGGGAACTGATTCGTTTTATTGAAGGCGCGGACGGCCTCCCCGAATATGATCCGAGCATGAAAAAGAACGGACGGGGAGCGTATGTCTGCAGGGACTTCAGATGTTTTGAAAAAGCGTTGAAAACAGGTGCTTTTCAAAGAGCATTTAAAAACAGTTTCACGGCTGATCCTGCTTCCTATAGGGAATTGTTTGAGTCACTGAAACAGGATTGACGCTGATGAACATCTGTCAGGAGCAGAGGGAATTGATGAATTTGGATAAAGCGGCCGGATATCTCGGACTTGCGGCAAGGGCAGGCAAAGTGATGAGCGGTGAGTTTTCCGCCGAAAAGGCGATCCGCCAGAAAAATGTATACCTGCTGCTTCTTTCTTCTGACGCGTCGATGAATACAAAAGAGCATTTTCAGAGATTGTGCTCAAAATACAATGTTCCCGTATGCGAGCTCTTCGATAAAGAAACGCTCGGACATGTAATCGGGAAAAATTACCGTGCTACTGCTGCGGTTACTGATCAACGGCTGGCAGAGGCAATAATAAAAGTTCTTCAAACAGAACTTCAATGAATTTTGAGAACCTTGCCTGTGTGAGGAAGGTTCCGGGAATAACACTAAGAGGGAGAGTTCAGTATGGCAAAAATCAAGGTTCACAACCTGGCGGGTGAAGTCGGCATTTCCAATAAGGAACTTGTCGCTTATCTTAAGGAGAAAGGCTATGAGGCCATCACGGCTGTCAGTCTTGTCCCGGACAGCGAAATTGCCGGTATCCGGGCAAAATTCGGCGCTTCAGATGAAACCGCATCCGAGCAGCCGAAGGCAGAAACAACCGTAGAGAAGGCCGAAAGCGCCGCGGTTCCGTCGGAAGAACCTGATGAAGAAAAACCGAAGAAATCGGGCTTCGTGAGAGTGTTCCGTTCGCAGAACGCGACGAAACAGCTTCAGAGAAGACCGCGCAAACCACAGGCAGCCCCGACTAAGGCACCGGAAGAAAAACCGGAGCTCAAAGAGGAACCTGTTGTTTCTGCTGCGCCAAAGGAAGTCCGGGCGGAACCTGCTTCGGAGGCCGTCTCTGAAAATATCCCGGCTGCAGTCAGTGAGACAGTCGCGGAGAAAGCTCCGGAGGCTGCCGTACCGGAAACCGCCGCGCCCGTAAAAGAAACGAAAACGGTTCCTCATGAGGAAGCGGTTCCGGAGAAGACTCCTGAAAGTGTGTCTGAAGCGCCTGCGGAAGAGAAGGCTGCCGAAAAAGCTGAGGAGAACCTGAAAGCTCCTTCGTCTGAAGAGGCAGTGCCTGCTGCTGCGCCGAAAAAAGAAGAGACATCCGCGATCCCGGCTGCATCCGATGAGAGTGAAAAAGCCGAGAAGGCTGCTGAGAAGCCCGCGGAAAAAAATGAAAAACAGGATACCGGATTCAGAAACGGAAGAATTATCCGCTCCATCGGAAGAGCTGCCTCGGAATCCCTTACGGGAAGAGACAATTCCAGATCTCCGTCCGCAAGAAATCAGGACAGACGGGGACCCGGAAGAAATCAGGGTGCCGCGGCAGGAACCGGCAGAAGAAACGATGCCCAGGGCAGACCGCCCCGTAACGGCGCTCCGCGTGACGGAATGCGCATGGACCGGAATGACCGAAGCGGATTCGGGCCAAGGACAAACCAGGGTACGAGGACGTCTGCGGGCGGCCGTCAGGCAGCGCCCGGCGGATTTGCGGGACGCGGTCCTTTAAGGGGCGGCAGTGCGCCTGCACCTTCTTCCGACGCGCCGCTTGCCAGAAAGACAAGCCGCATGAGAGGCGATGGCAAGGATCGTGAAAGAAGCCGCGAAGAACGTCGTGAACTCGGACGCGGGAAGAATGAAACCGGCCGTCAGGGCCAGACATTCAGCCGCATCCCGAAGGCCCTTCAGAAGAAGCGTACAAACGCTCCTTCCGAGAAAAAAGAGGAAGTCGTCACTGAGATCCGCGTACCGGAAAGGATTACGATCAGAGATCTGGCGGAACGGATGAAAATTCCGGGGTCCCAGATTATCAAGGAACTGTTCCTCAAGGGAGAGATGGTAACGCTCAACCATGAGATTCCTTATGAAAAAGCGGAAGAAATCGCGCTTGAACACGATATCATCTGTGAGATGGAGGAAAAAGAGGATGTCATCGGTGCTCTTCTCGCGGAAGAAGCCGAGGAAGAAGAGGTCATGACTCCGCGTCCGCCTGTAGTGTGCGTAATGGGTCACGTTGACCACGGCAAGACATCGCTCCTGGACGCGATCAGAAACACCCATGTTACCGACCGCGAAGCAGGCGGTATCACTCAGCATATCGGTGCCTATATGGTATCGATCCGCGGACAGAAGATCACATTCCTCGATACACCGGGACACGAGGCGTTTACCGCGATGCGTATGCGCGGCGCCAACGCGACGGATATTGCCGTACTCGTTGTAGCTGCTGACGACGGCGTGATGCCTCAGACCGTGGAAGCGATCAATCACGCGAAAGCGGCGGGGACGGAGATTATCGTTGCCGTCAATAAAATTGATAAACCCGGCGCAAATATTGACAGGGTCAAGCAGGAATTATCCGAATACGGACTTGTTTCCGAGGATTGGGGCGGCTCTACCGTATTCTGCCCCGTTTCCGCGAAAACGCAGGAAGGTCTCGACAATCTTCTTGAAATGATCCTTCTTACGTCGGAAATGCACGAACTGAAGGCCAACGCGAACAGAAAAGCGCGCGGTATCGTCCTCGAGGCCAAACTGGACAAGGGACGCGGACCGGTTGCTTCCATTCTGGTTCAGAAGGGTACTTTGAGACAGGGTGACTTTATCGCCTGCGGAGCAGCTCACGGCAAAGTACGTGCCATGACGGATGAAAACGGCAGACGGCTTCATAAAGCGACACCTTCCATGCCTGTGGAAATCATCGGTCTCAATCTGGTTCCCGAAGCGGGAGAAGTCCTTGTGGCGATGGATACTGACAGAGAAGCGAAAGACTTCGCGGCTGTCTTCGTCAGTGAAGGAAAGAAGAATCTTATTGAAGAGACAAAGACCCAGATGTCCCTGGACGATCTGTTCAACCAGATCAAGGAAGGCAATCTGAAGGAACTTCCGATTGTTGTAAAGGCGGACGTACAGGGCTCGGTGGAAGCGGTTTCTCAGTCACTTCTGAAACTCTCCAACGACGAGGTCGTCGTAAAAGTGATTCACGGCGGCGTCGGCGCGATCAACGAATCCGATGTGAGCCTCGCGGCAGCGTCAAATGCCATTATCATCGGCTTCAATGTACGGCCGGATGCCACGGCGAAATCCATGGCGGACACCCAGAAAGTGGATATCCACCTCTACAACGTCATTTACGAGGCGCTGGAAGATGTGGAGAGAGCTCTGAAGGGTATGAGAGCGGCAGTATACGAAGAAAAGATCCAGGGCCATGCCGAGATCAGACAGATCTTCAAGGCCTCCGGAGTCGGCAATATCGCCGGCGCGTATATCAGAGACGGCATCTTCACACGGAACAGCAAAGTACGTGTTTTCCGTGGGGAAGAGAAGATTTACGAAGGTGCGCTCGCGTCTTTGAAGCGTTTTAAGGACGATGTCAAAGAGGTACGTGAAGGCTATGAATGCGGTTTTGTATTTGACGGATTCGGAGACTTTGAAGTAGATGATACCGTCGAAGCCTATATCATGGTTGAGGTGCCGAGAGAATGAGAAAATTCAGTCAGAAGAATCTGCGGGTGAACGGTGAAGTCACCCGCGCTCTTACTTCTATCATAAGAGATGTCAAGGATCCGCGCGTCGGAATCATGACATCCGTAACCGACGCGATTGTGGCCCCGGACCTGAAAACATGCAAAGTCTATATTTCTGTTCTGGGGGATGAGGATACCGTCCGTGAAACGATGGAAGGCCTGAATTCCGCGAAGGGCTATATCCGGAGAGAACTGGCCCACAGACTGAACCTGCGCAATACGCCGGAGCTTACATTTGTCATGGATCAGTCCATCGGCAGAGGCGTGGAAATGTCAAAGCTGATCGACGAAGTGATCCGCCATGATGAGGAGAGCCATATTGAAGATCAGTGAACTTGTGCGTGAACTGAAGCCGCGAAATATCGGGATAGCCGGTCATGTACACCCTGACGGGGACTGCATCGGCAGCTGCACGTCCCTTTATCTGTATCTGAAAAAAGCGCATCCGGAAATCACGGATGTCGCGCTTTATCTGGAGGAGATCAAAGGCGAACTGAAGAATCTGCCCGGATACGGCCGGTCCGTTCACGAAGAGGATGATCGGGTTTTTGATCTTTTCATTACCTGCGACGTCAGTGAAATTGAGAGAATCGGCGTCGCGAAGGAACTGTTCGGAAAGGCGGTCAATACCATCTGTATTGATCACCATGTGACGAATCCGGGATTCGCCGATACGAATATTGTGGACGCGGAAGCCGGATCCTGCGCGGAAGTTCTGTGCGAAATGTATGACCGGCAGTTTATGGACAGGGACATCGCTTCCTGCCTGTATACGGGAATGATTCATGATACGGGCGTGTTCCAGTATCAGAATACCAGACCCAAGACGCTTCGCCTTGCTGCTGATCTGCTGGAATACGGCATTGATTTTTCCTCTATTATCGATCGGAGTTTTAACGAGAGGACATTTGTCCAGTCCCGTATTATGGGCTATACCCTTAATAAAGCGCAGCTTTATCACAGCGGAAAGACAGCGGCAGTAACTCTCAGTATATCTGAGATGAAGGAATACGGCGCAACGCTCGAAGATCTCGATATGATCGTCAGTCAACTGAGATTTATAGAAGGCGTCGAAGCCGCGATTTTCGCCTATGAGGTTTCGGACGGGTATTGGAAGCTTTCCATGCGCAGCAAAAGCGTACTCGATGTTTCGAAGGCCTGTGCCGTCTTCGGAGGCGGCGGACATGTCCGGGCTGCCGGCTGCAATATGAGCGGAGATGAAAAGCAGGTGCTGGATGGGGCGCTTGCGGTCATAGGAGAAATGCTTTAAATGGCGGTAAGCGGTGTAATCGTAGTCAATAAGGAAGCCGGAATGACTTCGTTCGGAGTTGTTTCACGCCTTCGCAGGATATTCGATCAGAAGAAAATAGGTCATACCGGCACGCTCGATCCGGACGCGGAGGGCGTGCTTCCTGTTTGCCTCGGAAAAGCGACCCGTCTCGTAGAGCGATTAAGCCGCGGGACGAAGAGCTATGAAGCGGAGATGAAGCTGGGGGTTGTGACTGATACTCAGGACCTGTCCGGAACGGTTCTTCGTACTTTTGAGGTTTGCTGTACCGAAGAAGAGGTAAGAGAGGCGGTCCTTAAATTTACAGGACCTCAAATTCAGATTCCGCCCATGTACAGCGCCGTAAAGGTGAACGGCAAAAAGCTTTATGAGCTCGCGCGTAAAGGAATAGAAGTGGAACGCAAAGGCCGGCAGGTCGAATTCCATCAGATTGAAATTCTGGAAATGGAACTTCCCTATGTGAAAATTGCGGTAACCTGTTCGCACGGAAGTTATATAAGGACATTGTGTCATGACATCGGTGAGCGCCTTGGCTGCGGTGCCGCAATGGGACATCTTCTGAGAACACAGGTGGATGACTTCAGCCTTTCGGACGCACTGACTCTTGAAGAGATTCAGAGACGAAAAGAAGAGGAGGACAGCTCCGAACAGGCCGGCAAGCCATATTCCTTTGTGATTCCGCCTGACAGGTTTTATATGGATCTTCCGGCGTATTCGGTAAGAAAGGATTTTTTGAGGAAATGCGTCAACGGAATCCCCGTGCCCTTCAGTCAGATGAATCCGCTTCCCGGTCCTCACAGCGATGAGGAGAAAATGATACGCCTTTACGATCCTTGCGGAAACTGGATCGGCCTCTTCCGTAAAGATGACAAAAAATACAGACTGGAGCAATATTTTTATGAAGATCATGCATTCAATTGAGCCGCTCACCGATCAGGTTTCCTGTGTTCTTACGATCGGCAAATTCGACGGACTGCACAGAGGTCATCAGGCTCTGATTGATAAAACGGTTTCCGTTAAAAATGCTTTATCGGGATCTTCGAACGGGGAAGAAGTGATCGCGGCTGTTCTCGCGTTTGACATGTCCGCCATCATGCTTTTATCTTCTGAAGAAAGACGGAAACGTCTTAAGGAAGCAGGAATCGGTCTTCTGATAGAGCAGCCCTTTGAGCCTTCCGTAATCACGATGGAAGCGGAAGATTTTGTAAAAGACGTTCTGGTCCGGAAACTTCATGTACGGGCCGTTGTGATCGGTGAAGGATTTCGCTTCGGCTACGGCCGGAGGGGCGACGCGGCTCTCCTTCAGAAGATGGGAGCTGAATACGGCTTTGACGTAGTGTCGGTCCCTCAGGTCATGTACGACGGAGAACGGATATCGTCTTCCAGAATCCGTTCCCTCCTCAAAGAAGGGAACATCGAAGAAGTGAATGCCTGTCTGGGCTACAGCTTTTATATCACCGGAAAGATTATCCACGGCCGCCGGCTCGGCAGAACAATCGGGGTGCCGACAGCGAATCTGATCGCGGATCCATCCAAGCTGATGCCTCCGAACGGTGTCTATATGTCACTTTCGGATGTGGACGGAAGGGAGTTCTACGGTGTGACGAATGTAGGCACAAAACCGACGGTCGACGGACATTTCATAGGCGTGGAGACCTGCTTCTTCAATTGTGACGAGGATCTGTACGGCAGCGATCTGTCTGTGAAACTGCTCCGATTTACGCGTCCGGAGAGAAAATTTGATTCTCTGGAAGAGCTGAAAGAGCAGATCCGGAATGACCAACAGGAGGCAAGAAGATATTTTCATCTTTGAAAATCGGGGCTTGACGGGAAAACGGACCAGCGGTTATAATTAACATCGCTGTGCGTAACAGCGGATTTCGGCCTGCAAGGCGGACGGATCTCCGGCCTCCGGCTTTGCGGTGCGAGACAATTGTAAGATCTATTTTTAGGAGGAATCAGAAATGATCGCAAAAGAGAAGAAACAGGAAATCATGCGTGAATACGCAAGAACAGAGGGTGATACCGGATCACCGGAAGTACAGGTAGCAGTTCTTACCGCAAGAATCAATGAGCTGACAGAACATCTGAAAATCCATAAGAAGGACCATCATTCGAGACGCGGACTTCTGAAGATGGTTGGTCAGAGACGTAACCTTCTCGCATATCTCAGAAAGAAAGATATCGAACGTTATCGTTCCCTGATCGAAAGACTCGGACTCAGAAAATAAACGAAAAAAGGGCGGGCAAAAATACCCGCCCTTGATTTACGTTTAGAAATAATTATTTATTTTTATTTTTACGCCCATTCCGGGCAGAAGGAGAAGTATGGGAGATTACAAAAGCTATTCAATGGAACTTGGCGGAAGAACTCTTACCGTAGATATCGGAAGAGTGGGAAAACAGGCAAACGGATGCTGCTTCGTGCATTACGGCGATACGCTTGTTCTCTCAACCGCTACAGCCTCCTCAAAGCCGCGTGAAGGAATTGATTTCTTCCCGCTTTCCGTGGATTTTGAAGAGAAAATGTATGCCGTCGGCAAATTCCCCGGCGGGTTCAATAAGAGAGAAGGAAAACCGTCCACACACGCGATCCTGACGAGCCGTGTGATTGACAGACCGATGCGTCCTCTGTTTCCGAAGGATTACCGGAACGATGTGACACTGAACAACCTGGTCATGTCCGTAGATCCGGAATGCGATCCGGAAGTCGCGGCCATGCTCGGCAGCGCTCTGGCGACCAGCATTTCCGATATTCCGTTCGACGGCCCCTGCGCTACGACACAGCTCGGCCTTATTGACGGCGAGTTCGTGGTAAACCCGGGATATGAATTGAAATCCAAATCGGATCTGGCTCTGACCGTTGCGTCCACAAGAGAAAAGGTCATCATGATCGAAGCCGGCGCCAACGAACTTCCCGAAGCGAAGATGATCGAAGCGATTTACAAGTGCGATGAGATCAACAAGGAAATCATCAAATTCTTCGACAAAATTATCGAAGAATGCGGCAAGCCGAAGCATGATTATCTCCACTATGAGATTCCGGAAGAACTGAACGCGGCGCTTCGCGAAGTCTGCCCGCCCGAAGAAATGGAAACAGTCGTTTTTACGGATGACAAGCAGACCCGTGAAAAGAATGTGGAAGAAGTCCGCAAGAAGTTTGAAGAACAGTACGGCGATAACGAAGAGTGGATGAGCCTGATCGGCGACGCTCTGTATCAGTATGAAAAGAAAACGGTCCGTAAGATGATCCTGAAGGATCATAAGAGACCGGACGGACGCGCGATCAAGGAAATCCGTCCTCTTGCCGCGGAAGTGGATCTGATTCCGAGAGCTCACGGTTCCGCCATGTTCACAAGAGGCCAGACTCAGATCTGTGACTGCGTGACGCTTGCTCCGCTGGCTGACGCGCAGAAGATCGAAGGACTGGATCCTTTCATCACGAAAGCCAGATATATGCATCAGTACAACTTCCCGTCCTATTCCGTAGGCGAGACAAAACCGTCCAGAGGTCCGGGAAGACGTGAGATCGGACATGGCGCCCTGGCGGAACGCGCGCTGATTCCGGTTCTTCCGACTGAAGAGGAATTCCCGTACGCGATCCGTGCCGTCTCGGAAACATTTGAATCGAACGGATCCACATCCCAGGCATCCATCTGCGCTTCGTCCATGGCGCTTATGGCAGCCGGTGTGCCGATTAAAAAAGGTGTGGCGGGTATTTCCTGCGGTCTTGTAACAGGCGAAACCGATGATGATTACATCGTCCTTACGGATATCCAGGGTCTCGAAGACTTCTTCGGCGACATGGACTTCAAGGTTGCCGGTACACACGACGGAATCACTGCCATCCAGATGGATATCAAGATCCACGGCCTGACCCGTCAGATCGTTGAGGAAGCGATCGCGAGAACGAAAGAGGCGAGAGAGTATATCCTTACGGAAGTGATGGAGCCGGTTATTGCCGAACCGAGAGCCGAACTTTCCAAGTGGGCTCCGAAGATTATCCAGATGACGATCGATCCGGAGAAGATCGGCGATGTCGTCGGACAGAGAGGAAAGACCATCAATTCTCTGATCGATAAATACGATGTCGAGATCAACATCGAAGATGACGGTTTCGTTTCGATCAGCGGAACGGATAATGAGAAGATGAAGCAGGCTGCCGAAGCCATCCGCCTTATTGTGACGGAATTTGAAAAAGGCATGGTCCTGACAGGCAAGGTCATTTCCATCAAGGATTTCGGCGCATTCCTTGAGTTCGCGCCCGGAAAGGAAGGACTTGTCCACATTTCCAAGATCGCGAATACGAGAATCGCGCATGTTGAAGACGTCCTTGCAATCGGAGATATCGTGCGTGTTGTCTGCCTCGGCAAAGACAAGAACGGCAAGTTCAGCTTCTCCATCAAGGACTGCCCGAAATGATCGTAAAAGTCAAAAAACTGACAGAAACCGCCCGCATCCCGACACGAGGAAGCCGGGATGCGGCAGGTTATGATCTTTATGCGGATCTGAAAGAAAGGGAAGTGATTCCTCCTCACGAGACGAGGATGATTTCCACGGGACTTTCGATGGAAATCCCGAAAGGCTATTTCGGCGCTATATTCGCGCGCAGCGGCCTCGCGTCAAAAGAGTCGCTGAGACCGGCTAACTGTGTCGGAGTCGTAGACAGCGATTACCGCGGTCCGTTTCTGATTGCCCTGCACAATGACAGCGATACGCAAAAGTGTGTGGAGCCGGGAACAAGAATTGCCCAGATGGTTGTGATTCCGTGTCCTGAAATCAGTTTCCTTGAAACGGATGAACTGGACACTACCGAACGGGGTGAGGGCGGATTCGGCTCTACGGGATTAACGAGTTAAAAAAAGAGGATGAGGTTTATTCCTCATCCTCTTCCTCATCTTCTTCGTCGTCAAAATCGAAAAGAGATTCATCCAGCAGCTCATCAAAGGCATCGGCGGCGGCTTCATACTCGTCGTCATCCTCGATATTCTCAAGGCCCGGTTCGCCGTTTTCATCCTCCGAATAACGGAAAAGGAGAATTTCGGCGTCTTCCGCTGCCTCTCCGTTTTCGTCAAGCGGAAGCAGCGCTATATACTGCTGATCCTCAACCGGAAAGATACAAAGGATATCGCACTCAAGTTCCGTGTCATCTTCAAGCGTTAAGGTGACGCTCCCCAGATCTTCGTATTCCGTTTCAAAGTCTTCCATTTCAAAATCCTGACCCATTCGTGTCTCCTCCTTCTTAGGACAGCTGTAATAACGCAGCAGTTTTGACGGAGTTCAAACATACATGTTGACGAAACCCGTCCTGTAATAAAAAAAGGATAGCAGATGAGACATGAAAAAGCAATCTGCATCTGTTTAAAAGGGGCAGGTTTTTAATGCGGAACAGGTGCTGATATGGTATATTTGACTGTGTATGGAGAGTAGGTGAACATCATGCCCGGAGTTAATCAAAGCAGAGTATTACTGGTAATCGGCCAAAGGAGAAGAGTATGGGCTTGACTGAGAAAGGATTAAAGAAAGCGGAGAATCACTGTCACGATATAAAAGCCATATTGACGGGGGACGGATGCCGAAGACAAGGGAACGAAACCGTTTTTCGCTGTAAGGCGGAGCCGGGATCGGAAGTGGAGCTGGTTGTTTACAGTCCCAAAGGGAAAAAAGAACTGCACAGATGCCCGATCGAAGCGGATCCGTCTTTCGGAACGATGCGATCCGTAACCCTTTTGGATGTTCCGAAGGGAAGCACCTATCTTTTTGAAATAGACGGAAAAACTTACAAAGATCCCTATGCCTGGTCTTTTCACAGCGGACGGCCGATGGTTCCGGATGAAGAGACATCTTTTGAAAATAAGTTCCTGATGATTCCTCCCGAAGAGCTGATGATCTATAAACTGCATGTCCGCGGTTTTACGATGAAAGCGGCCGGAGTCGGCAAGAAAAAGGGAACCTTCGCCGGACTTGCCATGATGATTCCGTATATCAGCAAGCTCGGTTTCAACGCGGTGGAACTGATGCCCGCGTATGAGTTTGACGAGACTTTGAAAGTGCAGCCCTATCAGACGGAGCTCATCGTTTCCGACGAAGAGGGACGCAGCCGTGTATCCCACTCGGCCAAAGCGCTGAAAAATTACTGGGGATACGCGGAAAAGAACTTCTATTTCGCGCCTAAGGAATCCTATACCTACGGAGACTCTCCCTCGGCGGAGATGAAGGAAATGGTCCGCCTCTTCCACGAAGCGGGGATCGAAGTGATTCTCGAGATCTACATTCCGTACGGAACGGACATTTTCCTCATCCATGACGCACTCCGTATGTGGAGACTGTTCTTCGGAATTGACGGCTTCCATCTGGTCGGACAGCTGCCGTTTACGGAACTGGCATCGGATCCTGTTTTAGGCACGGCCAAGCTCTTTTATGACTATCCGGATACCTGGAATCTCTTTGGCGGCGATATTCCCAAGATGAGACATATCTATACTTACAATGATGAGTTTCAGAGAAATGTCCGCGCCCTTCTGAAAAGCGATGAAGGACAGACCGAAGCGTTCGCGGCTCATTTCAGGGAAAATCCGTCGTATGCCCAGGCGGTTCATTTTACAGCGAACAATAACGGCTTTACTCTTTATGACAGCGTTTCCTATGACTGGAAACACAACGAAGAGAACGGCGAGAACAATGCCGACGGAAGCAACGCGAATTTCAGCTGGAACTGCGGAGCCGAAGGTCCCTGCCGAAAGAAAGCCGTAAAGACCCTGCGCGCCCGTCAGGTGCGGAACGCCCTGATGTACACGTTCCTTTCTCAGGCCGTGCCGCTTCTCTACGCGGGAGATGAGGGATATAATACTCAGAACGGCAACAACAACGCATACGCGCTGGACCAGTCAACCGGATGGACGGACTGGCATCAGACAAAAGAGGCGAAATATCTCCGTGAGTTTACGGAAAAGCTGATCGCCTTCAGGAAGAACCATCCGATTTTTCACATGAAAAAGGAACTGCGGGGAAATGATTACCGCTCTTACGGCATCCCGGATATTTCCTTCCATGATGAAAATGCCTGGGTCTGCTCTTTTGAAAATGGCAGCCGCACGCTTGCGATCCTTCTGAACGGGCGCTATACTCTGGAAGAAGGTAAGGAAGAGGATGATGTGTTCTATGCCGCGTTCAACGCACTCTGGGAGAAACATTCATTCGCGCTTCCCGAACTGCCGAAGGGTTACGCGTGGTATCCCGCCATCGACAGTTCCGCCGAACCCGGTGAGGAATTTGCCGATGAGACGGCGTCTCCGCTTGAGGATCAGAAGATGTATGAGCAGGGACCGCGTTCTGTCGTGATTCTTCGCGGGAAGAAAATGCCAATTGACTTAAAGGAGAAATAATCCTTGTTCTCAAAGAACAGCTATGATTACTACGATTACAATCTGATTGCCGTAATGATTCTTCTCGTCGGCTTCGGACTGGTCATGCTGTACAGCACCAGTTCCTACGCAGCCGGCATTCAATACAGCAATGACATGTACCTTTTCAGGAAACAGGCTATTTTCGCCATCATTTCGCTCGGTGTCGCAATCGGCTTTTCAATGGTTGACTACCATCTTCTGTGGCGGATTTCCGGTTTGATCTATGTGGGCGCTCTGATCCTTATGGCGCTTACGAGGTCTCCTTTGGGGATGAAAGTCAACGGAGCGAGAAGATGGATCCGCGTCGGATTTTTCAGCTTTCAGCCTTCGGAAGCTGCCAAAATCGCCGTCATCATTTTCATTCCGATGCTGATCGTGCGAATGGGCAGGCATTTCCGGGGCTGGAAAGCCTTATCCGTGCCGCTTGCGGCCGGCGGTCTGCAGGCTCTGTTCGCGTATGCTTTCACCCAGAATCTGAGCACGGCCCTGATCATTATGATGATCGCGATGACCATCATTTTCATTGCTTATCCCAAATCCTGGCCGTTCCTGACAGCCGCGGGGGTGGCAATTGCCCTTACGGCAATTCTGGTATACTGTATCAGCAAAGGATATGTGAATGGCAGTTTCAGAGTGACGAGAATTCTGGTCTGGCTGAATCCGGAACAGTACCCGCAGGAGGGCGGATATCAGACGATGCAGGCGCTCTACGCGCTCGGAAGCGGCGGCCTGTTCGGGAAAGGGCTCGGGAACAGCACACAGAAGCTGGGAGCTCTGCCGGAAGCATATAACGATATGATCTTTTCGATTATCTGCGAGGAACTCGGCGTGGTCGGAGGAGTCATCGTGATCATGCTTTTTATCTATCTGATCTACCGGCTGTTTTTTATCGCTTCCAACGCGGAGGACCTGTACGGAGCGCTGATGGTAAGCGGCATATTCGCCCATATTTCCATTCAGGTGATTCTCAATATCTGTGTTGTTCTGAATGTGATTCCCACTACCGGAATCACCCTGCCGTTTATCAGTTACGGAGGAACTTCCGTGACATTTTTGATGATGGAGATGGCGATTGCGCTTTCCGTTTCTTCACGAATCCGCTTCAGACAGACTGAGCGGGATCTGTGGGGAGAAGTAATAGATGAACAGAATTTTGTATAACATAATGAGGAGGAGTAGAAATGTTTGAAAAAATGAGGAACTTTATATCGGAAACACTGAACGTGGACGAAGATGAGATTACGATGGATACGTCGTTCAGGGATGACCTCGGCGCTGATTCGCTGGATCTCTACGAACTCGCGCTGAATCTCGAAGACGAGTATTCTCTTGAAATCCCGGTTGAAGATCTTCAGAAGATGAATACGGTCCGTGATGTGGTCGAATATCTGAACAATCATGGAATCGAGGAGTAAAGAGATGACAGTAAAAACAAGATTCGCACCCAGTCCGACCGGAAGAATGCACGTCGGCAATCTCAGAACCGCCCTTTATTCATGGCTGATCGCGCGCCATGAGGGCGGAACGTTTATGCTCAGAATTGAAGATACGGACCAGGAACGCTATGTCGAAGGTGCCGTTGACATTATTCTGCGCACCCTTGACAAAGCCGGCCTTGATGTAGACGAAGGCCCCATGAAAGACGGCGGTGTAGGACCGTATGTACAGTCTGATCGTGTGAAGGCGGGAATCTACAGAAAGTACGCCGAAGAACTGATCGAAAAAGGGGAGGCCTATTACTGCTTCTGTACGAAAGAGCGTCTTGAATCCCTGAAGACTGCCGACGGCTACGCCATGTACGACAAACACTGTCTGCATCTGTCCAAAGAGGAAATTCAAAAAAATCTGGAAAGCGGCATGCCCTATGTCATCCGTCTGAATGTTCCCGCTGAAGGAAAAACGTCTTTCGTCGATGAGATCTACGGTGAGATCACCGTGGACAACGCGGAGCTGGACGACATGATTCTGATTAAATCAGACGGCTATCCGACCTATAATTTCGCGAACGTCATCGATGACCACCTGATGGGCATCACCCATGTTGTCCGCGGAAATGAATACCTTTCCTCAAGCCCGAAATACAACAGGATCTACGAGGCGTTCGGCTGGGAAATTCCCGTCTATGTCCACTGTCCGCTGATTACGGATGAGACACATGCCAAACTGTCCAAACGCTCCGGCCATTCCTCATTTGAGGATCTTCTGGACCAGGGCTTCCTTCCCGAAGCGATCGTCAATTATACGGCGCTTCTCGGATGGAATCCGTCCGATAACGAAGAGATTATGGACAAGGAAGAGCTGATCCGGAAGTTTGATTACAGGAAGATCAACAAATCTCCGGCTGTTTTCGATCTGACAAAGCTGTCCTGGATGAACGGGGAGTATATCCGCCGGATGAGCCCCGAAGCGTTCTGCGAAAAAGCCGCGCCTTATATCAGAGAAGCGGTTCCCGAAGAGGATATGGATCTGGAAGTCCTGGCGGGATTGTGCCAGACGAGGATCGAACGCTTCACGGAGATTGCCGATATACTGGACTTCTTCCACGAGGTGCCCGAATATGATTCTGCGCTCTATGAGCATAAGAAGATGAAGACGACTGAGGAGCTTTCGGCTGAGGTCCTGAAAAAGGTTCTGCCCGTTCTCGAAAAGAACGATGATTATTCAAATGATTCCCTTTATGAGCTGCTGAAGAACTTCGCGGCAGACGAAGGCTATAAGAACGGACAGGTGATGTGGCCGTTAAGAACAGCCGTATCCGGAAAGGCCATGACTCCGGGAGGCGCCACACAGCTGATGGAAATACTCGGAAAGGACAGGTCGCTTGAACGCATCAGGAAAGCGATTGAAAAGCTGGAAGGTTGATTGTGAATGAATGAAATAAAAAAGAGAAGAACCTTTGCGATCATTTCGCATCCGGATGCCGGAAAGACGACTCTGACGGAAAAATTCCTGCTTTACGGCGGCGCCATCAATCTGGCCGGTTCCGTCAAGGGAAAAGCAACGGCCAGACACGCGGTTTCCGACTGGATGGAGATCGAAAAACAGAGAGGTATTTCGGTTACGTCCTCGGTTCTTCAGTTCAATTACGGAGGGTGCTGCATCAACATCCTGGACACCCCGGGACATCAGGACTTTTCGGAAGATACATACAGAACGCTGATGGCCGCGGATTCCGCCGTGATGGTGATCGACGGTGCCAAGGGCGTTGAGCCCCAGACCCGTAAGCTGTTCAAAGTCTGCGCGAGAAGGCATATTCCGATCTTTACATTTATCAACAAACTGGACCGCGACGCCAAAGATCCCTTTGAACTGACGGATGAGATCGAGCACGAACTCGGCATCCCGTGCTGTCCGGTGAACTGGCCGGTGGGATCCGGAAAAGCGTTTAAAGGCGTTTATGACCGTCAGAGTGAAAAGCTGCTTGTCTTTTCGGATACCCAGAAGGGGACGAAGGAAGGAAAGGCGGAAGAGATCTCTCTGGACGCGCCCGAAGCGGATCAGTATATCAGCAGTGAAGAGATTTCCCAGCTTCGTGACGAACTGGAACTTCTCGACGGTGCGTCCGCGCCATTTGATCAGGAAGAGGTGAGCGGCGGGAGACTGTCGCCGGTATTTTTCGGATCTGCGCTGACGAATTTCGGTGTCGAGACATTTCTCACTCATTTCCTGAAAATGACGACCCCGCCGCTTCCGCGTATGTCCGACCACGGCCTTATCGAGCCCGAAGAGCATCCGTTTTCCGCCTTTGTGTTTAAGATTCAGGCCAATATGAACAAGAATCACCGGGACAGAATCGCGTTTATGAGGATCGTTTCCGGCCATTACGACGCCAATATGGAAGTTCTGCATGTTCAGGCAGGCAGAAAACAAAGGCTGTCTCAGCCCCAGCAGATGATGGCGGAAGAGCGGCATATCGTCAGTGAAGCCTGGGCGGGGGATATTATCGGTGTCTTTGATCCCGGTATTTTCTCCATCGGAGATACGGTCTGCATGCCCGGGGATGAATTCCGTTTTGGCGGAATTCCCACATTCGCGCCCGAGCATTTCGCGAGGGTCCGTCAGGTGGATACCATGAAGCGGAAACAGTTCACAAAGGGAATTGAGGAGATTGCCCAGGAAGGCGCGATTCAGATCTTCCAGGATCCGGGCTCCGGAATGGAGGAGATCATCGTCGGGGTAGTCGGCGTCCTGCAGCTGGATGTTCTGAGGTTCAGGCTGGAGCACGAATACAACGTGGACATCTATCTGGAACAGCTCCCGTATTCTTATATCCGCTGGATCGGAAATCCCGCGGAGACGGATCTGAACGCGATCGACGGTACAAGCGATATGAAACCTGTCGTGGATATGAAAGGGAACCCGCTGCTCCTCTTTATCCATGAGTGGAGTATTGATATGACTCTGAAACGGAATTCACAGCTTGTACTCAGTGAGTTCGGAGGATGGGACGAAGCATAAAAGAAACTTGAATAAAAAAGTATTTTTATATATGATACAAATAATGAATTTTACCTATTCGTAAAGGAGGAAAGCGCATTGGATAATCAAAGTCTGAAATTAAAGGCTAACGAAGTCCGCAAGGGAATCGTGACGGCCACCCATGCGGCCAAATCAGGCCATCCGGGAGGGTCCTTGTCCGCTGCCGATATGTTCACATTTCTTTATTTTGAAGAGATGAATATCGATCCCGAAAGACCTCTGATGGAAGAAAGAGACCGTTTCGTTCTTTCAAAGGGACACACGGCTCCGGGGCTTTACTCGGTTATGGCTCAGAGAGGCTATTTCCCGGTAGAGGAACTGAAAACATTAAGACAGGTCGGATCCAGACTTCAGGGGCATCCCTCCATGCACTATCTTCCCGGTCTTGATATGAGCAGCGGTTCCCTCGGACAGGGAATCTCCGTAGCGTGCGGCATGGCCAAGGGCGCGAAGATGCAGAATAAGGATTTCCGCGTTTATACACTCCTTGGCGACGGCGAGATCGAAGAAGGCGAAGTCTGGGAAGCAGCGATGTTTGCCGGCGCGAAGAAGCTCGACAACCTCGTCGTAATCGTGGATAACAACAATCTGCAGATCGACGGTGAGATCACGGAAGTCAACAATCCGTATCCGATCGACAAAAAATTCGAAGCTTTCAATTTCCATGTCATCAATATCGACGGTCATGATTTCGACCAGATCCGTGCCGCGTTCCGTGAGGCGCGCGAGGTGAAAGGCATGCCCACCGCGATTATCATGAAGACAGTCAAGGGAAAAGGCGTCTCCTTTATGGAAAATCAGGCGGGATGGCACGGAACAGCCCCGAATGATGAGCAGTACAAGATCGCTATGGAAGATCTGGAAAGGATCGGTGAGTCGATATGAGTGAAGTGAAAAAAATTGCCACCAGAGAGAGCTACGGCAAGGCTCTTGCCGAACTTGGCGCCGAAAATGATAAGATCGTCGTCCTTGACGCGGATCTTGCGGGCGCGACAAAAACCGGTATCTTCAAAAAGGCATTTCCGGATCGTTTTATCGACTGCGGAATTGCTGAAGGCGGTATGATGGCAACAGCCGCCGGTCTTGCCGCAGTCGGCATGATCCCCTTTGCCAGCACATTCGCGATGTTTGCTGCAGGACGTGCTTATGAGCAGGTCCGCAATTCCATCGGCTATCCGAAGATGAATGTCAAAATCGGCGCCACACATGCGGGTATTTCCGTTGGTGAAGACGGCGCAAGCCATCAGTGTCTCGAAGACCTCGCTCTTATGCGCGTCATTCCCGGAATGGTCGTGATGTGCCCGGCTGACGACGTGGAAGCCAGATGGTGCGTCAAAGCCGCTGCCGAATACGAAGGACCTGTCTATATGCGCTTCGGACGTGCTGCCTGCCCGGTTGTATTTGACGAAAATACGAAATTTGAAATCGGCAAGGGACAGCTTCTGAAGGAAGGTTCGGATGTGACGATTCTCGCGAACGGAATTCTCGTAGCGTCCGCGCTTGAAGCAGCCGATCTTCTGAAGAAGGAAGGAATCAATGCGGAAGTGATTGACATCTGCACGATTAAACCGCTTGATGAGGAGCTGATCCTCGCCTCCGTCGCGAAGACGGGAAAAGTCGTCACAGCGGAAGAGCACAGCGTGATCGGCGGCCTTGGCGGCGCTGTTGCGGAACTTCTTTCCGAAAAGTGCCCGACACCTCTCCTTAGAATCGGTGTCCGTGACCGCTTCGGCGAATCGGGACCTGCTGCTGAATTGATCCGCAAATACGAACTCGACGGAGAAGGCGTTTGTAAACAGGTCAGCTCATTTTTGAAAGGATGAACAGAACATGCCTGAAGATCACAATACATATACATTAAGTGAAGACGGAGAAACCGGTACGGTGAAGATTGCTGATGAGGTTGTAGCTGTTATCGCCGGTCTTGCGGCAACGGAAGTGAAAGGTGTAGCTTCTATTGGCGGCGGCATTACAAATGACATGGTAGCCAGAAAGGGCATCAAAGCTCTTTCGAAAGGAATGCGGGTAGAGGTACTCGAAGAAGGCGTGCATGTTGATCTCGTGGTAAATCTGGAATACGGATATGACATCCCGGAAATCGCTTCGGAGATTCAGGAAAAAGTTCAGTCCGCGATTGAAAACATGACGGGCATGAAGGTGACAGGCGTCAATATTCGTGTCGTCGGTATTGCGGCTGAATCGGATGACTGATACAAAAGGAAGTCGAAGAAGACGGTCTGCTTCAAAAGGCAGATCGTCTTTTTTGAAGAATATTTATGCATTAGACCTTTTTTTAGAGGACTCAATCGTGTATAATCTTCTATGTGATCAGGGTGGGGGCCCTGACTTATAGTTTGGGGAGAAATATTTTAAGGGGAGAAAAAATTGAAAGGGCATTTGAGCAGAAGAAAGCTTCGGGAGCATCTATTCAAGCTCGTTTACCTGTATGCTTTTAATGTTGAAGAGGACATGCAGGAACAGGTGAAGCTGTATTTGGACGGAATTCATGATCTGGACGATGAGGACAGAGCATATCTGGAAACGACTTATCCCGATATCGCGGGACATATTCCTGAAATTGACGAATTGTTAAACCGTACCGCCAAGGGGTGGAAGACGAACCGCTTTGCCAGCTGTGATCTGGCGCTGCTTCGTCTTGCGGTTTATGAGATGCGATACACAGACCACGTACCGGAAGGTGTCGCGATCAATGAAGCCGTCGAGCTGGCGAAGCTCTACGGCGGAGATGAATCGCCTTCCTTTATCAACGGTATACTCGGGGAGATATCAAGACAGAATTCATGACCAGAATCTATACTGTAGGAGAGGTCAACCGCTATATCAGAAATCTTATCACGGACAGCACTGTGCTAGCCGCGGTTTCCGTGCGCGGTGAAGTATCGAACTGCAAGTATCATTCCTCGGGACACATCTATTTTTCCATCAAGGATGAACGTTCCGCCATTTCCTGCGTGATGTTCGCCGGCAACAGAGGAGGTCTCGGCTTTCGGATGAAAGACGGGGACAAAGTCGTTGTCAGCGGACGCGTGGATGTCTATGAACGGGACGGCAGATATCAGCTCTACGCAATCCGGATTGAGCCGGAGGGCGAAGGGCTTCTTTTTGAACAATTCAGACTGCTGAAACAGAAACTGGAAAAGGAAGGGCTGTTTGATTCGGCTTATAAAAAGCCGGTTCCGAAGTATGCCCGTACCATCGGCATTGTCACCGCTCCGACGGGTGCGGCCGTCAGAGATATTCAGAATATTGCCCGGAGGAGAAATCCCTATGTACAGCTGATTCTCTATCCGGCTCTGGTTCAGGGAAAGGGAGCATCCCAAAGCATCTCGGAAGGGATCAGAGCCCTTGACGGTTCCGTGGATCTGATCATCATCGGCCGCGGCGGCGGTTCGATTGAAGATCTCTGGGCCTTCAATGAAGAGATTGTGGCCAGAACGGTTTTCGAATGTGAAACACCTGTCATTTCAGCCGTGGGTCATGAAACGGATACAACGATCTCGGATTTTGTGGCCGATCTTCGGGCACCGACGCCATCTGCGGCTGCGGAGCTGGCCGTATTTGACCTGGCCCGTTTTCGCAATGATTTGAGAATGCGGAGGTCGAGGATCACAGAGCGGGAGAAGATGATTCTCGCACTCAAGAGGTCGAGATTCACCGCCCTTAAGGAGAAGCTGAAGAACCAGGCTCCCGGAATGAGACTGCTCAGGATGCAGCACCGGATGGAGCTTCTTCGACACCGCTTCGACGGGCAGATGCGTCATATTTTAAATGAAGACAATCAAAGACTCGTTTTTCTGACGGACAGATATATACGCGCCGGTTTTGAAAAGAGAAGAGATACGCGTTTGCGCTGGAACAGCTCTTATCAGCGTTTACGCGATGACGGAAACCGTCTGATGGACAGGAACCGTCAGCGGTACGCGCTTGTTCTGACCCGTTATGAAGGCTTAAGTCCGTTGAAGAGACTTGAACAGGGATTTTCTTTTGTGGAATTTGAAGACGGCACTCCGCTGCGAAGCGTGAAAAATGCCTCTTTGGGAGACCGGATCAAAGTCCGTATGAAGGATGGGACAATAAGCGCTTCAGTAGAAGAAATCGGGGAGAAAGGAGTGGCTGAATACAATGAGTGATGTAAGAGAAAATCCGGAGCTTACGATTGAAGAAAGCTTTCAGAAACTCGACCGGATGGCCGAGATGCTTGAAAGCGACGGAATCGGGCTCGAGGAGAGTTTCCGGCTCTATGAGGAAGGGATGAGGCTGCTGAAAGACCTTCATGAACGGATTGAAGACTATGAGAAGAAGATGCTGGTCTTAAATCCCGACGGAAATGTGGAAGAGTTCGGTCCCTTGGAGGGGTCCGGTGATTTCGGTGATTTCGGAGATATCGTGATATGAAAAAACGTCTGGATGTTCTTCTTTTCGAGCAGGGCAAAGCCGAGTCCCGTGAGAAGGCAAAAGCACTTATTATGGCAGGACTTGTCTATGCAGACGGAAAACGCTGTGATAAAGCGGGTACCTCATTTCCGGAGGAAGTCAGTATAGAAGTAAGGGGCAGCGCACTCCCGTATGTAAGCCGCGGAGGCTTGAAACTGGAAAAGGCCCTCAAGGTATTTCCGGTTGAGCTTACGGGAAAAGTCTGTCTGGATATCGGCGCGTCTACAGGCGGTTTCACAGACTGTATGCTCCAGAACGGAGCCGTCCGGGTCTATTCGATAGACGTGGGCAGAGGACAGCTGGCGTGGAAACTCCGGAATGATCCCCGGGTCGTCTGTATGGAAAAAACGAACATCCGTTATGTAAAACCGGAAGACCTTCCGGAGCTGTCCGACTTCGCTTCGGCGGATGTGAGCTTCATTTCCCTCCTGAAAGTACTGCCGGCTGTAAAGGACCTTCTGAAGGAGGATTCCTTGATTGTCTGTCTGATCAAACCCCAGTTTGAAGCAGGACGGACACAGGTGGGCAAACATGGCGTTGTGAAAGATCCCGCCGTTCACGAAGAGGTGATCACAAAAGTCCTTGAGGCGGCCTTAAGTCTCGGACTTCAGCCTGAGGGACTGGATTTTTCTCCCATCAAGGGGCCGGAAGGAAATATCGAATATCTCGCGCTTCTGAAAAAGAAAAACGACGAATCGCCGGATGCGGAACCATTTACTTCGGAAATGATCCATAGTACCGTTTCAAGGGCGCATGAGGAGCTGAATGGGGTATGAAGAAAATTGCTGTCATCAGAAATACGGAGCTTGTCCGTAATTGCGAGACCCTTGAAAAGATCGAGACTCTTTCGCGGAAATACGGTATTCTGACCGCGACTTTGCCTGACGGAGAACTTCCCTCCCCGGATACCGATATGGTTCTGGTTCTCGGAGGGGACGGTACGATGCTGAGAGCGGCGAAGGCGGTCCTTGATACCGGCATCCCGATTCTCGGCATTAATCTGGGAAGGCTCGGGTACCTTGCGGAGGTGCCGGAAGAGGAAATCGATCAGGCTTTCGACAGTCTGTCCCGCGGCAATTACCATATTGAGAACAGAATGCTTCTTCACGGCACGGTCATCAAAAACGGTGAGGTAGTTGCCGAGGAACATGCACTCAATGATATTGTGATATCGAGAACAGGCCTTCTCAGGGCCTATTCACTTCCTCTCTATGTAAACGGCTCTTTACTCAATACGTTTACTGCCGACGGGATTATTGCTTCCACGGCAACAGGCTCAACCGGTTATTCTCTTTCAGCGGGAGGTCCGGTGGTCTCTCCCGAAGCGGAAATCATCCTGATCACTCCTTTGGCGTCCCATTCTCTGATCTCGAGAAGTATTATCCTGTCCGGAACGGACGAGATCAGAATTGAAGCAGGCCGGGGGCGGACCGGATATGAAGAGAATGTATGCTCTGTTCTGTTTGACGGAAATCCCGGTATCCTTTTGAGTACCGGCGACAGCGTGGTGATCAGAAAATCCGACAGGGTAGCCGGGTTTGTCAAAATAAGCCGGATGAGTTTTCTGGATGTATTGAGGAAAAAGATGGCTGAAATATGATGGGATCGGAAAAAGATGAAGAACGCAAGACATGAAGAGATATTAAGACTGATAGAGGAATTCGGAATTGAGACGCAGGAAGAGCTTGCTGCCAGACTGCAGGAGCGGGGATTCTCGGTGACTCAGGCGACCATTTCGAGAGATATCCGGCAGCTTCAGCTCACAAAGAATATCGGGCCGGACGGACGCGCGGTATATATGACCGAATATGACGAGGCCAATACCGGAGGCAAATACCGGCAGATATTCAAAAACTCGTTTGTATCGGCTGAATACGCGTCCAATATGATTGTGATCCATACGGTACAGGGAATGGCAATGGCAGCCTGCGCCGCTCTGGACGCATATGACTGGCCGGAGATGTTAGGCACGATTGCCGGGGACGATACGATTTTCGTCGTGGTCCGGAACGAGTCGGAAGCAGCTTCTCTGACGGAGAGAATTAAATCGCTTGCCGGCTGAAGAAAGGAAGGAAAACACATGCTTAAAAATCTGCATATCCGGAATCTTGCTCTCATACGGGAAGCGGATGTGGATTTTGGTCCCGGTCTCAATATTCTGACGGGAGAGACCGGCGCGGGAAAGTCGGTCATTGTGGACGCGATCGGACTTGCGCTGGGAGAGCGTATTTCGCGCGAATTAAAAGGAGACGAATCCGCGCTCTCAGAGCTGGTATTTGAAATAAGCGATTCCGGAATCTGCGACAGACTTCGTACGGCGGGAACCGAACCGGAGGACGGCGAGGTCTTCGTTTCCAGAAAAATGCAGCAGGGACGCTCGAAACTGCGTGTCAACGGAGAAACAAAAACCGCGGCCGAGGTTCGGAACATCGCGTCTTATCTCCTTGATATACACGGACAGAGCGAACATCAGAAACTCCTTAGAAATGACATGCAGCTTAAGATGCTGGATCACTTCGGGGCGGATCAAATCACTCCCGCTCTCAAAGAATATGAAAGCGCTTATCACCTTTGGAAAAAACTCGGGACGGAACTTGCCGATGAAGAAATGACACCCGAAGAGCGGGCCCGTCAGCTTTCATTTTACGAATACGAAATCAACGAAATTGAAGAAGCTTCCCTGAAAGAAGGAGAAGATGAACTGCTTGAGAAAAAATACAGAAAGCTCCTTCACGCGAGAAAAATAGCCGAAGCGGTCGACGAGGCTCACGGATACAGCGGATATGACGACGACGGCTGCGCGGGAGAGGGGATCGGAAACGCGCTGAAAAAGCTGGAGAGCGTCATTTCCTATGACGAGAAGCTCGACGAACTCTATCAGTCGCTTTCGGAGGTGGAAAGCCTTCTTGCGGATTTCAACAGAGAGCTCTCTTCCTACGCGGATTCTCTTACATTCGAAGAAGAGGAGTTCCGGGAGACGGAGGAGAGACTGGACCTCATCAACCATTTAAAGAGCAAGTACGGAAACAGCATTTCCCGCGTTCTTGAAGCATACGAAGAGAAAAAAGAGGCCTATAAGAAGCTCGCGGACTATGAAGAAAACAGAAAAAAACTGAAAGAGGAGTTCGAAAAAGCAAGTGTTCTTCTCAAAGAGAAATCCGGGAAACTGACTGCCTTGCGGAAAGAGACTGCCCGTGTATTCGCGGAAAAGGCCCGCGCGGAATTTGAGGAACTGAATTTTGCGCAGGCGGATTTTGACATCCTGTTTTCAGAACCGGATGCGCCTTCCGCGAACGGAAACGATCTGGTGGAATTCGTTATTTCCACGAATCCGGGGCAGCCGAAAAAGCCGTTAAGAGAAGTGGTTTCGGGCGGCGAGCTCTCACGACTCATGCTCGGAATCCGCTCCTTATTCGCGGATACGGATTCCACGGAAACCGTGATTTTCGATGAGATCGACGCCGGTATCAGCGGCAGAACCGCCCAGAAGGTGGCAGAGCGTCTTCAGAATCTGGCACGCCGGCATCAGGTGCTCTGTATTACGCATCTTCCCCAGATCGCGGCTATGGCCGACGCGCATTACTGCATAAGCAAGGAGATCTCGGACAATACGGCAGAAACAAAAATCGAAATGCTCGATGACGCCGAGGCGGAGAAGGAACTGGCACGCCTTATCGGAGGAGCGGTTATTACCGAGAATACTCTGAAAAGTGCCCGTGAAATGAAGTTCCTGTGTCGACAATTTAAATCGCATGAATTATAATAAAGAAAACTGAACTTGATTACATCCTAGGAGGGCGGTGACATATGAAGAATATTCTTTTCGTCTCATCAGAATGTGTGCCTTTTTTGAAAACCGGAGGTCTTGCGGACGTTGTCGGTTCTCTTCCGAAAGAGCTGGATAAAAAATACTATGACTGCCGTGTGATTATGCCTTACTATTCTTGCATGGCGCAGAAGTGGAAGGACATGCTGAAATACAAGACGAATTTCTACATGGACTTCGACTGGAACAGCTGCTATGTCGGCATTTTCGAATGCGAATATGAAGGCGTAAAATTCTATTTCATTGACAACCAGGACTATTTTACGGGCGACCGTCCTTATGACGGAGTTCCGTGGGATATCGGCCGGTTCGCGTTCTTCAGCAAGGCAGCTCTTTCCATTCTTCCTACGATTGATTTCCGCCCGGACATCATTCACTGCCATGACTGGCAGACAGGACTTGTGCCTGTTTATCTCAACGCTCTTTTCCAGAACAACGAGTTTTACCGCGGCATTAAAACCGTTATGACGATTCACAATCTGAAGTTCCAGGGCGTCTGGGACGTAAGGACGATGAAGGATATCGTCGGCCTTCCGGAATACTATTTCACACCGGATAAGCTGGAGTTTAACCGTGACGGCAATATGCTGAAAGGCGGTCTGGTCTACGCGGATGCCATCACAACCGTTTCGAAAACATATGCCGAAGAGATCAAGATGCCCTATTACGGAGAAGGTCTCGACGGACTGATGCGCGCCAGAGAACACGATCTGCGCGGTATTGTGAACGGAATCGACTACGACGATTTCAATCCCGCTACGGATAAGAACATTTTCAAGAATTATGATGCCAGAACCTTCAGAAAGGAAAAGGTCAAAAACAAGACCAAGCTCCAGGAAGAGATCGGACTGACCGTCGATCCGAAGGCGATGGTGATCGGTATCGTATCGAGACTTACCGACCAGAAGGGCTTTGACCTGATTGCGTATGTCATGGATGAGCTGTGCCAGGACGCGATTCAGTTCGCCGTACTCGGCACGGGCGAAGAGCGCTATGAGAACATGTTCCGCCACTTCGCATGGAAATACGGCGGCAAAGTATCGGCACAGATCTATTACAATGACGCTCTTGCGCATATGATCTACGCAGGAAGCGACGCATTCCTGATGCCGTCCCAGTTCGAGCCGTGCGGGCTTTCCCAGCTGATGTCTCTTCGTTACGGGACTCTGCCGATCGTGCGTGAGACAGGCGGTCTGAAAGATACCGTGGAACCGTATAATGAGTATGAAGGAACCGGAACAGGTTTCTCGTTCACGAATTACAACGCGCATGAGATGATGGCTACCGTCCGTTACGCCGAAAAGATCTTCTATGACAAGAAGCGTGAATGGAATAAGATGGTAGACCGCGCGATGGCCCAGGATTTCTCCTGGAGGACTTCCGCGCTTCAGTATCAGGAACTCTATGACTGGCTGATCGGAAGATAATAAGACATCGATTCTTCAGGTACATTATGAAACGGAACTGACTTAAAGCGCGGTACTTTCCGCGAAAAGGGACGGTTCCGTTTCACTTTTCCGCTTTTGTACCTTTCCCCTTTTGTTTTTAAGAGAAAAACGACTATTGACACATAAAGACATTCGTAGTATTGTAAGTGATGCGAACAAACGTTCGCGAACGTTTGTTCGTGCCGAGTACTGCGCCTGTTTGAACAGGTCCGGCATAAGGAGGAGATTTATAAATGAAAAAAACAGATAAGGGATCCAAACCGACGGCTGCTTACGGAAGTGAGCGGGCTGAAAAAGAAAGAGCGCTCGAAGCGGCGATCAGCCATCTTGAAAAGGAATTCGGCAAAGGCGCCGTTATGAAACTGGGTGACGCCAATGAAGCCATGCATGTGGAAGCAGTTCCGACGGGATGCCTTTCACTTGATATTGCTCTCGGTGTAGGAGGTGTTCCGAAGGGAAGAATTATCGAAATATACGGACCGGAATCCAGCGGCAAGACGACGGTCGCGCTTCATATGGTCGCGGAAGTACAGAAAAAGGGCGGCATTGCCGGATTTGTGGACGCGGAGCATGCGCTTGATCCGGTATATGCGCGCAATATCGGCGTCGATATTGACAATCTGTACATTTCCCAGCCTGATTCCGGCGAACAGGCCCTTGAAATCGCGGAGACAATGGTGAGGTCCGGGGCCGTTGACATTATTGTGGTGGACTCTGTGGCGGCTCTTACTCCGCAGGCGGAAATCGACGGAGACATGGGCGATTCCCATGTAGGCCTTCAGGCGCGTCTGATGAGCCAGGCTTTGAGAAAACTGACGGCATCAGTCAGCAAGACAAAGTGTATTGTTGTATTTATCAATCAGCTCAGAGAAAAAATCGGTGTGATGTTCGGCAACCCGGAGACAACCACAGGCGGCAGGGCATTGAAGTTCTATGCGTCGATCCGCATGGATGTCCGCAGAATTGAAACTCTGAAAGCCGGCGGTGACGTTATCGGAAACCGGGCTAAGATCAAGATCGTGAAGAACAAGGTGGCTCCGCCGTTTAAGGAAACTCAGTTTGACATCATGTTCGGAAAGGGAATTTCCAGATCGGGCGATATACTCGACCTTGCCGTAGAGAACAGTATTGTCGAAAAAAGCGGCGCGTGGTTTGCCTATAACGGCGAGAAGATCGGACAGGGTAGAGAAAACGCGAAGCTTTATCTCGAAAAGAATCCGGAGATCATGTACGAAATCGAACAGAAGGTACGCGGAGCTTACGGACTTGAAACAGACGCCGATTTTGAAGCTGCCTCGGATTCAGAAGCAGCCGCTCCGGTCGCTGATGATGTGAAGGATGAGGAAGTTTGATTCTTAAGGGAAGCTTATGAAGAGTGACAGAATATCCGACACACGGAATGAAGAACATACGAGAGCCAGAGAGAGGGCTCTCGTTCTTCTTAATTATAAAATGAGAAGCGAGTCCGAACTGAGAGACAAACTGACACAGAACGGCTTCAGCGCGGAAGCGGTGGATGACGCGCTTGAGTATGTGAAAAGCTTCGGCTATGTTGACGATGCCCGCTATGTCAGAGAGTATGCAGACACAGTCGGAAAACGGAGAAGCCGGAACAGGGTGTACGCGGATCTGATCAGAAGAGGAATCTCCAAAGATCTGATTGAAGAGATTTTTCGGGAGATGGGAGAGGCGGACGAAACGGAACTCATCCGTAAAACAGCCGAAAAAAAGATGAAAACTATTGATATATCTGACTATTCCGGCAGGCGAAAGCTGACCGCGTATCTTTGCGGAAAGGGATTTCAGATGAATCAGATCTTAAGAGTGATCGATGAACTTTTAAGGGAGCAGTGATCCTTTCGGATGACTGCTCCTTTTTAAAGATTCCTTCAGTGCATTTCTTGACAGCAGTTTCAAAAAAAGTTATATTTAAGAAGTTGTATTTTTATACATGTACAATGAAAATTTAATAAGGAGGTGCTCCAATGTCGCCATTAGTAATTGTTCTGCTGGCGCTTGCAGCTCTGCTTATAATCGCACTTCCGATCACGTGGAATGCCGCCATCGCAAAAAAAACGAAGGAGGATGCCGAAAAAATCGGCTCGGCAGAAGAAAAGGCACGAAGCATCATTGATGATGCCATAAAAACCGCTGAATCTAAGAAACGTGAATCTCTTCTTGAGGTGAAGGAACAGTCACTTGCAGCGAAGAATGAAGTAGACAGGGAAATCAAGGAAAGAAGAGCGGAAATCTCCAAGCAGGAACGTCGTATTCAGTCCAAGGAGGATGCTCTGGACCGTAAAACGGACGCCATGGAGAAGCGTGAAGCGGATTACGCTGCAAAAGAAACAGAACTTCGCAAGAAGCAAAAGGCTGTGGATGAGCTGTATGATCAGGAGCTGAAGGAACTGGAGAAAATTTCCGGCATGACTACGGAAGAGGCCAAGAGTTTTCTGCTGAAGTCCGTACAGGATGACGTCAAGATCGATGTCGCGAAACTGTACAGGGAACTCGTGGAGAAAGCGAAGGACGACGCCGAGAAGAAAGCCAGGGAAATCGTCGTCAATTCCATTCAGAGATGTGCGGTTGATCACGTTGCGGAGTCGACAATTTCGGTTGTACAGCTTCCGAGCGATGAGATGAAAGGAAGAATCATCGGCCGGGAGGGCAGGAACATTCGTACGATTGAAACAATGACCGGAGTGGATTTGATTATCGACGATACTCCGGAAGCTGTTGTTCTTTCCGCGTTTGATCCTGTGAGACGTGAGATTGCCAGAATCGCTCTTGAAAAGCTGATTGTTGACGGAAGAATCCATCCGGCGCGTATCGAGGAAATGGTCGAAAAAGCGCGTAAAGAGGTGGAGACCAAGATCAGGGAAGAGGGTGAGCAGGCCGCTTATGATGTGGGCGTACACAATCTTCATCCGGAATTGATCAAACTCCTCGGCAGGATGCGTTTCCGTACGTCTTACGGTCAGAACGCACTCAAACATTCTATTGAAGTGGCAGAGCTTACAGGCCTTATGGCTGCGGAGTGCGGTTGTGATGTCAGACTTGCTAAGCGGGCAGGATTGCTTCATGATATCGGTAAATCCATCGATCATGAAGTGGAAGGCTCACATATTCGTATAGGAGCTGACCTTTGCCGTAAGTATAAGGAAAACGCGGTTGTCATCAATGCCGTAGAGAGCCATCACGGAGATGTGGAACCCACTTCTCTCATTGCATGTCTGGTTCAGGCGGCTGACGCGATCTCGGCTGCGAGACCGGGTGCGAGACGAGAAACGCTCGATTCTTATACGAACCGTCTGAAAGAGCTTGAGGATATCGCGAACAGCTTTAAAGGTGTTGACAAGTCATTCGCGATACAGGCCGGACGCGAGGTGCGCGTGATGGTAATCCCCGAGCAGGTCAGTGATGCCAACATGGTTCTTCTGGCCAGAGATATTTCCAAGCAGATTGAAGCTCAGCTTGAGTATCCGGGACAGATCAAAGTGAACGTTATTCGCGAGAGTCGTGTAACGGATTATGCAAAGTGACATACCGGTGACCGAATCCGGAAAAGAAAAAAGCAGAGTTTTCTCTGCTTTTTTTGTTTGTCCGCAGGGATACCAGATCTTGTATAAAATGATTATGTAAACTCAACAGATTGTGCCAAGCGTCCGAAAGTGCCTTATTTCAAGGAAAAATGCGATCTTTTGGAAAGATTTAGTGTTTGATTTTATGTAAATTACAAGGTATAATGAGTATCACACGAGATCCGATAGGCCGCCGACGTGTTGGGGAATGCGTAAGCGGCGGTGAGAGCGTGTTACTAATGGGGGATCATCAGTCTGTCTTTTCTCTGATGAAATTGAAGGGTGAATTGCTTTCTACAAAACAAACAGAAAGAGATGCATTTTGTATTTGTTTATGGAGAATGCAATTTACGAATTTATAGAATATCTGAATAGCAGCAGGAGTGCGTCCTATAATACCTGTGTCTCTTACGAGAGAGATCTGAAAAAGTTCCTGTATTACATCACAGAAACAAAAGGTATTACAGAGTGGAATGAAGTAAATAATACGATTTTGAATTCGTATATGCTTCATCTGGAAGACGAGAAGTATGCCCCGTCTTCCATATCCCGCAATATCGCCAGCCTTCGCACATTTTTCCAGTTCCTGGTCAAACAGGGAAAAATAGACTTTAATCCGGCAGAAGGGTTAAAGTCTCCTAAGGCTGAGAAAAAAGCTCCTCAGATTCTGACAGTATCACAGGTTGAGGCCATTCTCTCGCAGCCGGATTTAAAGACTGCAAAAGGTCAGCGTGACAGTGCCATGCTGGAGCTTTTGTATGCTACGGGAATTCGCGTCTCCGAACTGATCGGGCTTCGGCTTGCCGACCTGAATCTCAGAATGGAGTACATCAGCTGTGCGGACCGGGACAAGGAGAGAATCATTCCGTTTGGAAATGCCGCGAGGAAAGCCCTGACACTCTATCTCGAGAACGCGAGGGACAGCTTTACGTCAAAGGACGACACGGGTCTTCTTTTCCTGAACTGTCAGGGAAAGCCCATGAGCAGACAGGGTTTCTGGAAAGTTCTGAAATCCTATGCGTCAGCTGCCGGAATTGAAGAAGACGTGACGCCGCATACACTGCGCCACAGCTTCGCCGTTCACATGCTTGAAAACGGGGCGGATCTGCGTTCTGTTCAGGAGATGATGGGGCATTCGGATATTTCGACTACACAAATGTATTTAAATATGAATCTGAATCGTATGCGGAATGTATACGATATGGCTCATCCGAGAAGATAGAATCAGCAGTCCCGAACAGATATCTTTTGGAGGATTACCGGCTTTGTTTTGCGACATCCACGTACACAGCAGTTTTTCTACAGATTCAGACGCGGATATGGAAGCCGTTGTGCGCGAAGCCATTTCCCGTCAGATCGATGTACTCTGTTTTACGGATCATATCGACTGGAATTATCCTGTTCCGGATTTGATTTTCGATTTTGATAAAGAAGCTTATTTCAGACGTATAGCGGATCTGAGGAACGAGTATGGAGGTAAGATCCGGATCCTTAGGGGAGTGGAGCTCGGAATGCAGCCCGGTCTCGGCAAGCCGTATGCGGACCTTCTGAAACAATATCCGTTCGACTTTGTCATAGGCTCCCAGCATCTCGTCAATGGCATGGATCCTTATTATCCCGAGACGTTTGAAACGAAAAGCGCCGATGAGATCTACAGGGATTATTTTGAAGAAACGTTCGAGAACGTGAAGGAATTTCACTCTTTTGACAGTATGGGACATCTCGATTACATCGTCCGTTACGGAAAAAAGAGGAAAGGCAGAAACTACAGCTACAAAAAATATGCCGGAATCATCGATGAGATCTTAAAACTGCTGGTCCGTTACAATATTGCTCTTGAATTGAACACCTGCGGCCTCAGAAAACAGCTCGGCGCGCCGAATCCCAGGCCGGAAATTCTCAGAAGATACAGGGAGCTGGGCGGAACGCTTGTGACGATCGGTTCCGACGCACACAAACCGCTGTTCCTGGGATACGCGTTCAATACCGCGAAGGAAATACTGAAAACATGCGGTTTTACTCATTTTGTATACTATGAGGACAGAAAACCGAAATTCGAACTGCTGTGACTTCGCAGCAGTTTTTGTTTTTAATCCGGGAAATCCGACAGTGTGAAACCGAAATCATAACTTTTCGTAAAAAGACAAAAACTCCTTGTATTTTCAGGCGTGATTTTGTACAATAATCCGTGGGTTATTATGTTTTAGATTTATTAATAATCAATAATCTTGAGGAGGATTCAAAGTTATGGCAGTAAAAGTTGCAATTAATGGTTTCGGACGTATTGGCCGTCTGGCATTCCGTCAGATGTTCCAGGCAGAAGGCTATGAGATCGTAGCGATCAATGATCTTACTTCTCCGGATATGCTTGCATACCTTCTGAAGTATGACAGCACACAGGGACGTTATGCTAAGGCTGATCTCGTTTCCTCTACTGATCATTCCATCATCGTAGACGGAACTGAAATCGAAATCTATAAAGAAGCCCAGGCGGCGAATCTTCCGTGGGGAGAGCTGGGCGTTGACGTAGTCCTTGAGTGCACAGGTTTCTATACCTCCAAGGCTAAGGCTCAGGCACATATCGATGCCGGCGCAAAGCACGTCATCATTTCCGCTCCGGCAGGCAATGACCTTCCGACCATCGTTTACAATGTCAACCATGAACAGCTGACAGCTGATGACACCATCATCTCTGCTGCTTCCTGCACAACAAACTGCCTTGCTCCGATGGCAAAAGCTCTCAATGACTTTGCTCCGATCAAGTCCGGCATTATGTGCACGATCCACGCTTATACAGGCGATCAGATGACTCTGGACGGCCCGCAGAGAAAGGGCGACAAGAGACGTTCACGCGCTGCTGCTGAGAACATCGTTCCGAACAGCACAGGCGCTGCGAAGGCAATCGGCCTTGTTATCCCCGAACTGAACGGCAAGCTCATCGGCGCTGCGCAGAGAGTTCCGACTCCGACCGGCTCCACCACCATCCTTACAGCTGTCGTTGAAGGCAATGTGACTGTAGAAGGCATCAACGCTGCCATGAAGGCTGCTGCCAATGAATCCTATGGTTACAACGAAGACATGATCGTCTCCAGAGATATCGTCGGCATGACCTATGGTTCTCTGTTCGATGCTACTCAGACAATGGTTATTCCGCTTGAGAACGGCACATCTGAAGTTCAGGTCGTTTCCTGGTATGACAATGAAAATTCCTACACATGCCAGATGGTCAGAACGATCAAGCACTTCGGCAAACTGATCGGCGCCTGATGCATTTTTAGAAACCGAATAGTTTATTATTAGACTCACTTAAGGGTCCGGCCTATAATTTGGACCGGACCCTTATCTGCAGTAAGGAAGCTGCTTTTTAAGCAGCCGGCTTACTTCAAGAAATATGATTCAGGAGGAAATGTATTATGGGACTCAATAAAAAATCTGTTGATGACATCAACGTCAAGGGCCTTCGCGTTCTGTGCCGCTGCGACTTCAACGTACCGCTTAAAGACGGAAAGATCACTGACGAAAACCGCCTTGTTGCCGCTCTTCCGACAATCAAGAAGCTGATCGCTGACGGCGGCCGTGTCATTCTGTGCAGCCACCTCGGAAAACCGAAGAACGGTCCGGAAGAAAAGTTCTCGCTTGCTCCGGTAGCAGTCAGACTTTCCGAACTTCTCGGACAGGAAGTAAAGTTCGCGGCTGACGGCGAAGTAGTCGGCGAAAACGCGAAGAACGCTGTAGCGGCTATGAAAGACGGCGATGTGATCCTTCTTGAAAATACCCGTTTCCGCAAAGAAGAGACCAAGAATATCGATTCTTTCAGCGAAGACCTTGCTTCGATCGCGGATGTCTTTGTCAATGACGCGTTCGGAACAGCTCACCGCGCACATTGCTCGAATGTCGGCGTTACAAAGTATGTCAAGGGACCGCATGTTGTCGGTTACCTGATGCAGAAGGAAATCGACTTCCTCGGAAACGCCGTTGAAACTCCGGTTCGTCCGTTTGTGGCGATTCTCGGCGGCGCCAAGGTCGCGGACAAACTGAACGTGATCTCCAACCTGCTTGAGAAGTGCGACACTCTGATCATCGGCGGCGGAATGGCGTATACATTCCTGAAGGCTCAGGGCAAGGAAATCGGAACATCCCTTTGCGATGATACCAAGATCGATTATTGCAAGGAAATGATCGCTAAGGCTGAAAGCCTCGGCAAAAAGCTCTATCTGCCGATCGACACTGTCGTCACCAAGTCTTTCCCGGATCCGATCGATGCGGAAATCGAAGTCTGCACAGTTGATTCCGATAAGATTCCTGCAGATCAGATGGGCATGGATATCGGCGAAAAGACTCGTGAGCTTTACGCTGACGCTGTCAAGAGCGCGAAGACGGTTGTCTGGAACGGACCGATGGGCGTATTCGAGAACCCGATCCTTGCAAAGGGTACGATCGCTGTAGCAAAGGCTCTGGCCGAGACCGATGCCACCACGATTATCGGCGGCGGCGATTCCGCAGCGGCTGTCAATCAGCTTGGCTTCGGCGCGAAGATGACTCACATCTCCACAGGCGGCGGTGCTTCCCTTGAGTTCCTGGAAGGCAAAGAGCTTCCGGGCGTAGCGGCTGCTGACGACAAAGACTGATTTTTCATAAATATCTATAAGGATATAGTAATCCAGGAGGAATAATCAAATGGCTAGAAGAATTCTTGCTGCGGGCAACTGGAAAATGAACAAGACTCCCTCTGAAGCAAAGGCTGCGATCGAAGCTATGAAAGCAACCTGCGCGAGCGAAGAGACCGAAGTTCTTCTGTGCGTACCCGCTATCGATATCCCGGCCGCTCTGGAAGCCGCTGCAGGCTCCAATATACAGATTGGCGCTGAAAACGTCTATTACGAAGCAAGCGGCGCTTACACAGGCGAAATCGCTCCGAACATGCTGACAGACCTCGGCGTCAAATATGTCATCCTCGGACATTCCGAAAGACGTGAATATTTTGCCGAAACAAATGAAACCGTCAACAAGAAGATGCATGCCTGCTTCGAAAACGGCCTGATTCCGATCATGTGCTGCGGCGAATCTCTTGAGCAGAGAGAGCAGGGCGTCACGATGGATTTCATCCGTCAGCAGGTCAAGGTCGGCTTCCTCGGCCTTAGTGCTGATCAGGCCAAGGCAGCGATCATCGCTTATGAACCGATCTGGGCGATCGGCACAGGCAAAACCGCAACCTCCGATCAGGCAGAAGAAGTCTGCAAGGGCATTCGTGAACTGATCTGCGAGCTCTACGGCGAAGCTGTTGCACAGGAAATCCGCATCCTCTACGGCGGCTCCGTAAAGGGATCCAACGCTGCCGAACTCTTCTCGAAAGAGGATATCGACGGAGGACTTGTAGGCGGCGCCAGCCTGAAGCCGGATTTCGGCGATATCGTCAACTACAAGTGAATCATACCGGAGGACGGTGCTTAACCACCGTCCTTTTTTATAAAGGAGCAAATACTCAAGATGGGCAAAAAAACACATGTAATTCTTATACTTGACGGATACGGAGAAAATCCGATTCCCGAACACAACGCTGTCGCTATGGCCAACACACCGGTTATGGACGCGCTGAGAAGGGACTATCCTTATGTCAAAGGATATGCCTCCGGCCTTGCGGTCGGACTTCCGGACGGCCAGATGGGAAATTCCGAAGTGGGCCATACCAATATGGGTGCCGGACGCGTCGTCTATCAGGAGCTTACCAGAATTTCCAAGGAGATTGCCGATGGTGATTTCTTTGAAAATGAAGAGCTTCTGAAAGCAGTACAGAACGCCAAGGAAAATGACAGTGCCATTCATTTTATGGGACTTGTTTCTCCCGGCGGCGTTCACAGCCATACCGACCATCTCTATGGCCTCCTGAAACTGGCCAAAATGAACGGTCTTGAAAAGGTCTATATCCACTGCTTCATGGACGGAAGAGATACTCCTCCGGATTCCGGAAAGGGATATATCAAGGATCTTCTGGACAAGATTGAAGAAATCGGAGTCGGCGAGATCGCTACGATCCATGGACGCTATTACGCAATGGACCGTGACAACAGATGGGAACGTGTCGTGAAGGCCTATGATGCCCTTACAAAGGGCGAAGGCGTTCCGGCGGATGATCCGCTTTCCGGCATGCAGGCTTCCTATGACGGCGGCGTGGTCGATGAATTCATTGTCCCGATTGTCATTCAGAAAGACGGCAAACCGGTTGCTACGATTAAGGAAAAGGATTCCGTCGTATTTTTCAATTTCCGTCCCGACCGTGCGCGTGAAATTTCACGCTGCTTCTGCGATGATGAATTCGATCATTTTGACAGAGGGCCGAGAATCAAGACCTGCTATGTGGCATTTACGGATTACGATGTCACAATTCAGAACAAGCTGGTCGCGTTTAAGAAACAGGAACTGACAAACGTATTCGGCGAGTGGCTGGCTCAGAACGGAATGACTCAGCTTCGTACCGCTGAAACAGAGAAATATGCGCATGTCACATTTTTCTTTAACGGCGGAGTGGAAGAGCCTTTCGAAGGCGAGGACCGCCTGCTTGTTCCGTCTCCGAAGGTGGCGACTTATGACCTGCAGCCGGAGATGAGCGCTTATAAAGTCTGTGACGGACTTGTGGAAGCGATTGACAGCGGAAAATATGACGTGATCATCATCAACTTCGCGAACGGCGATATGGTCGGCCACACCGGCGTGGAAGCGGCTGCCATCAAAGCTGTCGAAGTCGTGGATGAGTGCGTCGGAAGAGCAGTGGAAGCGATTAAGCGCAACGGAGGCATTATTTTCCTCTGCGCCGATCACGGCAACTGTGACCAGATGATCGATTATGAGACCGGCGAGCCGTTTACCGCTCATACAACCAATCCGGTTCCGTTCATTCTGATCAACGCGGATCCGAAGTACGGCCTGATGGAGAACGGACGTCTCTGCGACATCGTTCCGACCATGATCGAGCTGATGGGTAAGGAAAAACCTGCTGAAATGACAGGACATTCCCTTCTTATTGAACGCTGAAAAGCCTGAATTTTAAAGAAAATAGTGCTTGTTTATATCAAAGCCATGTGCTAGAATAGCATGTGGCTTTTCTTTCGGACGTTTTACCGAAAGGATACGGCAGTATGATTTCGGTTAAAGATATAAAGAGCAGGGGTTAAGGAGGTTTTTCTACCATGGCAATTCTTCATACGATACTGACCATTATCTATGTGATTGATTGTATAGCACTTTCCGTACTGGTTCTGATGCAGGAAGGCAAAAGTGCCGGACTCGGCGCTATCGCGGGAGCAGCGGATACCTATTGGGGACAGAATAAAGGAAGGTCCATGGAAGGCGGAATGGTAAAGCTTACCAGAGTACTGGCGGTGATCTTCTTCGTGCTTTCACTGGTGCTTTCGATGAGCTTCATCAATAAATAAAAATTCCGGCCTCTGCCTTCCCAAGGCGGAGGCTTTCTGTTTTTAAGTATACAGAGTGAGATTTTTACAAAGGAATTATCAAATGTCGGATCCGATCAAAATAATTGCCAATAATAAAAAAGCATTTCATGACTATTTCATCATTGAAAAGCATGAGGCCGGTATTGAACTTTTCGGAACAGAGGTGAAGTCCATCCGAATGGGCCATTGTTCCATCAAGGAGGCCTATGTTGAAATTTCTCATGGCGAAATGTTTGTGGATGGTATGCACATAGCACCATACGAAAAAGGGAATCTGTTCAACAGGGATCCGCTGAGGAAGAGAAAGCTCCTCATGCATTCCTCAGAAATCAGAAAACTCGGACAGAAGATCAGGGAGAAGGGCTTTACCCTTGTTCCGCTTTCCGTGTATTTCAAAGGCAGCCTCGTGAAAGTGGAGGTCGGTCTTGTGAAGGGAAAGAAGCTCTACGATAAGAGAGACGCGATCGCGAAAAAAGACATCCGGCGTGAAGCGGAAAGAGATTTGAAGGCACGAATATGAACAGCTTGATAAGAAAATATATTCTTGGATTCACAGCGGCAGCTTTTACGGCTGCCGTGTTCTTCAGCACGGTCGGATTACCGGAAACCGTCAGGATTTCTGCAGAGAAAGAACTGCTTTCCGGAAATGAGACCAAAGAAGAAACCGCGGTTATTAGTGAAAAACCGGAATCGGCTGAGGATTTAAAAGAAACCGCGCAAAAGGAAACTGATCAAAAGAAAGATGATCAGAAACAAGACTCTGAAGAGAAAGACACTGAAGAGAAAGACGATCAGAAACAAGACTCTGAAGAGAAAGACGCTGAAGAGAAAGACGATCAGAAGGAAGAACCGGAAACTCTGGCAGACCATGTCAAAGGACTCCGGGATTTCAGCGCGATTGAAGGCATGAATCCGGATGTCATGGCAGGTATTTCCTGGGACGACGAGATCGGCGCGGTTGTCTGCGATCCGCTTCAGGCAGACTGGGATAAGCCGGGAGAATACACACTGAAATATGTGATCGCTTCTATCGATACAAAAACAATCGAGGAAAAAGAAATCAAAGCGACAGTGTATCCGGATCTGGACCACTATCTGTACGGTATGGAAGGACTGGCTACGGTCACCGTCGGGTCATCGTTTGATCCGATGGAAGGAATCACCTGGGAAGATGAAATCAAGGATGTTGTTCCGAATACGGAAAACCTGAATACGGCAAAAGCGGGAGAGTATCCTGTCACTTATGAACTGACCGGTAAAGACGGACACGTACAGACTGCAACGAGAAGAGTTCATGTCCTTGAAGAAGGAGCGGCTGGATGGACAAATTCCGAGAATGCTTCCGATTTTTCATCTGTGACAGATCTCGGCGTCTGGCGGCTGACTGCTTACATGGACACGCCATGGGATCAGGGCCCGTATGTGGGACAGACGGCAAGCGGCGCTCCTCTTGTCGCGGGCCGTACAGTTGCTGTGAGTGCAGCTACTATGGCAAGACTCGGCCTTATGTTTGGAGACAGGCTTCTGATCGACGGCCATATCTTCGTGATCGAAGACCACGGCGGATCCGCAATGAACGACCAGAACTGGGCGGATATATTTGTTGACAATCCCGGAGATGAATTCTCGGAACGCTTTAACAGATACAGTCCCGTTTTTCTTCTGAGATAAGCTTTGTAATACATTTTTTATCTGAATTCAGTTGCAGATCGGCTTTCTCTGTGATAAAAATAATGATAGGGGAACTATTATTTTTAAAGTCAGGGGGAAGTCTAAATGGCCATTATCAGAAGAGAAATTCCACAGCCGCAGCCAAAGAAAAAAGCAGCAGTTCCGGACAGCGAACCCGTAAGTCAGGAGCTCTACGAAGAGCTTGCCAAAATGGCGAGCAAAAAAAGAGAAGAGAGAAGAAAACAGGTCCTTACTTTAAGAGTAAGTACGGAAACCATGCAAAAAGCCAAGGCGCTTGGGAAAGGCTATACCGGGATCCTGAGCCGTCTGCTGGAAGAGGCGCTTAATGATCCGGATATGATCGAGCGCTGCCTGTAGGAGGAATGTCCATGGCTGATATCGATCGGGAAAGAAAAGAACAGGAACAATACGAAAGAGAGAGGGCGGAACGACGGAGACTGCGTGCCGAGCGGAGACGGATTCGTGAGGCGCAGCGAAGACGGGCTATGATGATCAGGGGCGTTGTTTTTGCGGTCCTCATCGTGGCCTTGATTTTCGTGATCCGCGCTATCGGGAAATTAAGCAGCAAGAATAAGCAGGAAGAGCAGGAAACCACATCCGGTCTGGAAGAGATTGAGGGAGCGGAAGAGATTACGGAGGCTCCTGAAGAGGAAGCCGGAGCGGAAGCGGAAACGGCCGCTGTCGAAACTTCGACAGGCGCGTCCTATATGAACATCAATGAAGGACTGCCGACACCTTCCTCCAAACAGGAAGCACTCAAGTATGCCGCGTCATATGCCGCCATGTACGACTATGATAACGCGATTGCGGTTATTCAGGCATTTGCCGGTTATGATCAGGATGAGGAACTGACCGGAGCGATCAGCAATTACACGAGTCAAAAATCTTCACTGGTTGCCGCGGATGTGACAACGATTCCGCATGTGTTCTTCCATTCGCTTCTCAATGACGACAGAGGTTTGAGAACGGATATCGTCGGAGAGGACAGAGCATGGAGAAACGATGCCGCCATGACGACTGCCGATGAGTTTGACCATATGATCCAGCAGATGTATGAAGCCGGATATGTGCTGGTCTCACTCGACGACATGTGCATCAAGACCAAAAATGATGACGGATCCACATCTGTCGCGCCGAATATGAGCCTCATGCTCCCCGAGGGGAAGCGGCCGCTTGTCATGTCCGAAGACGACCTGAGTTATTATCATACTTACGGGATCGGCACGCAGGGTTATGCCACAAAGATGGTTCTCGACGAAAACGGAGCCGTCAAGTGTGAGTATACCAATGAAAACGGCGAGACGCTGATCGGTGATTATGACATGGTTCCGAGACTGGATACGTTCATTCATGAGCATCCGGATTTCTCGTACAAGAATGCCCGTCCTACTGTAGCGCTGACCGGATATAACGGTGTATTCGGCTACAGAACCAATAATTACTATCAGGACATCAATAACGAGAAGCTCGATCAGGATCAGAGAGAGTGGCTTCAGTCGCATCCGGACTTTGACTGGGATCAGGACGTAGCGGATGCCACGGCCATTGCCAACGCGATGAAGAAAGAGGGGTGGACGTTCGCAAGCCACACTTACGGACACTGGAACGCTACCACGCATTCCGCGGAATCCCTTCAGAGCGACAACGAGCGCTGGATGACGGTCAACCATGATATCGTCGGAGATATCGATAAGATTATCTTTGCTTTCGGCGGCGATATCGGAACGGTTGGTCAGTACAATGCGGACAATGACAAATTCCAGTATTTCAAGAGCCAGGGATATGTCATTTACTGCAACGTCGACGGACATGCCGGCTGGACTGAGTTCGGACCTGATTATATGAGAACAGGCCGCGTTCCTCTTGACGGATTCGCCATGTACCAGTATATGACGGAAAGCGGGAACTCTCATTCCACATACAAGACAAGCTTTGATCTTCTCGGCATTCATGATGTCGACCAGTTCTTTAACAAATACAGAATTACACCGATTGAAAGTGAGTAAGTCTTTCACGGATCAGACGGCCCCGGATGAACGCGGGGCCGTCTGAATAAAAAAGAGGAATGTAGAATAAAAAGACTTGCACTGTCTGTCAAATTATGGTATTATTCTGTTCACGGCCGATTGGTCAAGAGGTTAAGACGCCGCCCTCTCACGGCGGAAACAAGGGTTCGATTCCCTTATCGGCTATCTGAAAACCCGGAAAGCATTTGCTTTCCGGGTTTTTTTACGAGCAATACATTATGAAACCGCGTCCATGATTTCAAAAAAGAATTCATTGTCATTCCTGAGTACTGCAATCATACAGATGCTGCCTTGGCGGAGCGGAGCGCATAACTGCTTACATTGCTTTTGAGAGATATTCTTGCTATTATTGATATCAACGAAAAAATGCGCTGCTTCAGATCTATAGAAGAGCGGCGATATTGGAAAGGAAGCCGGTATGAATTATAAAAGCACCCGAAGTAATCTGGAAGTGAAAGCATCACAGGCAATCCTGATGGGACTGGCCCCTGACGGCGGACTGTTTGTTCCGGAAATGATACCGAAGTTTGTTCCGGAAAATGAAGACAAAACCGCTCTGAAGGAGAAACTGTACGCGTTTTCACAGATGACTTATCAGGAGCTTGCCTATGAGATCATGAAGCTCTATCTGGACGATTTTACCGAGGAAGAGCTGAAAACATGCATCGCGAACGCTTATGACTCGAAATTCGATACGGACGTAATCGCTCCGCTTGTCCAAAAAGACGGCTTATTCTATCTGGAGCTCTTTCACGGATCGACGATCGCCTTTAAGGATATGGCTCTGTCCATTCTGCCTCATCTGATGACCGTCTCCGCGAAAAAGAACCATGAAACAAGAAAAATCGTGATTCTGACAGCGACTTCCGGAGATACCGGAAAAGCCGCGATGGCAGGTTTCCAGGATGTGGAAGGCACGGAGATTATCGTGTTTTATCCCAAAGACGGTGTATCGGAGATTCAGAAACTGCAGATGGCCACACAGCGCGGGGAAAATACGCATGTAGTCGCCATCAGAGGGAACTTTGACGATGCCCAGACTGCTGTCAAGAAAATGTTTAATGACAAGGAAATGGCGAAAGAGCTGTCCGAACACGGCATCTGCCTCTCATCTGCCAATTCCATCAACATCGGGCGTCTGGTCCCGCAGATCGTATACTATGTATATGCCTACTCACAGCTGGTAAAAACGGGCGTGATCATGCCCGGAGATGAAATCAATATTACGGTTCCGACAGGAAATTTCGGAAATATCCTGGCAGCTTTTTACGCGAAGCTGATGGGCCTTCCGGTACACAGGCTGGTCTGCGCTTCCAATGAGAACAAGGTGCTGTATGACTTCTTCCGGACGGGAGATTATGACAGGAAACGGGAATTCATACTGACCTCTTCTCCGTCCATGGATATTCTCATTTCAAGCAATCTGGAACGTCTGATCTACAGAATCTGCGGCAACGATCCGGAACTGTGCAGATCCTTTATGAACGATCTTTCCGGAAACGGTTCCTATGTCATTACGGACGAGATGAGAGAGCGTCTGGCCGATTTTGTGGGAGGGTTCGCTTCGGAAGAGGAAAACTTTGAAGGCATTGCGGATCTTTACAGGAAAAGCGGCTATGTGATCGATACTCACACCGGTATTGCGAACGCTGTCAGCCGAAGATACATCCGGGATTCAAAGGACGCAATCCCCATGGTTGTTGCTTCCACTGCATCTCCGTATAAATTTGCCGCGAGTGTAGTAGGAGCGATTTCTCCGGATCAGGTTTCCGGAAAAACGGATTTTGAGCTGATTGATATTTTACACAGTCTGTCCAATGTGGAAGAGCCGAACGCGATCCGGGATATTCGCACGGCACCCATTCGCCATAAAATTGTTTCCGATGTGGATGAAATGCCGGATACGGTCCGCCGGATTCTCATGGAGAAGTAATTGAACCTTAAAGATGCCTATGGAATGGAAAAAACTGCTAAGTGAAAAACGAATCGGCAAAGAGGCCCGGAGCGGAGGAAAAAAAGACTTAAGGAGTGAATTCGAGAAAGACTATCACCGCATCATCCTTTCGTCATCATTCCGCAGACTTCAGGATAAGACACAGGTTTTTCCTCTGGATAAAAGTGATTTCATACGGACGAGACTGACTCATTCGCTGGAGGTTTCTTCGATTGGAAGATCACTTGCCGGAAATATTGCCGCGTCCCTCATTGAAATGAACGCGGATCCCGGATTCGGCCCGAAAGAGGCGGCCGCCATCACGGACATTCTCCAGTGCGCGGGACTGATTCACGATATCGGGAATCCGCCGTTCGGACATTTCGGGGAAGAGTCGATCCGGGAATGGTTTCAGAACAATCTCGAGTCTCTTCAATATAAAGGTCATCCGGTTACCGGACTTTTAACCAGACAGCAGCTTGAGGATCTGAAACACTTTGAAGGCAATGCTCAGGGGCTTCGAATGGTCGGAAAGCTGGATTATCCCGTCAGGCTTTCGGGAATGAATCTGACATGCGGACTGATGTCCGCCATGATCAAATACCCGGTATCCTCTGTAGAGGCCGACAGCGCAAGCCAGGACAGCGGCAAAAGAAAACCCGGATATTTTCAGGCGGAAGAACAGCTCTTTCGGATGATCGCTTCCGAAACCGGATGTGGGAAAAAGCGCAATCCGCTCGCGCTCATTCTGGAAGCGGCGGATGATATCGCCTATGCGACTGCCGATATAGAAGACGCGTTCAAAAAGGGATTTTTTGACTATCCGGCGCTTCTGGAAGAACTGCAGCTTCGGAGGTTCCCAAAGAGCTGTATCGTCAGGCTCTCTGACAATTACGATCTCGCGAGACTCAATTCCGTATCGGATCCCGACGAGTTTGCTGTCCGGTGCTGGATTCGCGAAATGCAGGAGCTGCTGATCCTCGGCGCGACGGAGAACTTTACGGGAAACTATCAGTCGATTATGGACGGCAGCTTCAAAAAAGAGCTGCTTTGCGGAAGAACACCGCATCTTATTGTCAGTGTTCTGAAGTCGATCGCGTATGATTACGCATTCACGTCGGCTTCCATTTTCAGAACTGAGATTGCCGCCTTTAAGATGCTTACGGAATTGATGAATATGATCGTTCCGGCCGCGTTAATCTATGACAGCGGCATCCGGCCGGGACTGATGGAGGAAAAATATCTGTCATTGATTCCGGGCAATTACAAACAGGTCTTTCTGAGAAATACCGCCGGAATGACGGATGAACAGAAAGTCTATCACAGAATTCTTCTGGCGACGGATACGATCAGCGGGATGACGGACTCGCATGCGAGGGATCTGTATGCGGAACTCAACGGTATTTAGAGCGTGTTTACATTGACCGCTGATAGGTGAGGTATTATAATTATTTTGCCTGGAATGTGCGACCACCTGTCTTTTTCTGAACCTACAACGGACATAAGGGATTCCCATATCGCTGTTCGGATGCCAGGCCTCAACTTATCGGAGGAAGGCAGAAGAGCAGCTGCGGTTGCCCACCTGGCTATATGCTAGGCGTCAGTTTGGCAGGAACGGCATTCCGGGTCTTATTTATTAATCGTTCTAAGGAACAGAAAGTGAGAAAAATGGAGATCGAAAAACAATCTTTCGGAGTTACTTCCAAAGGAGAACAGGTTACTCTTTATACTTTGAGCAATCCAAACGGAATGTCCGTAGGCCTCATTGATTACGGCGCAATTGTACAGAGCATCTGTGTTCCCGCAGGTGAGGGAAAGGTTCTGGATGTCGTGCTTGGCTATGAGAAGGTTGCCGACTATGAAGTCAATCCGCCTCATTTCGGAGCTACGATCGGCAGAAACGGAAACCGGATCGAGGGCGGTTCCTTTAATCTGGACGGCGTCAATTATGAACTCAGCCTCAATGAGAACGGGCGGAACAACCTGCACAGCGGTCCGGACGGATATGAGTTCAGGATGTGGAACGCGGCTGTTTCCGAAGAGGATAACAGTGTCTGCTTCAGCATATTGAGCCCGGACGGAGATCAGGGTTTTCCTGGAAATTTCAATGTCAGCGTCACTTACAGACTGACAGACGACAATACTCTTGAGATTGTCTATGACGGCATCAGTGATGAGACGACTGTGGCCAATATGACAAATCACAGTTATTTCAATCTGAACGGACATCATTCCGGATCGATCATGAAGCATTTCCTTCAGATTGATGCCGACGGCTACGTGCCGGTTGATGAGTATTCCATCCCTTACGGAACAGTGGAGCCGGTAGATGGTACCGTATTTGATTTCCGGGAAGGAAAAGAAATCGGAACGGATGCCGATTCTGATAATGAACAGCTTGCCCATACAGGCGGTTATGATCATAACTATGCCTTAAATGGTGAGGGAATGAGAAAGATCGCGTTCGCCTGCGGCGATATAAGCGGTGTCACAATGGAAGTCGAGTCGGATCTTCCCGGCGTCCAGTTCTATGCCGGAAACTTTATCTCGGGAGAAGGCGGAAAAGACGGCATTCCCTATGGTGTTCATGAGGGATTCTGTCTGGAGACTCAGTATTTCCCGAACGCGGTCAATGTTCTGGCCTTTGAAAGCCCGAAGATTGAAGCAGCGGAAAAGTATCATACTGTGACGCGCTATCATTTCGGAATCCGCTGACTGCCAGGATCGGTCTGAACACCTGTATGAAACAGGGAGCAGGGGAGACTGATGAACGGATGTAACAGATGATCAGAGACTTATTCAAGCTCTACGGTAATTTTGCTCAGAGAATGCAAAAGGATCACTTAGGCGCATATTCCGCAACATGCGCCTATTTTCTTATGATTTCTTTTGTGCCTTTTGTGATGATCTTTGTCGCTTTTGCCTCGATGGCTCACGCGGATATTTCGCTTCTGACCGAGAATATCATCTCCATTGTGCCTTCCGGCTTAAAAGCCTATGTAGAGGCGATTCTGATCGAGATTGTTGAAAAGACCTATGCGTATGTGCCTGTCTCCATTCTGGTGCTGATCTGGTCCGCGTCCAAGGTCTTTCATGCCCTGACAAACGGACTGAATGTCATCAGCAATGTTCAGGAAACCCGTGGCTGGCTGTACCTCCGCTTCCGTTCCATGTTTTTCGTCGTCCTGCTGTTTGTGATTGCCGGCGTAGCCCTTCTGCTCAGTATATTCGGGAACAGTATGAGAGACGCGATCGTCAGTGTCTTCCCGGCATTCGGCGATATTCTGCGGTTTTTCCTCTCGTTCCGGGTTCTGTTCGGTTATTTCGGACTGATTCTCATGTTTTTGTATATCTATAAGTTCCTGCCGAACTGTCATTATACATTTCGAAGTCAGCTTCCGGGTGCTCTGATCGTTTCGACTGTGTGGATGTTCTTTTCGTACATGCTTTCGCTCTATTATGAGCACAATCAGAACTTTATCGAGACATACGGAAGCATGACCGGCATGATTCTTGCTATGATGTGGCTGTATTTCTGCTGTTTCTTTCTCATGGTGGGAGCGGAGCTCAACCGTGTGATCTATGAAGATCCGGACGACAACTTTATTGTCAATACGCTCGAAACCGTGAAAGACGCCAGCGAGAAAAAACAGCAGGTGATCGAGGAAGAGCTGAATGAACATTCGATCTGGCGTCCTCTGGATGAAGACGAAGACTGGATGGATGATGACGAGTACAGCATTGACGATGACCCTGATAACGCAGATGTCATCCCGATCCGGAAGATACGGACGGATCCGGATGCGAAAGTGAATAAATAAGAAGGAGTATATGAGAAATGAGTGAGATCGAACAAAAGATTCGGGAAATCCAGGAAAAAGCCCGTGAAGAGATCCAAAATGCGGGAGGACTTGACAGACTTACCGATATCCGTGTTTCCTATCTCGGAAAAAAGGGGATTCTGACTTCCGTAATGAAGTCCATGAAGGATGTCCTTCCCGAAGAGCGTCCGACTGTCGGAAAATGGGTTAACGATGCCCGTAAGGAGATCGAAACTCTGATGGATGCGACAAAAGCATCTCTTGAAGAGGCGGCTCTCGAAAAGAAACTCGCGGAAGAACGGATCGATGTCACGATGCCCGCGAAAAAGATTAGAATCGGACACCGCCATCCGAATACGCTTGTCCGTGACGAAGTGGAACGCATCTTCATCGGCATGGGATATGAGGTGGTGGAAGGACCGGAAATCGAATACGACGAATATAACTTCACAAAGCTGAATATTCCGGCAAACCACCCGGCAAAGGACGAACAGGATACCTTCTATATTACCGATGATATCCTCCTTCGTACACAGACCTCCCCGGTCCAGGCCCGTATCATGGAACAGGGAAAGCTTCCGATCCGTATGATTGCTCCCGGACGCGTGTTCCGTTCCGATGAAGTGGACGCGACACATTCTCCGTCCTTCTATCAGATTGAGGGGCTTGTGATCGATAAACACATTACGATGGCAGACCTGAAGGGCACTCTTGACGTATTCGCGAAAGAACTCTTCGGACCTGAAACGAAGACGAAGTTCCGTCCTCATCATTTCCCGTTTACGGAGCCGTCCGCCGAAGTGGATGTTTCCTGCTTCAAATGCGGCGGAAAAGGATGCCGTTTCTGCAAGGGGTCCGGCTGGATCGAAATCCTCGGCTGCGGCATGGTGCATCCTCATGTTCTTGAGATGTGCGGCCTTGATCCGGAAGAATACGGCGGCTTTGCCTTCGGCGTAGGTCTTGAACGCATTACACTCCTGAAATATGAAATCGACGACATGCGTCTTCTCTATGAAAACGATGTCCGTTTCATCGATCAGTTCAGCTGATTCGGATTTTACGGATGCGCATTTGCGAATACTTAACGGCAAAGGAAAACATGCCCAATATCAGGAGGAAATGAAAAATGAATACATCCATGTCATGGATTAAGAAATATGTGCCCGATCTCGATGTAAGCGCTCAGGAATACGCGGACGCGATGACCTTAAGCGGAACAAAGGTAGAGGGTTTTGAAGAACTGGATAAAAATCTGGACAAGATTGTTGTCGGCGAAGTGCTGAGCTGTGAAGATGTGCCGGATACCCATCTTCATATCTGCAAAGTCAATGTCGGTTCGGAAGAACCTCTCCAGATTGTCTGCGGCGCGCCGAATGTAAAGGCCGGCATCAAGGTTCCCGTAGTGCTTGTGGGCGGGAAAGTAGCCGGAACCCATGCCGGAGGCGGCGCGGAAGAAGGAATCGTGATCAAAAAGGGAAAACTGCGCGGGATCGAGTCGGAAGGCATGATCTGCTCGATTGACGAACTCGGCTCGAATTCCGAGTTTTATCCGGAAGCGGATCCGAACGGAATCTATATTTTCCCGGAAGATACCGAAGTCGGCGCGGATGCCGTAGAACTGCTCGGACTTCATGATTCCGTCATCGAATATGAAATCACTTCGAACAGAGTAGACTGCTACAGCGTGATCGGAATCGCGAGAGAAGCGGCAGCTACGTTCCGCAAAGAATTCCATCCGCCTGTGATCCGTGAAACAGGAAATGACGAAGACGTCCACGACTATGTCAGTGTGGAAGTTCAGAATTCCGAACTGTGCCCGCGCTTCTGTGCCCGTGTAGTCAAAAATGTCAAAATCGGCCCGTCCCCGAAGTGGATGCAGAGATGCCTGGCTTCGAACGGCATCAGACCGATCAACAATATCGTGGACATTACGAACTATATCATGGAAGAATACGGCCAGCCGATGCACAGCTATGACTACGATCAGATCGCGGGTCATAAGATTGTGGTTCGCACCGCGGAAAACGGCGAACATTTTATCACGCTGGACGGTCAGGATCATGAGCTGGACAACCGTGTCCTGATGATCTGCGACGCCGAAAAAGCGGTGGGTATCGCCGGTATTATGGGCGGCGAAAATTCGATGATTACGGACGACGTCAAAACCGTTCTCTTCGAAGCCGCGAACTTCGACGGAACCAATATCCGTTTAAGTTCCAAACGCCTCGGCCACCAGACAGACGCTTCACAGAAGTTTGACAAGGGCCTTGATCCGAATACCGCAATCGATGCCGTGAACCGTGCCTGCGAACTGATGGAAGAGTTCGGCGCCGGCGAAGCGGTAGGAGGCTGTGTGGATGTGTATCCCGTAAAACGGGAGCCCGTTACACTGCCATTTGAGCCGGAAAAGATCAACGACCTTCTGGGTACGGATATTTCGGAAGAGGAGATGATCGGCTATTTCCGTCTGGCAGGACTTCTTTATGACGAAAAGGACAGAACCGTTACGGCTCCGACTTTCCGCCAGGATATCAAGAGGACCTGTGACCTCGCTGAAGAAGTGGCCCGTTTCTACGGATATGATAAGATTCCGGTCACGCTTCCCGGCGGATCCGGCTTTACGGGACATATTACGGAAGAGATGCGTCAGGCGAATCTCGTCAGGGATATCGCGGAGAATTTCGGCTTTTCGGAAGGTTACTGCTACAGCTTCGAATCTCCGAAAGTCTATGACAAATTAATGCTCGCTTCCGATGATCCAAGAAGAAACGCGATTGAAATCCGCAATCCTCTGGGACCGGACTTCTCCATTATGAGAACGGTTACCTGGAACGGTCTGTTCGCGTCCCTGGCGGTGAACTACAACAAGAGACTGAAGAATGTCCGGCTTTACGAACTCGGAAACGTCTATATTCCGGAGGAACTGCCGTTAAAGACACTTCCGGACGAACGTCAGAAGCTCACTCTGGGAGCATATGGCGATTATGACTTCTTCGACCTGAAGGGCGTACTGGAAGAGATCTTCGAACGCTTCGGACTTGCGGGAAAAGCGTCTTATGAGAATACCGGCAAGCTTCCGTATATGCATCCCGGACGCCAGGCGGTCATCAAAATCGGGGACAGTGAAATCGGTGAAATCGGCGAAGTACATCCGTCCGTCATCAAGGCGTACGGACTTGGTGCCGGTACCGTCGCCGCGGTTCTCGATATGAAAGTACTCGGCGAACAGGCGGATTTCAACAGAAAATATACGGGCCTTGCCCGCTATCCGGCCGTTTCGCGCGATCTCAGCATGATCGTTAAGAAAGAAGTGACACATGCCGAAATCGAGAAGGTCATCCTTCAAAGAGGCGGAAAGATTCTGGAAGAGGTGAGCCTTTTCGATGTATATGAAGGCGCCCCGATTCTTCCGGGATATAAGTCCATGGCCTATTCCCTGCGCTTCCGTTCGAAAGAAAAGACATTGGAAGAAGCAGAAGTGGCTTCCGCGATGAAGAAGATCCTGAACGGTCTTTCCGGTCTCGGAGCTGAATTGAGAAGCTGAAAGTTTGGTTGCCGCAGCTTAAGAAATGTTGCTGCGGCAATCTCTGTTTTATGGCAGATTACAGGATGAACGCATGAAAACATCAGATTTTTATTATGAACTTCCTCCGGAATTGATTGCGCAGGATCCTCTCATTGACCGTTCCGCATCGAGGCTGATGGTTCTTGACAGGGAGAGCGGCAGCATTTCCGAAACCCGCTTCAGTGAGATCGGACAGTATCTCAGGCCGGGTGATCTCCTCGTCATCAACGATACAAAGGTCATTCCGGCCCGCCTCATCGGTCAGAAGGCGGATACGGGCGGAAAAATCGAGATTCTTCTTTTGAAAAGGCTGGATGAACGGTGCTGGGAAACCCTTGTGAAACCGGGGAAAAAGGCACGTCCGGGGGCGGAGATCGTTTTCGGTACGAAAAATGAAAACGGCACCTATCCCCTTACGGCCCATGTCGAAGAGCTGCTCGAAGAAGGCAACAGAAAGATCCGCTTCGAATATGAGGGCGTTTTCGAGGAAATCCTCTCCGAACTGGGAGAGATGCCTCTTCCGCCTTATATTACGCACCGTCTTGAGGACAAAACCCGCTATAATACGGTTTACGCGAAATATGACGGAAGCGCGGCCGCGCCTACCGCAGGTCTTCATTTTACAAATGAACTCCTTCAGGAGCTTCGGGACAGCGGCGTCGGGATTGCGCACGTGACGCTTCACGTCGGCCTCGGTACATTCCGTCCGGTGAAAGCGGAAGAGATCACAGACCACCATATGCATTCGGAACACTATATCGTAAGTCCGGAAACCGCCGACCTGATCAAGCGTACGAAAGAAGAGGGCGGCAGGGTGATCTGTGTCGGAACCACTTCCTGCAGAACGCTCGAATCCGCCGCGGACGAACAGGGGACGGTTCACGCCGGAAGCGCGGATACCAGTATCTTTATCTATCCCGGCTATCGGTTTAAGGTCATGGATGGTCTCATCACGAACTTCCACCTCCCGGAATCGACACTGATTATGCTTGTATCGGCATTTGCCGGAAAAGACCATATTATGGAAGCCTACAAAAAAGCGGTGGATTTGAAATTCCGCTTCTTCAGTTTCGGGGACGCCATGCTCATCATCTGAGCTTTTACGAACTGCATTGGAAAAATGTGAGGGAACATATGAACAAGGATCATGTTGAGACTATAGGAATCATCGGACTCGGACTCATCGGCGGAGGCTTGGCGAGAACAATCAAAAGAGTTTATCCGGACATCCGGATCATTGCCTACAACAGAACGAATGAGGTGCTCAATGAAGCGCTTTATGAGGGAATCATCGATGAGCCGAGCTGGGATATCACGGAAGTCTTCTCGGAATGCGACTATATCTTCCTGTGCGTGCCGGTTCTTTCCGTGAGGAAATATCTTGAGCTTTTGAAACCGCATCTTTCCGAAGGGACGATCTTAAGCGACGTCGGTTCCACAAAATCCGAGATTCATGCAATGGTAAAGGAACTGGAGCTGGAACGCTTCTTTATCGGCGGCCATCCGATGACCGGTTCGGAGAAAACGGGTTATGCCCATTCAACGGACCGGATGTTTGAAAACGCCTGGTATATCCTGACCCCGTCGGAAGAGATGGAGCTTCAGGAGGTCAGCGCGTTCTCGGCATTCATTTCTTCGCTCGGAGCGCTCCCTCTTATTCTGACCGCCGCGGAACATGACCATATTACAGCGGCCGTCAGCCATGTGCCGCATGTGATTTCAGCCTGTCTTGTCAATATGGTGCGGGAACTGGATGACGAACATACCTATATGAAGATGATTGCCGCGGGAGGATTCAAGGACATTACCCGGATTTCTTCCTCTTCCCCTCAGATGTGGCAGGAGATCTGTATGGCCAACACGGAAGAGATCTGCAGCATTCTGGACAAATACGTCCGGATGCTTACGGAGTTCCGCTTCGCGATCCGCAATGAAGACTCCGACAAACTGCTGGAGTATTTTACGGAATGCAAGGAATACAGGGATTCCTTCCAGGAGCAGACCAGCGGTCCGATTCGCAGGGAATACAGGATTTATACGGATCTGAACGACGAGGCAGGTGCTATTGCCGAAATCGCGGCAATACTGGCTGCGGCTCATATCTCGATCAAAAATATCGGGATTGTCCACAACAGATCCTATGAGAGAGGCGTTCTGCGCATAGAATTCTACGAAGAAGATCCGTCAAGGCAGGCGGCAGAACTCCTCAGGACAAAAGGGTATACGGTTTACGAATAAAAGCCAAACTTGTGATTATATACCGAAAATACTTGAATGTATCCTGTTCCTTTTATATAATATTGACATGTGCAGTCATTTCAAAGTAAGCACCCCTCTTGTGTTTTTGCATAAGAATCTGCAGGATGCGTGCCGCGGAATGATAATATATGCTTCAGGAGGAATGTATGAACGTCTACAAAACTGACAAAATTCGCAATGTGGTTTTTCTCGGTCACGGCGGAGCCGGCAAGACGACCCTGACGGAAGCCATGGCTTATTTGAGCGGTGCAACGACCAGAATCGGTACCGTTACAGCCGGCAATACCGTAAGTGATTATGATAAAGAAGAGATCAAGAGAAAATTCTCAATCTCCGCTTCAGTGGTTCCCGTTGAGTGGAAAGGAACTAAGATCAATATTCTGGATACACCCGGATATTTTGATTTTGTCGGTGAAGTAGAAGAGGCTGCCTCTGCTGCCGATGCCGCTGTGATTGTCATTTCCGGCAAGGACGGTGTTCAGGTCGGTACGGAAAAGGCCTGGAATATCTGCGAAGAATACAACCTTCCGCGTATGATCTTCGTGACGGAGATCGATAACGCCGATGTGAATTACAACCAGGTCATTGAGAATCTTCAGGAACTCTACGGCAATAAGATCGCCCCGCTTCACTTCCCGGTCATCGAAGGCGGAAAGTTTACGGGCTGCGTGAACGTGATTACGAAAAACGGCGGCGTTTACGGCGATAAGGGCAGTGTCAAGCCGGCCGCTATCCCCACTGATCTCGAAGGCGAAGTTGAAGGCGCTTATGACGCTCTGATGGAATCCGTCGCCGAAACAAGCGAAGAGTTTATGGAACGGTTCTTCGGCGGAGACGATTTTACTCCGGAAGAAATCAACGAAGCCCTTTCCGTCAACGTATCGGATTCCTCGATCGTTCCGGTTCTCATGGGATCTCCGAACAACCTCCAGGGCGTTGTGGCGCTGATGGATGATATCGTCAATTACTTCCCGGATCCCTCTCAGAGAAAGAAGAGCGGAACCAATACAAAGAACAACGAAACCTTCGATGCCGACTATAAGGCAGACGGACCGAAGACAGCGTATGTCTTCAAGACCATCGCCGATCCGTTCATCGGTAAATACAACCTGATCAAGGTCTGCTCCGGAACTCTGACTCCGGATGACACCCTGTACAATGTCGACAAGAGCAATGACGAACGTCTCGGCAAGCTCTACATCATCCGCGGCAATAAGCCTCAGGAAGTTTCCGAGCTCTGCGCAGGCGATATCGGCGCTCTTTCCAAGATGGGCGATGTCGCTACCGGCGACTCCCTGTCTACGAAGGCTGTTCCCGTTGTATTTGAAAAGACCAAGCTTTCGAGGCCGTTCACGATCGAAAGATATCGTGCCGTCAACAAGGGCGATGAAGATAAGGTCGCGCAGGCTCTTTCAAGACTTGCGGCGGAAGATCTGACATTCAAGACCGTGATCGATTCCGCGAATCATCAGTCCCTGATCTACGGTATCGGCGATCAGCAGATTGATATCATCAAGAGCAAGCTGAAGGAAAGATATAAAGTCGATATCGAACTTTCCGAGCCGAAGGTTGCTTTCCGTGAAACAATCCGGAAGAAGAGCGACGTTCAGGGTAAATATAAGAAGCAGTCCGGCGGACACGGCCAGTACGGTGACGTCCGTATGCGCTTTGAGCCGAGCGGAAATCTGGAAGAGCCCTATGAATTCGCGATTGAAGTCGTCGGCGGCGCTGTTCCGAAGAACTACTATCCGGCAGTTGAAAAGGGTCTTACGGAATGCGTCCAGGCAGGACCGCTTGCCGCTTATCCGGTTGTCGGCGTGAAGGCCACTCTTTATGACGGCTCTTATCATCCGGTTGACTCTTCCGAACAGGCTTTCAAGACAGCGACCCACTTCGCTTTCAAAGAGGGCTTTATGAAAGCGGATCCGATCCTTCTTGAGCCGATCATCAACCTGAAGGTCACTGTTAAGGATCAGTTCACCGGCGATGTAATGGGCGATCTCAACAAGAGACGCGGCCGCGTGCTCGGAATGAATCCGGCAGGAAAAGGCCTCACCGTGATCGAAGCGGATGTTCCGCAGACCGAAATCTACGGATACGGCACTGTCCTTCGCTCCATGACCGGCGGATCCGGCGACTTCGAATTTGAATTCGCCCGCTATGAACAGGCTCCGGCAGATGTTCAGGCGAAGCAGGTTGCTTTACGTGCTGACGAAGTCAAAGCGGCTGACGAATAAAGCAGCATTCAAACTGAAAAAAACATTAAGAAAAGACGGGCAGAAACCCGTCTTTTCTATGCTTTATAATTGAAATGAATCGATCACTTATTCCTCGATCAGTTCCGGTTCGTTCTCGTCATAATCGGATGATTTTTTACTGCGCTCAAGCATACGTGAGATCTTGTGGGTGGTGCTCTTTACCTTATCGATGGATTCGTCGTGATTCAGCGTATTGATCACTGCCGCCAGATATTTATGCATATTGGCCGGCTCGTAATACGGCTTTTTCAGTAATTCCGGCGGCCTGTAGCAGCAGTTGGTTGTGATCAGTTTCGTAAACAGACCTTCCTCATAAGCTTCATCGAACTTTTCGAATCCGTCGGTAAACAGTCCGAATGTCGTACAGATGAAGATTCGGTTCGCGCCCCGTTCTTTAATCTGTTTGCAGACGTCGAGCATCGAACCTCCCGAGGAGATCATGTCGTCGATGATGACACAGTCTTTGCCTTCGACGGAATCACCGAGGAATTCATGAGCGACGATCGGATTCTTCCCGTTGATAATCACGGAATAGTCTCTGCGCTTATAGAACATTCCGATGTCCGCGCCGAGCACGTTGGAGAAATAGACCGCTCTGTTCATAGCCCCTTCATCCGGGCTGATCACCATAAAGTGACCGCTGTCGAACATGAGGTCGGGAGCCGCCTTCAAAAGAGCCCTGAGGAACTGGTAAGTCGGCATGAAATTGTCGAATCCTCGAAGCGGAATGACGTTGCGGACACGGGGATCGTGCGCGTCGATCGTGATGATTTCCTGTACGCCGTAGTTCTGAAGTTCCCGAAGGGCCATGGCCGCGTCCAGCGACTCTCTGCCGGAACGCTTATGCTGCCGGCTCTCATAGAGGAACGGCATGATGACGGAAATTCTGTGGGCTTTTCCGTTAGCCGCGGAGATGATCCGCTTCAGGTCCTGGAAATGGTTGTCCGGAGACATGTGATTGGTATGTCCGCAGACTTTGAAGGTCACGCTGTAATTCATTACGTCCGCGACAATGTAAAGATCAGTTCCTCTGATAGAGCCGTTAATAATGGCTCTTCCTTCACCGGTACCATAGCGTGAAAGCCTGACATCCAGAAGGTAGGAAGGCTCGATATAACCGGATATTTCTTCGGCAGATTTATCATGATCCGCGATACTGCGTCTCATTTTCACAAGAGCGTTGTTGATCTGTCGAGCTATCGGTTTGCTGCCTTCGATGTAGGCAATCTTAAGAGGAGCACTCGGATACTTTTTGACGGTTTTTTCATTTGCGGACATAGAGGCCTCCCTTAGGAAATGACAATTAGTATGTGCCAAGTATAGCATTATTTAAAGGGATTGTGAATCAAATCATGAAGAATGCGCCGCATTTCACTTTTGTGCCGTTTTTCACTTACCTTGCACTATTTCGGGAAAATTGTTATGATAGGCGTGATATTCAAGGGCAGTACGACATCAACATCTGGGATGAGGAAGCCGGAAAGGGACACAAATGGCAGTACATCGGATCGACCGGGTCGAGGAAGGAAGCTATGCCTGGGAACTCGGTATAGAACCGGGTATGTATCTTGTCTCCGTTAACGGGAAAGACGTAGAAGATGTTTTTGATTATCGCTTTGCCATGACGCGCCCTGAAGTGACTCTTCTGATCCGGGAGGAAAACGGGGACGAGACGGAACTGACCATTGAGCCGGATGAGGAGGACTTCGGAATCTCATTTGAAAGCGGTCTTATGGACGATTACCGTTCCTGCTGCAACAAATGCATTTTCTGCTTTATAGACCAGCTTCCAAAGGGAATGAGGAAGACGCTCTATTTTAAAGACGATGACTCCCGGCTTTCCTTTTTGCAGGGCAATTACGTCACTTTGACAAATATGTCCGACCACGACATCGATCGGATCATCGAATACCGAATGGAACCGATCAATATTTCCGTTCAGACGACGAATCCCGAGCTTCGCGTAAAGATGCTGCGGAACCGTTTCGCGGGTTCCGTATTCGAAAAGATGAAGCGCCTGAAGGATGCCCACATAGCGATGAACGGGCAGATCGTGCTCTGCAAGGGATGGAATGACGGCGAGGAACTGGACCGGACGATCCGGGATCTCACCGCGTATCTTCCGGAAATGCAGTCCGTGTCGGTTGTGCCGGTCGGACTCAGCCGTTACCGTGAAGGGCTTACGGAACTTAAGCCGTTTACTCCTGAAGATGCTTCGCGGGTCATTGACCAGATCGAAACATGGCAGAAACGGATCTGGGAGCAGCTGTCCCTGTCCTATGTGCCGGACGCACATGAGACAGAACCGGACCTGATGCGGGGAGCGCCGAGACATTTTATACATGCTTCCGATGAATGGTATATTCTCGCCGGAAGAGAGCTGCCGGAAGAAGCCCGTTACGACGGTTTTCTGCAATACGAAAACGGAGTCGGAATCGTAAGGCTCCAGCAGATCGAGACGGACAGAGCCATCGAAGAGCTCTCCGAAGACGTTCGTAAGGGAAGCGCCGTAATTAAGCCCCGGACAGTTATACTTGTAAGCGGACTTCTTGCAGAAAAAGAGCTCGGAAAAGTCGCTTCCAATATAGAAAGAGCGTTCCCGGAAATCCGTGTTTTTGTCGCGGCAATCCGCAATGACTTTTTCGGCGAACAGATCACCGTGACGGGACTGATTACGGGCGGCGACCTGATCCGGCAGATGAAAGAGCAGTTTCAGAAGGAACTGCCGAAGGGAGACGAGCTGCTCATTCCGTCCGTTATGCTGAAAAGGGATGAGGAACTGTTCCTGGATGACATGACCGTGGACGATGTCCGCTCAGCACTGGACATTTCTGTCCGCATTGTATCTGATGACGGGAAGGATCTTGTTTTTTCCGCCTGCGGGCTTCCTTATGAAGACTACAGGGAAAAAGCGGGATATGAATTATAAAATCATAAGACCTGAAAGAGAAGGATTATGGGAAAAGCAATCGTAGCGATCGTAGGACGGCCGAATGTCGGCAAATCGACATTGTTCAATGCTCTGGCCGGAAAAAATATTTCAATTATTAAGGATACGCCGGGTGTTACACGCGACCGTATCTATGCGGATGTGGAATGGTCCGGATATCATTTTACTCTGGTGGATACGGGAGGCATCGAGCCGGAGAGCGGAGATATCATTTTAAAACAGATGCGGGAACAGGCGCAGATCGCCATCGAGACCGCGGATGTGATTATCTTCATGACCGATCTTCGAAACGGCCTTGTGGATGCCGACGGGAAAGTCGCGGACATGCTTCGGAAATCGGGCAAACCGGTTGTCCTGTGCGTCAATGCCGTCGACAATTATGTCAAACAGTCGCCGTATGTCTATGAGTTCTATGAACTCGGAATCGGCGATCCCGTGGCGATTTCCGCCGCGAACCGTCAGGGAATCGGAGAGCTGCTGGATCAGGTTACGGCCTCTTTGGAGGATCTGGATATCGACGAAGAGGAGAGCGAACTTCCGAAGGTTGCCATCGTCGGGAAGCCGAATGTCGGCAAATCCAGCATCATCAATAAGCTCATGGGAGAGAACCGGCTGATCGTTTCCGATATCGCGGGAACGACCCGTGACGCCGTCGATACGGAAGTGAGTTATCAGGGAAAAGATTACCTGTTCATCGATACGGCCGGACTGAGAAGAAAGAGCAAAGTCAAGGAAGAACTGGAGCGTTATACGGTCATCCGTACCGTATCCGCGGTTGAACGCGCGGATGTGGTCGTCGTTGTCATCGACGCTGTCGAAGGAATTTCCGAGCAGGACGCCAAAATCGCGGGAATTGCCCATGAACGCGGCAAAGGCATTGTCATAGCCGTCAATAAATGGGACGCGGTGGAAGAGAAGCATACGAACAGCACCAGGGATTTCGAAAAGGATATCCGCAGGGTTCTGTCTTATCTGAATTACGCGGAAGTGATTTTCATCTCCGCGCAGACGGGACAAAGGCTCGGAAAACTGTTCGCCACGATCGACATGGTCCTGGAGAACCAGCAGCGCCGCATACCTACCGGTGTCCTGAACGAGATCCTCACGGAAGCCGTCGCCATGCAGTCTCCGCCAACGGACAAAGGCAAACGGCTGAAGCTCTATTATATGACACAGGTGGCCGTTAAGCCTCCGACATTTGTATTATTTGTAAATGACAAGGAGCTTATGCATTTCTCCTATCTGCGCTATCTGGAGAATAAGCTTCGGGAATCATTTGCATTTAAAGGAACAGCCCTGAAAATTATCACAAGAGAAAGAAGGGATAAAGAATCATGATAATGCGTATTGCTGCACTGATAATCGGCTATCTGTTCGGGAATTTCCAGACTTCCTATATTTACGGGAAAATGCACGGAATCGATATCCGTACAAAAGGATCGGGAAATGCCGGCACAACCAATACTCTTCGAACCCTCGGGAAGAAGGCAGGCGCGATCGTGATGATCGGCGATATCATCAAATGCGTGATCGCGGTTTATATTGTTCACTTCCTTTTCGGAGCAAAGGCTCCCCAAATGGATTATCTGCTTCGGATGTACGCCGGCCTTGGCTGCATACTCGGCCACAATTATCCGTTCTATATGAATTTCAAGGGCGGCAAAGGCGTCGCATGTACAGGCGGCCTGATTATCGCCATGTCCCTGCCCATGACGCTGATCGGAATCGTCCTTTTCTTCGGCACGATTGCCCTGACGCACTATGTTTCCCTGGGTTCGCTCCTTGTCGGCGCGGAATTCCTGATCGGCATCATCATTATGGCGGTTACAGGCAAGTTCCAGACTACGACCGCGATCAATATTGAGATTGTCATCCTGGCAGCGATTATTTCGGGAATGATGTATGTAAGGCACAGCAAAAATATCCGTGCCCTCCTCACAGGCACGGAAAGAAAGACCTATATCTTTAAGAGCGGGAAATAATCCGCAGGAAATGAATGTGTCCCTGAAGATTCATCAGCGCAGCATATCTTCAGGGATGCTGGCGGAACGGTAGTTCTGATTGAGGCTGTCAATCATCGCCATTTCCTCTTCATTCAGCTCGAAATCAAAGATCTGGCTGTTTTCCAGAATCCGTTCGCTCCGGACGGATTTCGGGATAACGGCCACTCCTTTTTGAATCGTCCACCGTAGGCCGATCTGCGCGGTCGAGCGGTGGTATTTTTCTGCGATCATGATCAGAGTGGGATCGTCCAGATACTTTCCTCTGGCGAGCGGAGAATATGCCTGAACGGCAATTCCGCATTCCTGACAGAATATCCGGATTCCGGACTGATCGAAGTAAGGATGATATTCGATCTGGTTTACGGCCGGAATAATGGAAGAGTGTTCAATCAGATTGTCGAGATCACGGGTGGAGAAATTGGAGACTCCGATTGAGCGGAGTTTGCCGGAATGAACAAGATCCTCAAGAACATGCCAGGTATCGAGATAAAAGCCCGGAACCGGCCAGTGAATCAGATAGAGATCGATATAGTCGAGGCCGAGGCGTTCCAAAGACCTCTCAAAGCTGCTTTCAATGTTGCCGACACGCTGGGCATTGTTCCAGATTTTCGTCGTAATGAACAGATCTTTGCGGGGAACGCCGCACTCCGCGATTCCTTCGCCTACCAGTTCCTCGTTTTTGTAGACGGAAGCCGTATCAAAAAGACGGTAGCCGAGCATGGCCGCAGCGGATATGGCTTCCCTGGTTTCTACAGGATCCGTTGCCTTATAGAGGCCAAGGCCAAGCAGCGGCATATCATAGGATGAATTCAAACGTATCGTAGGATACATAAATACCTCTTGTTTAAGGAATTTGATTCTGTTAGGATTCATGGCGGGGTTTCCCTCTCCCCGACACAATTTATAATTATACACTATTTCACCTATTCTTTTGTTACATTTTTGTTACACATCATTTTGAAAGAGAACGGTCGTTATGGAAGAACAATACAAAAAAGCCGGTATTGACGGCGATATTTATCGTTTTACACAGTCTGTATGCGCGTCACTTCAGGAAAGATTTGTGCATATTGACGAAACAGCAGAGTACAATCAGATCAAGGTGCTGAAAGCTTTCCATGACGCGCATGTGTCGGAAGCTTGTATGAGCGGTACCAGCGGATACGGTTATAATGACATTGGAAGGGATACGCTGGAAAAAGTCTACGCGTATGCCTTTGGGGCCGAAGCGGCGCTTGTAAGGCCTCTGATCGCCTGCGGCACACATGCTCTTGCCATCGCTCTGTTCGGCAATTTGAAAACGGGAGATGAGCTTCTTTCAATCAGCGGAACTCCCTATGACACCCTTCACGAAGTGATCGGAATCCGTCCGTCGAGAGGTTCTTTAGCCGAATACGGCATCACTTATGCCGAAACGGATCTGGATGCGGACGGCCGTTTTGATTTTCCTGCCATAAAAGCGGCCATTAACGAAAGAACAAGGATGGTGGCAATCCAGCGCTCAAAGGGGTATTCTTCGAGACGAACGCTGAGTGTCGAGGAAATCGGCGAGGCGATTGCATTTGTCAAATCGCTGAACCCTCATATTGTGTGTATGGTGGATAACTGTTACGGGGAATTTGCCGAAACAATCGAGCCTACGGATCTCGGCGCGGATCTGATCGTCGGTTCCCTGATCAAAAATCCGGGAGGCGGACTGGCGCCAAGCGGCGGATATATCTGCGGAAAGAAAGAATATGTGGAAAATGCTTCTTTCCGGATGACCTGTCCGGGACTCGGAAGTGAGATCGGACCGTCGCTCAATCTGAATACGTCCTTTTTCCAGGGCTTTTTCCTTGCGCCCACGGTAACGGCTTCGGCGATGAAAGCCGCCTGCCTCGCGGCGTCCGTATATGAGAAGCTCGGTTTTGAATGTGTTCCGAACGCGACGGAAGAGCGGTACGATATCATTCAGTCCGTTGCGCTTAAGAGTCCGGAAGCGCTGCAGGCGTTTTGCACGGGCATCCAGAAGGCGGCACCGGTCGATTCCTTCGTGACTCCGGAACCGTGGGATATGCCCGGCTACGACGATCAGGTCATTATGGCCAGCGGTTCCTTTATCAGCGGTTCTTCCATTGAATTGTCCGCTGACGGTCCTCTGCGCGAGCCCTACAATGTCTTTTTCCAGGGAGGACTCACCTGGCCTTCGGCAAAATACGGCATTATGATGTCTCTCCAGTGTTTGAAAGAGAAGGGACTCATCAGTTTATAAGGAGCGATCCGGTATGAATGCATCATTTTCAGATATTCTCATTATCGGTGGAGGAGCCTCCGGGCTGACGGCGGCCTTGGCTGCAGCGCAGTCAGGTGCGTCTGTGACCGTTCTGGAAGCGGGAAAAAAAGCCGGCAGCAAGCTCTTAAGGACCGGAAACGGCAGATGCAATCTGTCCAATACGGGGGACAGTTCGACCGCCTATTCCGGAACGAATGCCGCCTTTGCGGAACGGGTTCTGGAACATGTCACGCGGGAAGAGACATACGCCTTTTTCAAATCCATCGGTGTGATCCTGAAAAGCCGTGACGGCTGGCTCTATCCCTATAATGACGAGGCCTCTTTTGTGCGCGGCGCTCTTCTTGAAAGGGCGGAGGAGCTCCATGTCCGCATCCGGAACAATGAATTTGTTAAGGAATGCGGAAAAGACGAGAGCGGTTTTTACGCGGTATCCGGAAACTGGACCTATCGTTCCAGACGCCTGATACTCGCCTGCGGATCTCCTGCGGGGCTTGCGGAAAACTCTGTTTTCTTCAAGGGTGAACTGGTCCGCTCTTTCGGGCATACCTTTCTTCCTTTCCGTTCCGCGCTTGCTCCGCTATACGTGCGGAATCCACGAAAAGAACTGGCCGGAATCCGCGCGAATGCCTCTGTAACGCTTCTTGCGGATGACAGCGTCATCGACAGGGAAGACGGACAGGTCCAGTTCACTTCCAAAGGACTGTCCGGAATATGCGTGTTTAATCTCGCAGTAAAGGCGGATCCGTATCTTCAGAAGGGACGAAAGGTCAGAATCGTCTGTGATTTCGCTCCGGATCTTAAGGACCTGCCCGGACTGAAGGATATCAGGGAAACGGATTTTATCCGCAGCATTGTTCCTGAAAAGCTTTACGGGGCCGTATTTTCAAAGCTGACCTCAGACGAAGCCGGAAAGCTTTTGCACCACCTTGCATTCGAAGTCACCGGCTGCGCGCCGCTTGGGGAAGCCCAGGCTGCCTCCGGGGGAGTGTTGTCAGAAGAAATAGAGGATCAGACGATGATGTCCCGTTTGGTTCCCGGGCTCTATATCTGCGGAGAAATGCTGGATATCGTCGGCAAATGCGGAGGCTGGAATCTGCAGTTCGCGTGGTCCGGAGGAATTTCCGCCGGACGGTCCGCCGCCGCATCGCTTGCATCGGACCAGTGAATAGTGTAAAATATGATGAACCCTATAAAGGTGTCTGATGTCTGGAGCGTCGGTACTGGCCGACGCCCAGTTGTTTGCTGTTATGAAAACGGCACATAAAATCACGAATGGAAAAGGAAACGGATGTTCAACAGAAACGTCTTCGGCGTTGACCTCGGAACAAGCGAGATAAAAATCTATTCGTTCCGGAAAAACCGGCTACTGCACGAACATAACATGATCGCGATCAAAGACGCGTCGCAGGTGCTTGCGGTCGGAAACGACGCATATGAAATGTATGAGAAGAACCCTCCGGGCATTGTGGTCGAGCGCCCTGTCGCGAACGGACGCATCGCCGATGTGGCGGAGGTTGAGATGCTGCTCCGGCTTTTGCTGAAGAAGACGGACAGCCACGCGGGCCCCAGGGCTTCCATCTGTTTTTCAGCTCCCTGCAATATGTCGGAAATCGAAAAAAGAGCTTACTATGCCATCAGCAATCTGGGTGATTTGAGAAATCCCTCCGTTATGCTGATTGACAGGCCGATCTGTACGGCGTGTCAGCTGGGGATCGATATCGCGGAAACGCGCGGCAGTATGATTCTCGATATCGGCGCGCAAAGTACGGAAGTGTCCGTGATCACTCAGGGCCAGGTGATTGTAAGCGATTCGATCGCGATAGGCGGACAGGATCTCAATGAGGCGATTGTCAGTGAAATCAGACGGTCCAGAAACCTGCTGATCGGACAGAAAACAGCCCGCAGACTGAAAATCTCTCTTTCCTCACTGGAAGCGGGAGCTGAAGAGAGCAGAAAAGTAACCGGAATCGACACGCTTTCCGGACTCCCGAGAGAAGATGAAATCTCCGGCAGAATTGTCAGCAGGGCCGTGGAAGACGAGATGACAAGGGGCGCCGAAGAAATGAGAATGTTTCTCGAGAGAACGCCTCCGCAGATCCGCAACAGTGTTCTCCAGGAAGGGATCTTTCTCACGGGAGCGACAGCGAGAATCAGAGGAATTGACCGTTTCCTGACGCGTATGATCGGAAGCAGAATACGCGTTTCGCCGGACTACGAGTTCTGTACGGTCAAGGGTATCAAGAAGATTATTGATGACAAAGAGATGAAAGAGTATATCCGCTCGGTCAGGAAGAAATAAGATCATGAAAAACAGATTCGATTTTAACGGAAAAGGAAGGCGCTGGATGGCCGTACTGATTATTATCTGTATCGGTCTTCTTATGGCGACGATATCTTCCAGCCGCATCAGTGGACCCGTAAGAAGCGCTACGGGCTTTGTCGTAACGCCTTTCCAGAACGGCATCAATCGCATCGGCACCTGGGTTTACCGGCAGTTTTCCGGTTTTCAGGATGTGAAGCACTTAAGTGATGAAAATGAAGAGCTGAAGGCGGAGATCGAGCAGCTGACGCTGAAAAACAACGAGCTGGTACAGAACCAGTCCGAACTCGAGCGTCTGCGCACTCTCTACCAGATGGACAGAAAATACAGTGAATACGATAAGATCGCCGCGGAGGTCATTTCCAGAAACCCGGGCAACTGGTACAGCACGTTTGTCGTCAACAGAGGCAGTGACGACGGTGTTGCCGTGGATATGAACGTGCTCGGTTACGGCGGACTTGTCGGAATTGTGACCCAGGTCGGTCCGAACTGGGCTCAGATCCGTTCGATCGTCGATGATGAAAGCAATATCAGCGCAATGGCGTCAAATACGTCCGAGCCCTGTGTCGTAAACGGCAATCTTCTCAGTATGGACAGCGGAAAGATCAACTTCAGCGCGTTGAGAGATTCCGACAACCAGGTCATTGAAGGAACCGCGGTCGTCACTTCGAATATCAGCGACAAGTATCTGACGGGAATCCTGATCGGCTACGTGGCCGATATTTCGCTTGACGCCAACAACCTCACAAAGTCCGGAACGATCATTCCGGCGGCGGATTTTCAGAACATCCGTGAGGTTCTGATCATAAAGGAACTGAAAACTACGGCAAAGGAGCTGGAATCGTGAGAAGGAAACTGGTCATATTTCTGATCATCGTTGTCTGTTATATCCTGCAGACAGCTGTATTTCCCATGATTCCGTTTCTGGGAGCCGTCCCGAACCTGATGATGGTCATCACGGTTTCCATTGCCTTTATGCAGGGAAGCGCGGAAGGAGCGCTGACCGGTTTCATATGCGGCCTTCTTCTGGATATCTCCAATCCGGGTCCCCTTGGATTCTCGGCTCTTCTCTTTGTGATCACGGGATATTTTTCGGGGACATTTGCCGAAAAATACTTTGACGAAGACATCAAACTTCCCTTACTGCTGACACTTGTTTTTGATCTGGTTTATAATACCATCATCTATATCGCCGGATTCCTTTTAAGGGGCAGAACCGATTTTGCAGGGTATCTGAAAAATATCATCCTTCCGGAAGTGGTTTCGACGCTGATTATGCTGATGCTTCTTTACAGGATCATCTTAAAGCTCAATCATGTGATGCGCGAAAAGGAAAAGAAGGGAATCTATTCGCTCTGGATCCGGGACTAACGTGATTCCTATCATTCTACGGGATTGAAATGAAAAGAAGAAAAGAAAGAAAAACACTTCGAAAATTTCATATCAACAGGGCTTTTCTGCTTGTTATTCTGTTTGTCGGCCTTTCGGTTGTCCTCATCCAAAGACTGTACAATCTTCAGATCATCAACGGGGCGGACTATCGTGAAAACTTCAGTATGAAAACCACCCGTACAAGAACCCTGAAGAGCACCAGAGGAAATATCTATGACAGAAACGGCTTTCTTTTAGCCTATAATAAGCTGTCCTATTCGGTGACGCTGGAAGACTCGGGAAGTTATCCCACCACACGTGCCCGTCAGCTCGCGCTGAACGGGGAAGCTTACAGAATCTCCAAAATCCTTGAGGCGCACGGAGATTCCTTAAGCAACGACTTCCACGTGGTACTGGATGAAAACGGAAACTACACTTACGATGTTGAAGGCAAGTCCCTTCAGCGTTTTAAGGCGGACGTTTTCGGGCGCGCCAAAATCGATGACATGAAGGAAGAGGAAGCGTCGAGTACCGCTGACGAGATGATCGAAACGCTGATGAGCGAATCCCGCTTTGCCATCGTCCGTACCAAAAATCCCTATTCGGAAGAAGAACTTACGGCAAACGGGCTTCCTCTTGAATTGAGCAGAAAGGATCTTCTCGATATCATCTATGTCCGCTATCAGCTTTTTACGACTCAGTATCGGAAATACATGCCTGTTACCATCGCCAGAAAGATTTCTGACGAATCTGTCGCCGCGCTCAGCGAGCAGAAGGACATCCTGACCGGACTGGATATCGTGGAGGATACAAGCAGGGTCTACAATGATCCTCTTGCGTTTGCTTCTCTGATCGGCTATACCGGCCGCGTCTCTTCGGAAGACCTCGCGGAACTTCAGGCAGAGGATTCCAGATACAACAGTGAGTCTGTCGTCGGAAAATCCGGTATTGAAAAAGTGTTTGAGAGCGTACTGCAGGGCAGCGACGGACAGGAGACTGTCAATGTCGACCGTTTCGGCAAGGTCACGCAGATCAATGATGAGATGCGTATTGAACCGCACGCGGGAGGCAATGTATACCTCAACCTCGATTCCCAGCTGCAGATGGCGGTTTATAAAATACTGGAGCAGCGTATTGCCGGTATTTTAAGCACGGTCATTATTCAGGCCGATTCCTTTGACAGTTCCGATGTGGATGATACCGCTTCGATTATGATTCCGATCACGGATGTCTATGTCGCGCTGGTCGATAACGGCGTTCTGGATGTACCTCATTTTTATGAAGAAGACGCGTCTGAGACCGAAAAGGAAATCGCGGAAATCTTCGCGGATAAACAGAGGGAAGTATTCGGTAAAATTCAGCAGCAGCTGACTACCAGCAACCCCTATCCTTATAACGAACTGAAGGATGAGATGAAGGAATACGAATCCTACATCGTCAACAATATGCTGATGAGCGAGACCGGTATTCTCGATTCTTCGAAAATCGACAAAACGGACGCGACCTATCTCGCGTGGACAAGAGACGAGACCATTTCCCTCAAGGAATATCTGACTTACGCGATCAGCAGAAACTGGATCGATATTTCCGAAATCGCTCCCGACAACAGCTACATGGACTCCAACGAGACGTACCACGCGCTTTCGGATTACATCGAGGAAAAGCTTTCCACGGATGCCAGATTTTCGAAAATTCTGTACAAATACCTGATCCGTGAAGGCGGACTTTCCGGAAAGAAACTGGTTCTCGCCCTTTATGATCAGGGCGTCTTCGACAAGGAAGACAATCTCTACGAAGCTTTTAAGGGCGGGGAAATTGAAACATACGACCTCATCATCGAAAAAATCAACTCGCTCGAGCTGACACCCACCATGCTGGCTCTCGACCCCTGTTCCGGATCGGCCGTTGTAACCAATCCGAATACGGGTGAGATTCTGGCCTGTGTAACCTATCCGGGTTATGACAATAACAGGCTGGCCAACTCCATGGATGTCGCCTATTACAACAAGCTCGCGGCAGACGCTTCGGGTCCGTTCTACAACAAAGCGACTCAGCAGGAAACGGCGCCCGGTTCGACCTTCAAGCTGGTAACCACGACTGCCGGTCTGGAAGAGCGGAAGATCACTACCAAGACCGTCTTCAACTGTACCGGTACTTTCGACGAGACGGAAACGCCCTTAAGATGCTGGCTGCGTACCGGCCACGGTCCGTTGAATATCATCGGCGGCATCGAGAACTCCTGCAACGTATTCTTCTGTAATGTCGCGTATCAGCTCGGCATCAACGAAGAAGGAAACTGGTCGGACTCCCTGTCATTGTCCAAGCTGCAGCAGTACGCGAAGCTCTACAACATGGACAAGCCGTCCGGCATCGAAGTTCCTGAAAATGAACCCCATGTCTCCGATCAGTACGCGATTCAGTCCTCGATCGGACAGGGAACGCATTCCTATACCACCACACAGCTCGCAAGGTATGTCACGACATTGGCAAATGGAGGCACAAGCTACAACATCTCCATGGTCGACCGCGTGACAGACGATGAGAATAATATTACAAAGGACTATTCACCGGAAATCGAGAGCACGCTTTCCATTAAATCGGCAACCTGGGACGTCATCCACGAAGGCATGCGCGCCGTGATCGATTCGAAAACCGAGTATGCCGATCTTCCGATTCATGTAGCCGGAAAGACCGGGACCGCTCAGGAAAGCAAATCGAGACCGTCCCACGCTCTCTTTATCTGTTATGCTCCTTATGAAAAACCGGAAATCGCGATTGCCGTGCGTATCGGTAACGGCTATTCCTCCACGAACTGTATGATGACGGCCAAAGACATTCTGCAGTACTACTTCAAGCTCGCGGATGAAAAGGATATCATCTCCGGAACAGCCAAGACCGAACAGGTTACACAGGTGAACGTCGACTGATGGATTCCACCGGGCGCGGAAAAGGCAGGTGACATTATGTTCAGACAATATCGTTTAAAGGATTATAATTTCAGATTGGTTCTCTGGCTCATTGTGTTATCGTCACTGGGTGTGCTTCTGGTAGGGAGCGCCGAGCCGTCATTGCAGACCAGACAGCTTGCCGGCGTAATAGCGGGTATTATCATTATGCTGATTGTATCCGTCATGGACTATTCATGGATCATGAATTTCTACTGGGTGATGTATTTCGGCAACCTTCTGATGCTCGCCGCGGTCCGTCTCCTGAATCTCGGAAATAACGTCAACGGCGCAACCCGCTGGCTGACCATAGCGGGTATCCGTTTTCAGCCGGTGGAGCTGTCCAAAATCATTCTGATCATTTTCTTCGCGAAGTACTTTATGGAACATGAAAATGACCTGAACAGCTTTACGACGGTTCTCAGATCCCTGCTTCTGATCGCGCTGCCGCTGATTCTCATTCTCAGCCAGCCGGACCTGAAGAATACGATTACCGTCGCGGTTCTTTTCGCCGTCATGTATTATATCGCGGGCCTCAGCTACAAATATATATTTGGTGTTTTATGTATTTTCGTGCCCGTGATCATTATCTTTATGAGTATTGTCGTCCAGCCGGACCAGACTCTGATCAAAGACTATCAGCGCCAGAGAATCATGGCGTTTCTGAATCCGGAAAGTAAGGAATATACCGACGATACGACACAGCAGAACAATTCCGTCATCGCGATCGGAAGCGGGGAGCTGTCAGGCAAGGGACTGAACAATAACGATGCCAGTTCCGCGAACAAAGGCGATTTCATAGCGGAAATCCAGACAGACTTCATTTTTACGGTGGCAGGAGAGGAGCTCGGCTTTCTCGGAAGCGCGGGTATTGTGATTCTGCTGTTGCTGATATCGCTGGAATGCCTGCTCATTTCCATGAGAGCGAAAGACCTGTCTGGGCAGATTATCTGCTGCGGCATGGCGACACTGATTTCCATACAGAGCTTCATCAATATCGGGGTCGCGACAAGAATTCTTCCGAATACGGGAACGCCGCTGCCGTTTGTCAGCTACGGTCTTACTTCCCTCCTGACACTGTTCCTCGGGATGGGCCTCGTCCTCAACGCGGGCCTGCAGACGAAGATCCGCATCAGCCCTGAAATGCGCAGACTGCAAAGGGAAAGGGGGAAAGTGCGTCTATGAAAAATAAAAACAGACGCGCCCTGATCTCGGCAGTCCTGTTTCTTACGCTGTTTCTGATCATCTGCGCGATCTTTCTGGTGATCAGGATCTCGCGAAAAGGGAACAATCTGGAAATACCGTTCATGTGGAAAAACGAAACCATGGCATTTTCCAGCGCGGATCAGACGGCTATGGAAACAGATGATTCGCTGGCATCTTCCCTGTGCTTCGGAGGCGACAACATTTCCAATGAAAATGTCGAACTGATCGGAAATGAGAGAGGAGCGCTGTTTTCGCTTGACGAACGCAAAGTTCTCTTTTCAAAGGATATGCACCAGCAGATCTATCCGGCCAGTATCACGAAGCTGATGACCGCTATTCTGGCTCTGAAATCGGATAAGATGGAAGAAACCGTCACGATTAACTGGCGCGATCTCGAACTCGAATCCGGTTCACAGGTCGTCGGATTCCGAATCGGCGATCAGGTTTCCATGAAGAATCTGATGCGCGGCCTCCTTATTCATTCGGGAAATGACGCGGCTCAGGCCATCGCCCGTACCGTCGGCGGCACACAGGAAAAGTTCGTCACAATGATGAATGAAGAACTGCTGAAAATCGGCTGCACGAACAGTCATTTCACGAATCCGACGGGTCTGCATGACGAAAATCACTATACAACCGTCTATGACATCTATCTGATGCTCAACGAAGCGATGAAGTACGATGAGTTCGTCAACATCATCCAGGTCTCTGTCTATGACCTCCAGTACAAAGACGCGGAGGGAAATGAGAAGCATGTGACGCTGGATTCCACCGATAAATACCTGACGGGCGAAGTGGAACCGCCCAAAGACGTAACGGTTCTGGGAGGCAAAACAGGAACCACGTCGGCTGCCGGCAACTGTCTTTCCGTAATCTCGCGCAATGCCTACGGCCAGTTTTTTATCTCCGTCATCGTAAGGGCGGCTTCGAAGGAAGATCTCTACAAGGATATGAATCTCCTTCTGATGCAGATCAACAGCTAGGGCGTCGGGTCTTTTGGAAGGCAATGAGACTTGTTTTTTAGCCTTCTCTATTCTATAATCTATAGATATAAAAAGGAGTTCGGTTCTCCTGATTTTACAAACAATAACATACAATTCAGGGAGGTAACTGCCAATGGTTCAGTTGGTCTGCGGACAGAAGGGTAAGGGAAAAACAACGGAAATCCTTGCCAGAGCAAACGAAGAGATCAAGACTGCTAACGGAAATATTGTCTTTATCGATCGGAACAGCGCTCACATGTTTGAGCTCAATAACAGGATTCGTCTGATTGATATGTCCAGATATCCGATTACTTCCAGCGATGAATTTGCCGGGTTTATCAGCGGTATTATTTCTCAGGACCATGATCTTCAGTCCGTTTATATGGATGGCTTTTTGAAATGCGCGAAGGTAGCGGAAGGAGAGGACGTGACGAACGTGATCCTCAAGCTGGACCGCCTGAGCACTATGTTTGACATCAATATCGTCATCTCGCTCTCGATGGACGCGGATGAACTCAGTGACAAGCTCAAAGAAAAGGTGTTGATTGCGCTTTAATGTTCAATCGTAATTCTTTCAACTCAACACATGCGGAGCATGGCAATCGTTCCGGTATCAGGCAGATTTTCACGCCGAATATCGGAACGATTATTTTTGGCATCATATTTGTCTATATGCTCATCAGTGTCTTCATCTATATGACGGCGACACATGTGCGTTCCTACCAGGTGACAGCCGGTCCTCTTACCAAAAACACCAATTATACGGGTCTTGCCGTCTATTCCGAAAGACTGTTCAGGGCGGATGCCGGAGGATATATCAATTATTACGCCGCGGATAACGCGAAAATACGCAGCGGCGGAGTGGTATACGGCATCAGTTCCTCGAGACAGGAAGCGAAGGAGCAGCCGGTTTCCGCGGAAACTTTGAAGAAAATCCACGGCAATATCGATTCTTTCGCGCAGACTTTTTCCGATACGGATTTCCACAATATCTATTCATTGAAATATCAGGTGGAAGGAGCGATCCTCAACGCCGCGCTCGACGGAAGTACCTCCTCGTCTACGATGACGATCGGAGACTCTACACTGAATATGGCTCCTATGGAGGGAGTCATCAGTTATACGACGGACGGCATGGAGGATCTCAAAGACCGGCCCATTACCGCCGATGACTTTGACCGGAAACTCTATGAAATGAAGAGCCTGAAGACGGGTGATGCCGTAAAAACAGGGGATCCCGTTTACCGGCTGATCGATTCGGAGAACTGGTCGCTGCTCATTCCGTTAAGTGCCCAGCAGATCGTAAGACTCGGAGATATCAGCAATATCAGAGTAAAATTTCTGAAGGACGGAATTACTCAGAAAGCTACTCTTACCATCCTTACGATGGAAAACGGGTCCTATTACGGAAAACTCGATTTTACAAGCGGAATGATCCGCTATCTGGACAATCGTTTTATCGATATCGAACTGGTAACCAATACACAGCTCGGTTTGAAAATACCGGTTTCGTCCATTGTAACCAAACGGTTTTTCACCGTTCCCGACGAATACGCGGCCTTTGGCGGAGACTCCAACGAAATCGGGTTCCTCAAAGCGGTAACAGACCGGGAAGGCAATGCCACGACGCAGTTTGTGATGCCTGTCATCTATGATCACGCGAACGGACGCTATTATCTTGATGATACCGAGTTTTCCGCCGGAGATATCATTATCCGTGAAGGTTCCACGGACCGTTTTATCATCAAGGATTCCGCCGAGCTCGAAGGCGTTTACAATATGAATAAGGGTTACGCAGTATTTCGAAGAGTCAATATCATTGATAAAAACGAGGATTACTGCATCGTCGAAAAAGGCACCTCCTACGGAATTGCCCAGTTCGACAATATCGTGGAAAATGCTTCGGATGTACATGATTCCCAGATTACCGCCAGATGAAAGGGGTGAACACCATGCTTCGGGAACAGCTTGAAATTGTACGCGGGAAAATAGACGCGGCATGTAAAAGAAGCGGAAGAAAACCGGAAGATGTCCTTCTTCTGGCTGTCAGTAAGACAAAACCCGCATCCGCTATTATGGAACTCTATGAGGCGGGTCAGAGAGATTTCGGTGAGAATTATGTCCAGGAGCTTCGGGAAAAACACGAAGAACTTCCGAAAGACATCCGCTGGCACATGATCGGTCATCTTCAGAGAAATAAGGTCAAATATATCGCGGATTATATTTACCTGATCCACTCTGTCGATTCTAAGGAACTCGCGGATACGATTGAAAAGGAAGCTTTCAAGCACAACCGTGTGATCTCCGTTCTGATTGAGGTAAACGTAGGAGAAGAAGAGAGCAAATTCGGAGTCCGTATTGACGAGGCGCCAGAGCTTGCCGCTTATATCCGCTCTTTGCCGCATGTGAAGCTGTGCGGATATATGACCAGCGCTCCGTATGTAGCGGATCCGGAAGAGAACCGGAAGTACTTCAGGGAACTCCGTCAATTAAGTGTTGACACTGATTTGCAAAACGATAATAATGAAACAGTGGGCATTCTCAGCATGGGGATGTCTAATGATTATGTAGTGGCAGTTGAAGAAGGCGCGACATGTGTGCGCGTCGGAACAGAAATCTTTGGTGCACGTCACTATGATTAAGAGGTGGGAGATCAATGAGCATAATTGACCGTTTTCTCAATGCCATCAAACTGAACGATGATTTTGATGACGAAGATGATTTTCTGGACGAGGAAGATGATCTTGATGAGGCTGACGCCCCGGAGGACAATGTCAAACCCAGAAAGCGTTTTTTCAGCCGATTTACAATGGATGATGAAGACGAAGACGACGATGACTTTGATGAATTTGATGAACCTGCCCCGAAGCCGTCCCGCAGCAAAGCTTCTTCCAGGGAGGTAAAAAAGACGCCTTCCGCAGCCACGGAGAAGAAAGCCGTAAGATCCGGAAGCTCAACGGCGCGAAAAGTGTCTTATGCTTCTTCCGCTTCCACAAGAACAGCGGAAAAAAAGCCCGTGGAACGACCGAAACCGGCAGCACGCAAGGCACCCGTTCAAAGAAGAAAGGGGTCCCTGCCCATGGAAGTGAATGTGGTCAGGCCTTCCTCAATGGAAGATACCAGAGAGATCGCGGATACGCTTATGGATGACTGCACTGTCGTTCTGAATCTGGAAGGTCTGGATGTGGATATCGCACAGAGAGTCATCGATTTCACCTGCGGAGTCTGTTATTCGCTCCACGGAAATCTTCAGAAGATTTCCAGCTATATTTTCATACTGACTCCGAGCGGCGTCGATATCTCAGGTGATTTCCAGAGCATACTGGACGGGGCATTTGACCTTCCGTCAATGCGAGGTCTGTATTAAAGATTCATATGTATTTTATCTGCGCAGTCCTTTATGTGACTGCGTTTCTTTGTAAGTGAATATGAGAGATTATCCGATTATCAAAAAAACATTTTCCGAACTGTCCGATGCTGTTCTGAAGAGCGGAATTCCTCACAATTCCTGCATGCTCGTCGGCGACAGCAATACGATGCCGCTCTATGGCAAAACCGTCGAAGCCGAGCTGTTAAAATGCTTCGGGAGGGTCTATACCTATTCTTTCCAGGCAGGTGAACAGTATAAGACGCTGGCATCCGTAGAAGCTCTGATCCGTGAGATGCAAAAATGCAATATTCGAAGAAACGACTGTGTGTTCGCTCTTGGCGGAGGTGTGACCGGAGACATGGCCGGATTTGCCGCTGCGATCTACTTAAGGGGAATCCGGGTCGTACAGCTTCCGACTTCCCTTCTCGCGATGATTGACTCTTCGATTGGCGGCAAGACCGCAGTGGATCTTGATGCCTATAAAAATATGATCGGGGCATTTCATATGCCGGAGTTTATCTATGCCGCGACAAATACGCTGAAGACTCTTCCGAAGAGAGAATTTGTATCCGGCATGGGTGAAGTGATCAAGACAGCTCTGTTAGCGGACCGGGAGCTTTTTGAACTCCTTTGCGAAAAGCATGAGGAGGTGTGGGATCCGGAAAGCGATATTTTGACTGATCTCATCGCCAGATGCGCCGCGATCAAAACAGATATCGTCCGAAGAGATCCCAAAGAAGCGGGAGAGAGGGCGCTGCTGAATCTCGGTCATACGATCGGGCATGCTGTTGAAAAATATAAAGATTTTAAAATGCTTCACGGCGAATGCGTTGCGGCAGGCCTTGCGGCAGCTTCCTATATTTCGATGCGAAGAGACCTTATTTCCGAAAATGATTATAAACGGATCAATGAAACGCTGACGCTTTACGGACTTCCGACGAAAGTCGGTGATCTCGACCCGGACGAAATTCTGAAGCTGACCCGCTCTGATAAGAAAATGTCCGCCGCGGGGATCCGGTTTGTCCTTCTTTCGCGTATCGGAAACGCCTTCTACACGGATGACGTAAGCGAGGAAGAGCTTCTTGCCGGCATCCGCAGCATCATGTCCTGACTTTTTGATTGATAGGAACGATACGAAACCATATGAATCGGAATCACTCATTCAGTAAAAACATTGCCGGAATCACGGCACTTATTCTGCTTGTGGCCATTGATCAGGTGAGTAAAATACTCGCTGAAAAATATTTGAAGCAAGCTCCCGTTGATCTGATCAAGGGGGTTCTTCGTATGCAGTATCTGGAAAACAGAGGGGCGGCTTTCGGAATCCTTCAGAACAGGCGCTGGTTTTTCATCATTCTGACAACCGCCTTCCTCATTGCCATGGTGTATATCTGGATCAGAATCCCGAACATAAGAACGTTCAGGGCACTTCGTATTCTCTGTGTGCTGGTATCCGCAGGAGCGATCGGAAACCTGATCGACCGTGCGGCACTTGTCTATGTGCGAGATTTTATATACTTTGTGCTGATTGACTTCCCGATTTTCAATATAGCGGATATCTATGTAACCGTTTCCGCGTTCCTGATGTTTATTCTCGTCCTTTTTTATTATAAAGAAGAAGACTTCTCATTTTTAAATCCGAAAGCGGGAGAGGAGCACAGCAAGATCGAAAAGAGGGCCGATGATGAGCAGTGAGATTTCATTTGTCGTGCCAAAGGAAATGGCCGGAACTCGTCTCGACAAAGCGCTTGGCCTTGCTTTTCCGGAGTACTCGCGCAGCTATTTTGAAAACCTGATCGACGAAGGAAGGGTTCTTGTTTCCGGGCAGAAAGCTAAGGTCAGCCGGAAAATTCAGGAAGGGGAAGAAATCCGGATCTCCCATCCTCCCGTAAAGGAATGCGAGATTGTGCCTCAGGATATTCCGCTTTCAATCCTCTATGAGGATGAGGATCTGCTGATCGTGGATAAGCCGAAAGGCCTGACGGTTCATCCTGCTGCCGGCCATCCGGACGGTACGCTGGTAAACGCTGTGATGGCTCACTGCAAAGGCCGGCTGTCCGGCATTAACGGAGTCTTAAGGCCCGGAATTGTCCACAGAATTGACAAGGATACCAGCGGGGCGCTCATTGTCTGCAAGAACGATAAAGCGCACCGCTTCATCGCGGAGCAGCTGAAGGGCCACCATATCACAAGAAAATACTGCGGTATCGTTCACGGCAATCCCGGAGAGGACGAATTCACCATTACAGGCAATATCGGTCGAAACCCCAAAGACCGGAAGAAAATGGCCATTGTAAAAGAGGGCGGGAAAGAGGCCGTAACGCATTGCAGGGTGCTCGAGCGATTCGGGAAATACAGCTATTGTGAATTTACTCTTGAGACCGGCCGGACACATCAGATCCGGGTCCATATGGCATCCAAGGGACATCCGCTTGTCGGTGACCCGCTGTACGGACCATCAAAACCCGCGTTCGGAATCGAAGGCCAGGTTCTTCATGCCAGGACAATCGGTTTTATCCATCCTTCCACAGGGAACTACGTTGAATTCGAAGCCCCTTTGCCTTCCTATTTTGAAATGCTTCTGGAAAAACTCCGTAAAATGAGTTAAACTTATACAATGCTTTTGATTTTGACAGCTTAAGAATTACATGTATTCAGGGAGAAACGTACCGATGAAATGGGATCAGGATCCGAAATACAGACAGATCGGACTAACTGCATTTATCGTAATAGCGGCGAGTATGCTGTTTTATTTCTTTATTTTCAGAATGTCAACGCTCGGTTCCGCTCTGGAAACGGTTTTTTCCGTTCTCAATCCGATTATCTACGGATATATCATTGCCTATATTCTGATTCCTCAGGAGACATTTATAGAAAATATCACCTATAAGCTGATTCACAAAACCGCATGGAATCCCGGCAAAAGCGCCAAAAAAGCCATCCGCCTGATCTGTACCATCCTCGCGGTCGCCATCGCGGTGTTCCTGATTTACGGCCTCATGTCCATTGTTGTTCCGGAACTCTTAAGAAGTATCCGAAGCATTGTCAACAATGTGCCGGAATACGCGAATACCATCAACACTTTTATTGACAATACATTCCAGAATAATGCCGAATTCGATGAACAAACCACATCCTTAATCACGGAATACGCGGGGAAAATTCAGGACTGGTTTATCAGGGAATTCAATCCCATGGTCAACTCCATTGCCAACAATGTGACGAACCAGGTTGTTTCTGTCGTGACATTTTTCAGGAATCTGCTCCTTGGGCTCGTCATTTCGATCTATATTATGTGTGCCAGGGAAGCACATGCCGCCCGTTTTAAACGCCTGATCTATTCCCTGTTCTCGATTCAGATGGGGAACAGAATTCTGTTCAGCATCCGCTTCATTGACGAGAAATTCGGCGGCTTTATCATCGGAAAATTCATCGACTCGGCGATTATCGGACTGATTACTTATGTAGGCTGTTCCATCATGAATATGCCTTATACGCTTCTGATCTCGGTAGTGATCGGCGTGACGAACGTCATTCCGTTTTTCGGTCCGTTCCTCGGAGCTATTCCCTGTGTATTTCTGATTTTCGTGACCAGTCCGATCAAATCGCTGATTTTTATCATTTTTATTCTGGTATTGCAGCAGATCGACGGCAATGTGATCGGCCCCAGAATTCTCGGCGACTCCGTAGGTGTATCCAGCTATCTGGTAATCCTGGCCATTCTGATCGGAGGCGGTTTCTTCGGAGTGACGGGAATGATTATCGGTGTTCCCTGCACTGCCGTGATCGTGGCTGTCATGCAGAGCCGGATCCTGAGACGCATGAAGGAAAAGGGACTTCCGGGAGATATCGAATCCTATCATTATCTGAGGGAGATCAATCCGAAAAATAAGGAAATTATTACAAACGATTTCAACGATGAAGAAAAAGGCATCTATGACCTGATCCGTAAAAGAGATGAGATTGTGACCTCCTATGATGAGCCATTGGAGGAAAACTCATGGGACATGACGATGGATCAGATTGAGGAAGAAGACGCCCTGATTAACGGTACCGCGGATTATCTTCATAAAGAAGCCAATCACAGGAAGACGGAGCAAAAAGAGAAAGTCAGGAAGAAGCCGGACCTTTCAGAATCACTTCCGGAAGAAAAGAAGCAGAAAGCCTGATCGGCCGATCCTGGTTGGAAATCTTGCACTGACGGCATTTCAGCGCTATAATATGTCCCACATACAGATCAAAGCACAACCTTTCCTGCCTTTGGCCTTTTAAGGCCTGTATGAATGGAGGTAAAACATGAAATTCATTAGGAAAATACTTTTTTCTGTCTCAATACTGACTCTCATGCTTGGAATCAGCGTTCCGGCAAAGGCAATGGGAACCATCACGAATTTTGTTCAGACCGGCGGTTCCCAGTATACAATCGATCTTTCCTGGGATTCCTACTCCGGCGCGCGCAGTTATATTGTCAAATACTATAACGATGTGATCGGTGTTGAAACCAAGATTGTCGATAAAAACAGTGTCACTTTGGATTTGAAGAATGCGGACCAGTCACTTCAGTGCTTTGTCTCCGCATATGATCACACAGGTTCTCAGATTGCCACCTGCAAATCGATCAATGTTTCTTCCGTCCCGGGTGAAATGACCGGCTGGAAGGCGTACTCCTGGTCCATAGACGGAACAAAAGGGATGATCCGCTGGAAGAAGCAGCAGTACAAATGCCTGGAAGGGTATCAGTGGCAGCTTTTGAAAGGCAATAAGAAAGTAGCTTCCGGAACATCCAAAAAGCTCGGTTTCAAAGCAAAAGCGCCGTCTTCGACCATCTATACGTTCAAGGTCCGCGGCTATGTCCTTTCCAATAACAAGAAGAAGCTGTATGGTCCGTGGCATACGGAGACGATCGTTCCTCAGCCCGCGTTAATCAGCGGTACCTGGAACAGTACCCGTGACAGTGTGACTTTAAAATGGAGAAAAGTAAAAGGCGCTACGAAATATATCGTATACGGATCCACAAAGAAGAATAAAGGATATAAGAAGATCGCAACGCTCTCCAAGAAAAAGTCGAGCTATACCGTCAAAAAGGTAAAAGGAAAGAAGCTCGTTAAAGACAAGAATTACTACCTGTACGTCGTTGCTTATTACAAGAAGGGCAGTACCAAGATCACCAGCGCTCATACGATCTTCTGGTACGGAAAGGCCTGACAGAGTCTTTCACAGACAATTTCATTTTAAATATCCATGATCACGATAAAAGAGGTTCTCCTTCTGCAGGAAAACCTCTTTTTTGCCGGTTTCTTGTTTCAGGCGTCCATAGAAATCATTTCTCAGAAACGATGATCCATAAAACGGAATACGCCGATGACCTTGCCGAGGATTGTGACGTCATCCGAATAAATCGGTTCCATGGTGTCATTTTCAGGCTGCAGACGGACTCTGTCCTTTTCCTTGAAAAAGGTCTTTACAGTCGCGCCGTCTTCGAGTAAGGCAACGATGATCTCTCCGTTGGAAGCCGTATTTTGTTCCATAACCAGAACCAGGTCTCCGTCAAAAATACCGGCATTGATCATGCTGTCTCCGTGTACCTTCAGAAGGAAGGTCTGTTTATTCGGCATAAATTCCACCGGAAGAGGGAAGTAGTAGTCGATATTCTGTTCCGCAAGAAGGGGCTGTCCGGCCGCAACGGTACCGACAACCGGAACGTTGGCCAGTTCCCGTCTGGACAGATTAAAATCCTCGTCGATGATTTCGATTGCCCTGGGCTTTGTCGGATCCCTTCGGATATAACCTTTATTCTCCAGCGCGGACAGGTGTGCGTGCACAGAGGATGTGGATTTGAGGTGGACAGCTTCGCAGATATCGCGGACTGCCGGCGGATATCCGTGATCCAGGATTTCATCTTTGATATAGTTCAGGATTTCTTCCTGTTTGGGTGAGAGTTTTCCTTTTGACATAAGATTCAGCTCCATAAAATCCTTAGAAATAGATTGATTTGAATCTATAGTAACACAGATTTCCCGACCACACAAACATATTTTCGGAATATATGTTCGATTTTTGCTTGACAAACGTATGTTCTGATCTTATAATAAGGACCATAGAGAACACACGTTCTCGTTGAATAGGTCCCCTTTATCGCCTGTCCTTTTTCCCAAAACCCCTTGGGACAGGCGTTTTTTATACAATAAAAAAGCAATTATTGTGTTGACCTCTCGAAAACGATTAAGATATAATGAAATCACAATATTGATTTCGACTTTTTCAAGGAGGAAATAACATGAAAAGAGAAAGTTGGGTCCGGAAATCGATCGGCATTTTGATTCTTAGTTTCATTCTCAGTATTGGTTTCACTGTCAGCGCTTTTGCATACGGCATTACACAGACCGGCGTGAAGGCAACGTCGATTCCGATCAAATGGGATAAGCCTTCTTATGGCACTGTTACGGCTTACTATGTATTCGCCGGTAATGATTACAATTCGGCAAAACAAATCGCCAAACTTCCAGCGACGGCCACTAGCTATAATGTTCCGGCTGCGGCAGGATCGGTGAAGTATATCATGGTTAAGTACGACTATAAATCATCAGGCAGAACTTATAATTCCTCTGTAGGATCGCTGTATGATGCAACGACGCTTCCTACAAAAGTGACAGGTGTCAAGCAGCAAAGATGGTGGGTCTACGCACTGGCTTCCGATATCGGCTGGAACCAGGTTCCGTGCGCAAAGGGCTATGAGGTTCAGGCTTTCAGCAGCAAAGGCAAACTTGTGAAATCTGATACAGCGTACAGATCTACGAAACCGTCATATTCACTTGGAAAGCTCAATAACGGGAAAAGAATTTCCAACAGCAAAATGTATACGTTCCGGGTACGTGCTTATACAGAGTTAAACGGAAAGAAATTCTACGGACCCTGGTCTGACTCGGCGTATCTTTTCACATCACCGACAATCAAATCGTTCAAAAGATCCGGAAGCAAGCTGAAGATCAAATGGGAGAAAGTAGACGGAGCAACAAGCTACAGCATCTATATCTCAACAAAGGCTAAGAGCGGATACAAGAAAGTTAAAACGGTCAGCGCAAAGAAGTCCAGCGTTACCATTAAGAAGTTCAACAAGAAAAAGATCAGCAAAAAGAAAAAGTATTATTGCTATGTGGTTACCAATAAGAAGGTAAAGGGCGTCACTTATCCAAGCGGCAGTGAATATTATTGGAGAGTAGGCAGCTCCAGCAGAAATTGGCTTTGATTCTTACAGCAATTCAAGCGGGTGTCGCGGCACCCGCCCATTTTTCACCGCTCAATCTCTTCGTTAAACTGCGGTTTGGCGAATAGATCTGCAGAATACATCAGAGGTACGATTAATGGCAAATAAACGACTCACCTACCACGACCAGACCGATATGAACAATATCCTCCGCCTGCGGGAGGTTCTGTCTGAACTTCCACCGTTCGCAAAGGATTATTTCCGGGCTGCCGAAGCGACGACTTCCACCAAAACGCGTATTTCATATGCCTATGATATACGTGTCTTCCTGAATTTCCTCAGGGAAAACAATCCGGTGTATAAAAATTACGAACTGAAGGATTTTACTCTTTCGGATCTGGATCACGTGACTGCCCAGGATCTCATCGAATATATGGAATATCTGAAACTCTATCAGAACGGCCGCAGCGCGTCCCAGAGCGCTTCTCTTACCACAAACGGGGAACGAGGCCTGAAACGCAAAATGTCCTCTCTGAGGAGCTTCTACGCCTTCTATTTCAAACATGAGATGCTGAGCACGAATCCGACGGTCCTCATCGACATGCCGAAAATCCATGAAAAAACGATTGTCCGGCTGGACGCGGGTGAAGTCGCTGCCCTTCTGGAATATATCGAAAATTGCGGCAGCACATTAAAAGGCCAGGCCCTGACCTATTATAAAAAGACCCGTGAGCGGGATCTCGCATTGATTACTCTTCTGCTCGGGACGGGAATCCGTGTCTCGGAATGTGTGGGCCTTGATCTGGAGGATGTCGATTTTCGCGAAAACCGGATTAAGGTTGTACGAAAAGGCGGAAATGAAGCCTACGTGTATTTCGGTCCGGAAGTTGAGCAGGCATTAAAAAACTATCTGGAGATCCGTGCCGGCATTGCTCCGGCGCCCGGCCACGAGCACGCACTCTTCTATTCCGCGCAGAGAAAACGGATGAACGTACGGTCTGTGGAGAATCTCGTGGAGAAATACGCATCTGCCGTGACGACAACGAAGCATATTACACCGCATAAGCTTCGGAGTACTTATGGCACTGCCCTCTACAGGGAAACCGGGGACATCTATCTTGTGGCGGATGTGCTTGGACATAAAAATGTCGATACAACCAGGCGTCATTACGCGGCTATGGATGACGACCGCCGGCGCTCTGCCGCCTCCGCTGTACATCTTCGCAAGGATTAATTTACATAACTATTTTACCAAAAACTAATGCAGTTTTTAAAAAAATATACCAAAAAGAGAACCCTAAGGCATCTAAAGCCGTAAGGTTCTCTTTTTAATACAGATTTATGCTTCTTCTCACTTAAAAGACTTATTCCTGTTCTTTTTGGAATTCGCGAGCAGTCCGATCTTCTTAAATCCTGTCTTGTCTATTTTTGATTCGTCCCCTTCGAAATAGGTCATCTTTCCGGATTTATATGTGTAATAGCCTTCGTATTCCTCTTTGATAACCTTTTTCATATCGGTATCATAATAGAAATAAGAGGAATTGCAAAGAAGTGTCTTTGTTCCGGCGGAGAAGCGAACCGCATTCTCGCGGAGTGTGAAATATTCAGAATAGAGAGTATTCTTATAAGACTTCTTGCCTGCTTTTATTACATATTCCGAGAAAGGAGCAATTTTGACTTTATTTCCCTTTATATAGGCCACTGAAGCATTGTAGGCATTGGGATTATAAGCATTCTTCCCGCTGTAATACTTCGAGAAAAGAAGAAGTTCCGGAGCGCCTTTCTGATCGAGGTTTATAACAGCGTATTTGGATATTTTTAATTTGGTTTTCGTTGTGGCCTTCTGATATTTTCCCGTTCTGGAATTCATGCGGTAATAGGTATCGGTAATGGTATAAGCTCCTTTGGAAAGGAATTTTTTATACAGTTTTTTGTATTTCGCTGTTTTCGCTTCTGCGGGAACCGCAAAAAGCATCACCATTGAGAGGGCAAGAATAGCGATCAGACTCAGTTTGTTTTTAAAATTCTTCATGATCCGCGCTCTCCTTTCTTATTTGACATACTTCTTGATGTTCGTCGCAGTGAGTTTATAGTAAGTGTATTTTTTCAGCTTGCCGAAGTATTTTTTATTGTAATTCTTGTAGAGTTTCGCGTCATAATAGCTCTGGCGGGTCTTATTGCCGTTGTCCCGTACAGAATAGAACCGATACCCTCTCTGACTGGTGCTCTTGCTGCAGTATCTTTTCTCCAGAAGCGTGCCGGATTTGATCGTATACAGATATTTGAAAATCTGGCTGTCCGAATAGCGCTTGCCTTTGGAATCAAAATTGTAGTCATCCGAATATTTCTGCTCTGCATAAAGCGCTTTTTGAGCTTTGCTGTAATAGAAGCTGTTGTTTACCTTCTTCTGCACCGCGTCATAATTGGATTTGCCGTTCTTATCCCTATGATAGGACGCTTTTCCAAAAGTAAAAGTGGAAGAACCGGAATTATTACTTTTCAGGACGACAGCTTTTCCTCCTTTGTAGGCAACTACACATGCTGATTTAGAGGTATTGTCACCATCGTATTGAAGCTGCAGCACCATCTCGGGAGTACCTTTGCGGTCAATATTCAGGAGACGAAAGCCGGAAATCTTGAACTTTTCTGTATCGGGTTCTTCCTGGGAGATCTTCCCGTAATCGTCGATATATCTGTATACCGTCGTGATCGAGATTTCACCCTTTTCAAGTAAAGCTTTGTATGCCTTTACATAGCCCTTCGTTTTCGCATTTGCCGGAACGGCCGCTGTGAGGCATAGCATAAGGGTGATGAGGAGTATCAGTGATAATTTCTTCTTCCCATTTTGCATATCCTTCTCCTTTACTGAAAACAATTTTGTATTGATGATGGAGTGCCTGACAAAACAGTCACTCTAATATATCTATTATACATTTTTAAATGGAATGAGAACAGGGAAAATTACCAATAAAGCTTGATAATCATCAGTTCATCCGAATAGCTGTAGAAATACTGCATGGAACCGGTTCCGTCCCACTCCATGCGCTGCTGAAGCGGAGCTTCCAGAAGGCTTCCTTCTCCGCTTTCGGGAAATAAAGCCGCCATAGCCTGGGCATAAGTCTCAAAGTCGGCGAACTTGAAATAGACCAGCGATTCGTTCTCATCTACAGCATGCCAAAGCGCGGATGACAGAGCATCCGGATCATAACTGTCATAATAGAAGCCGTTTAACGCATACCAGTCATAAGAGCGGTCTGTACACTCAGGTAAAGTATACGTGCTTTCCGGGATATGACGGGCACGGTCCATCTCATGTGTCGTGAGACAGAGATAATCATAGATAATATTGAGACGGCCGGAGTCCGTATCATCCTCGCCGTATGTCGGATCTCCCCAGGAGGGATCGACATATGTGTAAATGCCGTCGATTCGGACCAGATTCCAGGCATGGCCTTCTCTGGTATCGGCAATGGTGCCCTCGACATAGGCACACCATACACCGGCCCGGTCCAGAAGATATTTCATGGCCCTGGCATACCCGGCACAGACGGAGTAGCCGTTGACGAATACACTTTGGATATTCTGATTCTGCGGGCTCTCTCTCAGATAATCGGTATTGAGAATGATATACTCGTAGGCCTTCCGTACTTTTTCATACTCTCCGTCCTCTTCGGACAAAGTGGCAAGGTACTCTTCCGCTTTCTCTTCGATCGTCCCGCTGATGCCGTCAATTTCCTCTTCCCCGACGTTGAATCCCAGCGTGACTTTCCAGATTCCCACTGTTTCGAAACCGCTCATTTCAGCGCTGCCGTCAAGCCAGAAATATTCGGGATGGTCAATAAGAATCGCCGAAATCGCTTTTTTGATGGCTTCGGTATTTTTGGCCCTTATGGGAAATGAAGACTTCTTTTCCTTGATTCCGGCACACAGATAGGAATACGCGCTTTTCGTATCCTCATCCAGCTGGTCATACGCGAAACCGCTCAGATCTTCCGCTGGTGTCACGGGAAAACCGAAACGGTCAACGGCTTCCTGTTCATGGGCCGGGACGGAACCTTCTCCGACTTCGCTTTTTCCGTCCCCGGAAGACGCGCTCAGTTCATCCGGAGCAGTGACTTCTTCATGCTCCTCAAACTGCTGTTCTTCGTAGGAATATGTTTCCGACTGATCCGTAAGAAGCGTATAAAAGACATCAGAAACACCGGCACAGCCTGTCAGTGTGCCGGTCAGAAGAACAGCCGCCCCAAAGCAGCCGATAATGCTTCTAACGGAGGATTTGTTCAAGTTATTCCGCCTTGAGTTCTGCTAAAGATTTCGGATCCAGCTTTGTGCCGTCCTGCCAGATTCTGGTAAGGTCATAGAACTCGCGTCCTTCCTGATCAAAGATATGGACCACAACGCCCTTGAAATCAATCAGAGTCCAGTTCGCGTTTTTATGCCCTTCCACATGATCCGCCTGGAATCCCGCCATCGCGGCCTTTTCCTGTACTTCATCTACCATGGCTTCCGTCTGGTTCGCGTTACTGCCGTTCGCGATGACGAAAAAATCCGCCAGAGGAGAGATCTGATCGATCTCAATCACCTCAATGTTCTCGGCCTTTTTTTCTTCAAGCGCTCTGACAATGATCCCTACCAGCTCTTTGCTTTCAAGTTTTTCCATCTGATTCTCCCGATCAAAAGTGTTAGTCTCTGCGCTCTTCATGCACTTCTTCATAAAAATGAAATGCTTCCGAAGAAGTCGGATCAATCTGAGCGCTCCGTGAATTGAGGTACAAAAGCATATCTTTTAAAATCATATAGCAGCATTCGTCCAGATCCCGAAAAGCGGTTCTTCGGATTTCCGGAAGATGTTTGGATTTGTTGCGCAGCGGCTCGATATAATCCGCTATGAACACAATCTGTTCGAGGACAGACATTCCGGGTCTTCCGGTCGTATGGGAACGGATCGCGGCAAGGATCTCCGGATCGTTCACATGGTACTTTTCGGCAGCGATATAGGCACCCACCTTGGCATGAAGCAGGAACGGATTCTCTCTTTCGGCCGGGGAAACGGGAATATCGTTTTTCTCGCAGATCTTTATTTTTTTGGAATCCGAAATGCATTTCGCGCAGTCATGAAGAAGACCGGCCACTTCGGCTTTTTCAAGGTCGATTCCATGAGCCATCGCCAGAGCCGTGCTTGTATAACGCACTCCCTGTGTGTGAATAAACCTGCCCTTGTCCATATATTTCCGAAGAGTTTTGTTCATTGCCTGGATGTCATATTTTTCTTCTGCCATAAAAGTCGTCCTCTGTGGATTCAGTCTGTTTACTGGATTTGTAAATTGCTGTAAATTCGCTGTTCCGCAATGTAACGGATCACATCATCCGGCATGTAGTATCTTACGGAACGGCCTTCATGGATCATTTGACGAAGCATCTTGGAGGAAATGTCCATGTTCGGAGTCCGGATCAGTTCGATTCTCGCTCCGAAAGCGGTTTTAAGAGTCTCCATTCCCTTTCGGATTTCTTCTTCGCTGCAATTATTGCGTACAGCGCACAGCAGAATACACTGATCGCAGATCTTCTGCGGCTGCCTCCATCCGGGAAAGTCGAACAGCGAATCCGCGCCGATAATGAAATAGAACTCATCTTCCGGATAGATCTGATGCAGCTTTTCCAGTGTGAGGTAAGAATAGCTCGGCCCTTCGCTCTTCATTTCGAGGTCGCAGAGCTCAAGGCCCGGATTCCCGGCAACAGCCAGGGCGCACATTTGAAGCCGCTGCTCATTGTCTGCCCTGCCCGTTCGGACGGGCTTGTGCGGCGGAGAACCGTTCGGCATGAAAAGGACGCGGTCCAGATGAAACTGTTCCTTTGCCTGTTCAGCCAGAATCAGATGTGCGTAATGGGGCGGATCGAACGTTCCGCCCATAATTCCGGTCTTCAATGTATGTATCCTCGCGCCTTAAGGAAGGATGATCCGTTTCTGATCGTCTTTTCCTTCACGGTAAAGCAGAATCTTTTTCCCGATCACGGTCACAACCTCGGCGTTTGTATGTTCCGCGATTGCTTCCGCGATGATCCGCGCGTCATCCTCGCAGTTTTTCTGTACGCCCAGTTTGATCAGTTCGTGTGTGCGCAAAGCATCATCCGCGTTCTGAATGATTTCTTCCGTTAAAGACGCTTTTCCGATATAGAGAACGGGGCTTATGGATACGGCGAGGCTTCTCAGATACGCCCGCTGTTTACTGCTCAGTTTCATTTTCTTCCACATCCTCTCCTACGGGTTCGTCATACCAGAACTCAAAAGAATGACCGTACATTCTTACCGTTCCGCCATCGGCGATTCCCATTTTCTTCAGTTCGTCATTGATGCCCGATTCCTTCATAAAACGAGCGAAATACAGATATCCCTTTTCCGAATCCAGGTTGGTATAGCTCAGCATACGCTCGATCTTCGGTCCTTCCACCACATATTCCGTATCTCCGCGGTAGTCGGTGCCGACCGTAATCGTATAGGGAAGATCCGAAGGAATGGTCATCTCTTCCGGGAAGAACTCCTGTTCATAGTATACCTTCTCAGGTGCGGTTGTATCAAGAAGATTCCTGACCGCTTCCAAAAGCTCCTGAACACCTTCCCCGCTTACGGCGGAGACAGGATAAATCTCATAGCCCATGGGCTCGAATGTCTCTTTCAGTCTTTGAAGCGGGTTGTCTTCCGCGTACGCTGCCACATCCATCTTGTTGGCCGCGATCAGAATCGGCTTTTTCATGATATCCGGATTGTATTTTTCCAGCTCCGCGTGAATTGCGAAGACATCTTCCACCGGATCCCTTCCGTCAAAGGAAGCCATGTCCACAAGGTGGATAAGGACTCTGGTCCTTTCGATATGCTTCAGGAAACGATGTCCGAGGCCGACACCTTCGGACGCGCCTTCAATAAGGCCCGGCATATCCGCGATCACAAATCCGCGTCCATCGCCAAGGTCCACTACGCCCAGATTCGGGTCAATCGTCGTGAAGGGATAAGGCGCGATCTTCGGATCCGCGTTTGTCACTCTCGAAAGGAACGTCGATTTGCCGGCATTCGGGAATCCGATGAGGCCGACGTCGGCAACCAGCTTCAGCTCGAGAATCAGGTCCAGTTCCATCGCGGACTTTCCCGGCTCCGCATACTGAGGCGCCTGATTGGTGGGGGTGGCGAAATTCATGTTTCCTCTTCCGCCCTTTCCGCCTCTCAAAATGACCTGACGGGTATTCTCTCCGGACAGGTCCGCCACGATCCGGCCGCTGTGTTCTTCTTTCAGAATGGTCCCTTCAGGGACTTTTAAGATGATATCATTTCCGTTTTTTCCGTGACGTCTCCGCTTTTCGCCGGGACCTCCGTCTTCCGCTTTGAACTGATAGCGGTGTTTGTAGACGAACAGGGTGTTCATGGAAGGATCCGTCTCGAAAATGACGTCTCCGCCTTTTCCGCCGTCTCCCCCGTCAGGTCCTCCGGCCGGGACATATTTTTCTCTGCGGAAGCTGACGTGTCCGTCGCCACCCTTTCCTGAGCGGATGTGAATTCTCGCATAGTCCAGAAAAGCCATAATTTCAATACCTCGCGATTTGGCAAAAGAACTGTTTATAATGCAATAAGGGCTTCAAATCCTTTGAGATTCGAAGCCCTACATCTTAATTACCTGCAGATTATTCGGCTGCGTCTACAAGCTCGATCGAGCACTGCTTGCGGTCTCTTCCGAGTCTTGTGTAACGAACGATCCCGTCTGCCTTCGCGTAAAGCGTATCATCGCCGCCGCGGCCGACGTTTTCGCCCGGATGAATATGAGTGCCGCGCTGTCTGTAAAGAATGTTGCCCGCTTTTACAAACTGGCCGTCAGCTCTCTTCGCGCCGAGTCTCTTCGCCTTCGAATCACGGCCGTTCTTTGTGGAACCGACACCTTTTTTATGAGCGAAGAGCTGAATATTCAGATTCAGCATGACTTATTCCTCCTCAATAATAACTTCCAGATAAGGTTTGCCGTCTCCCTTTTCGAGATCCTTCAAGCCTTTGATCATTGTTTCGACAAGTAGTGTCCCTTTATCGGAAAGTCCGTCCGGAAAGCGGATATCCAGCAATCCTGTCTCCTCTGTTCCGTCCACGCTGTCACCGCAGAATTTTTCAATGCAGTTCGCCGTGTTGATCACCAGCATGGAAACAGCTGCGCAATAGATGTCCTTCCCGTCTTCGGCATATTCGGCATGTCCTTCGACATGATATCCCGTATAGGAACTGCCTTTTCGGTAAATGAATGCCCGAATCATATTCAGGCGTTGATCTTTGTGATCTTTACTGCCGTATAATGCTGTCTGTGGCCGTTTTTCTTATGATAACCGGTCTTTGCCTTATACTTGTACACGATCACTTTTCTGGTGCGGCCGTTGCTGATGACATCTGCTTCGACTGTCGCGTCCTTCACATCTTCGCCGGCCTTGAATGCGTCTCCGCCAATAGCAAGAACGTTGTCAAATGTAACCTTCTCGCCCTTCTCGACTCCGAGTTTTTCTACACGGATTACATCACCCTCAGAAACTCTGTACTGCTTTCCGCCGGTAGCAATCACTGCATACATGTTTTGCTCCTCCTTCTTCACAATACTCGCCGGATGCGGCGGCGTCAAAATGAACGCACTTATAGCCTCTCCGTGCGGCACACTCAGGTATTTTAACACAGGAAAATAGCCTGTGCAAGCAGTTTTTCAACAAATATTCAGCAGATTCTCGGAAGGAGCTCTCCGCCCGGCGGAGGAAGCAATGTCCTCGCTCCTATAGAGGTGGTGACGACCACGCGTCCCTCATGTTCGGGAATGATCTTTCCGATGCAGGCTGCATTCGCGGAATATTTCCCTGCGCGCATTACTTCAAGCAGCTGATCCTTATACTGTTCGGGAGCAATGACAACGAAGCGTCCCTCGCATGCGAGATACAGCGGTTCGAGCCCCAGCATGCCGCAGACGCCCGCAAGCGACGGATCAACGGGGATGCTGTCTCGTTCGATCTCTACACCGACATGGCTCTCAGAGGCGATCTCGTAAAGAACCGTGCCCACTCCGCCGCGTGTCGCGTCTCTGATGACATGGATGTCCTTCGTAACGGCAATCATCTCTTCCATCAGATGGTTCAGCGGAGCGTCGTCACTCGTAAGATCCGCTTCGATTCCGTAGTCGTCTCTGGCCAGAAGAATCGTTCCACCGTGACGGCCGATATCGCCGCTTACAAGGATCACATCCCCGGGAGCCGCGTTGGCGCCCGAAAGATCCGTACCTTCCTGAACCTCGCCGACACCGGCTGTCGTAATAAAGATACCGTCTACCTGTCCTTTTCCGGCCACCTTCGTGTCACCGGCCACTACATTGACACCCGCTTCTTCGGCTGTTTCCGCGAGCGATTTTACGATTTCCTCCAGCTCCGCAATCGAAAATCCCTCTTCGATCACGCAGGAGACCGTCATATAGAGAGGTTTCGCGCCCATGCAGGCCAGGTCATTGACGGTTCCGCATACGGCAAGTCTTCCGACGTTGCCTCCCGGGAAAAAGCGCGGGGATACGATAAAGCCGTCCGTAGTCATCGCGATCCGCCCTTTGATTTCGGGCAGTACCGCGGCATCATCCGCTGTCAGATACGGATTCTCAAAATATTTTCTGAAAATCCCGCCGATCAGTTCATTCGTCTGTTTTCCGCCGGCACCGTGCGCCAGCGTGATGTAGTCATTCATTGTCAGTTCTCCATCATTTTAAATACTGTATTTGTAATAGGCCGAGCAGGTTCCTTCCGAAGAGACCATGCAGGCCCCTACCGGGTGCTCCGGAGTGCAGACTTTTCCGAAGAGCGGACACTCAAACGGCTTGACTTTGCCCATCAGGATCTCGCCGCAGCGGCACGCGGGATTCGGATGTCCCTCAATATGGGGCATCTGATACTTGATGCGCGCGTCGAAATCCTCGTATTCAGGACGCAGCATCAGACCGGAACCGGGAATCTCCCCGATGCCTCTCCAGCGCGCGGCGCAGGGCTGCATCATTTTTTCAACCAAAGCACGTCCTGCCGGCATTCCTTCTTCCGTCACCACTCTTGTATAACAGTTTACGGCAAACGGCTTCTTCTCCTGAAGCTTTACCAGGATGACGGCAATCGCGGTCAGGATCTCGTCGGCCGTAAATCCGCATACAGCGCCGGAAATGCCCTCTTCGGCGAGATCTCTGTAGATCTGCATGCCGGTATAGGTGCTGACATGTCCCGGAAAGAGAAACGCGTCGGCAGAGCCCTTCAGAACCCTGTATGCTTCATCCATGGTCTTATTGGCGGTAAGCAGCGAAAAATTCGTCAGCCCTCTTTCCTTCGCTTTTTGAACAGCCAGACAGGATATCGGAACGGTCGTTTCAAAGCCGACCGAAAGGAACACAACCTGTTTGTCAGGTTCTTTGACGGCAATCTCCACAGCGTCCAGAGGCGTGTAGACCGTACGGATGTCCGCTCCGTGAGCTCTCGCTCCCGCAAGGGACATCTCGGTTCCCGGAACACGCACGAGGTCTCCGAAAGTGGTGATCACGCAGCCTTTCTCAAGCGCCAGCCAGACCGCTTCGTCAATATAGTCCGTCTCCGTCACGCAGACCGGACATCCGGGCCCGGAGATCAGTTTGATCCGGTCCGGCAGGACGCTCCGGATTCCATGCTCGAAGATCGCGTGGGTATGTGTTCCGCATACCTCCATAATCCGGACGGGACTGCCGCTGTAGTTTTGAATCATCTCAAGTGCTTTCTGATTTACTTTCATCATGAACGATATCCTTTCAGAAAGCAGCCAGAATTTCTTCTGTCTCGCTTTGGTCATCCGCCGTGATCTTCGCGATCGCCATGCCGGCGTGAACCATTACATAATCACCCGGGTGCACATCCGTGAGCAGTTCGGTGGAAATCTCCCTCTTCGCTCCCGTTGCGTCTACCACGGCGGTTCCGTTTTTCATCTTTACTACCTTTGCGGGAAGTCCGACACACATAATAACCCCTTCTTTCTTTACATAACTTTTTTATGTCAACAAGTAGTTCATTCCGTATACTGCCTGCCCAAGAGCAATGCCCCCGTCATTCGCGGGAACCTGTGAATGAACGAGTACGCGGAATCCGTCATTTCCGAGCATGGTCCTCACCTGATCAAGGAACAGCATGTTCTGAAATACGCCTCCGGACAGGGCGACCGTTTCCACATGATAGCGGTTCCTCATGAGGCGGCAGCCTTTGAGAACGGCCCCGGCCAAAGCGGTATGAAACCCTCCGGCCAGACAAGAAGTACTCTTCCCTTCCATACGTCCCCGGATCAGCGCCCGGATCAGCTCATCGGTTTTGATTGCGAATTCTTCTCCTTCGTCAATTCCCATTTCGGCGATTTCCGATATGTCCGGTTCGGCGGCATATTCAAGCGCAATAGAGGCCTCTCCTTCAAATGTGGAGGCTCTCCGGATTCCCAGAACAGCGGATACGGCGTCAAAAAGCCTTCCGGCGGAGGTCGATTTCACGGAGTTCAGGCCTTTTTCGACCATCATCCGTTGGATGCGGAATTCTTCCTTTGAACAGATACCCAGGTCCGCCGCTATATTTTCGGCATATGCCGCATCTTCAAACGCATCCAGCATCAGGGATACCGCGATCCTCCAGCCTTCTTTTGCCGCCAGATCTCCGCCGGCCTGACGGAAAGGCTTCAGGAAGCCGGCTCTTTCGAAACGGTCCGTACGGCAGTAGAGGAATTCTCCTCCCCAGATGGTTCCGTCCGTTCCGTAACCGGTTCCGTCGAAGGATACGCCGATCACCGGCTCAAGATAAGCATTTTCCGCCATACAGCTCAGGATATGGGCGTAGTGATGCTGAATCTCGATAACCGGAATTCCGAGTTCTTTCGCAAATGCAGAAGAATTATACAATGGATGCATATCGCAGACAACCGCTTCCGGCTTGATTTCCAGCAGAGTTTCCATCCGCTCAACCGCGGCCTGAAGGGCGTCCACACTTCTCGGATCCCCGAGATCTCCTACATAGGGAGACATATAATAAAGATCGTTTTTCGCCAGGCAGAACGTATTCTTCAGTTCTCCGCCGATTGCGAGCACCGTATGGGTCTGCCGATCCCCGCCGGCTTTAAATCCCGGGAGATCTTCCGGTTCAACGGTAAGAGGCAGCGGAGCATACCCTCTGGATCTTCGGATCATATAAGGCTTTCCGTCCGCGAAGCGCATGACGGTATCATCTGCCCGAAGCCGGATTTTCCGGTTGTTGCCGAGGATGACATCGCACATCGGCGAAAGATATTCCACAGCTTCCTCTGTCGTCCGGCAGATGGGCGCGCCCGACGGATTGCCGGATGTCATTACCAGCATGTCTGTAAATCCGTCATCCGCGGGTTCTGTCTCTCCTTCCGCGGGATAGCGGAACAACAGATGCTGTACGGGCGCATATGGGAGCATCACACCGACAGTCGGATTGTCCGGGGCGATCAGATTTGAAAGCTTCTGCCCTCCGTCCGTGCGCCGTTCCAGGAGCAGAATCGGCTTTTCGGAGCCTGTGAGAAGCTCTTCCTGTCCCGGCAGAAGCACGCATTCTCTCCGTACCGTCTCCATATCTCTCATCATCACCGCGAAAGGCTTCATGGGACGGTTTTTCAGTGTTCTGAGCCTTAAGACCGCATCGTCCCGGGAAGCGTCGCAGGCCAGATGAAATCCTCCGATCCCTTTGACAGCCGCGATTCCTCCGTTTTTCAGGATCCTTCTGACTTCCCGGATGCATTCCTCTTCACTAAGGGAGGTTCCGGGGATCCTCAGCTTCGGACCGTCGTCATGACAGCAGACGGGCTGGGCGTGAAAGCGCCGGCTCTCGGGATGCGTGTATTCATAGGAACATTTCTCACACATCGGGAATTCCGCCATGGAGGTTCGTTCCCGGTCATAAGGCATGGAGTCCAGAATTGTCAGCCTGGGCCCGCAGTTCGTGCAGTTGATAAACGGATGCAGATACCGGCGGTCTCCGGGATCAAACAGTTCCTTCTCGCACTCCGGACAGATGGCCAGATCGGGAGAGACATAGATATCTCCTCTTTCTTTACGGCTTTTCACGATCAGAAATTCCGTTTCGCCCAGAGGCTCCTCAGGAACGGCCTTTGTCCGTACGATATGCGAAGCGGGAGGAGCATCGGCAATGAGCCTTCTTTCGAACTCCTCAATGATCTTTAGGTCCGCTTCGGCAACAATGTCCACAAAGGATCCGTGATTGCATACGGAGCCATTGACGCGCAGTTCATCGGCAAGCCTTTTTACAAAAGGCCTGAACCCGATTCCCTGCACGATTCCGTACAGCTTGATCCTTTTTCTGACTGTGTCCGTATGTGTCATTTTGAAAATGTGATCTCCGTCTTTTACTGCTGTGCCGCCGCTGACCCGGATACCGCGAAATGGGAAAGCGGCAGAAAATAGCGCGCATGCCCTTCGACCGCGGGTTTTATAAGCGGATCGGCGACTACCAGATCGTAGTTCTTTTTCTTTAGAAGGGCTTTGAGATCCGCTTCTCCTTTAAGCGGATGAACCGGATATCTCAGCGCTTCGTCATGTTCCGGAACGGTGAAGAACGTAGCCGTTTCCACTTCGCACTCTGGGAGTTCTTCTTTCAGCTTTCCGGCAAAACTGTCAGCACAAACTGTCTGGTGAATGATAAGGGCGGAATGGATGTCCGACCCTGCATGATCCGGAATCCGGCAGATCAGGTCTTTGGCAGGAAAGACCACGGAAAAGTCCGGGCCGCCCTGATCCCTGACGGCTTTACAGATCCGTATTCCGGCGGGTGAAACGGCTGCATTCAGATGCTCCGGAACGAGCGTTCTGACACTCTTTTTGAATGCCGGAAGATCTGTTATTTCACCAGGCAGATCAAGAGGCAGCGCTCCGAATACGGAAGGTGCCCCGAAATCCGCGGGAAATGCTTTCAGAAGCTCTTTGTAAGCCTTGATCTCTCCTTCGTCGTAACTCCCCATACCGCTCGCGTCCACGGTGAGGACCGGCAATCCGAATTCCTTTTCAGCCATTCGTTTCAGCGCTTTGAAATCTGTACCGATGACAGCCGGAACCGGAGTTCCGATAAGGGCAAGGAAACGGGCGTTTGTATATTGAAGAGCGTCTTTGATCTTCGCGATCAGCTTTTTATCTCTTCCGAGGATGGCGTCCAGATCTCTTAAGCCGGCGGAAAATACAGCGCTCTTTTCGCTGAACCATCTCGGTTCGTCGAAACCGCAGACATTTCCGGTGCATCCGCCCGCGTCAATGATGACAATTACGCCTCCGTGCCCGAAAAATACGCCCGCGGCACCCGATATATCAGGGGCAAAAGGTGACAGTCTGGTCAGCAGACGGTTCGACCCATAATCCGGATTTTCGGAATCCGATATTTCGTACGCCAATTCTTCTGCTGTCCCGCCGGCATATTCCGTTTCCGCGGCAGCGGTTGCACGTTCCGGAGACTGCTGACGCCTGTTTTGATCCAATGCCGCATCGATCCGTTCGAGAAGCAGTTCGAGCCCGCGGAAGCCGAACGGCTGAATGTCGTCCGAGAACGGCACGCATACTGCTTCCGGCGCGAAATATTTCGCGTCCTTTCCGAGGCAGAGATCCGCACAAATCCCTTCCGGATCCTCCAGCATGGAAGGATGCGTGCTGGTGAAAATACGAGTATCAGGGCTGAGTCCGGCGATCTCTTTGATAAACGGCAGATCCTCTTCTGACGGAACCGCGAAGATGCGGGGCACAAGATGTCCCTTTTTAAGGAACAGCACCGCAAGTTCAAACGGATTCGCGTTCAGCATCTGTCCGATCACGACTCTCAGCTGTCCGTATTTTTCCGTAAAACGGTTCAGAGCCTCTTCCGCTCTTACGCGGTATTCACCGTATTCAAGCGTGATCCCGACCGCCGCGGCGAAAAGATCGTACTGGCGCGCTATTTTTTCAGGATCATACAGACGCCTGAGTTCAATATAGGGCATCCCGAGACGCTTAAGCAGATCCTCCGCCGTGTAGCGTGCTTCCGGATGGAGAACCAGGTTGAAATTCGCCTCTCCCATTTCCATATAATCTTCCAGAGTCTTCATACGCGAGATCTCACGGATCCTGCTGAGCCCTGCTTTGCGGAAGATCGGATAGAGTTCGGAGTCATCTGAAAGCGGGCTGAAATACCCCATCAGATTGACCGCGTGAGGATTGACCGGCTTCCTTTCAAGAAGGGAATACAGGCTCTTCCTGATCGATGTCATCGGCGGCTTTGTGCCTTCCCTTGTCAGGGCATACATATAGCTCGGCACCACATGGACTCCCGGAACCGCCTTTTCCGCTTTTCTGCAGACGCGTTCCAGATCCGTTCCCAAGAGGGCGTCCACGCAGGTGATGCAGATTACGACCGCTTTCGGCCTCGGTTTTGCCTCGTCGCAGATGCGGCGTACAGCATCCGGAATCTTCTTCAGATGCCTTCCGGTGATCAGATCCGTTTCATTCATAAGCAGATAGAACATACGCTCCGCGTAGCCGCTCACACGGCTGAGGATCGTGCTGTTTCTGCCGCAGCATCCCGGAGACACGAGCAGCATAACGGATTCCGGCAGAACAAGCCCGGCTCTCTTCACGCCGAAGCCGTTTGCTCCCGGGGAATTATAGCTCAAAGTAGCCGGTGAGCTGTAGATCAGGGCTTCCGCCTGAGAAAACTCTTTCGGCCATCCTTCCGTACCGGCTTGACAGAGTTCTTCGGCTGTGATGCTCCACGGTTTTCTATAATTGGGCTCTTGAAGATTCTTATTCATGGTCTCCTTCGCGCTGAGGCTTTTCGTCTCCCATCAGATCTCTCGCTAATTGCATGTACAGCCGGCTGACCGGCAAAGACGGATCTCCTTCTATAACGGTCATTCCGCGGTCTTCATAATAGTTGATCTCGTCGCTCCTCGGGATATCCGCGCAGATCGGAAATCCATGTTTTTCGGCAAATGAACGGACTTTTTCCTCTTCATCAGGGACATTCCTTCTGTTGAGAACAATGCCGCGGACATGCGCGTATCCGCGATCCTCGAAATTCCTGACGGCGGTACTGATGTTGTCCGCCGCGTAGAGAGCCATTTTTTCTCCCGAAGTGACGATCAGGATTTCTTCGGCATAACCCTCCCGGATCGGAGCGGCAAATCCTCCGCAGACCACATCCCCGAGGACGTCGTACAGAACGACATCCGGACGGATCCGTTCAAAGACTTCCAGTTCTTCCAGAAGGTCAAATGTAGCGATGATTCCGCGTCCGGCGCATCCAAGACCCGGTGTCGGTCCGCCCGTCTCGATGCAGAATACACCGCCGAATCCTTCCCGGCCGATGTGTTCGAAATCGGGTTCTTCGTCATGGAGCCTGTAATAGTCCATAACAGGCTGCACAGGCACCCCTTTCAGCAGGTTCATTGTGGAATCCGCTTTGGGATCGCAGCCGATCTGAATGACCTTATAGCCGTCCGCCGCAAGAGCGGCAGCCAGGTTGGCGGTCGTCGTCGATTTTCCGATTCCGCCTTTTCCGTATATCGCAATCTTTTTCATAATTGTTCCCCGATCCATTCGGAAAATGAATTCCCTGTAAAGACCGGTATCTCCTCTCTGTAATGGCGTCCCGAATATGCTTCGTGCGGGAAGCGGATGAACGCCTTTCTCTTTTCTTCAGGCAAAAGACGGGCGTAAATCGGATCCGCGATCACCCGTTCCGCCGATGCCGCCGCCCTGGCCAGATGCTGTTCCTGCGTCACGATTTCCGCGCCGGCGTAAGCCTCTTTCGGCAGATCCGGAAGGGGACAGATCCTTCGTACATGTTCAATGCCGAATTCCGTCATCAGGCAGTTTTTGATCCCTTCGGAAATGAGCGGCTCACCGATAATCAGAACCTGCGCCTTCCCGTCTTCTTCCGGTTTTGTCCTTCCGGACATCCCGAAGCAGGAAATGCTGCCGTAAAGTCCTGACGGAATGAGTTTTCCCTTTTCTTTCCTCTTTCCTTCGGCCGCACGTTCGCGGATAAGCCGCAGCCAGAGCTCCTGACCGCTTTTCCCGACAGGCGTCATACACAGATACGGAATGCCGAATTCGGCCTCCATATAAGATGCCGCCGAAAGCCCTGCGGACGATACCACCAGGTTGAGATCGGCAGAAGGCGCTCTTTGAAGTTCTTCGGGAGAACTTCCCATGGCCCAGAGGCTGATGAGTTCGATGCCGGCGCCGGCAAGGATTTTACGCATCGCGGTCGTATTGCCTGTCACTGAAAAGTCCAGCGGCGTCACGCCGAGGATATTCACCCGGATACCCCCGTGTTGTTCTTCGGGCACAGGTTTCAGGAAGCGCCGGGCATACTCAAGAAATGCTTCGCCCGCTCCTGCGGCATATGTATGAATGCCGTCTGTCCGAAACCCCATGCACGGAATGCCCGTCTCGCGTTCCAGAAGGGCTGCTGCGGACTTCAGATCGCTTCCGATGACATTTGGCATCGGGCTTCCGCTGATCGCGATAAAGGCGGGCTGCATTTCCAATGCCGCTTCCTTTATATTGTCCCTGAGTCTTTTGTCATTTCCGTGGATGGTGTCCACTTCGTTGAGTCCCGAGATATAGGCCATGGAAGGAGTATCATACCATCTGGGCTCGTCGTGAGTTCCGTAAGTGGAATTGCAGCCTGACGCGTCGTGCATCACGATGAGGCCGCCGAGTTCGTAAAGAGCGGAACTGATGCCGAACAGATCCGCGGCATAGGTGGAAAGAACACGCTGTGACTGATTCATGCCTCTCCTCCTATTCTTCCGCTGCATCCGAACGCCTTGACTTCAATGACGCTCTTCACGTCTGATTTCCTTAAGAATGCCTCCTCAAGAAGGTCCAGGAAATGCAGAATTCCGCTGTATCCGTATAGTTGCACCGGCTGACTGTCCCCCTTGAGAACAGCGCCGTTTTCGATCATATTTACAAAATGATCCGTTCCCGTGAAATAAGCCGCTTTCTGTCCTACGGCTATGAGTTTCTCCTTCTTTCCCTCATCACGGGGAAGGAGGCGCATCTTAAAATGCTGCGTGGACCGGATGAGGAGCTGCGGATATTTTTCACGAAGTACGTTGTAAACTTCCTCCTCTTCCGGAGAAAACGCGTCCGTATAGACCGCCTTTACTTGAAATCCGTTCTCCAGAAGAAATAAAGCCATCTGAAGAATGCGGGGTGAAGCGGTATAATCCAGAACCAGAGGAGTTCCGTTGTAGAGCTCCGATACTTCCCTCGCCCGCGCGGTAATTCTTCGTTCATATTCTTCCGGATCCGGCATGTTCAGACCGAAGCGGTCTGTTAATGTCTGATATTCCCTGCGAAGTTCCTCAAAGCTGTAGCTGTAGGGCAGATAAAGATAATCCATGCCGGTCTGCTTTTGAAAGTCCTTCGCCGCAGGAAGGGAAGCAGATACAAAAACGAGCGCGCATTCCGAATCCGCCAGGGCCAGATAATCCTCATAGGTTTTACAGGATGCGAAATCCCGGACTTCATAGTCTTCTTTTTCGAACAGCTCTTTCAGCTCCGAATCCGGGTCCAGCGGATAGTAATTGACGATAAGGCTTACGGCCCGGTCCCTTTTTTCCCGGAGAGTCTCATCTTTCCCGGCTCTCTTCATGGAGGCGGCTCTAAGGAGCTGTCTTCTGCCGAGCATGTCCGGTGTCAGTTTTCTTGCCAGGGTCGGGATCATATAGCCGTCAATAAAATCCGTACCCGGGAAACGTTCCCTTAAAGCGCGATAGACCACTTTCAGATCGATGTTGAGGAAATGCTGCACACAGGAAGTAAAGCACTCCACAAGCCGCGGCATTTCCGGAAGGCCCTTCAGGACCTCGGAAACTCCCTCGATCATCATCTCCTCCAGATCGCCCTTCAGAACGTTTTCATTTGTCAAAGTGACCATGGAAAAACGGCTGTTTCCGCCGTCCGGAATCTCGTCCGCGGAAAGTACGACTCCGTGAAGGCAGCAGGGACAGCAGACATAGATCTCGTGGCAGCCCGGTATGAGCATCGGAGAATGCGCGATTGTCCATGTTCCCCTCGCCGGAGGCGCATAAACAAGGCCTTTCGGGAAAGGCACGGGAAACGGAACGTCTGTGATGTTCGCTTCACAGCCGTCTTTTGATGGGATCTTCACCGGGATATTCGGTTTGATTTCTCGTTCGTCAATCAAAGGATGGGCCTCTTTATTTTAAAAATCAGATTTTCGAATAGACCGTCTTCGCGGTGACGCCGTCGAGCTTCCCGATTTTTCCGGTCAGAGCGTTGATCGCGTCTTCCGGCGCGTCAATGGCTACGGAAATCAGATTGATGTCATTTTTCTTATAGGGAATACCCATTCTGCCGATGATAAATTCCCTGCTGTCATGAAGAAGCTGGTTCAGCGGCATGACCGATTTCGGGTTGTCCAGAATGATGCTGATGATCGCGATACGTGTATCCATGTTCCATCCTCCTTCTTAAATGGTTCATTACTAAAAAAGGATATCCATAGCGGATATCCTTAAAAACGCAGTCGTTTTTTCCAGGACATTCCGCGTCAAATCACTTTTCCGCGTCAGGATCGGAGTCTTTTAAAATTACGGATCTTTCCGGCAGAAAATCTGACCGGTCAGAACAGATGCTTTGTCTTCACGCATTATAGCACCGCGGGCACGCAAATACAAGAAGACGGAAGTCTACGGCCGGTTGAGCCATACGCCCTCCTTACTTCCCGAACCCTTCCAGTTCTCTTGCTTTTTTCAGAAGAGTCATTACGGGCAGTCTCTGCGGACATGCGCCTTCACACTGTCCGCACTCAATGCAGTCGCCGGCTTTTCCCTTGTCCTGAGTGACGATGGTGTACTCCCGCACCGTACGGAATTCGGGGCTTCCGGCTCTTCTGTTCAGAATCGTGAAGATCTCCGGAATCGGAATATTCATCGGACAGCCTTTCGTGCAGTAGTGGCAGGATGTGCAGGGGATTTCCTTACTGTCAAACAGCGCTTTCCTGGCCTGAAGAATCATCTCCTCTTCTTCAGGACTCAGCGGTTTGAAATTCTCCATGTAGCTCATGTTGTCATCCATCTGTTCAAGAGAACTCATGCCGCTTAAGACCATGAAGACATTGTCAAGACTCGCGGCAAAGCGAACAGCGTAGCTCGCGTAGCTCATTCCGCTTCCGCTTAGGTCAAATACGCGTTTGACTTCCGGAATCGGGTCCGCGAGAATTCCGCCCTTGACCGGCTCCATTACGATGACGGGCTTGCCGTGCGCCTTACAGATCTCCAGATTCCTTCTCGATGCCACACCCGGGTGCTCCCAGTCGGCATAGTTGATCTGCAGCTGTACGAATTCCACATCCGGATGTTTGTTCAGAAGCTCTTCCAGAAGCTCCGGATCCGCGTGGAACGAAAAGCCGTAGTGGCGGATCAGTCCCTTTTCCTTCTGCTCTTTCACAAAATCCCAGATGTGATACTCGTCATATTTTTTATAATTGTTTCTCTGAAGAGCATGCAGCAGGTAATAGTCGAAATAACCCGCGCCTGTCCTTAAAAGGCTCGTATAGAACTGTCTCTTCGCACTCTCCTCGTCGTGGCACTGGAGCCAGGCATTCAGTTTCGTGGCAAGCGTGTAGGATTCACGCGGATAGCGGTCGGCCACCGCTTCTTTAAAGGCTTTTTCGCTATCTCCGCTGTCATAAACGTAGGCTGTATCGAAATAAGTGCCGCCTCCCGCGATGAAATGGTCCGCCATTTCCTTTACCTGCGGAATGTCAATGGATCCGTCCTCGTTTTTCGGCAGACGCATCAGTCCGAATCCGAGTTTCATTGCGTCATTCTTTAGACTGCTTTCCATCCTGAGTGCTCCTTTCCCTGTCCGATCTCTTCGGAGAGTGATTTCCTGTTCTGTTCCCTGGTGAGTTCCATAATCCCAAGCGGGGTGATATCAATCGCCTCCGCGACCTGGTGATCTTTTCGAAGGACCTTTCTCATATGGGTGAGCAGATCCTTTTGATGCTGTTCGTCCTCCATTGAGATAAAGTCGATCAGAATCATACCTCCGAGATTGCGCAGCCTCAGCTGTCTCGCGATCTCATCGGCGGCGTCAATATTGATCATGTAAAATGCGTTCTCCGGATTTTTCCCTTTTTTGCACGTGCCGCTGTTGACATCAATGCTGACAAATGCCTCGGTCTTTTCAATGACCAGATACGCGCCGTTTTTAAGGGAAATATACTTTCCAAGCAGCCGGTCCAGCTCGGCTGTGATCCCGAAACGCTCGTCGATGCTTATGGAGAGCTCATTTTCCGTGCCGTTCAGAGCTTCCCGGACGATCGGAATATCCGAAACGGTAACGTCCGGTTTTTCATAGAGATTCCGGTACATCCTCTTCCAGAATTCTTCCGGGCGATAGAGGATCTCGCCATTGCCGGCTTTCTGAAAACGCTCCAGAATGCCGTCCATTTCCGCGCGCAGTCTGCTCAGTTCCTCAAGGAACCCGGCTTTTTCCGCCTTCTTCGCGTTCGTTCTGACAAGGATTCTGTAAGGACAGGGATCGATTGCCTGAAGCCATCCGCGGATCTGTTTTTTCTGTTCCTCATTCAGCTTTCTCGAGAATGACAGAGGCCCGGGAAAACGGGATAAAACGAGACTGGTGCCCGCCAGTTCAATATTCTCCGTCACTTCGGCGCCCTTATGGCCGGAGGCGTCCTTCGTCACCTGAAAAAGAATCGGCGCGGAAACCCGGAGCTTTTCGTGTTTCCTGCGGGGCAGGTAATACGGTCCCCTTTTTCCGGCGCGCAGAAAGCCTCCTCCGACACTTTTGTTTACGGATTCCGTGATCCCTGAGTAAACAATTCCCGTCTCGGAAGCCTTTTCCTTTCTCTCCAGCTCCAGTTCCTCAATCGTTCCGTCTGCTGAAAGAACGGCTGCAAGGAACGAGTTGGTCCCGTATTGAATTTCCGTAACCGCAAATTGTCTCATATTCTGTTTCAATGGCGTTCGTCCGTATTTTCAAAACGTTCGCAGAATCTTGCCGAGAACGAAGCCGGCTCATTGCCAAGCGTCAGATGGGTCGTGTCGCCGAAACGCAGCATTCTGAAAATGGCAGTGCCTTTCTGGCGCTCTTCCGTCACCGCTTCGGTCACGGATGTGGGCGCTGACGCGGTCATCTGAAGAAGCGTAAACGGTGACACATTCATCAGATGAGAAAGCAGGACGCAGGTAATGCCGAAATGACAGAAGAACGTCAGCGTTATATCATTCCCCTCATCGCAGTGGTAGAGTATCCCCTGCCGTTCATAGCCGTATGAAGCAAGCAGGCTGTCGAATTCCCGGATGACATGGTCATAGATTTCCTCGGCGTCGCTGTCTTTCACCAGCTGCGCCTCTCTCCACTTCATTTCGTCAAACAGCTCCGGATGCTCTCCGTAATAGGAAGGGAGAAAATCCCACATACGATGGAGCTTATATACCGAGGAGCCCGAATCGTCATAGAGGTCCGTGGCAAATGCCTTCCTCGCCTCTTCCGAACGTTCCAGGTTCACCCTGGAGGGAAATTCCTGAAGCCATTCGTATGTAACGGGTTCTTTTTTCAGTCTCCCGTTCTCTCTCAAGCGTTCAATCGTATAGGAAGCGGTCTCCTGCGCCCGTCCAAGCGGCGATAAACAGATCTCTCCCAGTTCCTTTTCAGCAAGGAGGTCCGCTAACAGCTGCGCTTCCTTTTTGCCTTTCGCTGTCAGACTGTCATGGACATAGTCGGGATCTCCATGTCTGATAAATACTAATCTCATATCTTCTACCTCTGTTAAAACGGCATTCCGAGTTCGGCCAGCGTCTTCATTTCTTCATTCAGAAGTTCCCGCCTCGTGACGAAAAGCGCGTAAGGATCGAACGCGATACCGGCTTTTTCGCAGAACACTTCCATCACGGTTGCCGGTTTCAGATTTTCCGAACTCCCGGACGCGCACCTGAGGCTGAAACGAAGAGCCCCGGAAGGATCCTTTTCTCCTGAAAATGAGACGATCATCGGCCGGATATCGACATCTCTTACTGATTTCTTGGTCTTTTTCCGGATCATGAGCTCCGTGCTGCTGTTCATAAAATCCACTGCGGACAGAGCATCCTCAAAAGGCTTCGACGCACTGTCCGGCTCCGGAGCATAGAGAAGGTCATAATCCGCGTAGCGGACCAGAGCCATGGCTTTGCTTCCCTTGATCAGACCGACCCGGCAGGCATCCGTGACCTCTACTCCTTCCGGCATTGCCTCTCCCAGAGTCTTTAAAAACTCGGCTGAAGAAGGAGGAAGCGGAAGGTCTTCATTTACAAGACCCATATCATGGAGCCGGTAAGCCTCCTGTTCGCTCAGCGGGTACGGATCCCTGAAGGCGAAATCCACATCGACATAATCGCCCAGAGTCTCTTCTCCGATCGCGAGGGGAGCCGCGAAGCTCATCAGCATATGGGGACTGAAGCCTGCCGAATAGAGAGCCGGAAGACCGCTCTTCTTGATTCCCTTCTGAAAGCAGCGCATAAAATCCAGGTGTCCGACATAGCGGACCGGACCGCGCTTTGTGAATCTGATTCTGATTCTCATTTATTCCCCGCCTTTTTTCGATTCAAAACAGACACCTTCTCCGGCGGATAAAGCTCCGCAGCCGGAACATTTCTGCCGGCAGTTCGGAGTAATCATCTGCTCCTTTGTTGCCCGGTGCCACTCATTGAGAAGGAATTGTCTGGAAACCTTGACGTCGATAAAATCCCAGGGGAACAGTTCGTCGTCATTTCGCGCCCTGGTCGTATAGAAATCGACGTCCAGTCCGCATTTCTCATAAGCTTCCTGCCAGATTTCATAGTGGAAACAATCCGTCCAGGAATCGAAAAGTGCCCCGTGCCTGTAGGCGTATTCGATCACTGCCGCGACGCGCCGGTCGCCCCTTGCCATGATTCCTTCCAGCTCAGTTCCCTGGGCGTCGTGATACTTATAGTGGATCCGCTTCTGATTCTTCATCGCGCGGACTTCCGACTTGACAGTACGCGCGTCATCGAGATAGTCCGAAGGATGCTGCATCGAAGCCCATTGGAACGGCGTAAAGGGTTTCGGCACAAAGAAGGATGTGCTGACCGTAATATCAACCGCATTGCCCTGACGATCCTCTTTCGGAATTTCATCATAGTAGACTTCACAGATTTTCTGGGCCAGATGGGCAATGCCGCGCCGGTCTTCATCGGTTTCCGTAGGAAGGCCGAGCATGAAATAAAGCTTCACCTTATACCATCCGCCCTTGAACGCGGCCAGAGAACCCGTGAGAATATCTTCTTCGGTGATTCCCTTGTTGATCACGTCTCTCAGTCTCTGTGTGCCCGCCTCCGGAGCAAATGTCAGGGAGCTCTTCTTCACGTCCTGAACCTTGCTCATGACGTCCAGAGAGAAATTGTCGATACGCAGGGACGGCAGGGAAATATTGACGTGCTGTCCCGGAAGTTCCGTAATGAGGAAGTCCAGCAGTTCCGGAAGATTCCGGTAATCGCTGGATGAAAGCGAACTTAAGGACAATTCTTCATAACCGCTCGACTCCAGCATGTTCATGGCGTAGTTTTTCAGCGTTTCAAGCGACCGTTCTCTTAGAGGTCTGTAAATCATCCCCGCCTGGCAGAACCGGCAGCCCCTGATGCAGCCGCGCTGTATTTCCAATACAACACGGTCCTGTGTCGCTTTGATGAAAGGCACAATCGGATGTTCCGGATAAGGGTCTTTATCCAGTGTAGTGGAAATCTGTCTGACAATCTTTTCCGGAAGTTCGGAACTGAGGCGTTCATAGAGATCTTTCATTTCCTCATTGCGGAACGCAGAGAGAGCCTCTTCGCAAAGATCCGGATCGCCGGCAGTATGAATCCGCTCAAATGAACGGAGCGTCCCATCCGGATGATAGGAGGGTTCGTAGAACAGCGGGCAATAGATTCCGGACACTGTTGTGCAGGCCTTCAGAATCTGGCGCCTTGTGCAGCCGGCGTCACGGGCCCTTTTATAGACATCCATGAGGGCGTCCATCACCGTTTCCGACTCGCCTATGTAAAACAGATCGAAGAACGGCGCGATCGGTTCCGGATTGTAAGCACAGGGTCCTCCGCCCATCACGATCGGATCCTCCTCACTCCGTTCCGCGGCACGGAACGGGATTCCGGACAGATCGAGAACCTGGAGCACATTCGTATAGCAGAGCTCATACTGTAAAGTGATTCCCAGAAAATCGAAGTGTTTTACAGGGCTTTGTGATTCCAGCGCAAAAAGCGGGATCTGTTCCCGCTTCATGATTTCCGAAAGATCCGGCCACGGAGAATACACTCTCTCGCACCAGGTGTCCTTCCTTCTGTTTAACTGTTCATAGATGATCTGAATTCCCAGATGCGACATACCGATTTCGTAGACATCCGGGAAACACATCGCAAACCGGATGTCGACCTGATCGGGATCCTTTACGATGGAATTGACTTCATTTCCGATATATCTGGCAGGTTTTTCGACCTGCATCAGAATCCGGTTGGAAAGAACGGGTTTTATCATAGAATTTGTTTGAAAAAGCAGCTCCTGCTTCCGGTGTGACAAGCGGCGCCGATCTGCTCTACTTTCGCAAGCAGAGTATCTGAGTCGCAGTCTGCGTACAGTTCCTTTACATACTGAAAATGCCCCGAGGTCATTCCTTTGATCCAGAGTTCCTTACGGCTTCTTGACCAATAGCACATCCTCTGTTCGGCGATCGTCTTTTGAAAGCTTTCCTCATTCATCCAGGCCATCATCAGAACATCGCCGTTCTTTGAGTCCTGGACAATACAGGGAACGAGACCGTCGGCATTTTTCTTCAGTTCACTCCACTCCATGCCATCCGCCTCCGTCAATCGTTCTCAAAACGTACGGCCACGGAATTCGCGTGTGCCGTAAGCCCTTCCGCGTTCGCGAATGTGATGATGTCGTCGCTCAGTTCTCTGAGCGCGTCTTCCGAGCAATAGATAATACTGCTCTTCTTCACGAAGTCATCCACCGAAAGCGCTGAGAAAAAGCGGGCGGTTCCGTTGGTCGGCAGAACGTGGTTCGGACCGGCGAAATAGTCGCCTAACGGTTCCGATGAATAGTGCCCGATAAAGATGGCGCCGGCGTTTCTGATCTTCGGCATCAGTAAAAACGCGTCTGCGGCAGCAATCTCCAGGTGTTCCGGCGCGATTTCATTGACCGTACGAATTGCCTCTTCCATGGATTCCGCGACAAAGATATGTCCGAAATGATCGAGAGAGGCCCTGATAATATCCGCGCGGGAAAGAGTCTTCAGATAGCCTTCGATTTCTTCTGATACTTCTTCAGCGAGTTTTTCGCTCGTCGTTACGAGTACGGCGGATGCCAGCTGGTCATGTTCCGCCTGTGAAAGCAGATCCGCCGCGACATGGTGCGCGTTTGCCGTTTCATCCGCAAGAACCGTAATTTCGGAAGGACCGGCTACGGAGTCAATCGATACAAATCCGTAGACCGCTTTCTTCGCAAGAGCTACGTAAATGTTTCCGGGTCCCGTAATCTTATCGGTTTTGGGAATGGTTTCCGTTCCGAAAGCCATGGCTGCGACAGCCTGGGCGCCGCCCAGCTTATAGATGACATCCGCTCCGGCTTCGTGGGCCGCAACGAGCGTCGTCGGCGTCACCTTGCCGTCTCTTCCGGGCGGTGTGCACATGATAATCTCGTCAACTCCCGCGACCTTTGCGGGGACGATATTCATCAGTACGGAAGACGGATAGGCAGCTTTCCCGCCGGGGACGTATACGCCGACCCGTTCCATGGCAGTGACCTTCTGTCCGAGAACCATCCCGTTTTCTTCGGTGATGAACCAGCTCTTGGCCTTCTGTTCCTCATGAAATCTGCGAATCCGGGCGATGGCCTTCCGGATGACATCGACAAGTTTTTCATCAATCAGGGAATAGGCTTCCTCAATTTCTTCCGCGCTGACTTTAATCGTTTCGCGGTCGAGCTTTACATGGTCAAAACGCTCTTCATAATCGAAAAGAGCCGCGTCACCCTCTTCTTTTACGTGAGCGATAATGTCTCTTACCACTGCTTCTTCGGCAGGATAGCTGTCGGGGCTGCGTTTCAGCATGCTTTTCTGCATATCCCGAAAAGATTCCGCCGTCAGTCTCTCAATCTTCATTTAACGCCTCCATCAGCTTGCGGATCAGTTCGGTAATCCGCTCATTTTCCATCTTCATGCTCACCTGGTTCACGACAACACGGGCGGAAAGGTCGCATACTTCCTCCAGAACATGAAGGCCGTTTTCCTTCAGTGTCGTCCCCGTTTCGACGATATCGCAGATCACTTCGGAAAGACCGACGATCGGTGCCAGTTCAATCGAACCGTTCATCTTGATGATTTCCACCGTCTGGTGCTTCCGGTTGTGGAAATAGTCTTTCGCGATATTCGGATATTTGGTGGCCACACGAAATTCGGCTCCGGAATTCAGGATCTCCTTCGCGCTTAAAGGTCCGCAGATGCACATGCGGCATTTTCCGTATCCCAGATCCAGAACTTCATAGATCTTCCGTCCCTCTTCGAGAATCGTGTCTCTCCCGACGATTCCGATATCGGCCGCGCCGTACGCGACATAGGTCGGCACGTCCGTTCCCTTCGCGAGGAAGAAACGGACTTTCATCTCTTCATTTGTAAAAATGAGTTTTCTGGTCTCTTTGTCATCCGCTCCGGCAGAGGCGATCCCGACTTTGCGGAACAGTTCCAGTGTTTTATCGGCAAGACGCCCTTTGGTCAGGGCAATCGTCAGATAACGCATGTATGATTCTCCCTCGTATCAATGCAGGATTCCCTGTCTGATTAACGCGTTTCGCAGCTGATCAATGTAAACTCCTACGCCTACTGCCGGCGCGTCCGTTCCGAAGTGTCCGAGCAGTCTGTCGTAGCGTCCGCCCTTCGCGACGGGCTCTCCGGTCCCGTATGTAAAGGCTGAAAAGATCACGCCTGTATAGTAGTGATATTTGCTTAAAAGGGAAAAATCAAAGGAAATATATTTTTCGTTGCCGCTCCCGGAAATCTCTTTCTCGATTTCCCGAAGACGCGATACCGCTTTTTGGGCTCCCTCGTTGGCGGCATACTGTTCCGCACGGTCCAGCACTTCCTTTCCCCCGAAAAGCTGCGGAAGATGCACAAACGCTTCCCGGATATCGGCAGGTGTCTCATCGCTGTCCAGCATATTGTCCACACCGAAGAAATTCTTGTTGGAAATCATCCGACGGACCTCTTCAATGCGCTCCTCATCGAGGCCGGAGTCTTCCGCAAGTGCTTTGAAGTAATCATTTTCACCGACACTGACCTGAAATTCCGTAAGTCCCGCTTTTTTAAGCAGATCACAGGTGAGCAGAAGAACCTCGGCGTCTGCCGAAGCGGATCCGTCACCGATGAGTTCCACGCCCATCTGGGTACTCTCTTTCAGATTCAGCTGGTATTCCTGTGAATTGACGAAGGTGCTGCCTTCATAGAAGAGCTTGAGCGGAAAATCGTCTTTCGTAAAATGCATGGCCACGGCACGCGCCACGGAAGGAGTAAAATCCGGCCTTAAAACCAGTGTATAGCCGTTTCTGTCGAAAAACTTGAACAGCTCGTTGGAAGGCGTCGTGCCGACGTCGCTTCCGAATACATCAAAGAACTCCACGACAGGCGTCTGAATCTCCCTGTAGGAATAGCCGGTGAAAACATCCCTCAGCTTGTCCATCAGGATCCTTTTGGACTGAAGATCCGTGCCGTATGTGTCCCGGAAACCTTCCGGTGTGTGAATCAACAGATTATTGTTCATTGACTCTCCCTGTCATTCAGGTCTTTCTGCAGATAGTCCAGTATCGGCAGAAAACTGTTATTGCCTGTTTCCATAAAATATGCCGGGTCCAGTTCGGAGATCAGAAAGCTCTTACGCCCTCCGTTCTCCATGCGGTTCCAGAAATGCATCATTTCCGAATAGGACATGTAGTAGAACTCCTGGCGGGAAGTAAAAAACAGGATCAGAAAGGAAACCCCCTGCTGTCTTTCGAATTCCGTCATAAAGTCTACCTGATGTGCATGGATATTGGCAAGGGGGAATGTATCTTCGGCGCATTCCTTCGCGTCAAAGCAGACGGGAATCCCCTGAACCACACCAAGATAGTCCACGGTACTTTTCTGGTCGAAATAAGCAAGGGTAATATGGCGTGTGGCTTTGTCGATCCGGATCGGCGTGATCGGCGTGGGAACCTTCTGGACAAGGGCCAGTCCGTCTTCCTTCAGCCTTTCAATCGTATGATTGATCAGATCCTCCAGCGTCGATCCGCGGAGCCCTCTTGAAGTCCAGGCAGCCATCAGCTCACAATCCCCATACGTGTGAGCGGCCAGTAGCGAAATACGGCTTTTCCGAGAATCTTGTCCTTGGCCACGAATTTATTGACCCAGAAGCGGGAATCGTTGCTGTAGTTCCGGTTGTCACCCATCATGAAATAACAGTTCTCCGGCACCACGTAGGGCCCGTAATCTCCCTCCGGCTTTTCCGGACAAAAGCTGTCGTCCAAAGGCTCCTCGCTTCCGTTAATATAGACTTTTCCGTCGGAAATGAGGACCGTATCGCCGGGCAGGCCGATGATTCGTTTGATAAATAAAGTCCGCTCGTCATCGGGGAAACGGAAAATCACGATATCGAAGCGTTCGGGTTCTTTCGATTTGTACGCAAGTCTGTAACCGAAAACACGGTCGTGAACCATAATCGTGTCCTGCATGGATTCGGAAGGAATCCTCGCGTTGATCAGGATCAGCCCGTTCACGACGAACACAACTGCCCCGACGATCAAAAACATCAGTAAATAATCCATAATCTCTTTTTTCAGGTTGAATTCTTCAGCCGGTTTTTCTTTCTTGCTGTTCTTCTCCATCGCTTACATACCATCCAGTAAAAAGTACTGTTTCATTATGTTCCGAAACGCTTCCGGCGGTTCCGCCTCAAAACTCCTTCCGCAAAGTTCCGGAAGTCCTTCAAGGTCTTTGGGAAAGATCACCTTCCATGCATGAAGCAGCTGCCCCTTGTACCCATCCGGGCCGTGAACCGCTGACTTGCTGCCGTATTTGACATCTCTAAGGATTGGGCTTCCAAGAAGCGAAAGCTGTGCCCGGATCTGATGGGTTTTCCCGCTCAGAAGTTCCGCTTCTATAAGGCCGTAACCATGCCCCTTGGCAATCAGTCTGAACGAACTCATACAGAGTTCCTCTCCCCTGGCCGGCTCTTCTTCCTCTTTCAGCCTCCTTAAGTGAACCGTATTCCGCCGGTGATCTTTACGAACCGCGCAGCGGATGATGCCGAAGGAGGAAGGGATTCCTTCCGTAACGGCCAGGTACAGCTTTCGGATTCGGCGTTCCCGGATCCATTCCGAGAGGATCTGAAGACCTGTAAGAGTCTTCCCACACAGAACAATCCCGCTGGTATTCCGGTCAATCCTCATGACCGGCGAGGGTCTGAACGCACGGAGGGATTCCGGATTCACTGCCCCTTCACGGATCAGATAGGTAAGCAGCTCCTCTGTCAGTGAAACATCTTCGGGCGCGCTTTTCTGAACCAGAAGTCCGGACTCTTTATTATATATCAGAACATCCTTGTCTTCATAGAGAATTCTCCGGGGATCAAGGCTGTTTCCTTCATTTAGAAGAGCTGCTCTCCCCGTTTTGCCGCTTTGAAAAGAGCGGATGGTCTCATCGCTCAGAAAGAGTCTGACCGTATCCTGTTCTTTGAGCAGTTCCGATCCGGAGGCCTTTTTCCCGTTCAGGGTGATATTTTTCTTTCGCAGCATTTTGTAGAAAAATGACTGAGGCGCCAGATCCATATATTTTTTCAGGAACTTGTCCAGGCGCTGAGAGGATTCATTTCCCGAAATAGTCAATTCCGTCATATGCAGTAATTCAGAGCGAAGTGTCTGATCAGATCCTCCCTTCCGTATCCTTCATAGGCGGGATTGGGCTTAAAGCTTATGCCGCTTCTTAACGAATCCGCATGCTCGTTCATACTGTCCATGCGTTCCGTGAACTTCCGGATATCGGTAAACATATGAACGGACATTTTGTATCCGTCGGCTCTCAGCATTTTCTGCAAATGCTCCTGGGCGAAACGCGCGTCCGTGCGCGGGTCGGTGATAAGGCCGATGATTTCATTTCCGCAGATGGCGATGCAGTCGACAAGCGCGTTCTGCTTCTCCGAAGTGAAATAGAGTTCATACGCGACCGTCAGCTTTCCCTCGTGAGCGCTCAGTTCTTTGTACTCTTCTTCCGGGAGCGATTTGCGGAGCAGGACCATCACAAGGCCCACAAAACTCATGGCAGCGGGGATCATTCCGACCATTGCCACGATCGTCATCAGGTTGTTTTTCGTTTTAAAATAGAGGATTCCGCTGACAAGAATAATAATCGGAATCGCAAACATCAGGACTGTCATGAGGATGCGCCGGACCTTTTCGGCACGGAAATATCCCCATTCGCCTTTGCGGGATTTCAGCATCTGCTACTCCTTATAAGGATTTATAGTGTTCGATCGACTGCGCGCCTGAACCTTCCGCGAGAATATCCAGCTGTTTGCGGAAGCGTTCGAGTTCTTCGAGATTATGCGTAGAGAAAATCTTGTAAAATTCGTTCTGGATCTTCACAACTTCTCTCTTGTTGTCCAGACGATAGAGGTTTTCGATATTTCTCAAAATATCTTTGATGACATTTGTCTCAAACTGGCTGTCAATCTGGGCGTTCATGATTTCATGGCGGACGGTGGACATCTCATTGTCGAGTATTTCAATCGCGTCCGCGGCGGCGGCCAGCTTTTCAGCGACGTGTTCCGGGATTTCTCCCTTGTACTTATATTGCAGAGAGTGCTCCGTCGTTGCCCAGAAATTCATTGCCATCGTCCGGATCTGCACTTCTACCTGGAGCTTTTTCGGACCGTCGATTGTCTGTACGGTATAGTAAATGATCAGGTGCAGAGAACGATATCCGCTGTTCTTCTTATTGTTGGCCAGATAATCTTTTCTGCTGCGGATCTCCATATCCGTTCTCTTTTCGAGAAGCTCCGCAACGGAATTGATATCCTCTACAAACTGGCAGATAATCCTTACACCCGCAATATCCTCAACTTCATCTTCGAGTTTTTCAAAAGAAATGCCTTTTTTCTGCATCTTTTCCAGAATGCTCTTGACGGTCTTGACCCGGCCGCTCACGCTTTCGATCGGTGAATAGACATTCTTTCGCCTGTACTCTTCCCTGAGATTCCGGAACTTGGTTACAAGTTCCGACACAGCCTGCTCATAGGGGTCGAGCAGCTCTTTCCAAAGCTGAATTTCCATATATCAAACCTCATATAAAATACAAATCAGGTCGCCAGAGCCTCCAGCGTTTTCAGCAGAAACTCCCATACTCTTTCCGAAGAAGAAATGGACAGAGCTTCATTCGTGCTGTGAATATCGTGCATTTCCGGTCCGAAGGACACGGCGTCCAGTCCCTCAATGGCACTGACAAACAGACCGCATTCCAGTCCCGCGTGAATCACTTCCGTTCCGGCTTCCCTGCCGTACATTTCAGAATAAACCCTGTTCAAAACGGAACGCAGCTCGGAATCTTTCCGGAAAGGCCAGGCGGGATAAAATCCGCTCAATTCATAAGTTCCGCCGGCCCAGGAAGTCAGGCGGGCATATTCCGAAAACAGAGCGTCCTTGGCGGATCCCACGGAACTGCGTACACTGGCAATTAACGTAAAACTGTTCTCATTCGTTTCGGCGATCGCCAGATTGGAAGACGTCTGCGGAAGACCGGGCAGGTCCGGGCACATGCTTCTTATGCCGTTCGGAGAAAGAAGAATCGTTGAGAGCATCCTCTCTGTGCCGGCAGGATCCGCGGCAAGGAAACTTCCCTTTCCCTTTTCTTCAGACACAATCTGAATACCGCCCTCAAAACTTCCGAATTCCTCGTTTACATTCCGAAGGAAATCCTTCCGATACTGATCCAGGATGGAAGAATCGGACACAACCGCTTCTGCTGTCGCTTCAAACGGAATCACATTGTCCTTAACGCCGCCATCAATGCAGATCAGAGCCAGTTCGCACTTGCTGCTCAAACCGTCGAAAAAGCGGGCGATCAGTTTCAGAGCGTTCGCGCGTCCTTTCTTGATCATCCCCCCGGAGTGCCCGCCTTTTAAGCCTTTCACTTCAACCCTGATCTTTGTTCCGGAACACTCTCTTACGGTAAACGGAAATCTCATCGTGATCTGACCGCCGCCGGCGCATCCCGCCACAAAGCTCCCCTCCGATTCGGAATCCAGATTGATCATCTTTCTCCCTTTGAGCACGGACATGTCATAGGCAACAGCACCGATGAGGCCGATTTCTTCATCCGTCGTAAAGACACACTCCAAAGGAGGATGGACATAGCTGTCACTGTCAAGCAGCGCAAGCATGTAAGCCACGGCAATCCCGTCGTCTCCTCCCAAAGATGTTCCTTCCGCGCGAAGCAGATCTCCGTCGACGTACAGCTTCAGCGGGTCTTTTGTAAAATCATGATCCGATTCCGCCGTTTTAACGGCAACCATATCCATATGTCCCTGCAGAATAACGGGATCCGGATGAGCCGCTGTTCCCTGCGCGTCTTTGAAAATGGTTACATTTCAGTAATCATCTTTCAGAACGTCAAGTGAACGCTCCGATGCGAACTGAACCAGAAACTCGGAAACGGCCTCCGTATTCCCGGATCCGCGGGGAATTTCCGAAAGCTTTCCAAACCAGTAAAAAACATCAACGGGTTTCAATTCTTCTGTCATATTCATAGCACGTCCTTTTTACTTAAAAAAGGGATGTACCCTCAAGGGCCATCCCTTTCGTTATCATGAAAAACAATCAATCCTCATCATCGAAATCATCAAGATCGTCAAGGTCGCTCAGATCGTCAAGATCATCATTGGCATCCGCGCTATAGGATTCTTCTTCCTCATCATCGAAGGAAGCCGTATAGCTCGAAGCGGGCTCTGCCGAAGGATTCTGCGCGGCCAGTTCCTGTCTGTTCTGCTTTACAAGTGTATAAGCACTGTTCAGAGTACCGATCAGACCGTTATAGCGTGAATTCGCGTCTTCGATGGCATTGCCGAGAATATTGCCGAGGTTGGCAAGAAGGTCATCCGTATAGCTGACTGCGGAATAACGCATATTATTGGCGTCGGATGTAGCCGAATCGACAATGTTCTGAGCCTGCTGATTGGCTTTATTGATGGTGTCGTTTGCCTGAGCGTAGGCCTGCTGCATCACTTCGTGCTGGCTGACCATCTCCTTTGCCTGAGCTTCCGCCGCGGCAATAATGCTGTCCGCCTTATTCTGAGCATCAGCCAGGATGGCGTCTTTATTGGAAATAATTTTCTGATATCTCTTGATTTCATCCGGGGTCTTCAGTCTCAGTTCTCGGAGCAGCTCTTCCAGTTCTTCTTTATTAACAACAATTTTGGTTGTGGATAACGGCTGGAATTTACAGCTGTCAATATACTCTTCAATTTCTTCAATAATCTGCTCAATTCTGCTGCTCATTGCTTTGATCTCCTTTTTCCCAATTTTCCCCTTTGCAAACAATCCCCTGTATATCGAATATATTACGAAAGCTTTTCTTTAAGCTTCAACAGAACGTATGGAGGCACAAACTCCGTCAGATCCGCTCCGAAGGAAGCAACTTCCTTTACCGTAGTGGAACTTAAATAGGCATATTCCAACGATGTTGTCAGGAACATGGTATCTATATCGGGAGCAAGAACCCGGTTGGTCTGAGCCATCTGAAGCTCAAATTCAAAATCCGTAATAGCACGCAATCCGCGGATGATCACCTGCGCATTGCATTTTCGGACAAAGTCAACAGAAAGGCCTGCAAATGCTTCAATTCGGACATTTTCAATACCTTTTGTCACTTCTTTTAGTATATTAACACGTTCATCTATGGAAAACAACGGAGTTTTTGCCGAATTGTACAAAACCCCGACGATCACTTCATCGAACAGACCGGAAGCCCGCTGGATAATATCCAGATGCCCTTTTGTGCACGGGTCGAAGCTTCCGGGATATACCGCTCTATGCATTTTACACCTCATTCATCTTCTTTTCTTCGGTTCTTTTTTAAAAAGACATGGGAACTGTTTCCGTAAATCTTCTGTTTTATAATATCAAAACCAAGCTCCGGAAGATAGGAAAAATCTGTCGAAGGTTCACATTCCACTATGATGACCGCATCGTCTGAAGGGATTCCGCTGTCTTTCAGATAAGTGAGAACATCCTTTTCCAGATGAAGCCGGAAAGGAGGATCCATGAAAATGACGTCAAACGGATCTTCCCGTTCGAGAAGAGGCAGCTGGGAGAACACATCACCTTTTTTCAATACTGCTCTGTCATCCAGCTTTGTAAACTCGAGATTTTCCAGAATCAGTTTCTGGGCGCGGGGATCTTTTTCCACAAAAAAAGCTGCTTCGGCTCCACGGCTTAATGCTTCAATTCCGATGGAACCCGAACCCGCAAAAAGATCCAGGAAGCGACATCCCGGTATATAAGACTGTATAATATTGAAAAGCGTTTCCTTTGTGCGGTCTGTAGTCGGCCTGACGTCCAGTCCCTTAACGGTCCGAAGAGGCATGGACCTGGCCGACCCTGCAATCACCCTCATAGCTCATCACTGCTCTTCATGCCGATTCTCCAGTCCAGGTCTCCCCGGTTCAGCCCGAGAATCAGCATCTCGGCAGTGGCGATGTTGGTAGCAAGAGGAATGGTGTTCTGATCACACGCATAGAGAACCGGCTTGATATCGGGATCTTTCGGATCGATAATAGACGGATTATAGAAGAAAATCACAAGGTCCATCGCGCCTCTTTCGATCATCTCCGTGAACTGTTTGTCTCCACCGAGGGAAGCGGGAAGAAATTTATAAACGCGGAGATTGGTTGCTTCTTCAATCCGTCTGCCGGTTGTTCCGGTTGCGTAAATGTTGTGTTTTGACAGAATCCCTTTGTAAGCGATACAAAAATCCTCGATCAGGACTTTCTTACTATTATGCGATATGATTCCGATATTCATAGATCCTCTTTTCGGTCTGTTTGACGGGATTACACTTCTCCTTCTACTGTTATTATCACCATTGTATAAAAAGTGTACAAAAATGTCAATCAGATTCCGCTGATTTTTTGTAATTTTTCATAAAACCTTCAGATTGTAATCGTCTTTTCATAGGATTCGATATAGCGTTCCATTTCTGCCCTGAGCAATTCGTGTTCAGAGAAAATCAGCGCAGGATCATCATGCATGACCGATGCTGCATACGCGCCGGCGGTCTTAAGGATCTCCGCGTCCCGGGTCAGATCGGCGATCCGGAACATCGCGTCGCCGCTCTGTCTGATACCCAGAAGATCTCCGGGTCCCCGAAGCGCAAAATCCTTTTCGGCAATCTCAAATCCGTTATCGGAAGTCCTCAAAATCTCAAGGCGCTTTTTCGCCTGTTCCGACTGTTCTCCTGCCATGAAAATGCAATAGGACTGGAAGCTTCCTCTTCCGACCCTGCCCCGCAGCTGGTGAAGCTGTGCCAGCCCGAATCGCTCGGCATTTTCAATCATCATCACCGTCGCGTTCGGTACATCCACACCGACTTCCACGACCGTAGTGGATACAAGAATCCGGATTGTCCCGTTCAGGAACTTCTCCATAATCCGGTCTTTTTCTTCCGCTTTCATCCGTCCGTGAAGTTTTCCCACTTCCACACCGGGAAATTCCTTGCGTAAAGCCGCGGCCGTATCCGTCACATTGGCTGCTTCGATGGATTCATTTTCCTCAATCATCGGACAGATGACATAGATCTGGCGGCCTTCCTTAAGCTGCCCGGCAAAAAAACGCATGGCTTTTTGGCGGAAAGTATTGTCAACAACGGCATTTTTTATGGGAAGGCGGGTCTTCGGAAGTTCATCCACCAAAGAGATGTCCAGATCCCCGTAGAAAATGACGCCCAAAGTCCTCGGAATCGGCGTGGCGCTCATGACCATGGTATGAGGAGGATCGCACTTTTCCGTCATCGCCTGCCTCTGTCTGACACCGAACCGATGCTGTTCGTCCGTAATAACCAAAGCCAGATTCTTATAAACGACCGCTTCCTGGAACAGCGCATGCGTCCCTATGACCGTATTGGCCTCGCCGCTGCTGATTTTCTGCAGCGCTTCCCTCTTCTCTTTTGCTTTCATACTGCCGGTCAGAAGAACCGGAGCCAGCTTTTCCGTACCCGGTTTTTCTTTCAGCGCGCACAGCTTTTCATAGTGCTGTTTGGCAAGGACCTCCGTCGGAGCCATGAGCGCGCTCTGGTATCCGTTGACCGCGCACATGAGCATCGCGAAAAACGCGAGAATGGTTTTACCGCTTCCGACGTCCCCCTGGATCAGGCGCGACATCGGCTTATGCCCGGAAAGATCACCTTCAATCTCTCTCCATACCCGTTTTTGCGCTCCCGTCAGCTCAAAAGGAAGCGCGTCCGTGAGTTCTTCCGTCTCCCAGCACTTTTTCATCGGCCAGTAATTCGGCTGCTCTTCATCCCTTGCCTTCAGCGTTCTGACCGCCATAATAAACAGGAACAGCTCGTCAAAAGCAAGGCGTTCCCTTGCCTTCTGAAAATCTTCCGCGGTTTTTGGAAAATGAATATTCCTGATGGCCTCCGCTTCATCCGCAAGGCCCAGAAGATGCATGGATGTCTCCGGAAGATATTCGTTCAAAAGGGAGGAATCCGCTTCAAGCGCGGCGCAAACGGCTTTCGTGACGGTTTTCCCGGAAAGACCTTTGGTCAGCCCGTAAACCGGGACAAGCGTATTTTCAACCGCGCCGTATTTTTCCGGAGTAAAAATCTCCGGGTGATCCATGTAAAGTCTTCCGTTTTTCTCCCTGACCGATCCCCGAAAGATCAGGCGGGATCCTTTTTTCAGAAGGGATGCCACAAACGGAGCGTTAAACCAGGTCAGGACAAGACGGCCGCCCGGATCTGAGATCTCGGTAGTGACGATTGTCAGGCGCTTCACATTCCTTACGACCACGTTTTTGGCAATAATGCCCTCAACGGCAGCCCGCATCCCGGCATAAAGACTGCCTATGGCTCTCGGGGAGTCATAGGCATCATAACTGATCGGATAATAGCGAATCAGATCCTTAGTCGAAAACACGCCCAGTTTCGCGAAGAGCTCTTCTGTCTTAGGTCCGATTCCTTTTAATTCCGTTAATTTCATATCAGATTTTTACTCTACGGAGATGATGCAGTAGTATACCGGCTGTCCTCCGTAATTGGCTTCCACATCCGCGTCCGGGAACTGTTCTTCGACAAGCGCGGAGAACTCATCTCTTTCCCTCTGCGAGAAATCCTTTCCGTTGTAGATGCTGATCAGTTCCGTTTCATCGTCAGCGACTTCTTTAAGAGCTTCCAAAGCCACTTCCGGTATGCTGTCGCCAACAGAGAGAATGCCCTTGTCGCCGATGGCCATAATATTGCCCTCGTGGATCTCTTTGCCGTCGATCTTCGTATCTCTTACGGCATATGTGATCTCGATGGTCTTCACATTGGCCATATCTTCCGTCATGCGCGAAAGGTTCTCTTCCGGAGAATGATCCGGTGAGTAAGCGATCATCGCGGTAATGCCCTGCGGAACAGTCTTTGAAGGAACAACGATCACTTCACAGTCTTTCACCAGCGCTTTGGCCTGATTTGCCGCGAGAATCACGTTCTTGTTATTCGGAAGAATGTATACGGTTTCCGCATGTACATCTTTAACGGCCTTTAAAATATCATCCGTGCTCGGATTCATGGTCTGACCGCCTTCAATCAGATGGTCGACGCCAAGGCCCGTGAAGATCTCGCTCATTCCTTCACCGATTGTTACGGAAATGAAACCTTCTTTCTTCCTGGGACGCTTTGCCGCTTCCCGTTCGGCTTCTGCTTCCTGTGCCGCTCTCTTTTCCGCTTCGTTGAAGAGCTTCTCCTGATGCTCAATGCGCATATTGTCGATCTTCATGCGGCAGAGATTGCCGTATTCAAGACCTTTTTCAAACGCGATACCGGGATGATTCGTATGAACGTGAATCTTCACGATTTCATCGTCCGCTACAAGAACCAGACTGTCGCCGATCGACATCAGAAATTCCTTCATCTTCTCTTCATCTTCTTCGGAGAATTCCTTCTCGAGATTGATGATGAATTCCGTACAATAGCCGAATTTGATGTCATCGGTGCTGATTTCCTTATGGGCTCCCTGCGGCATGGCAGGCGCGGCCGGAAGATTTTCAAAGTTCAGATCCAGCTCTTCGCCGTTAAAGATATGCACAGCACCTTCCAGTACCGTCATAAGTCCCTGGCCGCCGGAATCGACGACACCGGCTTCCTTTAAGACCGGAAGCTGCTCAGGAGTATTGGCAAGGGCCTTATTTCCCGCTTCCACAACCTGTTCAAAATACGCAGCAAGGTCCATATCGCTCTCTGAGAGCTCAACAGCCTTATCCGCCACTGCGCGCGCAACCGTAAGGATTGTTCCTTCCTTCGGTTTCATGACCGCCTTATAAGCTGTCTCAACCGCGCGTTCCATAGCCTTCGCAATAATCGGGATATCCAGTTCCTCATAGTCCCGGATCCCTTTTGTAAATCCTCTGAAAAGCTGGGAAAGAATGACTCCCGAATTGCCGCGGGCGCCTCTTAAGGAGCCGCCGGAAATGGCCTTTGAGATCTTGTCGATCCCGGCATCCTCCGGAAGGGCGTTGATCTCGGAAGCGGCTGACATGATCGTCAGCGTCATATTGGTTCCTGTATCCCCGTCAGGTACCGGGAATACGTTCAGCTCGTTGATATATTCTTTCTGCAGTTCCAAATTTTTTGCGCCGCCGAGGAACATTCGGCGCAAGGTATGCGCATCGATTGTTTGTGTACTCACAATCATCTCCTCCTAGTCAATGACACGGATTCCTTCTACAATCACATCGATTTTTCTGACTTTCAGTCCGGTAAAATGTTCCACTTTATAGCGAACGGCTTCCATAAGGTTTTCCGAAACGGTCAGGATGCTGACGCCATAAGCCATGATGCAATGTACAGTCAGAAGTATCTCATTGTTATCAACTTTTACATTGATGCCGTATTTCAGACTGTCTTTCTTCAAAATATGAAAAAGGCCGTCTTTCATATTGTAAGCGGACATTCCGACAATTCCGAAGCAGCTGACCGCCACGCTGCCCGTATAAGCGGCAATGACGTCTGTGTCCACATAAATACTGCCATAAACGGTTTCAAGCTGTCCCTTCATATGCTCCTCCTGATCAGCGGCAGCGAATACTTCCGCGCTCTCCCCATACTTGCTTTTTCCTATTTGCCAAAAGGAAAACCTTCAGCAAAACAGGCAAACGAATGATATCTGTATTCTATCATAAAGCGTCAATACGTGCGAGCAAAAGAAAAAGATGCTGTCTCAACGGGCGACGGCATCTTTCCTAATAATTCATGATAAATGATCAGGCTCTTTCAACTCTGCCCGACTTCAGGCACTGCGCACAGACATATGCATGCTGCGGAGTTCCGTTCTGCTTGATCTTGACCCTTCTGATGTTGGCTTTCCACATTTTGTTGGATCTTCTATGAGAATGGCTCACGTTATTGCCAAAATGAGCACCTTTTCCGCAAACTGAACAAACTGCCATCGGTTGAACACCTCCTTGCAAAGAAACTAGGCCGTCTTATAGCCCGAACGTTGACATTCTAGCATAAAAGACAACTCCAATGCAAGCACTTTTGTAATAATCTTTTCCGATTATTCTTCCTTGGTCCCGGCCGGTGTTTCGTCCCCTTTGTTCGTGAACTTGTTGACCATGTCCGGAACCATGTCGAGGATCTTGGAAACGCTGTCCTGGCTCTTGACGCTGACCAGTTTTGTCGTTCCGTTCGAAATCACCAGCATGGCGCTCGGAGACATCCTGCCGCCGATTCCGCCACCCGCGTTGCCGTATTTTCTGTCGCCCGCATTGGCGCCGGCACCGACTCCGAAAGTAACATCGACAAGCGGAAGAACGACTGTGTCTCCTACATGAACAGCCTCTCCGACTACTGTTTTTGACTGCAGAAAACCTTCCATGCCCTCAAAAAGAGTTTCGACGGTATTTTTGAAATCGTTGTTGTCAGCCATGATCACCCTGCCTCCTTGCTTTCTTTATAAAAATGATACACATAACGAACGTTTTTGTTCAATATCAATGTCAATACCTGGAAAATGACATAAAACACAAACAGCCTTCCCCTCAGGTCCAGATTACCGTCCGCATAAAATACGTCTCCGAATCCCGGGTTGATTCTCACTCTTCCGCCGTATACGGGAAAGAACGCGGATACGGCAGCCAGGACCTGACCGGTTGTACACGGATCTCCGCAGTCGAAATCCACCTGACCGGATGCCTTCTTCGGAAGCAGATGAAGAAGGAGCTTCTTCACCTTATCAAACAAAAGGGCCAGAGCCGTCTGCGTTCTCGGATCCGTCGCAAAGCCGGTGATCGTCCATACTTTATCCCGGAATTCTCTGACTTTTCCGAGGAAATCCGAAAACATCGAGAAGATGTATCCCGAAGAGGACGTAATCACGGTAATTCCGTAGATCACCCATGCGAACGCGACACGGATCGTCTGGTTTCCGGCGATAATCGCCCTTCTTAATACGCCGAGTTTCATTTTGACGTAGCGTTTCAGTTTTTCCTTCCGGTCCCGGGCTTCCTGAAGCGCTTCCGCCTCCGCTTTTTTTGCCGCTTCAGCTTCTTCGATCTTCCGTTTTCTCTCTTCTTCTTTCTGCTGCTTTTTCCTAAGAGCGTTTTCCCTCAGCTCTTCATATTTCTGAGGATCCTCTTCCCTGATCTGTTCCAGCTGCTCCTTCTTCTTCTCTTTCGTCTTTTCCTTTTTCTTCTGTGCCCTGTTTTTCATCACCCGGGAGGGTGAGATTCCGCAGATCAGCAGCTCTTTCTTCATTCCGTCCGCTTCTCCTTCGATTCCCTTGCGAACGGAGATATCAAACGCGATCAGCTGCAAAAGCCAGGACAAGCGGATGTCAGCACGAACGGAAGGACCTTTTGTGCTGTCACCGTCGGTAACAATATGATAGCGGAAAGGAACAAAGAGAACCAGGCAGACAAGCAAAAGGATGATACAAAGTATCACCAGGAGAATTTTTCCTATGACGATCAGTACTCCTAAAAAAGTGCTCATGCCGTACCTGCGTAAACAGATTAATTGATTGTTTCAGTATAGCATCCGGCGGACTCGATTTCAAGATTGCAGAAAGGTCCGGACGTCCCACGAGCCGGTCTTACTGATACAGTCCTCGACAATCTTCTGTGCCACGATCAGCGCTTCGTCTCTGTCCGCCGCAAGGCCCACGATCATCGGAAGGCGCTTTTTCAGGGCGTTCTGGGTCAGATAGCGCGTATCAAAGAGGTCGAGGTAGTCCGACGGATGGGCCGCGAGCGTGATGATATAGTGGCCTATGTCACTCTTTCCCGCGTCCAGTCTTTGCCGGATTCTCGGCGCGTAGCGGTTCACTCTTTCTCCGATATAAAGATTTCCGTACCATTTCATGGTGTGGGCTCCTTTATGCATCATATGGTTTGTTTACCGGAAGCATGTCTGAAAGATCATTGTATAAACAATTTAGACATCTGCACATTCTTAGCTCGTCAGAAATTGTGTTGGACGAAAAAATCACACTGTCTGAGCGAAGCGAGTTTGGGATTTTTTCGGACGGTTTTAGCAATTTCTGAGGAGCTTAGAAGTTCTTCGCGCGGAAGCCGTCTGAATTGTTTATGCAATGATCTCTCAGAAGGCCCTCGCATACCAAAAGTCTTACTGAAAATAATTTACCATTCCGAGTACCAGGAATCAAGAATCCGTTCCGCGATCGGAACTGCCGTGGAAGACCCGGCACCGCCATTTTCGGCGAGGACGGAAATGACGAGATCCGGGTTCTCTCCGCCGGTATAGCCGACAAACCAGCTGTGCGTCCCGACCGTTCCGTCCGATTTCGTAAATTCCGCGGACCCGGTCTTGCCGGCGACTTCATAGGATCGTCCGGAAAGGGCCGACGCAGAGCCGTCGTCAACAACGGCTTTCATGAGCTGCTTCAGTACCTGAGTCTCAGATTTTGTCATCAGTGTGGTATATTTCGACGGCTTGGTCTGGTTCAGGATCTTCCCGGTCGGCGTAACGGCATGATCAATCAGGTAGGGTTTCATGAGGACTCCGTCATTGGCAATGGCCGCTACGATCAGCGCCATCTGGTAAGGCGTGACCAGAGTCTTTCCCTGTCCGAAAGCCGTCTGCACAAGCTCCGCTTCACCAGACTGTTCCGTCAGCGAATAGCGGCTCTTGGAAGCGTACAGATCCGACGGGAGTTCTTTTCCGATCAGCAGCTTTTCGGCAGTATCTCCCAGAGCCTTCGCCCCGGTATCGAGCCCGATCTGGGCAAATGCCGTATTGCAGCTGTGGGCGAAAGCATATTTGAAATCCTCTTCCCCGTGAACAGCGTCTTTGTAACAGTGGACCGTAGTATTTCCAATCTCAAAAATGCCGGTACAGTCATAGCGGAATGTATCAAGATTATGCTTGCTCCTCATGTAAGCGAGCGTGGTGACAATCTTAAAGGTGGAGCCCGGCGGATAGAGTCCCTGCGTGGCGCGGTTCAGGAGCTGGGAATTCGAAGAATCCGAGACCATCTCCTCCCACGTTTCGGCAAGGGTGTTCGGATCGAAATTCGGCTTCGCGACCATCGCCAGGATCGCTCCGGTTTTCGGATCCATAACAATGACAGCACCCCGGTAGTCTCCGAGGGCATCCCACGCGTACTGTGTCATTCTGGTATTCAGTGTGGTTACGACATCATCACCCTGATTCTTTTTTCCGGAGAAATCATTTGCGATCTGGTCGATCAGATTCGTGTGACTCGTCATCAGCTGGTAGTTCGCGACGGATTCGATTCCGTTCTTTCCGTGCGACGCATACCCGACCGTATGGGCATACATATTCGCGTACGGATAAACCCTCTCCTCATATCCGTCATCACCGGAATAGGTATAAGCGAGCGCTTCCCCGTCTTCGGAAAGGATCCTGCCGCGTATGATGGAATCCGAAAGGGAATTCTGACGTCTGTTGTACGGACTGTCCAGAATTGCGTCCTTCTGATACAGATTAAAATAGACGACCTGTCCTATGAGAAGCAAAAACAGCAGGATAAACGTGCATGAAATAAACAGATAGGGCCCTCGTCCCACGGGCCGGAGGTTTTTCAGATCTTCAGCCGTCAGTTCTCTTCCGTCGATCAGACGCTCCGATTCTCTGTCCAGTACTTTTCCTTTACGGGAGACACTCTCCGGCTCCTCGTAATCCTCATCGTAATCGCCGTCATAATCCGAATCGTCATCATAGGAATCGTCATCATAGTCCAGAAGTGCTCTTTCGAAGCGAGCATCTTCCTCGAATTCATCGGCTTTCCGTTCTTCCATCCGGCGGATGCTCCCGATTCCGAGTTCTTCCATACCCGGGAACAGAGAAGGACCTTCTTCGTCCTGGATCATTTTGCGTTCACGCATAATACTCCGGACGTCTTCTCCGATCTCTCTCCTCGTTTCCTGTTCTGTTTTCCTCTTCGATGAGTGTTTCAATGAATTCTTCTCCCTCATCCTCTCTCCTTAGATAGAGACCCTGAATGATCGCGAGCATGATAATCGTGCTCATGACAGAACTTCCGCCGTAGCTGACCAAAGGCAGCGTAATTCCCGTCATCGGAATCAGTTTCGTCACGCCTCCGACAGTCAGGAACACCTGGAACGCGTATTCCGTTCCGAGGCCGATTGCCACAAGCCGGTAGAAGCGATTTCGGATCAGCATGGAAATGTTCACAATGAGCAGATACATGCACATACAGATCAGCAGGAGGGCTATCCCGAAAATGCAGCCGAATTCTTCACAGATCGCCGCGTAAATGAAATCCTTGGTCGCGACCGGAATGGTTTTCGGCTTTCCCTGAAAGAGCCCTGTCCCGAACCAGCCGCCGGCTCCGATCGCGAACAGTCCCTGGGCAATCTGGTATCCCGAAGTATCATATACCGCAAAAGGATCCTTCCATGCCACAACTCTCTGTTTTACATGCGAAAACAGGTGATAGGCCGCTACTGCCGCGACGGACCCTCCCGCAAGCCCGGCCAGGGGCCAGACAGGGTTTCTGGTTGCCACAAACACCATTACAATATAGGTAACAAAGAAGACCAGCGCCGTCCCGAGGTCCGTCGAAAGAACCAGGATCAGAACATGCAGGGCCGCCACTACGGTAGTAATGGCTACCGATTGAAAGGACCGGTCTTTGGCAAGCTTGGATCCCATGAAAAAGACCAGCGTGATCTTCACGAGCTCCGAAAACTGAATCGTGATACCGCCTACGGAAATGGAAAGCTTAGCACCTCCGCTCATTCTGGCCAGTACGAGAACTCCGCATAGCGCGGCGATGCCGATTACGGCATAGATCCATGTCAGTCTGGAAAAGAAGCGGAATCTTCGAATGATCACCGGAATAATGAAAGCGATAACCGTTGCTGCCGCCGCGATCATGAACTGCTTGATTGCCTGATCCGGATTCAGCCTGGCAATCATCACGAAACCGATCCCGAGCAGCATCAGCATATTGTTGACGAGCAGCATGGAAGCATCCGGATAAATCAGTCTGTATGACACATAGGTAACGGCATCATATATGAGAATCGCTGCCAAAAGCATCGCCATCATCATATTTTTCGTATTGTATAAAATGATGGCAAAGCCGAGTATTTCAAAGATAAAAATGACACGAAACTGCCCGAACAGGATCTTTTTCTTTCGCTTCTCATTTTTCAGGGCAAGACAGATAAGCCCTCTCACCGTAAACAGAAGGATCAGAAAGATAAACAGATATTTTGTCAGTTGAATAATAATATTCATTCCACTCCCCGAAGGAAATGTCCCTTCGTCGCATCCCCAAATGAGGAAACCGTCTCACCATTTACAGCTTTTACGGCCGCGTCCAGCACGCTCAAGCACTCTTCCGCGCTCTCATCGGTAAAGTCCACGCGCCAGGCTTCAAATCCCATGCGCTGAAGCGTCTGCGCTTCCGGCAGCAGATTCAGCGGAACATAGTTGCTGATCACGTTATAACAGAAATCGCAGTGACATCTCACGTTGAACCGCCGTCCCGTTCTGTCGGTAAGCGTGTGGTTTTCATTTGCCCTGGTGCAGCCTCCCATGGTTTCCGTCAGACAGTTGGCGCTGACCATAAGCGGCAGTTTTCCGTATACGACCATTTCGGATGTATAGTTGTACCTTCCGAACAGTTCTTTTCTGTTCAGCTCGTAAGGAGCCGTAATGGAACAGATGCCGTGCTCACGCAGAAAACGGATCGACTCACTGTTCCAGCTGTAAATCCCGGCATCGGCACGAAGATGCTGTTCGAGGCCCTCATTGACAAGAAAAGCAGCCGATTCAAAGCAGCGCGCGAGAAATACTTCACAGCCGTTCTCTATAAGGCTCCGGATCATGCCGCGGAATTTCGAAGAATAGCTGTCTGCTCTGTCCATTCTCGGCATGGCAGCCCCGGCGCGTTTCCCCGCCTTTTTGATCAGGGAAATCACCTCTTCTCCCCTTTTAAGAAGAAATTCCGCTTCGGCGTAAATCAGGCTCACATCCGAACGAAGAACGGCTTTCAGCTGGTTCATGTTCGACACTACCGCGTGCATTTCCGGAGTGTGCTGAGGCTGTTCCGGAAGCGGGTCATTTTCAAATACATAGACGGACCGGTTCTTCTCTGCGTTTTCCGTATAGTCCCGCAGAATCGCGGTTCTCATTTCCTCAAGCGAATTCCGGCGGAACTCATTCAGGCGGGAAAGCGGCAGAAATGACTGCCCGTCCGTATGAAGCTCCATTTTTCGGAAATAAAAATCACTTCCGCCCGTTTTCATCAGCTGTTCCGTGATCTGTTCCTTATTCAGAGGCTTTTTGAGGGCCGCTTCCGCCTTCGGACCGGTTGTGCCGACGCGTAAATGGCCTCTTTGAAGCGTTGCCTGAATCTCCTCACCTTTGAGGACCGTAAATTCCGCCTCAAGAGGAATCTGATCCGGAACGGACATGTACTTTTCATGCATTCTATCATACAGGCTGTGTCTTTTCCGTGTTTCCTCATCCGTCAGAACGTGTTTCACGGGCGCCATCATGGACTTGCCGTTGTGCCTCGTGAAATAGCCGTCCGTAAATCCATTGCGGTTGTACAGATCGTAGAGAACCTCGTTGTCCGCCTGAAGGCTCTGCTCATGCTCCCGCATTTTTCCGGAAATAAGGAGATCCAGATGTTTTCTGTATACGGAAACGACGCCGGCCGCATATTCGGGCTGTTTCATTCTGCCTTCGATCTTGAACGAATCGATTCCGGCTTCGATGAGTTCAGGCAGAAGTGACAGTGTATTGAGGTCTTTCGGGCTCAGGAAATGCCGCGCCTTTGGCTCCTCCATAATACTGGTGCGCCCGTCAAAATGCCGGTCGTCGACGAGACCGAGCAGCCTGCACGGCTGGGCGCATCTGCCCCGGTTGCCGCTGCGTCCGCCCGCAATAGAGGAAAACAGGCAAAGGCCGGAATAACAGTAACAGAGCGCTCCGTGGATAAAGCACTCCACTTCGAGACCGCTTTCCTCTTTCAGCGTTTTCAACTCCCTGATGGAGAGTTCTCTTGCGGGAACGATTCTGGAAATGCCGCACGAAGAAAGCAGCTTCGCTCCCTCGGGTCCGGAAACGCACATCTGCGTACTCGCATGGAGCACCAGTTGAGGAAAATGCTTTCTCAAAATACGGAGCACACCGAAATCCTGAACCAGTACGGCATCCACGCCGCGCTCCACATAGGGCCTGATCCAGTCCGGAAGGCTCTCCAATTCATCTTCTTTCAGGAGTGTATTGACGGTCAGATAGACTTTGACACCCCTTAAATGGGCATACTCAATCGCGTCAATCAGCTGATCCTCTTCCGGATTGTCGGCGTACGCGCGCGCTCCGAAGCGGCTGCCTCCGATATAGACAGCGTCCGCGCCGGCGGCGATCACTGCCTTCAAGCCTTCGTAGGAACCCGCCGGTGCCAGTAATTCAGGAATTTTTCCGTTCTCTTTGATATGCATCCTGTCCTTCGCTTTCTTTCAAGGAAGCGTATTTTGATCTATCGCAAAAGTGATTGCCTGTGAAGGCAACCACTTGATTTTTGTCCTCAACTCATTCTCAAGAAGAATGCGTTTTCATCTCTTTTTTTTCAGGCTCTCAAGCTCCAGCTGAAGATCCACAAGTTCCTGTTTCAGATCGTACAGCTCGCGGTCTTTCGACTTCAGTTCGTCTTCCAGTCCTTCCGCGCGCTCACGGGCCTTATACAGATCATCCGCGATATTGAGGGCCAGCATGGTGCCTTTCATATAGTCGGTCATCCGTCTCCAGTTGGCCGAGGTTTTGATCTCCTGCTGTTTCTTATTGAGATAGGACGCGACTCTCTCCAGATATTCTTCGCTCTCATATCCTGTGAGAGTAGTGACTTTTCCGTTAATCAGCACCTGTACGGAATTTTTCTTCGACATGAAGGCCTTCCTCCTCAATAGAAAATGCTTGTTGATCCTTGTATCATTATATAAAATTCCGCTGAAAATACAAGCTTGAATCTGCGGCACGCCCGATTACACGCGCGTTACGCAGATCCCGGAATTTCATATCCCAGATGTTCATATGCCTGCGGAGTCGCCATACGGCCCCTCGGAGTTCTCGTGATAAAACCGGTCTTCAGCAGATACGGTTCCAGGACATCCTCAATCGTTCCGGAATCCTCTCCGATAGACGACGCAAGTGTTTCGAGCCCCACCGGGCCGCCTCCGAATTTCAGAATCATGGTTTCCAGGATATCTCTGTCCTGCTTTTCGAGACCGAACTGATCCACATCCAGAAGATCAAGGGCTTCCGCCGCGACCTTGACGGTGATCTTTCCGTCATAGCGGACCAGCGCGTAGTCACGCACCCTTTTCAGCAGTCTGTTCGCAAGTCTCGGCGTTCCTCTGGAACGGCGGGCAAGTTCGCCGGCCCCTTTGTCGTCTATATCCACCTTGAGCTTCTGAGCCGTTCTGGAAATGATCTCCTGCAGCTCCGGAACAGAGTAATACTCCAGATGTTCCACCACGCCGAAGCGGTCACGCAGCGGCGCGGTCAGCATTCCGGGCCTGGTCGTAGCCCCTACCAGCGTAAAACGCGGCAGATCCAGACGGATGGATCTTGCCGTCTGCCCTTTTCCGATCATGATATCAATCGCGAAATCCTCCATGGCCGGATACAGAACTTCCTCAACCTGGCGGTTCAGCCGGTGGATCTCGTCCACGAACAGAATGTCGCCTTCGTGCAGATTGTTCAGAATCGCGGCTATTTCACCCGGTTTTTCAATCGCGGGACCGCTGGTCACTTTCAGGGAAGAGCCCATTTCGTTTGCGATAATGCCGGCCAGGGTGGTTTTGCCGAGGCCCGGAGGGCCGAAAAACAGGATGTGGTCCAGGGTGTCGCCGCGCATTTTTGCCGCGTCCATGGAGATCTTCAGGTTCTGTTTTGCCTTCTCCTGGCCGATGTAGTCCTGAAGGTACCGGGGTCTTATGGAGTCGCTCATCATAAGACGGTCTTCTTTTGTTTCTTTTGTTCCGGTGATGATCTGTCTCGCCATATCTTCTATCCTGTATGATTACACCAACTGCTTTCAGATATCATTGTATAACCAATTCAGACATCGCAAACTCGCTTCGCTCAGACAGTGCTGATTTTTTCGAACAACACAATTTCTGACGAGCTAAGAAGTACTAATCACTTGTGCAGATGTCTGAATTGGTTATACAATGATCCTCAGTCAACCTTTTGGTAATATAAAAAAGCTTCTCTTTAGACAAGTCACATTGTATAAATCCGGTGTTAAAACCACTCACTAGATCGTCCGCAGTGCGGCGCGAATCAACTCCTCCGTATCCGCCTCAGGATTGAGCGCCGCAGCAGCCCGAACTGCCTTCAGAGCCTCGGCCTTGGAATAACCAAGCGCCGTAAGGGCCTCCGCGGCATCCATATCCGGCGAAGGACCGGCCTGCGCTGCAGCGACATGTTCCGCTTTTTTCTCAAACGCGTCCGTAAGGCTCAGCTTGTCTTTCAGTTCGATGATGACCTTCTGCGCGGTCTTTTTGCCGATTCCGGGCGCTTTCGCGATCGAGGTGCTGTCATCCGACAGAACCGCGAACCTCAGATCGTCCGCGTTAAGAACCGACAGAATCCCGAGCGCACCTTTCGGTCCGACACCGCTTACGGTAAGAAGAAGCCTGTAAATCTCCAGATCGTCTTCCGTCAGAAAGCCGAAAAGCTGCATCGCGTCTTCCCGGACCGAAAAGAATGTGTGCAGTTTGACTTCGTCTCCGATCCTCAGCTGATCCGGATAGGATGCGGGAACGAATATTCTGTACCCGATTCCCCCGCACTCAACGATCACATGGTCGCTTTTGACTGCCTCGACCGTACCTTTTATATATGCGTACATTTGATACTTCCTCAATTACTATTCATGATCCCTAAAGGTACTGCGCCGCATGGCTTCAGTCTTTCAGGTACACCAGATTATACCTAAAAGAGCAGGAACATGCAAACCCGGCCGTCTCTTACGAAAGAACCTGAACATTGTATTCCGTCCGGAAATGATCCGCAATTCCCTCAGTCACAAACACCTCTTCGGATTCGTCCATCAGCACCATCTGAAATTCGTCCCTGTGGGATTGCCAGTAGCGGTAAGCCTGATCCTTACCCATTACAAATAATGCTGTGGACAGGCCGTCCGCTTCCGTGGCTTCGTCCGAAATCACCGATACAGACAAAAGGCCGCTGTCCGCGGGATATCCGTCCGACGGATTGAGAATGTGGTGATAGCGTTTTCCGTCATTTTCAAAATAGCGCTCGTAAGGCCCCGAAGTAATAACACAGGCGTCTTCCACCTCCAGAATTCCAAGATAAGCGCCGTCCTTCTTGGGATCCTGGATGGCGATCTTCCATCTGGATCCATCGGGTTTTGTTCCGACCGCATACACATTGCCGCCGAGATTGAGTAAAGCGGATGTTATGCCTTCTTCCCGGATCAGCCCGGCTGCCCGCTCGGAAGCGTATCCCTTTCCGATACCGCCGGCGTCGATTCCCATCCCCTCTTTCAGAAAACGGATTTTACCGCTTTGCGGATCGAAAGAAATCCGGTCGGAACCGACAAGAGCCAGTGTTTCCTTAAGTTCTTCCTCTGTCGGAAGATGCAGACGATCTTCAGGGAATCCCCAAAGCCGGACCAAAGGAAGAATACTGATGTCAAACGCTCCTTCCGTCTTCTCATACAATTCCAAAGCCTTGGCGATAATAAAGCCGCAATCCTCGGACAGCACTCCTTCGCCGGCGGAATTGATTTGACTGATCTCACTTTCCGGGTCCTCCGCGTTCAGGAGTTTGTCCAGACGACGGATTTCATTTTCACACTGTTCAAGCGCGGTTTCGGCATTTTCCCCATAAGCGGATAAAGTCATATAGGTATCCATGGCAAAGAGTTCCCGCTGAATGGGTTTTGAATTCCCGCTTTGAAAAGGGGTACAGCCGGCCAGGCAAAAAACGATCCATGCAAAAAGAAAAGCTGCGGCAATCCTGTTTCCGGGACAGCTTTTTGTGGAGAAAGTTGCAGTTTTATTTTGCCCAGTTATAATAAACATATCTTTTATCGGAAATGACAATAACGCGTTATTTTGCACGAACACACTGAAAATGAAAGAAATACGAACACAGATTCACAATGACAACCAGTATGAAGCATATCTGAAGGACTCCGATCTGATTCTGGATCTGACGGCAAGCGGACGGTACTGGAGAACCAGCAGGATCCAAAGCCTTTCCGTCATTACAGTGGACAAACAAGGGGATTTTGTCCTCAGGGTCCTGAACAGTGAGAAGGAATCCGATGAATATGAGATTCTTGTAAAGGCAGCCGAATGGATCGGTGAAGCCCGGAAAGTCATTACCTTTAACGGACATTCGTTTGATCTCCCACACCTGCACCGGAAGTACGCGGCATACGGCCTCACGGATCCTTTGGGAGTGAAAGACTATCCGGATCTGTTCCTCATCCTCAAGCCGTTCACGCGTCTCTTCGGGCTTTCCGGAAGAAAGCTGAACGATTACGCCCTGTGGCTGGATCCTTCCGTAAATATGAATGAAAATGACGCGCTGAAGACCCTGAAAATTCTTCCGTTAATGAGTTACGTTGATGCCTTAAAAGCCGGCATGGCGAAAGAAACCTCTTCCGTTCTGACTCTGAAAACCGTAAATGCTGCGCCTCATTCCATCGTTTACACTGTGGAAACGCCTTTTTTGTTTCCCCGTGACACATGTGTCCCGGACAATTATTACAATCTCTCGTTCAGAGATCATGAGCTGATTTTCACGGTACCTGTAGAAGACCAACGCATCCGCATCTATCACAGCGATATTGAAAACTATGAATATCTGCCGGATGAAGGATATGCCATTCACAAGAGCATGGCTCATTTTATGGACCGTTCAAAAAGGCAAAAGGCAACGAGAGAAACCTGTTTTCACTATACAGCCTATATTGATTCGCTGCTTACAGACTCGCCCGCCTTCCGCACGGTTCTTGCATCAGTCTGCGCCTTCTGCTTTGAATGAAGGCGCTCCCTCTGAATACTGATTGAAAATACATTATGAAACAATAAGAAAAGCGGCAGAACCTTTAAGCTCTGCCGCATTATTGTACTCATAAACTTAAACTTCAGAAGCTTCCTCAGCAACTTCCTGCGGGATATCGATCGTCGGAGCGTCTTCAGCAGTATCTTCATATACAGATACAGCATTGTCTTCCTGCGGAGCGCTTTCAAGAGCCTTCATGGAAAGGCTGATCTTGTGATTGTCCGCGTCAAAGTCCACGACCTTCGCTTCGATTTCTTCACCGATCTTCAGAACATCAGACGGCTTGTCCACATGATTTCTGGAAATCTGGGAAACATGGAGCAGAGCGTCCACGCCCGGAAGCAGTTCGATGAATGCGCCGAAATCAGTCATTCTGGCAACCTTGCCCTGAACAACAGCGCCGACAGCGAAACGCTCGCTGGCTTCATTCCACGGATTCTCATCCGGGAACTTCAGGGACAGAGCGATCTTCTGATCACGGATATCCTTGATCAGGACCTGCAGCTGATCGCCGTTATGGAAATTCTTATGCGGATTCTCGACACGGCCCCAGCTCATCTCGGAAATATGAAGCAGACCGTCTGCTCCGCCGAGATCGACAAACGCGCCAAAGTCTGTCACGTTCTTGACAGTACCTTCGACAACATCGCCCACCTGGATTCTGGAGAACAGTTCCTTCGCCGCTTCCGCTTTGCGCTCAGCGATAAGGTGACGTCTGTCGCCGATAATCCTTCTTCTGCGGGGATTGAATTCGGAAATGCGGAATTCGATTTCCTGATCCGCGTACTTGCCGAGATCCTTTTCGTAAACGTCGGAAACAAGACTTGCGGGAATGAAGACTCTGGTATCTTCCACAAGAACCGTAAGGCCGCCGTTCAGCACCTGTGTTACTTTCGCTTTCAGCACTTCCTGGTTGTTGAAAGCTTCTTCAATGCGCTTGTTGCCGCGTTCCTGAGCCAGTCTCTTGTAGCTCAGGACAGTCTGTCCGTCACCGTCATTCAATTTCAGAACTTTGACTTCAAGTTTGTCACCCGGTGCGAGCTTGGTGGTCAGATCTACATTCTCGTTGCTGTATTCTTCTTTTGTGAGAATACCGTCAGACTTGCCCCCGATGTTCAGATAAGCAACATCAGGTTTCACGTCGATAACAGATCCCTCGATGACCGCTCCGTTCCTTACCTCTGTTCCTTCGAAGTCATTAAGCATCTGTTCAAAGTTCAGCTCTTCTGACATGTTGTGAAACCTCCTGGATAATTGAATTAGGGGTGGATGCCCCGGCAGTAATTCCTATTTTCTTCGCGCTGTCAAAGAAAATTCCCTCCAGATCTTCGGCAGTTTGAATATAATAGCACTCACTGCATCGGCTTTTGCAGATATCGAACAGCTTCTGTGTATTCGAAGAATTCTTTCCCCCAATCACAATCATCATATCCGACCGCTCGGCCAACTCCATAGAATCCCTCTGACGCTCCTTTGTAGCGTTACAGATGGTATTCGTAACTACTACACTATACCCTAAATTTTCAACGATTTCAACTAATTCTTGAAATTTCCGAAAATTAAATGTGGTTTGGGAAACAATACAGACTTGACGGTCTTTGGGGAGTGTAAGCCGTTCCGCGTCCTCCTCGTTTGACACGACGGCACAAGGTCCGACCGTCCAGCCCCGGATTCCGAGGACTTCCGGATGAGCCGGATTGCCGATAATGACGATCGGATGGCCGCAGCTGCTCTCTTTTCGTACAATATCGTGAATCTTCTGCACGAACGGACAGGTAGCGTCCGCGATCCGGCAGCCGGAAGAAACCAGCTTTTCATATACCGCTTTTGTAACGCCGTGGCTTCTGATAATGACGGTCGAAGATGCTTCCGGCGAAAGTCCGTCTTCGGTCAGAAGATCTTCATTGAGGATCCGCACACCTTTGCGGTACAGATCGTCGACCACCTGTTCATTGTGAATGATCGGTCCGATCGTATAGACAGGACCTTCCGCGTGTTCTGTCTGTTCGTATACCAGATTGACGGCCCTGCTCACTCCGAAACAGAATCCGGCACTCTTCGCTATTTCCACATTCATCAAGATATCTCCGTATATTTGGCAGCAATTGCTTCTGACGCCGCGAAGGCGGTGCTCCACGCAATCTGAAGATTATAGCCTCCGGTATAGGCATCCAGGTCCAGCATTTCCCCGGTGACATAGATCCCGGGATGCTTTTTTGATTCCATGGTCTTGGGTGAAACTTCTTTTACGGAAATGCCGCCCTTTGTCACAATCGCCTCATTATATCCTCTCAAAGCGGTGATCGTCAGCGGGAAATGTTTCGTCACACGAACGAGAGCTTCCCGTTCCGCTCCGCTGATCGAAGCATTTGTCCGTTCCGGATCAATGCCGGCCAGCTGCGGGATGACCGGAACCATTTTTTGAGGATAGAATTCTGAGAGTATATTTTTCAGATACTTTTTCGGATTCTCACGGAACGTCTTTTCAAACCGTTTTGACAATTCCTCATCCGTCACGGCAGGCTTCAGGTCAATCTCGGTTTTAAGCTCCGCTTTGCCGACTTTGGGGCCGATTTTGGCGCTTGCGCTCAATACCAGCGGTCCGCTGACGCCGAAATGAGTAAACAGAAGCTCTCCGAACTCCTCGAAAATGGTCTTTTTTCCTTCAGTGATCTTAAGGCGTACATTTTTCAGGGACAGGCCCTGCATCATTCTTATGTACTCTTCCCGGCAGACAAACGGCACAAGGGAAGGGCAAAGATCCGTCACATCCATGTGCAGATCCCTGGCAAAGCGGTAACTGTCGCCTTGAGACCCCGTGGATGGATAGGAACGGCCGCCGGTCGCCAAAATTAGCGAGTCTCCGTTCAGCTGTTTTTTGCCGTTCTTTCCTTTCACGGTCACGGAACGGAAGCTGCCATCCTCTCCGGTCGATATGCCGAGCAATTCGGTATTTAGAAAGACACGCACATGATGATCCTTCAGTACCCTGTTCAAAGTATCGATCACGTCAGCAGCCCGGTCGGAAGCGGGGAATACTCTCCTGCCGCGCTCTGTCTTGATCGAAAGGCCATGCCCCTTAAACCAGTTCATCGTCATGGAGGGAGGAAAAGCATTGGCGGCGCTGAACATGAACTTCGGGTTGCTGAGAATCTGGCCAAGGAACTCTTCGGTCGTGCACGCGTTGGTAAAGTTGCATCGTCCTTTCCCCGTGATATACAGCTTTTTCCCGAGTTTCTCGTTATGTTCGATAATGGTAACGGAAATTCCTTTTTCAGCCAGTAAAGCCGCCGCGAACATTCCTGCCGCGCCGCCTCCGGCAACAATCACATTCAATGAAGTCCCTCTTTTTCGGATGCGAGGCGAAGAATGCAGTTCGTGACTTCGTCAATGGTCATTTCCGAACTGTCTACTTCGACAGCGTCATCCGCCTTTCTTAACGGTGAGTGTTCTCTGTTCATGTCCTGTTCATCCCTAAGGCGGATATCCCGCTCAATGGAAGCAAGATCCGGCACTTCCGCAGCGTTTTTCAGGCGCAGTTCCTCATACCTCCTGAGGGCTCGCACATGAGAGCTTGCCGTCAGATAGATCTTCAGTTCCGCATCGGGCAGAACAACCGTTCCGATGTCCCTGCCGTCCATCACTACCGATGTTTTGGAAGCAATAATCCTCTGAAGGTCGACCAGTTTTTCACGGACGGGCATAATTTTCGAAACGATGCTGGCCGCCTTTCCGACCTCTTCTTTCCTCACGTCCGTACTTACATCATTTCCATTCAGGAAAATGTGCTGTGTCCCGTCAAGGTATCGCAGGTCAATATCACAGTGATCCAAAGCACGAAGGACGGCATTCTCCTCTTCCATGGAAATGCCGTTCTGAAGCATATAAAGACCGATCGCGCGATACATGGCACCCGTATCCACGTAAACACTGCCTAAATGTTCGGCTACTTTTTTTGCAATGGTGCTTTTGCCGGCTCCGGCCGGTCCGTCGATCGCAATATTCATCTTGAATTCTCCTTATAAGACCCTTTTTTAAAGACAGCCAGGGAACAGATGTCCCCTGACTGTCATTTTGATCTTTCTTGTTCGGATTCATGCTGCGCCGCAGCATTTCAAATCCTTATACCGGATAGGCTTTGTTCTCCGTATCAGCAGCTTTGACGTCCACACCCGTGTTCTGAGCGTCGCGATATTTGAAGAAATCCATCGCAACTTCCGGGAACAGCGCGTAAGTAAGCACATCTTCATCCATCTGCTTATAAGCGGCGATTGCCTTCTCAAATTCAGGCAGTCCCGGTTCAAGAAGGTCTGCCGGACGGCAGGTAATCGGTGTTTCGTCTCCGATCACCTTCTTCTGGATTTCCGGATTGACGGGAAGTGTGGTCTTGCCGTACTTGCCGAGGAAGAGATCCTTCGTCTCAGCCGGAACGACCTTGTAGCGTTCGCCGGTCAGGACGTTCATAACAGCCTGTGTTCCGACGATCTGGGAAGACGGAGTAACCAGAGGCGGCTCGCCCATGTCTTCACGAACGCGCGGAACTTCCTCAAGAACTTCATAGAATTTGTCTTCCGCGTTCATCTTGGACAGCTGGTTTGTCAGGTTCGAAAGCATGCCGCCCGGTACCTGATACTGCAGAGTCTTGATGTTCACGCCGAGGTTCTTCGGATTCATGAGGCCGTTGTCGAGATACTTCTCGCGAATCGGGCGGAAATAGTCCGCGATCTCAGCCAGAAGATCAAGATCAAGGCCTGTATCATACGGTGTGCCCTTGAACGCAGCTACCATCACTTCCGTCGCCGGCTGGGATGTGCCGAGAGCGAACGGGCTCATCGCGCAGTCCAGAATATCTACGCCGGCTTCCGCGGCCTTCATATAAGCCATGGATGCTTCGCCGGAAGTATAGTGCGTATGAAGTTCGATCGGAAGGGATGTGGTCTCTTTCAGAGCTTTCACGAGTTCCGTAGTGGTATACGGAAGAAGAAGGCCGGCCATATCCTTGATGCAGATCGAATCGGCGCCCATCTCTTCAATCGCCTTGGCTTCATTTACCCAATAGTCGATGGAATAAGCTTTTCCGAGTGTATAGGAAAGAGCGATCTGAGCCTCGCCGCCTTCCTTCTTGGTGGCACGGACAGCGGTTTCCAGATTGCGAAGGTCATTCAGGCAGTCGAAAATACGGATCACATCGATACCGTTCGCGATGGACTTCTGAACGAAATACTCGACGACATCATCCGGATACGGCTTGTAGCCAAGGATGTTCTGTCCGCGGAAAAGCATCTGGAGCTTGGTGTTCTTAAATCCTTCCTTGAATTTTCTGAGACGAATCCACGGATCTTCTTTCAGGAAACGAAGAGCCGCGTCAAAGGTAGCTCCGCCCCAGCACTCTACTGCGCGATAACCGACTTTGTCCAACTTGTCGATGATCGGAAGCATTTCGTCAGTCGTCATTCTGGTCGCGATCAGACTCTGGTGCGCGTCACGCAGTATGGTCTCTGTAATCTGAACAGGCTTTTTAACAATATCAGCCATAATATCCTCCAATTATTATTGTTGAGTTTTTTCTTAAAACCGGGGTGTTTGTCAAAGCTCATTGAAGCCCCGGTTTCCTGTGTCAAATACCGTAGATCGCCATAAACGTACCGGCCGCGACCGCGGTACCGATAACACCTGCGACATTCGGTCCCATCGCGTGCATCAGAAGGAAGTTCGTCGGATCCGCTTCCGATCCCACTTTCTGAGAAACACGCGCTGCCATAGGAACAGCCGAAACACCGGCTGAACCGATCAGAGGATTGATCTTCCCGTGTGTCACGTTCTTCAGAAGCTGGCCGAGCCACATACCGCCGGCCGTTCCGAATATGAAGGCGACAAGTCCGAGAACAACGATCTTCAGAGTGCTCGCGTTCAGGAACGCGGCCGCGCTGGTCGTAGCACCGACGGAAGTGCCGAGGAAGATAACGACGATGTACATCATCGCGTTGCTTGCGGTTTCAGTGAGCTGGTGGACAACACCGGATTCACGGAAGAGGTTTCCGAGCATCAGCATACCTACGAGCGGAGCCGTTGTCGGAAGGATCATACAGACAACAACCGTGATGACGATCGGGAAGAGGATCTTCTCGAGTTTGCTGACCGGACGAAGCTGAGCCATCTTGATCTTTCTGTCCTTCTCGCTCGAAAACAGCTTCATGATCGGAGGCTGAATGATCGGAACGAGTGACATATAGGAATAAGCTGCCACAGCGATCGGTCCGAGAAGCTCCGTCTGCTGAAGCTTGGTCGCGAGGAAAATGGAAGTCGGTCCGTCAGCACCGCCGATAATGGAGATCGCGGCTGCCGCTCTTCCGTTGAATCCGAAAAGAATTGCCAGGAAATAAGCGACGTAAATGCCGAGCTGAGCAGCGGCGCCCATAAGGAACGAAATCGGGTTTGCGATCAGCGGACCGAAGTCTGTCATGGCGCCGACACCCATGAAGATCAGGGACGGCAGAAGACTCCATTCGTCGAGCTGATAGAAATAGTACAGCATGCCGCCGACACCGGTCGAGGAATCGGCAGGTCTCATCATAATATCCGGATAGATATTGACGAGAAGCATACCGAACGCGATCGGGACCAGAAGCAGAGGCTCATAGTCTTTTTTAATTGCCAAATACAGGAAGATAAAGGCCACGATCATCATGACATAATTGCCCCAAGTGAGGTTCATGAACGCGGTCTGCTGGACCAGATTTGACAGTGTATCGAGAATATTCATGTATACCTGGGCCTCCGTATCAGTTCAGTGTTGCGAGAAGATCACCTGTTTCAACCTGAGAACCTACAGTCACATTGATGCTGGCGACTGTGCCCGCTTCGGGAGCGACGACCGGAATTTCCATCTTCATGGATTCCAGAACGATTACTGTATCGCCCGGCTTCAGAGAATCACCGACCTTGGCCGGAATGTTGAATACCTTGCCCGGTACGGAAGCCGTAACTTCGATTCCGCCCTGTGCGCCGGATGCCTGCGGAGCAGGAGCTGCCGGAGCTGCAGGTGCCGCGACCGGTGCCGCAGGAACCGGAGCCGGAGCTGCAGGAGCCACAGGTGCCGCGGAAGCACCGGCTTCTTCAACTGTGACGCTGTAAGCTGTACCATTGACTGTAATTGTATAGTTTTTCATTATTTTTTCCTCCGTTAGCTCCATTTATTGCTTTTCAGTCTTCTGATTGAACGAACGACATATCCTTCGGCCGGCTTGTCTTCGTATGCTGCAATTGCGGCCGCGATTACTGCGCAAAGCTCCTCGTTCTGATCGACGGGAATTTCAACCGGCGCAGCCGCTCTTTCTTTAGGCGCGGGTTTCGCGATTTCCTTCTCGGTTCCGGCGCTGTCATCTTTATTCTGCGGTTTGATCTCTCCGATCTTGGCGACGAACTTGAAGCAGCTGATGATCAGGGAAAGGCCGATAAGGATTGCAAAGACCACGATAAGTCCCGTAAGGGTATTGGATCCGGCTGTAGCCATCTTGCTGCCGAGGGTTTCCTTGGAATCATCCGCATAGTCCGAAATCGAAGTCGCAATAGGAGTCAGGCTCTTATCATACTCGATTGTCAGGGCCATCATCTGATCGTCTTCGCCCGTCAGAATAATACGGCTTGTATAATTTCCTTCGTGCGTTCTTTCCGTCAGATCCACATTGGCCTCCTTAACGGCACCGTGTGTATCTGTGAAGAGCTTCCATCTGACCGCCCAGTCATTGTCAAACGGGATGGAGATCAGATGCTGTCCGCTTTCAAGGTACTGTTCAAACTGTTCATACGTCGCGGACTTCATTGTGACCGCAAAGTAGTTCTGTGTATATTCCGCAATATCCTCAATATTCTTATCCTGAATGACCTTCTGGTTTTCCGCTTCGATCTGGGAAGATGTCTTTTCACATCCCGAAAGCATCAAAGCGCAGATCAGAACACTGAAGAGCAGCAGGAATTTAAAGTTCTTCTTTTTCATTCATGCCGCCTTTCCCGCTCAGAACGATACGTGTTTTTTATCGGGGCGTTCTTCCCGCTTCGTATAAAGCATTTCAAATGCGCCGATCACATATTTTCTCGTATCCGCGTCGGAGATAATGGTATCCACAAGGCCATGTCTTGCCGCGCCGAGAACACTGTTCTGAAGAGCTTTATACTCTTCCGCTGTCTTCTTCATCGTATCGGCATCTTCGCCGGCGCTGATGATCTTCGCTGCCATCTTCGGATCCATCGTGCCGATCTCGCTCGTCTCGAAGGCATAAACCATATCCGCGCCCATCGCTTTGGAGCCCATGAGGATATAAGCGCTTCCGAATGCCTTTCCGGAAATGACGCTGACCTTCGGAACTGTGGCGGAAGCATATGCGCATGCAAGAGCCGCGCCGTTCTTCGGATGCAGCTTTTCTCCGCATTCACACGCATGAAGAGATGTGGCGTTTACAAGTGTAAGCACCGGGATATTGAACGCGTCGCAGAAGCCGATAAATTTGGCCGCCTTTTCCATGCCTTTCGCGCAAAGTTCGGTCTTGTTGTTGGCGACAGCACCGACTGTGAAGCCGTTGAGACGGATAAAGCCGGTTACCATATTGTCGGCATAGCCTCTCTTTGTCTCAAAGAAGGCCGCGTTGTCGCTGATGACGCGAAGCTGGTCTCTCGGATCCGTATAGGACGCGAATCCCGTGCAGCTTCTGTTCAGATCGTCTTCGGAATAGCCGCCGTCGCCTTCATCCTCATTGTTGATCGGAAGGAATGTGACCAGTTCCCTGATTCCGGCATAGACTTCCGCTTCCGTTCCCGCGAAATCGGCATTTCCGGCTTCCATCTGGAAGGAAGGTGAAGAGGTGTCGCAGGCTTCGGTTGTGTTTCCGCTGATAGCATCCGGCGAATTGACAAAGAGCTTTCCGTTTTCGCTTTCGATAAAGGTAAAATCGGAAAGAGCCGGGATAAAGGAAAGGGCGCCGCCGCACGGTCCGAATACGGCTGTGATCTGAGGAATCAGTCCGGAAGCGAAGCTCATTTTGGCCAGTACACGTCCGAGTGAATCCAGAGCGTCAGCCGCTTCTTCAAGACGAACCCCCGTGCTGTCCAGAAGTCCGATCACCGGAGCGCCGGTCTTCATGGCAAGAGAATAGATTCTGGAAATCTTCTTCGCGTGCATCTCGCCGATACTTCCGCCGAGAACAGACGCATCCTGGCTGTAGATATAAATCAGATTCCCGTCAATTGTTCCGTAGCCGGTTACAACACCATCAGACGGCGTTTTTTCCGCATTCAGATTGAAATCCGTTGAACGCGCTGTGACCTGTCCGCCGATCTCGACGAAGCTGCCGGCATCAAGCAGAGCTTTGATTCTGGCTGCTGCCTTTGAGGTATCACTCATCATATGTCCTCCATGTTTTGTAAAAAAATCAAATCAAAGTTTATTATACGTCCGCCTCCTGATTTATTCAACAGGAAAAAGGCGAATTGTTCCCATTTAAATACATACTTCCTGTTCGGCTTCATTTTTGAAGTTTTCAGCCATTTCCACGCTGATTTCAGGAAGCGAAGTTCTCGAAGCGACACCGAATGCCCTGAGGAAATCTTCCGTCGTTCCGAAGAGAATCGGCCTTCCCGGCTGTTTCGCTCTTCCGAGCTCCGCAACCAGATGATATTCGATCAGCTTATTGACCGCATGATCGGAATTGACGCCTCTGATCCGTTCGATTTCCGCTTTCGTAACAGGCTGTTTATAGGCGATCACCGACAGCGTTTCCATCTGTACGTCCGTAAGGCGCGGCTTTCTCGGATGAAGCTCCAGCGAGATCAGCTCCGGATAGAATTCCTTCCTCGTGCACATCTGATAGGAATCTTCCAGACGGATCACGGAAGTTCCGTGAAGTTCGCTGTTCCATTTTTCCGCGAAATGTTCAATGACCTCTTTCGCCTCGTCGGGTTCCATTTCCAGAACTCTGGCAATCTCCGATTCCTCTACCGCGGTCCCCTTCGCAAATAAGATTGCCTCGATTACCGCTTCCATTCTCTGTGTATCCATTGTCCAGTCCTTTATAAGTATAGATTTACGGAATATTTCATCCGTCCGTGTCGCCCATCTCTTCGATATCCGACATATTGAAGCGCTCTCTCACCTGGTCCAGATCCATATCCGAGCACTGTCTGATCAGAATGTCGTCATCCTTATCCTTCTGCTCCGCTGTAATGTACCCGTAGCTCATGAGTTCCAGCACCGCGAGGAACGTCACGACGACCTGCGTCTTCGAATGCTGTTTTTCAAGAAGCTCCCTGAAGGAGAAGTTCTTTTTTCTCTTCGCGTATTTCGCGACGCTTTCAAGTTTGTCCGGGAGCGAAACTTCCTCTTTTTCGATCGTACCGAAACGACTGCGGACAGGGTCGATTTTTTCCGACTGTCTTCTCAAAATCTGACGGAAGATCTCATGGAGCTTATCCAGCGTCAGGTCGCCGATCACGTCTTCCGCGTGGATCTCCGGTCTGAAGCGCCTGACCTCATCCGGCACCGTATCCTCCTTATAGAACAGCTGCGAAGCGTCTTCCATCCGGTCCCTGAGTTCAGAAGACATGTATTTGTAGGTCTTGTATTCGAGAAGTCTCCGGACCAGCTCTTCCCGCGGATCTCCCTCATCTTCCTCGTCTTTGTTCTCGACGGGAAGCAGCATACGGCATTTTATGGAAATGAGTTCCGCGGCCATCACCATGAATTCGCTCATGATATCCAGATCTTCGGTCTCCATTTTCCGGACATAGGCCAGATACTGTTCCGTGATTTCCACGATCGGAATGTCAAAGATATTGATTTTATTTTTTTCGATCAGTCCCAGCAGAAGATCCAGGGGGCCGTCGTAAACCTTCAGCTCGATTTCGAGTGCCATATCAAAAGTCCTTTATTCATTCTGGTTTGAGTTCAATCAGGATTATTTCCATCGGATTGTGTATCCTTACGGGAATGGTATGCTCTCCGAGTCCGGAGGTCACGATCATGCTCCGGCCGTTTTTTTCGAAGAAACCGTATCCGTAACGCGGAAAAGGAAAACCGTAGGGGCTGAGTAAGATCTGATTGCCGAACAGCCGCATCACGCCTCCGTGATTGTGTCCTGAACAGATCAGGTCGGCGTCCCAGTCAAAATAGGTGTCTCCGAATGTGGGATTGTGGGCAAGAAGGATATTGAACGCTTCCGGGTCGGGCCGGCCGACTGCCTCTTCCAGTTCCGCCGTACTCAGATGATGGCGCTTGAATTTCCTGTATAAACTTAAGGGAGCCTCATAGCCGTAAACGCGAAGATCCGTTCCGTTTACGCTGATCTTCTTTGAAGAGTTGTTCAGAACGATCATTCCCTGCTCTTCCAGCATGGATATCCATTCCCGGTAGCGTTTCGGATGATATTTTTTTACGCCGGTCTCATGATTGCCGTTTGCGTAACAGACGAGCGGACAGTCTTTCAGAGCTTTCAGAAAATGCTCGCTGTACCCGTTTTCGGGATTCCTCTGGATCACCATGTCGCCGCCTATAAGGATCAGGTCCGCCTCCGCATCATAAACAGCACGGATCAGTTCCTCTTCGAACTCTCCGTGTGAGTAGTTGTGCAGATCCGACAGAAACAGCATGCGGCAGTTCCCTCGGATTTTGCGATTATGAATCCCGTAACGGACGATCTGAAAACTCAATGGCGCCTCCGTTTTTTAAGGTGACAGACTGAAAAAGTCCCCGATTCAAAGCGAACCGGGGATTCAATCACGCTGTTCAGTTATATTTTCTCTTGCGGGCAGCTTCGGATTTCTTCTTGCGGCGGACCGACGGTTTTTCGTAATGTTCGCGCTTACGGATCTCCTGCTGGATGCCTGCCTTCGCGCAGCTGCGTTTGAATCTTCTGAGCGCGCTGTCAAGAGATTCACCCTCTTTGACAATGACAGTTGCCATATACCTGTTTCACCTCCCCCTCACCATCTCTGGGGTATTTTCAAACAAATCACATTATAAACACAGATCTTATCATTCGTCAACAGGATTTTTGAGCGGAAATCTGCTTCTTTACGGATTCCACAGCCTCTTTCAAAGCCTCCTCGATGCCGGCCGGATTCTTTCCGCCTGCCTGTGCCATATTCGGGCGTCCGCCGCCGCCTCCCCCGACTTTCGGAGCTGCAGCCTTCACGATATTGCCCGCATGAGCGCCCTTCTTGATGGCGCCGTCGGAAGCACAGGCCATCAGAGAAACCTTCCCGTCAACCGCGGAAGCAAGCACGATGACCGCGTCGCCGAGTTTGGCTTTCAGCTCGTCTCCGAGGTTCCGCATGTCATTCATGGCGACATTGTCGAGCTTCTTTACAAGCACCTTCACTCCGTCGATCTCGATCGCTTCGGAAGCGGCGTCTCCCATAGACGAATGTGCTGCTTTCGCCTTCCATGCCTCGATCTCGGAACGGGCTTCCTTCAGCTCATCCATAAGGTGGCTGATCTTGGCACTGACCTCTCCCGCGCCCGTCTTAAGAAGCTTGGCGGAACGAAGAAGCTCGTCCTCTTCCGCCTTGTAATGACGGAATACGCCTTCAGAGCTCAGCGCTTCGATTCTGCGTACGCCCGCTGCGATTCCGGCTTCAGAAGTGATCTTGAACGCGCGGATATCGGAAGTATTCTTTACATGTGTGCCGCCGCAGAATTCCTTTGAGAAATCGCCCATGGATACGACACGGACCTTTTCGCCGTATTTCTCTCCGAAGAGAGCGGTCGCGCCGGTCTTTCTGGCCTCGTCAATCGAAAGAACCTGTGTCTCAACCGGAAGTCCTTCACAGATCTTCCTGTTCACGATTTCTTCGGTTCTGCGGATTTCTTCGGCACTCATCGGTTTAAAGTGTACAAAGTCGAAACGCAGATGTTCCGGATCCACATAGGAGCCCTTCTGCTGGACATGCTCACCGAGAACCTCTTTCAGAGCGGCCTGAAGCAGATGCGTAGCACTGTGGTTATCGGCTGTGGCCTGTCTTAATTCGCGGTCAACCTGAAGATGCGCCTTGCTGCCCTTCACGATTGTTCCCTCTTCCACATAACCGTTATGGGCGGTTTTGCCGCCTCTTAAGGGTTCGGTGGAGGTGACGCGGAACACACCGTCATCTGTACGGATCACACCGGTATCGCCGATCTGACCGCCCATAGTGGCATAGAACGGAGTTTCCCTGGTAATAACGGTACCTTCATCGCCGTCGGCCAGTGAAAGGGTCAGTTCACCGTAGTGATCTTCATCGACTTTCGTTGTCAGCACGACGATTTCGGAATCGCACTCCGTTGTCTCGTAGCCCTTGAATTCCGTTGTGATCTCATTTCCGATCTCATCGTATACGGTCGCTGCGGAACCGATATAATTGCTTGTCTTTCTGGCGTCCTTGGCGCGCTTCTTCTGTTCCTGCATCGACTTGTTGAAGCCTTCCTCGTCAACAGAATAGCCTTTTTCCGTCAGAATATCCTTTGTCAGGTCAAGCGGGAAGCCGTAGGTGTCATAGAGTTCGAACGCCTTCGGGCCGGAAAGAACCTTTTCACCGGATTCCGAAAGCTCGGCGATTCTGTCTTCGAGAATTTTGAGGCCCTGGTCGATCGTCTTTCCGAACGCCGCTTCTTCAGCCGCGAGTACATCATGGATAAAACGATATTTCTCCTCCAGTTCCGGATATCCCTCTTTCGAAGTATCCGCGACCGTCTTTGCCAGGTCGGCGAGGAACGATCCTTCGATTCCGAGCTTTCTGCCATGACGCGCTGCCCGGCGGATCAGTCTGCGGAGGACATATCCTCTTCCTTCGTTGGACGGAGTAATGCCGTCAGAAATCATAAAGGAAGCCGAACGGATATGATCCGTGATAATACGGACCGACACATCCGTCTCTTCTTTTTCCTTATAGCGAACACCCGCGATTTCACAGATTTTCTCTCTCAGAGCGAAAATCGTATCGATATCGAACATGGAATCCACATCCTGAACGGCTACTGCGAGACGTTCAAGGCCCATGCCCGTATCGATGTTTTTCTTCGCGAGGGTCGTATAGTTGCCATGTCCGTCATTGTTGAACTGCGTAAACACGTTGTTCCAGACTTCCATGAAACGGTCGCAGTCACAGCCGGGAGCGCAGTCCGGCTTTCCGCAGCCGTACTTTTCCCCGCGGTCATAGTAGATTTCCGAGCAGGGTCCGCACGGACCGGCGCCATGCTCCCAGAAGTTGTCTTCCTTGCCGAAGCGGTAGATCTTCTCCTTCGGAATGCCGATCTCTTTATTCCAGATCTCGAACGCCTCATCGTCATCGAGATAGACGGAAGGGTACAGACGGTCCGGATCAAGGCCGACCGTTTCCGTCAGGAACTCCCAGCTCCAGTGAATCGCTTCGGTTTTGAAATAGTCTCCGAACGAGAAGTTGCCGAGCATCTCGAAAAATGTGCCGTGACGCGCCGTATGTCCGACATTGTCGATATCGCCTGTACGGATGCACTTCTGGCAGGTGGCCACTCTTGTGCGAGGCGGTACTTCCGCGCCCGTAAAATACGGTTTCAGCGGCGTCATGCCCGCGTTGATCAGCAGCACCGAGTTGTCGTTATGCGGCACCAGGGAAAAGGATTTCATTACAAGACATCCTTTGGACTCCATGAAATCCAGAAACATTTTTCTGAGTGTGTTCACACCGTATTTTTCCATTACTCTCTCACTCCCGTATTCTGATTTTTCATAATACTCTTTCAAATATCAGATATTTGCCGTCCGAAAACGCACCGGCCGGTAAATAAGCGAATGAACATACTATAGCACAACTGCTCCCGCTCATACAAGCGTCCATGATCCTTCTTTTTCAAAGCGGGACGCCATCTGCGAGGCATTTTCGGTCAGATTGTCATCATATCCGACCAGCTTGAGGAGAAGAATCGCATTTCTCGTATTGGCCCTGCCTTCTCTTAACAGATAGTCGAAACGGACGTCATCGCCCTCCACATGCTCTTCAAAGTGCATATTTTCGCAGATCCCTTCGAGCAGGAAGGTCAGTTCCAGATCATGCGTCGCCGCGAACACCAGAAGGCCGGGCATCTGCGCCATTTTCTTCAGAATCTGGGAAGAGGCGGCAATCCTTTCGGTGGTATTCGTACCTCTAAGCACTTCGTCGATAAGCGCGAAAACGGGCGGCCCCTCCTCATCCGCTTCATCAAAGATCCTTCGAAGGCTTTTGATCTCCGCCATGAAATAGCTGTCACCCCCGGATACGTCATCCGTAAGGGACATGGAGGTCATCACCCGAAAGAGCGGCGCGCGGTAGCTTTCGGCCAGAACGGTGCAGATGCTCTGTCCCATGAGAGCCGCCAGAGCGGAAGCTTTCAAAAAGGTGGATTTTCCGGACGCGTTTGAGCCAGTGAAAAGAACCGCTCGATCTGCCTGAATGCTGTTAGGGACGGGATTCTGAATCAGCGGGTGCACAAGCCCTTCCGCGTGAAGGAACAGATCCCCGCTCTTCACGAAACAAGGCTCCGTAAAGACCTGAACGCCGGCTCTGTAAGACGCGGCCGAAACAGCGGCATCCAGGCTTCCCGTAAGCTCGAGAAGACGTACGGAATCTTCGCCATGCATTTTCATAAGGGACAGCATGCGGTCATAGAGGATCAGGTCGGGGTGGAAGAACAGACAGATGTATTCCAGCACCGCGTCTCCGAGGCCGGTACCGACAGCACCCGCTGACATCAGCATAAACGCTCCCCTTCTCACCACACGGAACCTGCCGAGGATTTCCGTAAGATCCTTCTTTACGGAACTCAGAGCAGGATCCGGAAGGGCGGCAATCTTCTCGGCCGCGTCCATAAGCCGAAGGATCGTATGGAATCCCTTCAGGGACGCGGAGGTCTTTTCCTTCATTCCGATATGAAGCTGATAGTCAAAAAAGAGAAGGACGGTCAGGGCAATCACCGCGGGAAGCGGAAAAAAGAACAGCATAACAAGCGCCGCAAGCGTCGCGAAAGAAGCAGCGATAAAGCGTGCTGTTCCGATTGGCTCCGCGTGATCAAGCGTCCGTATGTATCCGTAAAATGAGTTTCCTCTCACATATGAAAGCTCACTGAGGATCGCGAGAATCTTTCCCCTCGCTTCTTCGTCTTCTTCAAAATGTCGGATCAGCCCGCTTCTTTCCCTTATCTGGTCTTCCTCTGTAAGGGGATGTCTCAGCCAGGCGTACAGCACCTCTTCACCGGCGGAAGAAAACGCGGCGCATATACGGCCGTACACGGAAGTAAGATCCAGGTCATTCGCCGTGATGTCATCGACTCCCGGGCCGGGAAGCGAGTCGGAATACTGCCGGATGAGATTCATCTGATCAGCAGAAAACAGCCGGGGGTTTTGATTGCCCCAGCTGTTTTTAATCCGTTCATGAACATTTTTTCTGTTTTCCAGTTTCGCGCGGACGATCATGAGGAAAAACAGCCCCCAGATGATCAGTACCGCGATGATTACAGTAATCGCAGTTGTTTTCATTTGATCCTTACATGTAGGTTTCCAGGAAGGTGCAGACGCATTCATGTCTGCTCTGGAAGATCCGGTCGCCGACCTGATAATTGCTCCGTCCGTCGTACTGATCCTGTTTCAGAACGGACATGATCTTGTTCAGGGAATAGTCTCCCCCGCAGCGGCTGAAAATACGTGTTGCCGCGTTTTTCCCGCCGAGATGCCTGATCTGGCAGTACATGACAACCGCCCAGGCATTTTTCGTATAGGAATGGAGGCAGTCATTGACAAACTCCTTCATATACTTCTGGAACTGCGCGTCCTGGCACGCTCTTCCCGCCTTGGATTTCAGCAGCTTGATAATGACCTTCTTCTGCTTGCTGTTCGGACGCCAGCGCATGGCAGTGATATCCCTGTTGATATAATTCACGATCCGCTGACTCTTCGGAAGGACCTTGTCGATTTTTTTGAACGCCTTTTTGTCTTTCTTATAGATATTTTTCAGGAGTTCCTGCGCTTCGGGTCCGTAGCACTGCGGCCAGCCGAGCGTGATCGTATGCTCGTTCGGGCTGTTCTTATAAGGAGGATCATATGCTCCATAATTCAGGTTCGCGTAGATCTGGTCTCCCGATTCGATCGCGCCGATGATATTTCCCAGAATCTTATAATCTTCCGCCGTGCCTTTCCAGACGCGTTTTGACTCCCTGTATCTGCCGCTCGCCTTTTTAAAGCGGATCAGCTCCCATTTCTGACCTTTTCTCTTTTTGTTGGTATAAAGATAGATGTTCTGCTTGTTTTTGTCTTTTGAACCGACAACCGAAAGAACATTTTTGGAAATGGCGGACTGAATGACATACATTCCCTTTTTCTTCGTAATGTACCATTTCAGGGAATTGCTTTTGCTGTAAGAAGTCTGAATGACATTTGTCTTTTTGGAAGTGCCTTCATTCCTGGCCGCGAGATACAGCCCGGAATTTTTATTTTTAATAAGATAGGTGCCTTTGCCTGAAGGCTTGATGTAGAACGTCTGATAATCGGCGTTATTATTGACATTCAGACGAATATTCGCATTGACGGCTTTGGATTTGTGAGCAACGCTCATAACCCTTTTCTTGGAACAGGCGGGTTTGAAATAATAGTAACCTTTTTTGATCTTCGCGTCTTTCCCGGGCTTTGACACCATAGGCACAGGCGTAATGACCGCTTCAGCCTTTTCTTCAGTCTTTTCTTCCTGCTTCGTCTGGTCCGTCGCGTTCGCGGTATCAGCTGTCTTCTCCTTTGCGGCGTCCGTTACAGCCGGTGTTATTTCAGAAGTATCAGCATATGCATGGAATCCCGTACACCAGGTACAAATCATCATCAATACGAGCATTCCCGTTATTCTGCGTTTGGCCTCTGCTTTCATAGCCTTCCTCCGTCAAATGCCTTGTCAATGTACAAAAGAAGATTCTTTTCTCAAAATCATTCATAATGTAACACTTTTTAAATACATTTTCAAGCAAATGTTAAGAATGTGTGTACAGGCTAATCATTGCTTGCGTGAAACCGGCAGAAATGCTTATAATAGCGCCGTAAAGAATGTCAGAGTAGGTATTGTGCGTCAAGTGCCATGTGTACGGGATGTTGACCATGGACGAAAGAATCTTAAAGGACGGATTCTGCGATGCAATACCGCTTCCGCTGCATCTTCGACGAGATAGGAATATGCTCCTCGTAGTCATGCGGCATGTGTAAAGGAGGAGCATTATGAATCATTTCTCTCCCCGGACACTTGCCCTTTCAGGTGTGCTCATCGCGCTGAATGTGGTACTGTCCCGACTCGTTTCCATTCCCTTGGGTACAACACTTAGAATATCTGTTGCCCAGGTGCCGGTCATTCTCGCGGGCATCTGGTTCGGTCCGCTCATCGGCGGGCTTACGGGCATGATCGGCGATATGATCGGAACGGCTATCAACGGATATGCGCCGAATCCCTTCATCCTGGTATCCGCCACATGCGTAGGGATCATTCCGGCGCTTCTTGCCCCGTATATCAGAAAAAACGCAGCCAACAGCTTTTACCGTTTTCTGCGTTTTCTTCCTGTAATTGCTTTTACGATGCTGATCACTTCACAGGGCCTTACGACACTCGGCTTATCCGTGATGTACGGAATGCCCTTTGAGGCCACATTTCTTACAAGACTTCCTCAGAGCCTCTTCCTGTGTACGACCAACTCATGCTTATGCGCTTTGATCTATGACAGGGTCAGGGCTGAACAATTTGATCTGGCCTGAGATCAAAGCGATCCTGAACAATCTGAAGCATCCGTTCAAAGACCTTCATGATGTCCCCGTCGAAATCTGAAAGAGTGAGACGGATTGTCTCTTCTCTGTTGCGGAACCAGGTCAGCTGACGTTTCGCGTAATGTCTGGAATTTCTCTTAATGAGGCGGATCATTTCCGCCTCATCATACTGTCCGTCCAGATACGCGAGAACTTCCTTGTATCCGATCCCCTGCATCGAGACGTCCTCCATGCCAAGACCCATTGCTTTCAGATAGCGGACCTCATCGATGAGGCCCTCTTCCAGCATAAAGTCGACGCGCCGGTCAATTCTTTCATAGAGCCGGCTTCTTTCGTCTTCTATGAGAAACCATAAGAGATCGTAAGGACTCTTCTTCTCCCGCTCCTTCTCATTGTGTTCCGCGATCGATGAACCGGTCTCGCTGAAATATTCAATCGCCCTGATGACCCGCTTTACATTGTTCGGATGGATGGCGTCCGCGGAAGCAGGATCCAGTTCGCGAAGCCGCGCGTGCAGCGCTTCCGGTCCTTTTTCTTTCGCAAATGCTTCGAGTTCGGATCGTTTCGCCTGATCGGCCCGTGTCTCGGTAAAATCGATGTCCCTTACAAGCGCCTGAATATAAAATCCCGTCCCGCCGCATACAATCGGAAGGCGGCCGCGGCTTTGTACGTCCCGGATCCATTCTTCCGCCATCGTTTTGTAGCGGGATGCGTCCATCGCCTCTTTCGGGTCGGCAACGTCGAGCATATGGTGCGGGACGCCGAGCATTTCTTCTTTCGTCACTTTCGCGGAGCCGATATCCATATATCTGTATACCTGCATGGAATCTGCGGAAATCACTTCCCCATTGACCGCTCTTCCCAGTTCCGCCGCGAGCCGGCTTTTTCCGACAGCCGTAGGGCCGCTGATGACCACCAGTTTTCCCTTGTCGCCTGCTTCTTTCATACAATCCTCTTAAAACGTTTTTCCAGTTCTTTTTCGGAAAATGAAATGATCGTCGGTCTTCCGTGCGGACAATGATACGGATCCGAGCACCGCATCAGTTCATCGAGGAGCCGCGTTGCCTCGTCCGCAGAGATTCGCTCTCCTCCCTTGACGGCGGCCTTGCAGGCCTCTGTCGCCACGATCCGGATATACATTTTATTGTCCTGAAGCTTCTTTGTGAAATCCAGCTGGTCCAGCATTTCACGGAACAGCTTGTCAGAGGCGATATTTCCGATCGTATACGGAACGGCGCGGATCAGCCACGTCCTGTCCCCGAACTCTTCGATCTCAAAGCCGAGGGACGTAAAAGCGTCCATTCCCTCTCTTAAAACCATTTCCTCATGCGCGTCCGTATGGATCGCGAGCGGAGGCATGAGGTTCTGGGACGTGATGTTTCTCTTTTCGTAAGCGGCCATAAACCGTTCGTAGAGCACCCGCTCATGGGCCGCGTGCTGATCGAAAAGGAACAGGTCGGTACCGTATTCGCAGATCCAGTAGGTGTCGAATGCGACGCCGATCATTCTGCGCATCGGGGCGGCTTTTTCGGACATGAATTCCGGAACGAAGGTCTGCTGTACAAACGACCTTCCTCCTTCATTTCTCACAAGCTCTTCGCCCGCGTAGGACTTCTCTTCTTTCAGAAGGCTTTCTTTCAGGAGATCCTCTTTCCCGAACTCCTCTTTCAGGGGTTTCTCTTTGAAGAGGTCTTCTTTTGGCAGGGGCTCTTTAAAATCATTCTCTTTTCGGAGAGGCACTTCCGATTTTTCAGCTTCGGCTCTGTCATTGAAAAGCGGCGCCTTCAGTCTTCCGGCATTTTCAAAAGGCTCCGGCGCTTTCTTCAGCTCCGTTTTCTCCTCTTTCTCCTTCTCGAGTTTTGAAAGGAGGATCTGATCCTGGTTCTTCAGGCACTCGTCGACCGCGTTCCGGAAAGCGTCGTAGATTCGTTTCTCGTCGGAGAAACGCACTTCCATCTTGGACGGATGGACGTTGACATCCAGAAGCGCCGGATCCGTATTCAGCATCAGGCAGCTGAACGGATACTGATGCTGCATAAGCCGCGTCGAATAGCCGTCTTCTATGCCTTTCCGGATGACGTTATTTTTGATATAGCGTCCGTTGACATAGTAGTTTTCAAAGTTTCTGTTTCCGCGTGAGAGCTGGGGCTTCCCGATCATACCGTCAATGCGGAGTCCTTCCTGTTCATAGGACAGCGGAATCAGCATAGAGGCGGTCTCTCTCCCGTAGATATGATAGAGCGCGTCCTTCAGCTGTCCGTTTCCCGGGGAACTCAGCTTCTGCTGTCCGTTCACGATGAAGCTGAAGGCAATGCCTGTATTGCTCAGGATCAGCTGTTCGATAAAGTCCCCGATTCTGGCGGCTTCCGTCATCGGGCTCTTCAGGAACTTCGCTCTGGCCGGTGTATTGAAAAACAGATCTCTTACAATGATGGTCGTTCCGTCAGGCGCTCCGATCTCCTCCTTCAGCCTCGGAATACCGCCTTCGATGAGAAAGCGCGTCGCCGAAAGTTCGTCTCTGGTCTTCGTAATCAGTTCCACCCGGCTGACAGCTGCAATGGAGGAAAGCGCTTCTCCTCTGAAGCCGAGCGTTCCGATTCGCGTGAGGTCCTCTTCATTCCGGATTTTGCTTGTCGCATGGCGTAAAAAAGCACGCTCCAAGTCCCCGGATTCAATTCCGCAGCCGTTGTCGCTTACACGCAGCATCCGGATGCCGCCGTCCCGGATCTCAACCGTAATCCTGTCCGCACCCGCGTCAATGGCATTTTCAACCAGCTCTTTGATGCAGGAGGCCGGTCTTTCCACTACTTCTCCCGCGGCGATCTTGTCTATGGTTTTCTGATCCAGCAGCCTGATTTCGGCCATGGTTGTATCTCCTTATCTGTCAGCCTTTCCAGCGGTTCTTCAGTTTGTTCTGCAGCCTGTAGAGTTCGTTCAGGGCGTCGATCGGAGTGAGGGTCTGGATGTCGATGTCCCGGAGTTCATCCAGAACATTGGTATCCGGCATGGCGTCGAAGAACGACATCTGGGCAATATCCACATCATCATAATGCGGAAGCTTCACTTTCTTCTTTCCGCTTGAAGCGATGTCTTCGATGGCCTCCGTAATATCGGCCGTCATCAGCTGTGATACCAGGTCGTCGGCACGGGACAGCACCGCTTCAGGAACGCCTGCCAGTCTGGCAACCTGGATCCCGTAGCTCTTATCCGCACCGCCCTTCACGATCTTTCGAAGGAAGACGATTCCGTCTTCATTTTCCCTTACAGCGATGCAGTAATTGTTGATGCCGTCGATCTTGCCTTCCAGCTCGGTCAGTTCGTGATAATGCGTCGCAAACAGAGTTCTCGCTCCGATCAGTTTCTTATCGGCAATATATTCGGTGATCGCCCACGCAAGGGCCAGTCCGTCAAAAGTAGAGGTCCCGCGTCCTATCTCGTCCAGAATGAGAAGGCTCTTCCTCGTCGCGTTGCGGAGGATATTCGCCACTTCAGTCATTTCCACCATAAAGGTGCTCTGCCCCGACGCGAGATCGTCGGAAGCTCCCACTCTTGTGAAAATGCGGTCGCAGATCCCGATCTCCGCCTTGTCGCAGGGCACAAAGGATCCGCACTGCGCCATGAGGACGATCAGCGCCGTCTGCCGCATATAGGTCGACTTTCCGGCCATATTGGGTCCGGTGATTACGGAGACCCTGTTTTTCTTCAGATCGAGAATGGTGTCATTCGGAACAAAGCTGTCGGCGCGAAGCATTTTCTCCACAACCGGGTGCCGTCCGTTTTTGATCTTAATCGTCCCGTCTTCAGTGATGTGAGGACGCACATAACGGTTTGCGGAGGATACTTCCGCGAAGGACTGGAGCACGTCCAGCTGCGCGACCACATCCGCGGTCTTCTGAATTCTCGGAATATTTTCCGCGAGTACATTGCGGACATCCGAAAACAGCTCGTATTCCAGCTGATAGAGCTTGTCCTGAGCCCCGAGGATTTTTTCCTCCAGGCTCTTCAGTTCCGGCGTGGTATAGCGTTCCGATCCGGCAAGGGTCTGCCGCCGGATATAGCGCTCGGGAACCTGATCCTTAAAGGAATTGGTCACCTCGATGCAGTACCCGAAGATGCGGTTGTACTTGATGCGGAGGGTATGAATACCGGTTTCCTCCCGTTCCCGGGCCTCTAAAGAGGCAAGCCAGGTTCCGCCGTCTCTCTGAGCGGTTCTCAGCTCGTCCACTTCCGGCGAGTAGCCGTCCCGGATAATACCTCCCTCCTTCATCGCCAAAGGCGGATCGTCTATAATGGCCCGCGTAAGAAGGTCCGATATATCTTCAAGCGGATCCAGCGCGTCGCAAAGTTCTCCAAGCAAAGAGCCGGAAGCGTTTTCGATCAGCATCCGGATATGGGGAAGCATTGTAAGGGAAGTCCTCATGGAAGCGAGGTCTCTGGGGTTGGCACTCATATAGCTGATTCTGGCCGCCAGTCTTTCCAGATCGTAAACCGGCGTCAGATATTCCCTCAGTTCAGCCCGCGTGATCTCCTCCGACACGAAGAACGAGACGGCGTCGAGCCGCTCTTCGATCTGTTCCTTCCGGATCAGAGGCTGTTCGATCCAGCTGCGCAGTTTTCTGGCGCCCATAGCCGTGCGCGTCTTGTCGAGCACCCACAGAAGGGATCCCCGTTTTTCCTTTTCGCGGAGGGTTTCCACGAGTTCCAGATTGCGCATCGTGGAAGCGCCGAGCACCATATACTCTTCGTTGTGATACGGCCGGATCTGCGTAATATGGGCCAGATCGGTTTTCTGCGTATCAAAGAGATACTGCATAAGAGACCCGGCGGCGCTTGTGCCGAGCGGGAACGTATCCATGCCGAGTCCTTCCATGCTCTGAACATGGAAATGATCCTTCAGGATCTGCTCGCACCGTTCGTCTTCGAACATCCGCTCATCGACGGGATTTAAAATGCAGTGAAACCGCTCTTTCAGTTCTTCCGTATCAATTCCCGAAATCAGGAACAGCTCATTGCAGATGATCTCGGAAGGCGAAAGCACCGTCAGTTCATCGAACAGCTTGTCCCGCCTGTCTGTTTCCGAAACGATAAACTCACCCGTCGTCACGTCCGCAGCCGCGATTCCGAAGCGGTCGCCGCTCTGCGCGATCGAAACGAGGAAGTTATTGCGCCCCTCTTCTACGGAAGAGGGATCGAGATTGGTTCCGGGAGTGACAACTCTTGTCACTTCGCGCTTCACAAGTCCCTTGGCCTCTTTCGGATCCTGCACCTGATCCAGCAGGGCCACTTTATAGCCGAGTTTGACAAGCCGTCCGAGATAGGTATCCAGCGCGTGCCACGGAACGCCGCACATCGGGGCCCGTTCCGGCAGGCCGCAGTCTTTTCCGGTCAATGTCAGTTCCAGTTCTTTGGAAACAGTAAGCGCGTCGTCGAAGAACATCTCGTAGAAGTCGCCGATCCTGCACATGAGGATACAGTCCGCGTACTGTTCTTTCGTCCGGAGATACTCCTGCATCATCGGTGATAATGCCATTGTTTTACCTCATCTTTCCGAAATAGTAAAAGCCGCGGCTTTCCGCAAGATACACGGGAACGATCTTGCCGATCAGAGATTCGTCTCCTTCAAAATGGACGGTCAGATTATGGCTGGTACGTCCTGTCACCATCCCGGGAGTCCGGTTTTTCTCTTCCACGAGAACCGGAAGAGTCTGTCCCTCGAAGCGGGAAGACATTTCCTGCCCCCTCTTCTGGACGAGTGTGAGGAGACGGTCAAACCGCTCGTGAGCCACGTCTTCCGGTATCTGGTCCGGCATGGTCGCCGCGGGCGTTCCGTTTCTTACGGAATAGATAAATGTAAAGACGCTGTCAAAGCCGACCTCGTCGACGAGGGTCAGCGTATCCTGAAAATCCTCTTCCGTCTCTCCCGGAAAAGCGACGATCAGATCGGTCGTCAAAGAGACATCCGGTATCGCCCTGCGGATTTTTGCCACAAGGTCCAGATAATGCTCCCTTGTATAGCGTCTGTTCATCTTCTCAAGGATCCGGCTGCTGCCGGACTGGACGGGCAGATGGATGTGCCTGCATATTTTTTCATTGCGGGCAATCACTTCGATCAGTTCGTCGGACAGGTCCTTCGGATGAGACGTCATAAAGCGGATCCGTTCGATCCCGTCTACCCGGCACACTGCTTCAAGAAGCCCCGGGAAGGACCCTTCCGGTCCCTCTCCGCCGCGGTAGGAATTGACATTCTGTCCGAGCAGCATGATTTCCTTCACGCCGTCGGCGGCAAGGCTCCTGACTTCCTTCAGAATTTCCTCCGGGTCGCGCGAACGCTCACGTCCCCTCACATAGGGGACGATACAGTAACTGCAGAAATTGTTGCAGCCGAAAGTAATATTCACGCCGGCTTTGAACGGATATTTTCTTTTGGAAGGAAGGTCCTCCACAATCATGTCCGTTCCGTTCCAGAGCTCGATGACACGTCTCTTTTCCTCCAGAACACGGTCGAGGAGCATCGGAAGCGTAAAGAGATTATGTGTACCGAATATAAGGCTTACAGCGGGATAGCTGGAGCGGATCTTCCGTACGATCTGCTCTTCCTGCATCATGCAGCCGCAAAGTCCGATAATGAGATCCGGATTCTTCTTTTTAAGGCCGGCAGCTTCTCCGAGCCTTCCGTAGAGATGCTGGTCCGCATGCTCCCGTATGGTGCAGGTATTGAAGAGGATCAGATCCGCTTCTTTCTCGTCATCCGTCTGCTCAAACCCGCACTCTTCCAAAACTCCGCGCAGCTTCTCGGAATCCCTCGCGTTCATCTGACAGCCGAATGTCACGACACAGCCTTTTAAAGGGCGGCCCTTCTCATTGGCGATCTGTTCCGTTTTCTGCCTCACCCTTCTCATATGGGTCTTCTGCAGTTCGGCTTCCTCCAAAGCCGGCCTCGCCGGCTGATCCGTAAAAAGAGGCTTTCTGTTCCTACTCATCTTATTCCCTGATCTGTCCTTCTCCGTAAATGATATATTTGTAACTCGTAAGCGCAGGAAGTCCCATCGGCCCCCTCGCATGCATTTTCTGTGTGCTGATTCCGATTTCCGCTCCGAAACCAAACTCATTTCCGTCCGTAAAACGTGTGGAGGCGTTGACATAGACGGCCGCGGCGTCAATTTCTCTTAAGAAGCGCTGGGCATTCGCGTAGTCGGATGTAACAATACACTCCGAATGTCCGGTATTGTAGCGGTTGATATGTCTGATCGCTTCACCGATATCCGCGACGGTCTTAATTGACAGAATATAGTCGAGATACTCTGTCCCCCAGTCTTCGGGAACGGCGCATTTCGCGTCTTGAAGATATTCTCTCGCGGGTTCATCGGCCCGGAGCTCGACATTTTTTGTCTTCAGCTTCTCCTCAAGCGCAGGAAGCAGTTTTTCCCGGATCTTCTCATGGACGACCAGGGATTCCGCAGCATTGCAGACGCCGATTCTCTGTGTTTTCGCGTTGAAAATGATATTCACGGCCATCCCGATATCCGCGCTCTCATCCACGTAAATGTGGCAGTTTCCGGTCCCGGTTTCGATCACGGGGATGGTGCTCTCTTTTACAACCGTGCGGATCAGGCCTGCCCCTCCTCGCGGAATCAGAAGATCGATATAGCGGTCAAGGTGCATAAACGCGCGCGTCGTCTCACGTCTCGTATCCTCGATCAGCTGCAGCGAGTCCATAGGAAGCCCATTTGCTTCCAGAACGGAACGGATAATATTCGTCACCGCGATGTTGGACTGAAGCGCGTCGCTTCCGCCCTTCAAAACCGCGGCATTACCGGTCTTAAAGCAAAGGCCGAATACATCCGAAGTGACATTGGGGCGCGCTTCGTAAATCACGCCGATGACTCCGAGAGGAACTGTCATTTTGCCAATGATAAGGCCGTTCGGACGCTTTTTCATCTCTGAGACAGAGCCGATCGGGTCTTCTAAAAGGGCAATTTCCCGAAGGCCTTCCGCCATCCCGCGGATCCGCTCTTCCGTAAGGGCCAGACGGTCGTAAAGTCCTTCCGCCATTCCGCTTTTCCTTGCCGCGTCCCGGTCGAGGGCATTCGCCTCGAGAATTTCCGACGAGCGGCTGATCAGCGCGTCCGCCGCGTCCTGAAGCACCCGGTTTTTCAGAGACGTCTGTGTCTTCATAAGGATCACAGACGCTTCCTTCGCGTTTTTGCCGATTGTTTCCAGATAGAGGTCAGGATTTCCGTTCATCATCATTTCCTCCGTTTTTTTATCATATGATGAAGATCATCTCGCCATCAGTGTTCTCGAAAGTCTGAGGCCGTTCAGGATGAGCTCCTGCTTCTGAAACATCACTTCCGCCTCTTCCTCCGTCATATGGTCGTAGCCGATGAGGTGCAGGACGCTGTGCGCAATGAGAAAAGCGTATTCCCGTATTTCGGAATGCCCGTATTCCTCAGCCTGAGAAACGACTCTGTCCGCGCAGATCACGATATCCCCGAGGAGAAGCCTCCCGGAATCCGGATCTTTTGAAAATGGATCATTCAGCGCTTCTGAAAATGCAGCGGGTTCTGAATAATCGAATGCCGGAAATGACAGCACATCCGTAGTGCTGTCAATATCCCTTTGCTCACGGTTAATGACACGCATATTATCCGCATCCGTCACGGTCAGTGACAGTTCCGCCTCTTCCGTAAGGCCCTCATGCGAAAGAACGGCCATCGCCACTTTTTCGGCGCATTTGACGGGATCGCCGAACTCTTCGGAAAGATTCCATTTTCCCGCGTCGGGAAGGCGGAAACCGCATTCATCTTCGTACCAGATCTTAATCAATTCCGGCTCCTTTTCACATGAACTTCTCTGACGTTTTTCATTTCCCTCGCATTAATGCGATTCTCGTATCGCTCATACGCTTCGACGATCTTCTGTACCAGAGGATGCCGGACTACGTCTTTGCTCGACAATTCGATAAAGCCGATTCCTTCGGTCTTTCTCAGCACCCTGAGCGCGATGTCGAGGCCGCTGGCCGTTCCGGCAGGCAGGTCCTTCTGCGTTCTGTCGCCGGTGATGACCACTTTCGAGCCGAAACCGATTCTGGTCAGGAACATCTTCATCTGGGAAGGCGAGGTATTCTGCGCTTCGTCGAGGATGATGAAGGCATTGTCAAGCGTACGTCCTCTCATATAGGCAAGCGGCGCCACTTCGATGAGGCCCTTCTCGCTGTTTCTCAGATACGCCTCGGCACCCATAATCTCATAGAGCGCATCATAGAGCGGGCGCAGATAGGGGTCGATCTTGCTTTGGAGATCACCTGGCAGAAAGCCCAGTTTTTCACCGGCCTCAATCGCCGGTCTGGTGAGGATGATTCTCGAAACCTCTCCGGCACGGAATGCCCGGATGGCCATGGCCATGGCCAGATAGGTCTTTCCGGTACCTGCCGGGCCGATCCCGAAGCTGATCATATTTTCGTTAATCGAATCAATATACTCTTTCTGCCCGACAGTCTTCGGCTTTACCGGTCTTCCGGACATCGTATGGATGATGATCTCCCTGTCGATCTCAACCAGGCGCTGTTCCTTCTTCTCCGCCAGAAGCGTCAGGGCATAATTGACATTCTGCTCGGTGATCGTATTGCCGCGCGCCGAAAGAGCAAGAAGCATGGCAAACAGCTTCTTCCCCTTTTCCACGTCCTCGTCATCCCCGATCAGTTTTACGGAATCATCCCTTTGGACAACGGTGATTCCGAGTGATTTCTCGATTTTCCTGAGATGTGTATCCAGTTCTCCGTAAATATTGGCTGCGTGTTCAGCCGGTATTCCGATTTGTACTTCCGCCAAAATTCCTATAACTCCGTTCTGATAAAAAACACTTCAAACATCATATGCACCGCCCCGTATGCGGCGTCATAAAGTGATTTCTACTTTACCATAATGAGCGGCGGGACGTCAAAAGAGGCCAAAGCGTCCGCAAACTGATTCTCATTTATGGTATTCTTCCCCGCTTCGGATCTTAAAAGCCCTGTAGATCTGTTCCAGAAGGATCACTCTCATCAGCTGATGGGGAAATGTAAACCTTGAGAAGCTCAGATGTTCATCCGCCCTCTTCAGGACCGCCTCCGAAAGGCCGGTACTGCCGCCGATGACAAATACAAGGGAGCTGTGCCCGTCGAGAAAGAGTTCGTCAAGGTGTTTCGACCAGGACAGCGAATCATAGGTTTTGCCGTCAATCGCGAGCGCGATCACGTAATCCCCCGGACGAATGGACTCCAGCATCCGCGCTCCCTCTTTTTCCCTGGCCATCTCATTGATTCTGCCCGAAAGGTCGGAATCGGTCGGTTCGTCCTTTACTTCTTTTATTTCGAACTTCGCGAACCGCTTCAGCCTTTTCAGGTATTCCGCGGCGGCTTCCCGGTAAAACTGTTCTTTCACCTTTCCGGCACAGATGATTTTTACATTCATCTCTTTCAAAAAACGGAGGAGCCGTGAACATGCTCACTCCGTCCCTTTCCTTTTATTCTCCGTATTTTTCACGGATAAACGCGTCGATTCCGGCAGCTCCCGTCTTGCCCGCGCCCATCGCGAGGATTACGGTCGCGGCTCCCGTCACAGCGTCTCCACCCGCGTAGACGCCTTCCTTTGTCGTGGCGCCGGTTGCTTCGTCCGCGATGATGCACTTTCTCCTGTTCACGTCGAGACCGACGGTTGTGGAGGAAATCAGCGGATTCGGCGAAGTACCGAGGGCCATGATGACCGCGTCGCACTCCATTTCAAATTCACTGCCTTCGATCGGAACCGGGCGTCTTCTGCCGGACGCGTCGGGCTCTCCGAGTTCCATCCGGATGCAGCGGATCCCGCGGACACAGTCATTTTCATCCGTGAGGATCTCCACGGGGTTTGTCAGAAGGTCAAACTGAATTCCCTCTTCTTTCGCATGATGCACTTCTTCGGCCCTCGCGGGAAGCTCCGCTTCGGATCTTCTGTAGACCAGATGGACGTCCGCGCCGAGCCTTAAAGCGGTCCTCGCGGCATCCATCGCCACGTTGCCGCCGCCCACGACTACGGCTTTCTTCGCCTTGTAAACAGGTGTGTCGTAATCATCGCGGAATGCTTTCATGAGATTGTTTCTGGTCAGGTATTCATTCGCGGAAAATACACCGTTCGCGTTTTCTCCGGGAATTCCCATAAACATCGGAAGTCCGGCGCCGGAACCGATAAAGACGGCTTCGTATCCCTCTTCCAGGAGTTCGTCGACGGACTCGGTTCTTCCGATAATCACGTCCGTGCGGATCTTAACTCCGAGCGATTCCACATTTGCCACTTCCTTAGCCACCACTTCTTCCTTCGGAAGACGGAACTCGGGAATGCCGTAAGTGAGCACGCCGCCTGCTTTGTGGAGGGCTTCGTAGATCGTGACATCATATCCCATTCTCGCGAGATCGCCCGCGCAGGTCAGTCCGGCAGGTCCGGAGCCGACAATCGCTATTTTATGGCCGTTCGGTTTCGCCTCCGTCTTCGGAAGGATTCCGTTCTCTCTGGCCCAGTCCGCTACAAAGCGTTCCAGTTTGCCGATCGAAATCGCTTCGCCTTTCTTTCCTCTTACACACTGTCCTTCGCACTGTCTTTCCTGAGGACAGACGCGTCCGCAGACAGCCGGAAGAGAACTGGATTCGGAGATGATCTGATAGGCTTTCTCATAATCCTTCTTCTTTACTTCCGCGATAAAATCATTAATGCGGATATCGACCGGACATCCTTTTATACAGGAAGCATTCTTACAGCCAAGGCACCGTTCCGCTTCCCTCACGGCTTCTTCTTCATTATATCCGAGACACACTTCATCAAAATTAGCGGCGCGTACTTTCGGATCCTGTTCCCTGACAGGAACTTTTTTCATCATATCTGCCATATTGATTCTCCTTCCAAAGCTTCAGCAGTTACCGCAGCCGCCTTCGTGCGTAGCTCCCTCCTGATAGCGGAGCATTGCCTTTCCCTCTTCGGTTTTATACATCTGGGAGCGTTTCATGCATTCGGTCCAGTTGATCAGATGTCCGTCAAACTCCGGCCCGTCCACACATGCGAATTTCACCTCATCTCCCACGGTCAGACGGCAGGCGCCGCACATTCCGGTGCCGTCCACCATAATCGGGTTCATCGATACAATCGTGGGGATGTTGTACTTTTTCGTGGTAAGCGTACAGAATTTCATCATGATCATCGGTCCGATGCAAACGCAGTGATCATAGGTCTTTCCCTCTTCGATCAGCTCATCGATCACCGTAGTGACAACACCTTTGTGCATATAGGAGCCGTCATCCGTTGTGATGTAAAGATTTCCCGCAACCTCGCGCATACGGTCTTCATAGAACAGCAGGTCCTTTGTCCTGCAGCCGATGATCACATCCGCGCTGATGCCTCTTTCATGGAGCCATTTGACCTGCGGATAGACAGGTGCCGTACCCACACCTCCGCATACGAACAGGAACTTCTTTGATTTCAGTTCTTCGTCACTCATCTCCAGAAGGTCGGACGGTCTCCCCAACGGGCCTACGACATCGGTGAAGGAATCTCCGGCGTTGAGCTCCAGGTACTTTGAGGTCGATACCCCTACCGGCTGAAAAACGATCGTTACGGTTCCCTTTTCACGATCGTAATCACAGATCGTAAGCGGGATTCTCTCTCCCTCTTCGTCCTTCCGGACAATCAGGAACTGGCCCGGCTGAGCATGGGCGGCCAGAAGCGGCGCTTCCACAACCATCTCCCAGACTACAGCGCTCAACTGTGTTTTCTGAAGAATTTTGAACATTATGGTGTTACCTCCGATCCGGTATTTCCGGAAGAATCTGTTTGCCCTTTGCCTTCAGCCTCTTCATCCTGTCCGTCTTCTTCGTCATCGTCAGCCTCATATTCGGACAGATCGCTTTCCTTTGTAATAAACGTCTGTCCCGCAAAGGTTTTTTCACTGTGTAAATCTATCAGATAAACCGCGAAATGAAAAAGCACAAAAGCAAGAATCAGGGCGCAGACCGTCAGGATCACGCGCACATGGGGCTTCATCATATGCTCCCTGCGGCGTCTTTCCCTTCGTTCCTCCTGTTCCCTTAAAAGCCGTTTCTCCTCTGCTTTTTCTCTTCGCAGCTGTTCACGCTGCATATCTTCCGAAAGATATTCGGGCACGAGCACCACTTCGGCCCCGCACTCGGGGCACGTCAGTACTCCTTCCGGAATCTCACATCCGCACTCCGAACACTTGATGTGTTTTCTCTCAGCAGGCAATGAATTCATTTCAAAACCCCTTTATATTACTGCTTCAAACTCTTCCCTGGTCATCAGGATCTTTCTGGGTTTCGTCCCTTCTTCGCTGCCCACGACCCCTGCGTCCGCAAGCTGATCCATGATACGGGCCGCTCTGTTAAATCCGATCTTGAATGCCCTTTGCAGCATACCGATCGAAGCCTTGTCTTTTTCGATAATCAGATAGCCCGCTTCGGCAAAATATTCGTCACGGTCACTGTCTGAGGCTTCATTTTCCCTGATCAAAGCCGAGCTTCCGCTTTCGATCTGTTCCTCTACCTCTTTGCTGTATTCCACAGCCTCCGTTTCCGAAGTGAGGAACTGAACGACGGAAGTGATCTCTTCGTCGGACACATAGGATCCCTGGACACGCGCCGGTTTCGGATAGTTCTGCGGATAGAACAGCATATCGCCTTTTCCGAGCAGCTTCTCCGCTCCGTGCATATCCAGAATGGTCCGGCTGTCGACACCGCTGGTAACGGCAAACGCGATACGCGAAGGCATATTGGCTTTGATAAGGCCGGTAATGACGTTTACGGACGGACGCTGCGTCGCGATAATAAGATGCATACCGGCTGCTCTTGCCAGCTGGGCCAGACGGCAGATCGCATCTTCGACTTCGGAGCTGGCTACCATCATCAGATCCGCGAGCTCGTCCACAATGATCACGATTCGCGGCATCTTTTTCAGTTTTTCCTCTTCCGGAACGCCCTCATTCAGTTTCGCGATCTTCTCGTTATAGGACTGAATATCTCTTACACCCGGATAGGCCGCGAATTTGTTATAGCGGTCCGTCATCTCCTGAACAGCCCAGTTAAGCGCGCCGGCAGCCTTTTTCGCGTCGGTCACGACCGGAATCAGCAGATGCGGAATTCCGTCGTATACTTTCAGCTCGACGACCTTCGGGTCAATCATCAGCATCTTGACGTCCTCAGGTTTCGCCTTGTAAAGGATACTGACAATCAGGGTGTTGATACAGACGGATTTACCGGATCCCGTCGCGCCCGCGATCAGCAGATGCGGCATCTTTTCGATATCCGTAATAATCGGTTTGCCGGCGATATCCTTTCCTACGGCATAGGCCAGGGTCGCTTTACTCTCCCGGAATTCATCCGTATCAATGATATCCCTCAGCATCACCGCAGCCGTTTCCTTGTTCGGAACCTCGATTCCCACCGCGGCCTTTCCCGGAATCGGGGCTTCAATTCGGATTTCGGAAGTCGCCAGGTTCAGTTTGATATCGTCCTGCAGGTTCACGATCCTGCTCACCTTCACACCCATTTCAGGCTGAAGTTCATAGCGGGTGACCGTAGGACCGCGGCTGACATTGACAACCTTGACATTGACGCCGAACGTCTCCAGTGTCTTCTGAAGTTTCGAGGCTGTCTCCATCAGGTACTGTCTGGAATCGCCCTTCATTTTCTTCCCTTTTTTCAGGAGACGGATCGGCGGGAATTTGTACTCCGGCTTCTCCTTTTCGCCTTCGGCAATTTCAAGGGATATATGATCAATCCCCTTCTGCTTTTCTTCCGGGGAAAGCGGTTTCAGTTTTTCCGGCTTTTCCTCTTCCTCCGTTTTCACCTCATCCGCATTCGGAAGGATCTCCGAAGAAGGCTGATTGTCAAAAAGAGGCTCGTCGGTTGGAAAAAGGCCGGCAGGCTCCTTGGATAACGGCTTCTCATCTGTCGAAGCGGTTTTGGCATACTCGAGGAATGTCGGCATGGTAAAGTCCGTCCCCTCGGAATAAGAGCTGCTCCCGTCGTCGATCTCGGGAATTGTAATATCCCGGAATTCAAACGCGGGCATCCCCTTCTCTTTAGGCAGAATCTGTTCCATTTCGAACTTGTCCGCTTTCGGTTCCGCACTTTCCGTGAGTTCCGGTTTCATTTCAGCCGTTTTCGCCGGAGTTTTCTTTGACGCGGACGTCTTTGATGCGGATTCCTTCTTCTGTGCTGTCCCCCGCTTTTTGTCCGCTTTCTTATGTTCGGACCGCTGTTCGAGGGTCACCATCTCAAGAGGAGTAAACGTATGCTCTTCCTCTTCGTAAGCTTCTTCCCTTTCCCTTCTAACGCGTTCCTTCATCGCGGCCCTGCGCTTTTCGATCTGGCGTCTTCTGATCTTTCTGCCGGTTCTTCCGACATCGGAAATCAGCGGCCTCTGTGTCAGCATAATTGCCGAAATAATAAGTCCGCATACCGTCAGCACATAGGCACCGACAGCCGAAAACGCGTAGCCGAAAATAAAAATGAAAAATCCTCCGAACAGTCCTCCGCCTGTATGATCCTCGGATGAGATCGTATAGTAGGAAAGAATGCTGTCGGTCTTTTCATAGCCGAGTGTAAGAAGATGAACAAACGCGCACGTGAAAATAAAGAGCAGAATGAGGCCGATCATTTTCCGCACGATCAGTGGATTAAGTGAATTGGCAATATAAAACGCGAAGGCGAAAAAGAGGACAAGCGGAAAGATCCATGCCCCAAGGCCGAACAGTCCGAAGAGAACATTGCTCGCGACCTCCCCTGCCTTTCCCCCAAAGCCGAAATTTCCAAGCATAAGAAGAACAGCGCACGCCGCGACGATACAGATCCGGATCTCCTGTCCGACTCTGTAGTCCGTGTAGACTTCCGCTGTCTCTTTTGTGTTCCTCGAAGTACTGCTTTTCTTTGCTGCAGTGCTTTTTCCGGCTGTTTTGGTTTTTGCAGTTGTGCGGCTTCTCCCCTTAGCCATTCATACCCCCGATTGACGTACTACCGACGTTCTTCTCACAGATTGTCCGTTTTCTTTATGCCGACATAAAATGAAGAATCAATCCTATAACGGCAAACACAAAGTTATAGACCGCGAAAAGAACGGTTTCGGATTTGATTGTAAACAGCATCAGCGATCTCATAAAGATCCTTCCGCTAATATATGCTCCGATCAGCGCGATGATCATCTGAATTGTCAGATTGATATCCATCCTTCCTCCCGCGGCCGCGAATCCCAGCGTCACGACTGCGAACGCGGCGGCCGGAAAGACCGAGAACAGATACGAAACGCGGATCGCCGCTTTCTTACCTGCTCCGCAGGCCAGACATACCGTCAGCATCAGCGCGATTCCGGAGATGCCCGGCAGAATTCCGAGCCCCGCTCCTATTCCCATAAAAACAGCCGCTTTCGCGGGAAGGTCCCTCATTTGAGCCGTTCCGCCCGGGATCCTTGACGCGACGAGAAGCACGACTCCGCTGATCAGAAACGCGATAGCCACTGAGAATACGGAAAGAAACATATTCCCGGTGGGAATTCTGAGGATCAGCATGAGTACCAGAGAGACCCAGAAGCAGATATTGCAGGAAGAAGCAAGTTTCCTGTAATTTCCCCCGCCTTTCGTAAAAGCGGGCTCGTCTCTTCCGCTCACCGCGTATCCGGTCTTCCGGATTCCCGTTCCGAACAGCCTCAAGGTCTCATAGATCAGCATCCGCATATCCTTTTTCAGAATCGACGCGGCGGCTGCCATGGCTCCCAGATGCCCGAACGCATAAAGAAGGACGGAATCACTTCTGGTTCCGAAAAGCTGTTCCGCATAAGCCATATGCCCTGAAGAACTGACCGGCAGAGCCCCGAGAATTCCCTGAAGAAACCCGAGGAGAAGTGATACCAGATAATCCATGAATTACTTATACTCCCCTATGTAATTATTCTTCCCCGTCCCAGTTATGATAGACGTCCTGGACGTCGTCGCTTTCATCCAGAAGATCCAGGATTTTCTGAAGAGATCCGATCTGTGAAGGATCCGAAAGCGATACATAGTTCTGAGGAATCATAGTAATCTCGGACTCAGCCATCGGAATGTTCTGTTCCTCAAGCGCCTTGACGACTCCCGCGAACGCGGACGGATCACATACGATCTCATAGCTGTCCTCTTCTTCGCTGAAATCATCGGCTCCGGCATCCAGAGCGGCCATCATCAGATCATCCGGATCCATGTCGCACTCTTCCTTGTCGATGATGATCTGGCCCTTCTCGTCAAACATGAACGAGACGCTTCCGGGCGTACCGATGTTGCCGTTTCCCTTTGAAAACGCAGCTCTCACTGCCGCGGCGGTTCTGTTCTTGTTATCCGTAAGCGTCCGTACAATCACTGCCACACCGCCCGGGCCGTAGCCTTCATAAGTGAGCTGTTCGTATTCGGCACCGCCGTTGTCTCCGGCTGCTTTCTTGATGCCGCGTTCGATTGTATCGTTCGGAACGTTATTCTGCTTGGCCTTCGCGATGACGGCTGCCAGCTTGAAGTTGTTGGCCGGATCCGGTCCGCCTTCCTTGACCGCCACGGCGATTTCACGGCCGATAATCGTAAAGATCTTGCCCTTCGCGGCATCATTTTTTTCTTTCTTATGTTTAATATTGGCAAATTTTGAATGTCCGGACATTTTTCATGTACTCCCTTGCTATTTTATTTTAAATGAACCATAAGAAGCCCTGAGTCTTTTTGGAATCAGCGCTTCGGTTTATTTTCTTAACGAAATTTATCATACCCTGTCCAAATAATCAAGCTGTTCCACACATTGGCCGGAAAGCATATAATTCCGGGGAACTCTCTTATTGATTTCCGAAACCAGCTCATAGTTGAAGCGGCCGCTTAAATTCCCGAGTTCTTCGGCAGTGATGCATTCGCTTCCCTGCTTGCCGATGAGAACCACTTCGTCTCCTCTTTGGATATCAGGCAGAGACGTGACATCGACCATAAACTGATCCATGCAGACCCTTCCGAGAATCGGCACTCTCTGACCGTGAATGAGAACCGTTCCCTTTCCGGAAAGCATCCTCGGATACCCGTCCGCGTAGCCGACCGGAACAGTCGCGACTTTTGTTTCCGCGGAAGTGACGAAGGTTCCGCCGTAGCTGATCGCTCTTCCCGCGGGAAGCGTCTTCACGAAGCTCACATGGGATTTTAAAGTCATAAGCGGCTGAAGATCTCCGACTTCCTCCCGGATCTCATCCGAAGGCATCAGTCCGTACATCGTAATTCCCGGACGGACCATATCCATATTGGCTTCGGGCATCCTCATGAGCGCGGCGCTGTTCGACACATGGCGGATCGGCACTTTGAAGCCTTTGTTGCGAAGCGTTTTCTCAAAGCGCAGATAGAGATTCAGCTGTTTGGCTGCATTGGACATATCCGTTTCATCCGCTCTCGCGAAATGAGTGAACAGCCCCTCGACCTGAATTCCCGGAAGAGACGCGATCTCGAGAATGGTATTGACGGACGCGAGTTCTGGTGAAAAACCGATTCTGGACATTCCCGTGTCCACGGCGATATGAACAATCGCGTCTTTCTGGAGGCTTCTTGCGCACATGGAAAGTTCTTTCGCGCTTTCCATATCAAAAATGCAGGGGCGGATATCATAGTCCACTAAATCCTCATAGGATTCCGGAAACGCGTATCCGAGAAGGATAATCGGCTTCATGATTCCGCCGCGGCGAAGCTGCATGGCCTCTTCGCATGTCGCGACAGCAAATCCCCATACGGACGGCATGCTCTGAAGGCGTCTGGAAATCTGAAGCGCACCGTGTCCGTACGCGTCTGCCTTTACTACAGGGCAGAATGAAGTGCCCGGTTTGAGTCTGTCCAGCATGACGTTCATGTTGTGATCCAGAGCGTCGTAGCTGATCTCTGCCGTAATGCGGCTGTGTTTTTTCACTGGCCTTTCCTCTTTTCTATTAAGTGGCAAACCTCTTATTCGTATGCCGAAGAAATATTCTAGCACATTTTCGAAAAGGTTTACAGTAAAACCGTATGTTTATACCTGAGAGCGGCTTCAATTCTTTTTTAAAATACCGCGGAGCCCTTCGATCAGATCGCGGGCCTTCATCCCGAACTGTCCGACAGACTGTTGCGCTTCATCACCGGCACAGCCGTGCAGAAGCACGCCATATGCGGCAAGGAAGACAGGGTCGTTCCATTCGACGGGAACGAAATGATTCCCTTCAGCATGCGCGCCGGCACAAAGAGCGCCGAGAATCCCGCTCAGAACATCTCCCGATCCGGCAGTTGCCATCCCGCTGTTTCCGCTTGTATTGATAAAGGATCTTCCACAGGCCCCGGCCGTCACGGTGCGGGAATCCTTCAGGACCATCGTCACACCGAACTCGCCGGCGAATGATGAGGCTGTCCGGACCGGATCCCGTTTGACATCCGTTATGGACTGACCGCAAAGGCGTGCCATCTCCCCCGCATGAGGCGTCATGATCACGTCCTTCCGGTATTTCCGAAGCAAAGAACGCAGTTCCGCGCTTCCGGAGAGCGCATTCAGCGCGTCCGCGTCCAGAATCAAAGGAAGCTCCGCGGCTTTCAGCAGATACCGAAGACACGCGGCCGTTCTTTCGGAATTTCCCAGGCCGGGTCCGCAGACCACCGCGTCGCTCCACGAAAGGGCCGCGGGCAGCTTCCGCAGAAGATCTTCCTCATCTGTATATATGGTAAGAAGTGCTTCAGGAAGTAAGGTGAGAAGCACGTCCCTGTTTGCCTTGTGCGTCAGAATCCTGACCATGCCGGCACCGGCGGACAGTGCCGCAGCAGCGGAAAGGAAGGCGGCACCGGCCATCTCCTCATTTCCCGCGATTACCAGCAGTTTTCCGAAACTGCCTTTATTGCCGTCCGGGTCTCTTGCCGGAAGCATACCGAGGTCCTCTTTGGAGAGCGTGTAGATTCCAGGGCCATCCGTATTCCGAAGCGTATCCGGAGCGACCACGTCGATGTCAGCCCTGACTGCTTTCCCGGCAAAGCGGCATCCCGGAGCCAGAAGAAGTCCCGGCTTCAGATACTGCATGGTCACCGTCGCTTCCGCCTTTACCGCACAGCCCATCACTTCCGCGCTGTCGGCGTTGATTCCGCTCGGTATATCCACAGCAAGTACCGGAACACCCGCGTCATTGATCTTTCCGATCAGTACAGCGTAGGATCCTTCCACCGGGCGGGTCAGGCCGATTCCGAAAAGAGCGTCTATGATCAGATCATACTCGTTCGGCTCGGCGTCCTTCAAAATCGACATCCCGAGTTTCCGGCAGATGCCTTCCTGCCGGCGGGCTTCCACACTCATGTGCTCCGGATTTCCTGCCGCCAGAAATGTGACGCGAAAGCCTCTTAATGCCAGAATTCTTCCGCAGGCATACCCGTCGCCTCCGTTATTACCGCTTCCGCAGACCACAAGGATGCCGGCACTTTTTTCCGGGGCATTCCCGTTGCCTTTACCGTATTTTTGGAGCAGCTTTTCAGCCTCGTCGGCGCACGCATAAGCTGCCCGTTCCATCAGCGAGGCGGACGGAATGCCGATCTCTTCCATTGTATAGCGGTCATATTCCTTCATCTCATCGGATGTCAATACCTTCAACATGGCCCCAAAGCTCCTTTTTTCAAAATCCGCGGTGCTCGCACCGTAAGAATACATATGGTATAACAGGCTCAAAGAGCCTGTTATCATCTGCGGTCGCCAGATGAACATATATGTTCGCCTGGCTCGTCGCCCTATGGTATAATAAGCAAAAATTCAGGAAAAGGCAAACTTACTTATGATCCTTAACGTTTCCGGTATCAGCAAAGCATTCGACGGTACGGAGGTTCTGAACGACATCTCCTTCCATATAGAAGAACATGAAAAAGCCGCTCTTGTCGGCATCAACGGAGCGGGAAAATCCACTTTGTTAAAAGCGATCATCAATCCTTCATTTGCGGATGAAGGACAGGTTGTGTGCGCCAAAAACACGGAGATCGGGTATCTGGCCCAGCATCAGGAGCTGAGTCACAAGTGCAGCATTTACGAAGAGCTTCTGTCCGTGCGCTCGGACCTGCTCGAACTGGACGAAGCTCTCCGCGCATCCGAAAAACGCATGGCGGAGCTTTCCGGTCCTCAACTTGAGGAAGAGATGCGTTCATACGCGTCCATGAGCGAGCGTTTTGAGCGAAGCGGCGGTTATTCCCTTGTAAGCGAAGTAAAGGGCGTCTTAAAGGGTCTGGGATTTTCCGAAGAGGATTTCGGAAAAGAAACAGGCACGCTCTCCGGCGGGCAGAAAACCCGTGTTGCTCTTGGCAGACTTCTTCTTACGTCTCCGGATCTCATCCTTCTCGACGAGCCGACGAACCACCTGGATATGCCCGCAATCGAATGGCTTGAGAACTATCTTCTCAATTATAAAGGCGCCGTACTGATCGTCTCCCATGACCGCTATTTCCTGAACCGGATCGTGACCAAGATCATCGAAATCGAAAACGGCCGCTCCCGTGTTTACAGCGGCAATTACGATGCCTATTCGGAAAAGAAGGAACAGATCCGGAAAGCGGAATACGCGGCCTATGTGAAAGCTCTCGATGAGCGGAAGCATCAGGAGGCCGTGATCGCGAAGCTGAAATCATTTAACAGGGAAAAATCCATCCGCAGGGCGGAAAGCAGGGAAAAGATGCTCTCCCGCATGGAAACACCGGAAAAACCGGTCGAAATCTCTTCGGAAATGCACCTTCGCTTCGTCCCCTCCGTAACGAGCGGCAAAATCGTACTGACCGCGGAACATCTGAGCGCCGGATATGACGGACTCACTCTCTTTTCAGATCAGGACCTCCTCATCACAAGAGGCGAACACGTGCTTCTCATCGGCGCGAACGGAACGGGCAAATCCACGCTTTTGAAAATCCTGAACGGCCAGGTGGAGCCGCTTGACGGAAGCTTCGATTACGGCACAAATGTCTTTTCCGCTTACTACGATCAGGAAATCCAGCTTCTTCATGACGACAAAACGATTTTTGAGGAGCTCTCGGACGCTTATCCTTCGATGAACAACACCGAAATCCGTTCGGCGCTCGCCGCCTTCCTCTTTACGGGAGACGAAGTCTTCAAACAGATTGCCGCCCTTTCCGGCGGAGAGCGAGCCAGGGTTTCTCTCTGTCTGCTTATGCTGTCCAACGCGAATTTCATCATGCTGGACGAACCGACCAACCATCTGGACATCCGCTCGAGGGAAGTGCTGGAATCCGCGATCCGGGCCTATGAAGGAACCGTGCTGATCGTGTCCCATGACCGTTATTTCGTCAACAAAACCGCGAGCCGCATTCTCGACCTGACCAACGGGAAGCTGATCAGCTATATCGGAAATTATGATTACTATCTCGAGAAAAAAGCGGATGCAGAAAGGGCTGCCGGCATAGAGGAATCCGTTGAAACGGACACTTCTCTTCCGACTCAGTCCAAACTCGACTGGCAGAAACAGAAAGAAGAGGAAGCCCGGATCCGTAAGCTGAAAAATGATCTGACCCGCACCGAGAAACGGATTGAAGAACTCGAATCGGAAAATGCGGCAATTGACGCCAGGTTTGAGGATCCGGCCATCGCCTCCGACCCGGAGGAGCTTACAAAAATGAGCTGCCGCAAGGACGAAATCCTCGGACAGCTCGAAGAACTCTATGAAAAATGGGAACTTCTTCAGACTGAAGAGTAAAACTTCATTTCTTAAAGAAGCTTTTCCAGTCTCTTGCGGATTTCCTGAATAAATTCCAGGGATCCGACCTGACGGACATTCGAAAGCGTGGTGATGCGGACAAGGTCTCCGGTCATCACGCCTTCTTCTATAGTGGAAAGGCAGGCCTTTTCCAGAGCGTCCGCAAAACGGACGAGTTCCGGAAGCTCATCCAGCTCGCCGCGCTTCCGAAGCGCGCCGCTCCAGGCAAAGATCGTCGCCACGGAGTTCGTGGATGTCGCCTCACCCTTCAGATGCTTGTAATAATGTCTCTGAACCGTTCCGTGAGCGGCTTCATACTCATAGAAGCCCTTCGGGGAAACGAGTACGGAAGTCATCATCGCGAGAGAGCCGAAGGCCGAAGAAAGCATATCGGAGAAGACATCGCCGTCATAGTTCTTGCACGCCCATACAAGGCCGCCGTCGCATTTCATGATTCTCGCGACCGCATCGTCGATCAGGGTATAGAAGAACGTGATTCCGGCTTCTTCGAAGCGCTCCTTAAACTCATTTTCATAAACCTGTTCAAAGATTTCCTTGAATTCCCGGTCATATGTCTTGGAAATGGTGTCCTTGGTCGAGAACCAGAGATCTTCCTTCCTGTCCAGGGCATACGCGAAGCAGCTTCTCGCAAAGCTCAAAATGGACTCGTCGATATTGTACACTCCCTGTACGACTCCGGGACCGTCAAACTCGAAGATGGTTTTTCTCGTCTCTGTTCCGTCCGCGGCAGTAAATACAAGCTCTGCCTTTCCGGGTCCGTCCACATGAAGTTCGGTGTTCTTGTAGACATCGCCATAGGCATGACGGGCGATTGTGATCGGCTTTTTCCAGTTTTTCACGCAGGGTTCAATCCCCTTCACGATGATCGGAGCGCGGAATACGGTTCCGTCAAGCATGGCGCGAAGGGTCCCGTTCGGGCTCTTGTACATCTTTTTCAGGCCGTATTCGGTCACGCGAGCCGGATTGGGTGTAATTGTCGCGCATTTGACGCCGACGCCGTATTTCATGATCGCATTCGCCGCGTCTTCCGTAACCTTGTCGTCCGTCCTGTCGCGTTCTTCAAGTCCGAGATCGTAATACTCGGTCTTCAGATCCACAAAGGGAAGCAGAAGCTCATCTTTGATCATCTGCCAGAGAATTCTGGTCATCTCGTCTCCGTCCATTTCGACGAGAGGCGTTTTCATCACAATCTTTTCCATTTCCCACTCCTTATTCCACTTCTGAGCCGTACAGATCATATTCCGACGCTTCTTCGATCCGGACACGGGCAAAGCTTCCGCTCATATGATCCGTCAGCGGTTTATAAAACACGAATCCGTCGACTTCGGGCGCGTCCCCGTAGGATCTGCCGCACATCGTGCCTTCTTCCGGAAGGGATCCCTCCGTAAAGACATCCAGAACCTGACCGATTCGCGCATGGTTGCGCTCCAAAGAAATGCCCTGCTGAAGGGACATCAGTTCGTCGTAGCGTCTTTGTTTGATCTTCTTCGGAACCTGCCCTTTCATCGCGGCCGCCGCAGTCCCCTCCTCACGGGAATAGAGAAAAGCGCCGAGCCGGTCGAACCGCATTTCCTTTACAAAACCCATAAGTTCCTCGTGATCTTCTTCCGTCTCGCCGGGGAACCCTGAGATCAGAGTCGTCCGAAGAACAATTCCCGGAATTTTCTCTCTGAGTTCCTGAATGAGGCCCCTTAGTTCCGCCTGATTCGTTCTGCGGTGCATCGCTTTCAGAATCCGGTCCGAAGCATGCTGAATCGGGAGATCCAGATAACTGCAGATCTTTTCTTCCCGGGCAATCGTATCGATCAGCTCCGGATAGATTTCTTCGGGATAGCAATAGAGAATCCGGATCCAGCGAAGTTCCGGTATTTGACACAGAGCTTCAAGCAGTTCATGCAGGCACTTCTTTCCGTAAAGATCCGTCCCGTAGAGGGTCGTTTCCTCGGCGATCAGGATGAGTTCCTTCACGCCGCCTTCTGCCAGTTTCCGTGCTTCCGAGAGAAGATCCTCCATCGGATAGCTTCTGTAACGGCCCCTGAAAAGCGGAATCGCGCAGTAGCTGCAGTTTTTGTTGCACCCTTCAGCGATTTTCAGGTATGCAAAATGCCCGCCGGTCGTCAGGATCCGCGGGGCAGACGCGTAAGAAGAATCAGAACTGATATCCTTAAAATACGACGGCCGTTTCCCTTCAAATGCCTCATCTACGGCATCGGCAATCTTATCAAAAGCCGTGGGCCCGATCACCGCGTCCAGCTCGGGAATTTCATCGAGAATCTGGTCTTTATAGCGCTCGGCCATACATCCCGAAGCAACGAGCACTTTCAGGCGGCCATGTTCCTTCAAAGAGGCAAGCTCAAAGATCTGTTCGATACTCTCCCGCTTCGCGTCTTCAATGAAACAGCAGGTGTTGACCACAGCCGCGTCCGCTTCTTCGGGCTGATCCGTCAGGGTATAGCCCCGTTCGGTGAGGACAGCCAGCATTCTTTCGGAATCCACCAGATTTTTATCACATCCCAAAGAAGTAAAATAGAGCTTCATATGCCTTGCACTTCTTATTTCTGGGCGGACTGGTTATTCACCGGAAGGATTTTAACGGCGCCCTGATAGATTTCATCAACGGCGATGGAAAGCGGCTTTTCTTCCGGATAAGAATCTACAAGCGGTTCGTCTCCGTTTACGATCTGGCGCGCTCTCTTGGCTGTAGCCATAACAATGGAATAACGGCTGGAAACGATCGGGGTCGTATCCTCTTCATTTTCACTGTTAACGGCTTCCATCATTTCCTTGTAGGAAGGATGTATCATCATAGTTCCAGGTTCCTCACTTTCTTTATAAAAGGGTTTTCCCTCATTTGCAAAATCGTTTATTCAATCGGGTCCTGAAGGACCTGAGCGAGTTCATTCTTAAAATTATCCACAAACTGATACTGCCGCCGCGTCTCCATACGTTCCACGGTAACGATGTCATACAGCCTCGACGCGGCTTCTTCCAGATCATCGTTGACAAGAAGATACTCGTAATCCGAAATATAACCCATCTCTTCAGCGGCGCGGATGAGGCGTCCCTTTACTTTCTGGGCCGTTTCCGTTCCTCTTCCGAGCAGCCTCATCTTCAGCTCTTTTGCGGAAGGAGCGGTCACGAAAATCCGTACCACATCCGGAAACAGATTCCGGATAATCTCTCCTCCCTGTACGTCGATTTCGAGGATGACGTCTTTTCCCTCGTCCAGCATCTGTTCCACATAGGCTTTGGGAGTTCCGTAATAGTTGCCCTGGTACTCGGCATATTCGATGAGCTCGCCCTCGGCGATCATTTTTTCAAATTCTTCCCTGCTCTTGAAGAAATAATGGACGCCGTGCTCCTCGTTTTCGCGCGGAGAACGGGTCGTGGCGGAAATCGAAAGAGCAAAGGAATCATACCGCTCCGTCAGCTTCTTTACAAGTGTTCCCTTTCCGGAACCGGAAAAACCGGAAATCACAATCAAAAGTCCTCTTCGAGTCATAGTGCCTCCCAACAAGCTGTTTATTCGATGTTCTGGATCTGTTCCCTGATTTTCTCAATCAGTGTTTTCATTGTGATTCCGAGATCCGCGGTGATCAGATCGCCGGCCTTGGAAAGAGTTGTATTCGCTTCGCGGTTCATTTCCTGCGTAATGAAATCCAGCTTTCTTCCGATGCTTCCCTCTTTGAGAAGCTCCTCCCTCATCTGGACGATATGGCTTTTCAGCCGGACGCATTCTTCATCCGTCGAAATCTTGTCCGCATAGAGGACCGCTTCGGCCGTGATTCTCTGCTCCTCGACGTCATGTCCTTCCAGAAGTTCGGTGAGCGCGTTCCTGAGTTTTTCCGTATAGGCGTTCATAATCTCGGGTTCGTGTTCCTCAACCTCAACCACGGTCTTATAGAGCTCATCCAGTTTTTCGAAGAGATCCGCTTTCAGACGCTCTCCTTCCGTGTGGCGGGACTCGTTAAAGGCACAGCAAGCGTCTTTCAGCACCGGCTCGATCAGATTCCAGATCTCCTCTTCGTCGGAGGACGCTTCCCCGATCGTAAATACTTCGGGCGCCCGGATCAGGTCCGAGCAGCTGATATCCCCTGCCAGAGAATACTTCTCTTTCAGGAAACGCAGATTCTCGATATATTCGGAAGCCAGAGCTTCATTCATGCGAAGAGAACCGACGCCCTCCCCGAATTCTTCCGAGACGATGAAGACATCGACCTTTCCTCTTTGAATGGACTCCTTCAGATAAGAGCGGATCGCGGCTTCCAGAAAACTGAATTTCCGGGGCATGCGGATATTGAAGTCCGCGTATCTGTTATTGACCGATTTGATCTCAATCTGGATTTTGCGTGATTCCGTATTTATTTCGGCCCGTCCGTAGCCGGTCATGCTTCTGGCCATGAAACCCTCCGAGACTTGGATGAAAGTGTAAATCGCTGAATTTTCATTTTAACGTAAATCCGCGGAAACGTCAATTCTCCCGTTGGATTCCGGAGATATCCGGCACAGCCATCATCGAATAATTGGTGTGGTAAATGACAAAGCCCGGTTTGCCGCCGTTTTTCTTCTTCAGATTTCTCCTTAACGTATAGTCGACCTCGGTTTTCGGAGCATCGGAGCCGGCGGAATAATAGGCGGCAAGAGCTGCCGCTTCTTCATAGGTGCGGTCCGGAACTTCCCGGTCCCCTGAACGGATGATGACATGGCTTCCCGGAATCCCCTTCGCGTGGAACCACCAGTCATTGCCGGACGCGATCTTGAAACTCAGCTCTTCGTTCTGATAGTTGTTTCTCCCGACCAGAATCTCAAAGCCGTCACGCGACCGGAACTTCAAAGGAGCGGATTTCGGAATCTTCTTACTTCCCTTTCTCACTTCGCTCTTCTTCCGGATAAAGCCGTAATCGGACATCTCGCGGCGGATTTCATTCAGATCCTCTTCTGTTTCCGCGTGATCCAGCGCGTTCAGGATGCCGAGAAGCTGGTCCCGGTCGGCTTCCGTCTCTTCGATCTGTTCGCCCAGCGAAACGGCCGTTCTCTTCAGTTTGTTGTAGCGTTCGAAATTCTTTCTCGCGTTTTCGGAAGCGCTCAGCATGGGATCCAGAGGCACGACCATTTCTTCATTTGTATAATAATTGACGCACCGAAGTTCCTTTTCGCCGCCCTTCAGTTCATATCCGTAGGTGTTGAGCATCTCGCCGCGGATTCTGTACTGTTCCCTTTTGTCCGTATCCGCGAACTGCTTCTTCTGGAGATCCAGTTTCCTGGCAACCCTGTCATAAGCTCCGCGGGCCGCATGACGCAGGTCGGCGCTCTTCTGCCGAATGCGGGAAATCCGCTCTTTTTCACCGTAATAATCAATCAGCATCCGGCTTACCGACGCGCAGAACCGTTTTTCATACGCGTAGGAGTCGTACATGCGGTACGGAAGGCATGTGAAATCATAGGGTTCTTCATTTCGAAAAATGATTTCCGGCAGGAACTGTCCTTCCCCGATCCTCTGAACGGCTCCGGCAAATGCCCCGGCCAGCGAGCTCATTTCCTCTTCACTCAGTTCTTCGGCGCTTTTACGGGAATCAACCCCGGCTTCATAGAGAAGTTCTTCCGCAAAGGATGTGGAAAAGCCGGCAAATGTCCTCGGCAGAGCTTTCGACAGGGGCCCGTTCGTTCCGGACAGTTTCTCTTTGAACTCCGCTTCCCCGGTCTTCAAAGGCTCTTCCTTTTGAAGTTCTTCCGGAATATACCAGTCTTTTCCGGGCAGGACTTCCCTTAAGGAACTCATGGAGGAATTCACCCGCTTGATGCTGTCGAGAATTCTGCTGTCCTCATCAGTCAGGATGATATTGCTGTATTTCCCCATCAGCTCCGCGATCAGTTTCATTTCCCTCAGGTCCCCCATTTCATCGAAATGAGAGACGGTAAAGATGATGATGCGCTCAAGAGAAGGCTGGCTGACTTCAAGGATCTGGCCTCCCTGCAGGTGCTTCCGCAAAAGCATGGAAAACGCGGGCGCCGTAAGAGGAGCCTCTTTCTTCTGATCCGTCAGATAAACAAGGGGAAGCGACGCGTTGGCGCTGATGAGGAGCTGTTTGACCACACGGTCCTTCTTGATGCTGAGCATCAGTTCGTCCTTTTCGGACTGTATGATTCTTGTAATGCTTCCGCCTTCCAGCTCCGCGTTCAGTTCCCTGACGAGCGCGGCGGTTGTTATTCCGTCAAATGCCATTTCTATTCTCCCTCACGAGCAGGAAAGAAATGTGCGGGACATATATCCCGCACATCAATTTACTTTCTGACTACCAGGTTGATAATCTTGCCCGGCACATAGATTTCTTTAATAATCACGGCATCTCCGATCTTGTCAGCTGCCGCTTCTTTCGCTTCCTTAAGAGCTTCCTCCTTCGAAGCGTCCACGGCGACGGAGACCACCGCTCTGGTCTTTCCGTTGATCTGGACAGGAATCTCGCGGACATTGTCCTTTCTCAGTTCCTCATCCGACTCCGGCCACTCTGCCTCAAATACCGTGCCCTCATGTCCGAGCTTCTCCCAGAGTTCCTCGGCGATATGCGGAGCGAACGGCGCGAGCAGGATCGTATAGGTTTCGATCGTCTCTTTGTCAACGCCGCCTTGAGCCTGCGCTTCTTTGATCAGCGCGTTGTTGTATTCCATGAACTTGGAAATGGCGGTATTGAGTGAGAACTGCTCGAGTCTCGTCGTAATATCGTGAATCAGCTTGTGGCGCAGCTTGATCATCTCGGGAGTCGCGCTCACATTCGCTTCAATCGAATCACACGCGAGCTTCCAGAACTTGTTGAGGAAGCGGTAGACGCCGTCGATTCCGCGGTCATCCCATTCAGCGTCAAGATCCGGCGGTCCGACAAACAGTTCATAGATTCTCAGAGAGTCGCAGCCGTAATCCCTTACGAGATCATCCGGATTCACGACGTTGCCCTTCGACTTGCTCATCTTGATGCCGTTCTTCCCGGTGATCATACCCTGGTTAAACAGCTTCACGAACGGCTCGTCAAAGTCAATGACGCCGATGTCGTGCAGGAACTTCGTCCAGAAACGGGAGTAAAGCAGATGCAGAACCGCATGCTCTACGCCGCCGATATACATATCCACCGGAAGATACTTCGCGGCCTTCTCCTTCGATACGAGTTCATTCGAATTGTGATTGTCCACGTATCTGAGGAAATACCAGCTGGATCCGGCCCACTGAGGCATGGTATTGGTTTCCCTCTTTGCCGGTTTTCCGCAGCACGGGCAGGTGGTGTTGACCCAGGAGTCGATGGCGGCAAGCGGTGACTCGCCTGTTCCGGTCGGTTCGTATTTTTCCACGTCCGGAAGAAGGACGGGAAGCTGGTCCTCCGGAACCGGGACACATCCGCAGTCCGGGCAATGGATGATCGGAATCGGCTCTCCCCAGTACCTCTGTCTGGAGAAGACCCAGTCACGGAGCTTGTAGTTGGTCGTCACCTTGCAGATGCCCTTCTTTTCCAGCATCTCCGGGATTTCCTTCTTCGCTGTCTCGGAATCCATTCCGTTCCAGTCTCCGGAATTGATCATGATGCCGGGAGCCGTATAGGCTTCCTCAAGCTCTCCGTCTGCTTTTCCGTTTTCGGCGATGACCTGGATGATCGGCAGATCGAATTTCTTCGCGAACGCGAAGTCACGTTCGTCGTGAGCCGGCACACACATGATCGCGCCCGTACCGTAGTCAGCCAGTACGTAATCACTGAGCCAGATCGGAACCTTCGCGCCGTTCACGGGGTTGATGCAGTAGCTTCCCGTGAACACGCCGGTCTTTTCCTTATCCTGCATACGGTCCACGGAAGATCTCATGGAAGACTTGAAAATATAGTCCTCTACCGCTTCCTTCTGTTCATCGGTCGCCAGAGATGCCGCGAGTTCATGCTCGGGAGCGAGAACCATAAATGTGGCGCCGTACAGCGTGTCCGGTCTGGTTGTATAGATCCGGATCTTATCCTCACGGCCGTCGATGGCGAAGTCCACTTCCGCGCCGTGAGACTTGCCGATCCAGTCGGTCTGCATCTTCTTTACCTTTTCGGGCCAGTCCAGCGTGTTGAGACCGTCCAGAAGACGATCGGCGTATTTCGTGATCTTCAGCATCCACTGCCTCAGATTCTTCTTCGTGACCGGTGTGCCGCAGCGTTCGCAGCAGCCGTTTACGACTTCTTCGTTCGCAAGGCCTGTTTTGCAGCTCGGGCACCAGTTGATCGGGAATTCCTTCTCATAGGCAAGGCCTTCCTTGAACATTTTCACAAAGATCCACTGGGTCCATTTGTAAAACTCGGGATCGGTTGTATTGACTTCGAGATCCCAGTCATAGATCGCGCCGATATCCTTAATCTGCCTGCGGATATTGTCCACGTTCTTTTTGGTCTGGATCGCCGGGTGTACGCCCATCTTGATCGCGTAGTTCTCGGCCGGAAGCCCGAAAGCGTCCCATCCCATGGGATGAATCACATATTTTCCGTGAAGAAGCTGATAGCGGCTCCATACATCCGAGATGACATACCCTCTCCAGTGTCCGACATGAAGCCCGCTCCCGGAGGGATAGGGAAACATATCCAGGCAATAGTATTTGGGTTTTTTCCCGTCATTGACGTTGATCGGGTTCTTCTCCCAGTTTTGTCTCCATTTCTTCTCGATTTCAGAATGATTGTAAGCAGCAGACATCGTATTTAACGTCCCCCTTCATAAACTGTCTGTAATCCTATAAGGACAGATGAAAGAATTGTAAAATTTAGGTGAACATTTGTCAAGCTTCCTTGCGGCTTTAAAATACGGGCACTATAATAATCCGTAGGCGTTCACGAAAGATCCGCCGGGATATAAAAAAGATCATTATGGAATTCATAAAATAATCCGGAGGTATAAAAATGAGCAAATTTGAAGAAGGAATCCGCAAAGCACTTATGGCCGGAATCGGCATTGCCGCCGTCACCGCGGAGAAGTCGAAAGACATTATCGACGAAATGGTCAAAAAAGGGGAAGTTACGATTGAAGAAGGCAAAAAGCTGAAGGAAGAGATGAAAGCCAAAAAAGCCGCTGAACCCGCCTCCGTCGAAACTCCCGATGCGCCTTCAGATAACGACTTCTGCGCGGAAGCAGAACAGCCGGAATGCGACACTCCGATTGAAAATTACGAAGCACTCGGTGAAGAAGTCACTAAAAAATTCGAGGAAAAGACTGCGGATGTCGTGGAAGACCTCGAAAATGCCGGTCGTTCGATCAAAGAGAAATTCCTCGAAAAGAATCCTGAAGCGGCAGCCAAGGCCGCTGAGCTGAAAGATACCGCTTCCCAGTACGCAAAGGAAGCAGGCCTTCGGGGACGTGATTTCGCGAAGATGCTGAAGGACCTGACCAATGAGGAAGTCGATCAGCTGAAAGACGCTCTGGCGGATTTCCTTAAGAAATAATGACCTTGAATCTCAAAAACCGGCGGACATCTCCGCCGGTTTTTTAATCTAACGATGAAATTCAAACGCGTCTTTGATATGCACCAGTTCTTCGCCGGTAATGCCGACCACGTCAAAGCGGCAGGCCGTCCTGTCATAGAGACCGTAACGCGTCAGATAAAACAGAGCTACTCTTGAGATCGTACGCTGCTTGCGGTATCCGACCTGGCACAGCGCTCCGCCGGCCGAAGCCTTTTTTCTGTATTTCACTTCAACGAAAACGAGAACATCTCCGTCTTTGGCCACAAGGTCAATCTCTCCGAAACGGCAGCGGAAATTGCGGCACACGATCTCCATGCCGAGTCCCTTAAGATATTCGGCCGCCTTCTCTTCATAAAAAGTACCCGTACTTCTTCGGTTCTCTTCTTCGCTCATACGAAATTTCCGGTAAAACTTCTCCTGTGAATCGGGCAAAGACCCATTTCCCTGATCGCGGCGATATGCTCAGCCGTGCCGTATCCTTTATTTTTTGCAAATGAATAGCCCGGATAGATACGGTCATAGTCTTCCATCATCCGGTCCCTTGTCACCTTTGCCACGATGCTCGCTGCGGCGATGGAAACACTCTTCGCGTCCCCCTTGATAATCGGGCACTGAGGCAGCGAAACCCCGGGAATGGTTACCGCGTCATTTAAAAGGAACTCGGCGGGCGGATCAAGAGCGGCAATGGCCTTTCTCATCGCGCTGTAAGTCGCCTGAAGAATATTGATCCGGTCGATGGTCTCCGGACTCTCCATGCCGATCCCGTACGCGACCGCTTCCTTAAGGATCACTTCATAGAGCTCGTCTCTTTTCTTTGCGGACAGTTTTTTGGAATCATTCAGATAGAGGATCGGATGATCCGTCGGAAGGATCACCGCGCACGCCACAACCGGACCGGCTAAAGGACCGCGTCCCACCTCATCGATTCCGGCGATTCTGCCCTTGTGGGCAAAGCGGCGTTCATAGACCGAAAGCTCCTCGGTTCTTGCCAGTTCCTTCTCGAGCTTCAGCCGTGCTTTCTCTTCTTTTTCCCTGAGCCTCTGCAGCTGTTTTTCAGTCATTTTAAGGCCTTTCGAGTGTAATTCTTCCGATTCGTCCGTGTCTGAAATCGTCCAGGATGAGCGAAGCCGCTTTCTCCGTATCCGCTTCTCCTCCCTTTTTCAGGCAGCCTCTGAACTTCGCGATCTGTTCGAGTGCTTTCGCGGGATCTTCCGGGAGATCTCCGCCGTATCGTTCGGAGAGAAGTTCCGGATAATCCGCATCAAGTCTCCTGATGAGAGCAAGGGACAGCTCCTCTGTATTCATGATAGCATCCGGAATCGAACCGATGAGGGCGATCTTCTCCCCGACGCCGGGATCTTCGAATTTCGGCCACAGAAGACCGGGGGTATCCATCAATTCCACCCCGTTTTTCAGCCGGATCCACTGCCGTCCTTTTGTGACGCCCGGTTTGTTGCCTGTTTTCAAGGACGAAGAACCGGAGAAGGAATTGATGAACGTGGATTTTCCGACATTAGGGATGCCGGCCACCAGCGCCCTGATCGGGCGGTTCATGATTCCTCTTCTTATGTCTCTTTCAATTTTCGCTTTGCAGGATTCCCGTATAACGGAATTCAGCATCTTCAGATCCGCGTTTCTTCTCAGATCCACCGCGATCGGATTCAGGCCCTGTTCCCTGAAGTATGCAAGCCACTCATTCGTGACCGCTTCATCTGCCAGGTCTTTTTTCCCGAGGATCAGCAGACGAACCTTGTTTGCGGCAAGACTGTCGAGATCCGGATTCCTTCCGGACATCGGAATGCGGGCGTCCGCGATCTCGATCACCAGATCGATCAGCTTCATCTGCTCTTTCAGCTCTCGGACGGTTTTGGTCATGTGCCCGGGGTACCATTGATATTCCATATCACATTCTCCCCTAGGACACGAAGCCCGTTCGTGAGAACGGTGTGCCGATAAACCAGATCTTTCCGACGATGGAAGCCCGGCTGATATTTCCGACATCCTGATAGCGGCTGTCTTCACTGTTGTTGCGGTTGTCGCCCAGCACAAAGTATTCCCCGGACGCAAGACGAACGCCGCTTTCCGCTACACCTGCTCTGCTGATATTGGGGAAATCCCTGTTCTCGATATAGGTTTTTCCGTCGATCAGGATCAGGCCGTCCTTGATCTGAACCGTCTCTCCGGGAAGACCGATCACGCGCTTCACATGGATACCGGAATCAAACTCGCCCTTTCCCTTATAGGCAATCAGATCCCCTCTTCTCACGCCTCCGATCACATAGCTGAGCCGGTTTACAAATGCCCTGTCACCCGCGCGAAGCGTGGGATTCATGGAATTCTCCTGAATGAGGACAGAACTGAAGAACGCGGCCGCGGTCAGCGCCGAAAGAAGGATCACAAAGAGAAGCTGCAGAACGAAGCTGATGCGCCTGCGCCTTTTTTCAATCCTTATTTTCCTGTGCATCTCCGTATAGGAGGTAGATTTTGCCATCATATCGCATTTACCGAAAAAGGGAAGACGATATGCCGTTCAGATATCGCTTCCCTTGCTTCCTTTGAAATGAATTCCTATTAGCGGATAACTTCCTTAACCTTCGCTCTCTTACCTGTACGCTGTCTCAGATAGTTCAGCTTCGCGCGTCTGACCTTGCCGTGACGTACGACTTCGATCTTTTCAACGTTCGGGCTGTGAAGCGGCCATGTCTTTTCGACGCCGATTCCGTTGGAGATTTTACGTACCGTGAAAGTAGCGCGGTTTCCGCCGCCCTGTCTCTTCAGAACAACGCCTTCGAAGATCTGGATTCTTTCGCGGGTTCCTTCTTTGATCTTTCCGTGAACCCGGATCGTATCGCCGACTCTGAAGTCCGTAATGTTGTCTTTAAGCTGAGCGTCTTCGATTGCTTTGATAATTTCGTTCATTTCTTTTTCTCCTTATCTGACCTTTTGGATGTTCTTAACCTTTTTATGAGAGCCCATTATAAAGGGCATTGCGGCCAGCGGACCATCTTTACAATACTACTCTATAGTTTCCGGATTTGCAAGATAATTTTCTATAAACGCACGCTCTTTGGGACTGACCGCGGCTCTTTCGAACAGATCCGGTCTGCGTTCCGCGGTTCTTATGAGCGACTGCTCCCGCCTCCAGGCATCGACCTTCGCGTGGTCCCCCGTTAAAAGGATCGGCGGAACCGTTCTGCCGTTCCACACCTCGGGTCTTGTATACTGCGGGAATTCCAGCAGGCCGTTCCCGAAGGAATCGTCTTCTGCCGATTCGGAATTGTGCAGGACGCCGGGTACCATTCTCGATATGGCGTCGATCATGCACATCGCAGGCAGCTCTCCGCCTGTCAGGACGAAATCGCCGATCGATACATGATCCGTCGCGATCTCATCGAGAACCCGTTCGTCAATACCCTCATAGTGGCCGCACAGAAATATCAGATCTTTTTCCAGTGCCAGTTCCCTGGCATAGTTCTGGTCAAATACCCTTCCCTGAGGCGTCATATGCAGAACTCTCGGTTTGCCCGGAAGAGCGTCCGCTATGGAGCGGTAAGCATCGTAGATCGGCTGCGCCTGCATCACCATGCCGGCTCCGCCCCCATAAGGGTAGTCATCGGTCCGGCCGTGTTTGTTCTGGGTATAGTCCCTGATATTGACAGCCTTGATGCCGATCAGTTCTTCCGAAACCGCTCTCCCGATAATACTCGTATTGAGGCCTTGCGTGATCATATCGGGAAACAGGGTCAGGACATAAAAGTTCATATTAAATCTCCCTTGGAATCACAGCCCTGATGATCTTCTTTACGGGATCCACTTCTTTTATATAGTCGCGGACCGCGGGAATATAGATTTCCTTTCCTTTGTCTTCATCAGGAACGACCACATAGACATCGTTGGCGGCGCTCTTCAGAATGTCTTTCAGCACACCGTAAGCCTCTCCGTTTTCCAGAAGGATCCGGCTGCCCAGAAGGTCCGTAATGAAATATTCGTTTTCGGAAAGAGGAACCGCGTCCTCTCTCTTTACGAAAATCCCCAGGCCTTTCAGTTTTTCAGCCTCTTCAACGGTAGAGGCCGCCGTGGTCCGAAGGATCGGACGGCCCTTAAAAAAATCGCAGGTAAGAACTTCCGCCTCAATGGCGCGCGTTGAATCCTCTTCCTCTTCAGGAAGCAGATAGACCTTTTTCAGCTTCTTGAAGCGCCGGACATCATCCGTCGTCGGATAGACTTTAAAAGCCCCTTTGAGACCGTGTGTGGACGTAATCACACCGGTCATCAGCATCCCGGACATCACTGGACAATATCCACAACGACCTTCTGGTCTGTCTTAGCGGAGGCTGCTTTTACGACAGCCCTGATTGCTTTGGCGATTCTTCCCTGCCGGCCAATCACTTTTCCCATATCGGAAGCGGCGACACGAAGTTCGACGATAGTCTCACCGTTCTCTTCTCTTTCGCTCACACTTACCTCATCGGGATTGTCGACGAGAGCTTTCGCCATCACCTCGACTAATTCTTTCATTTGCACCTCCAAAGATCTTAAGCCCGATCAGCGAATGCCGGCGATCTTCAGAAGCTTCGCTACCTCATCTGTCGGCTGAGCGCCGTTGGCAAGCCATTTCTTTGCAGCTTCTTCATCAATTTTGAATACGGACGGATCCTGTGTCGGATCGTATGTGCCGATTTCTTCGATGAATCTTCCGTCTCTCGGAGATCTGGAATCCGCTACAACGATTCTGTAGAACGGTGCTTTCTTCTTTCCGAGTCTTCTGAGTCTGATCTTAACCATGAGTGATTTCCTCCATAGAATAATAAAAATAAAGAATCTATTGGTTCAGAACCGGATATGGTTCGTCATCCGCTTAAAAAGGCATCTTGAAACCGCCAAGTCCTCCGAAGCCGCCTCTTCTGCCCTTCATCATGCCGGGCATCTGCTTCATCATCTTGCGTGCTTCGTTGAACTGCTTTACCAGACGGTTCACTTCGCTGATATCCACGCCTGCCCCGTTGGCAATTCTCTTTTTGCGCGAGACGTTGAGCACATCGGGATTGGAGCGTTCTTCCGGCGTCATCGACAGGATGATCGCCTCTGTCTTCTTCAGCATCTTCTCGTCCACCATGGAACTGAGTTCCGCTGCCCTTGAGTTCATTCCGGGAAGCATTGACAGGATGCTCTCCAGACCGCCCATCTTCTTCATCTGTTCCATCGATGTCAGATAGTCGTCAAAGCCGAACTGCGCCTTGCGGAGCTTTTTCTCCATGTTGGCGGCTTTTTCTTCATCGATATTGGCCTGGGCTTTTTCAATCAGTGTCAGAACGTCGCCCATGCCGAGGATTCTGGACGCCATGCGGTCCGGATAGAACGGCTCGAGGTCGCCCATCTTCTCACCCATACCGACATAGAGGAGCGGCTTGCCGGTCATCGCTTTTACCGAAAGCGCCGCGCCGCCTCTTGTATCGCCGTCGCACTTCGAAAGGATCACGCCGTCGATACCGATCTTATAGGTAAATGTTCGCGCGACGTTTACCGCTTCCTGACCGGTCATCGCGTCGACTACGAGAATCGTGTAGTCCACGTCGACTTCCTTCTTGATCATGCGAAGTTCCTTCATCATGTCATCGTCGATCTGAAGGCGTCCCGCCGTATCGATCAGGACGACGTTATAGGAATTCTCCTTCGCATGGGCAACAGCGGCTTTCGCAATGTCCACCGGACTGTTTTTGGTTCCCATCTTGAAAATGGGAACGCCGACCTTATTCGCGTTCGTCTCGAGCTGGCTGATCGCGCCCGGTCTGTAGACGTCGCAGGCGACCAGAAGCGGCCGTTTGCCTTTGCTCTTCATCTGACCGGCGAGCTTCGCGGCGGTCGTTGTCTTACCGGAACCCTGCAGACCGGCCATCATGATGACCGTCATGCCGTCCGCTTTCAGCGGGATTTCCGTTTTTTCCGATCCCATCAGATCCACCAGCTCGTCATGGACGATCTTGATGACTGTCTGGGCCGGATTCAGGCCGTTCATCACGTCTTCGCCGATCGCCTTCTGTTCGACGCTTTTGGTGAAGTTCTTGACCACCTTGAAATTGACATCCGCTTCGAGGAGTGCCATCTTCACTTCTTTCATCGCTTCCCGGACATCATTTTCCGAAAGTCTGCCCTTTCTGCGAAGAGATTTGAACACGCCTTGCAGTTTGTCGCTTAAGCCTTCAAATGCCATTTACAGTTCCTCCAGGATCTCAGCGCACAATCCGTCAATTTCCCTGCTTCCATTCGCCTGACGGATTTTTTCCACTTTCGCCCTTATCGCCAGAAATTTTCTTACGAGCCCGAGCTTTGTCTCATAGTCCGCCAGTGTCTTTTGAGATCGTTTCAGCATATCGTGCACCCCCTGCCGGGAGATGCCGTGCTCCTCCGCTATTTCGGACAGGGAGCAGTCATATACATATGCTTCCTCAAAGACGGCCTTCTGTTTATCTGTGAGAAGCTCTCCGTAGAAGTCAAATAAAAGAGCCTCTTCGTATCGTTTATCCATAGCGAAACGTATCATAATACGAAAACGCCGTCCGTGTCAAGCATTTTTACTTGACAGTACTCAAAAAGGCAAAAAACAAGCGGAAATCCTTAATTTCTCAGGGTTTCCGCTTATCAGCCGATGATCGGACTCGAACCGATGACCTGCGCATTACGAATGCGCTGCTCTACCAACTGAGCCACATCGGCGTGCTGACTTCATCTATTATACATGATTTTTTCAAAAAGGCAAGAATACTTTTTACAGTTTTTAAATAACAGATTCAGTCCGGAAAACCAGCATAAAAACCCCTGCGGCCCGTTATGGACCGCAGGGGCAGCTGTTGCTTTAAATGTTCACTTCAGTCCCGGATCTTTACAGTTCCTGCAGCAATTTCACCGCTTCATCCGTAAGCGTTTCAGGCATGTCTTCAATCAGTCCCTGATCAGACAATTCCGCCAGTTCCGGCATGATCGGCAGGGTGATGAAGTTCTCGATTCCATACTTTTGGGCCGCTTCTTCCGCCCTGCTCTTTCCGAAAAGCTCGATCTTTTTGCCGCAGTCCGGACATGCGAGATAGGACATGTTTTCTACCAGACCCAGAACCGGGATATTCATCATCTCGGCCATTTTCACGGCCTTTCCGACGATCATGGAAACCAGTTCCTGCGGGGAAGTCACTACGACGATTCCGTCAACCGGAAGAGACTGGAACACGGTAAGCGGTACGTCGCCTGTCCCCGGAGGCATATCCACAAAAAGCACGTCCAGATCGCCCCAGACGATATCCGTCCAGAACTGTTTTACCGTTCCCGCGATGATCGGGCCTCTCCAGATTACCGGAGCGCTCGGATCGTCCAGAACCAGGTTTACGGACATCACTTCGATGCCGCCGCGGCTTAAAGCCGGGAAGAAGCCGTTATCCGTCCCGATAATCTCCTGTCCGTCCACTCCGAACATCATCGGAATCGAAGGTCCTGTGATATCCGCGTCCAAGATACCGACGTTCTTGCCTTTTCTCTTCATTGCGGAGGCCAGTATGGAAGTTACGAGGGACTTTCCGACGCCGCCCTTGCCGCTCACAACTCCGATCACCTTTTTGATATGGGATCCGGGATTTGCCTGTGCAAGAAAGCTCTCGGCAGTTCTGTCAGCGCAGTCCTGTCCGCAGCTTCCGCAGTCATGATTACAATTTTCAGCCATAAAATCATTACCTCTGTTTCTTTTTTTGATCTGCTCGCCAAAAGTATCTCTGAAATAATTGTATAAACAATTTAGACATCTGCACAAGTGATTAGTACTTCTTAGCTCGTCAGAAATTGTGTCAAGTGATTAGTACTTCTTAGCTCGTCAGAAATTGTGTTGTTCGAAAAAATCAGCACTGTTTGAGCAAAGCGAGTTTGCGATTTTTTCGAACGGTTTTAACAATTTCTGAGGAGGTTAGAAGTTCTTCGCGCGGAAGCCGTCTGAATTGTTTATACAAATATGTTCAGTATTACTTTTGGCGTCGCAATCTTATTATTGCTGCCGGAATGTCTTCCGGCGCATTTTAAAGCGGTTTACCCGTCTCGGGATCGAATTTCCACTGAGTATGTTCCGCTTCAAATCCGTCTTTATTTCCTTCTACCTTGAGATCTCCTGCCTCTGTTTCGGGGTCGAACAGATTCTCACTGAAACTGGCCGGATTGACGCCATAGGAGGTATCTCCGGGTCCCTCTGCTTCGTGGGAAATTGGTTCGACAGGAAGAGCGCTTTCTTCGGGTTTTACCTGTACGGGAGCAGCCGGCACCTGCTCAAAAGAGGGTTCCGGTGTCACTGTGTAAGAAGGCTCCTCATGAACCGGTTTTTCCTTCGGACCAGGCACGGTGCCCTTCTTATAGCCGTGAAGGAACATCTGTGTCAGAATCATGGAAATGAGAGCAAGGATGCCGTCAATAATGAGAAATACCGCGGCAAGAATCATAAAGACCTTGTCGATCAACTGGGGTTTCGTTACCAAAAGGACCCCAAATGCAGCAGCCAGAAGCGAGAAAACAAAGAGCAGCCACCACATCGGATCTCCGAGCCGCTTCAAAATCAGGGACTCCTGAAGTCTTAAGAGGCAGCCGGCAAAGAGTATGGCGCCGAAGATGATCGTCATATAGTTCACCACTTCGTCCCTGTAGAGCAGAGCGAACACGCCTGCAGCTATAAAGAAAATCGCGGCGAAGAGTCCGCGGGCCATCAGCGATGACTTTCTTTCAAAGGCAAAGTACAGAATCAGCCGCATCGCGCCGTATGCAAATGCAGCGGCCCCAATGATAAACCCGATCAGCTTCACAACGTCATCCGGATATAAGATGAGGAGTACGCCCAAAGCGATCATGGCAATGCCGTAGAGAAGACCGCTCCATTTTACAAGCTGAACAAAACCCTTTTCCTTTTCAAACAGTTCTCTGTTCATTGTCGCTCACCTGCCCTTTCAACCCTGGAAGCGGAATACCGCCGCCGATCTTGCCGCCAGCCTGATATAGAGCGTATTCGCCCTTTCATCGCACTCTTCCTCTTTCGTGGCTTTTGCCCTCGGATTCATGGTTCCGCAGCCACCATAAGAAGTCTTATCCGTGTTCAGGATTTCCTTATATCGTCCCGCGTAAGGAACACCGATTCCGAGGCGGGGAAGATTTTCATCAGAGAAATTGAAGACGCAAAGGAGGTAATCCTTCTCTTCAGCGCTTTCACGGGAAAACGCGATCAAGGCCTTTTCTTCGTCAAAGCAGCGGATCCATTCAAATCCCTCTTCGAGATAGTCCTCTTCGAAAAGAGCCGCGTCTTCATTGTAAAGAGTAAGAAGATCCTTGAAGAACGGAGTTCCGTTGTCTTCTCCTTCCGTAAGCAGCTTCTTCCCGGGATGAGTGAAGAGATAGACATAAGCCGCTCTTAAAAGCGCCTCTTTTTCATCATATCTTCCGTTCACTGTCTCGAGGAGAACATTTCGGTCAAAGAGACCTACGCCTCTCGAAAGGGAAATGACGGCATTGTGGAAATAGTTGCCCAGCATGCCGTTAAGCAGCAATGTGTTCTCGTTTTTCCTGCCCTCGTCGTCGAGGCTCATATAGCGCAGCAGATCCGTCGTAAAATGCAGATTCCACTCGAAATCGAAGCCGAGTCCGCCATCTTCCGGTGCGCTTGTCACATCCGGCCAGAAAATTCCCTGTTCCATCATCAGCATGGCAGCCGGGAAGAAGCGCTTCTTCATAAGCGCGAGTTCCTTAAGGAACGCAATTCCGTCCAGATTCTCGCCACCGCCCATCATATTCGGGACGAAGCTGTTTTCTCTTCCGAAATCCTGCCTGAGCACGACGTCACAGCCGGGCAGGCGAAGTCCGTCCAGATGGAATTCCTTCAGCCAGTAATAAGCATTGGAAATGAGGAATCCTCTGACCTCCGCTCTGCCGTAATTAAAAAGTTTGGTCCCCCACTGCGGATGTGTGCCGAGACGGGGATCCAGATGTTCATAAAGAGCTGTCCCGTCAAAAAAGGACAGATAATCCGTATCCTGCGAGAACTGTGAAGCGTTCCAGTCCAGAATCACGCCGATCCCATGACCGTGCATGGCATCGATCAGGGCACGGAACTCATCCGGAGTCCCGAAACGGTTCGAAACCGCAAAATAAGAGGTCGTATGGTACCCGCCGGATTCCTCGTTGGCATATTCCGCAACCGGAGTAAACTCCACATGCGTATAGCCTTTTTCGGCAAGTTCCGTGGGAAGTACTTCCGCAAGCTTCCGGAACGCTTCGTTCCGTTCAAAGCCGCGGGTTCTGGCCGCCTCTTCGACCGGGCACTCATAAATGGCCATCGGAAGAGCCGTACGGTCCTTGATCTTTCCCTGCTCCTTCTTCCAGGAAGCATCGTTCCATGTATAGCTGCTTTCAGCCGCGACGGAAACCGATATCTCCCCTTTCTTCTGAACACGGGAATACGGATCCGGACGCATATAGACCAGTCCGTCCGGAAGGCGGAGTTCATATTTGTAGGCAATGCCTTCGGAAAGTCCCGGAATAAAGAGCTCATAGATTCCGCATTCGGGAATCAGATTCATCTGATGGGCTCTTCCGTCCCAATTGTTAAAATCCCCTACGACACTGACACGGGACGCGTTCGGTGCCCATACGGCAAACGCGATTCCGTCCTCACCGTCCAGATTCTTTAAGTGAGCGCCCAGATAGCGGTAGGCTTCCACTTCAGTCCCGGAAGCCAGACGCTTCACAAGATCACGCGTAAAGAAGCGTTCGTAAGCGTAGGGATCGCCATACTCTTTTCCGTCAGCTATAAAAGAGTGTTTTACAGGCTGTTTCTGTTTAAGCACAAGCGCGAACCAGCCGTTCTCGTCCTCCAGGAACATCGCATGCTTTTTTCCGCTTGCCTGATCCAGCAGGCTGACTTTCTCCGCGCCGGGAATAAAGCACTGATACAGTATTCCCTCTTTAACGGCACGAGGGGCAAGAAGAGAACGAGGGTCCTGTTCTTCCCCGTAGAGAAAATCTTCCATACGCGGCCAGTCCATATAGCGATATGCCGTATCCTTCATCTCATCCTGCCCTTTCCTTAATAGAAAAATGTCATCACGCCGTTTATTTTGTGTTTTTATTTGACAATACGTACCTTCAGAACGCCATCAATGGCCGCAATCTGCTCTGCCAGATCCTTTGTCAGCGCGGAATCCGTGTCAATCAGCGTATAGGCATAATCACCACGGCCTTTATTCGCGATATTAGCCACGTTCACCTGTGCGCGGCCCAGAACGGATGTCAGCTGTGCGAGCATATTCGGAGCATTCTTGTGATTGACGGCAAGGCGGCCTTCGGTTGTACATATTCCCATTTCGCAGGCCGGGAAATTCACGGAATTGCGGATATTTCCGTTTTCAAGATAGTCCCGGATCTCCTTCACTGCCATCACAGCGCAGTTGTCCTCGGATTCTTTCGTCGAAGCGCCGAGGTGCGGTGTAATGATTGTATTGGGAGCCTTGGCGACTTTCGGCGTCACGAAGTCGCAGACATATCTGTGGATCTTGCCGTTTTCAAGCCCTGCCACAAGAGCGTCCTCGTTAACAAGAAGATCTCTGGCAAAATTGAGGATCACGACGCCATCCTTCATCTTATCGATTGCGTCCGCGTTGATCATTCCGATCGTGGAGTCATTGAGCGGAACATGAATTGTGATAAAGTCACAGTTTTTGTACAGATCATTGACATCCTGGACATAGTGGATGCCGCTGGAGAGATTCCAGGCAGCCTTCAGGGACAGATACGGATCGTAGCCGTAAACTTCCATGCCGAGCGCGGCCGCGGCGTTGGCAACCATGACACCGATCGCTCCAAGGCCGATGATTCCGAGCTTTTTGCCCGCAATTTCGCTTCCGGCGAATTTCTTCTTCTGCTTTTCGGCTCTTTTCTGGAGGTCGTCAGTGGGTTCCTGGTGTTCCAGCCACTCGATTCCGCCGACGATATCTCTGGACGCGAGCAGCATGCCGGCAATGACAAGTTCCTTGACACCATTGGCATTGGCGCCGGGAGTGTTGAATACAACAATTCCCTTCTTCGCGCAGTCTTCCACAGCGATGTTGTTCACGCCTGCTCCGGCACGAGCGATGCAGACAAGACTGTCGTCAAATTTCATTTCCCTCATGTCGGCGCTTCTGACAAGAATCGCGTCAGACGGATCCTCTTCATGGACTTCCTTATACTGGTCCGTGAAATGAGCAAGCCCGATGTTGGAAATGTTGTTCAGGCAGCGATAAGTGTACATAATAATCTGTCTCCTCCCTTATTCATCTATCTTACGCCCCGGATATGATTCTTCTCCCGGAACAGCATCAAAGCTTCATCCACGGGATGAAGCTTATAATGAAGATCATTATTCTTCAGAATCTTTCTTTTTGCCGAACAGGCCTTTTTTCTCAGCCTTTGCTTCGGTTTTCGCTTCAGTTGTCTCGGAAGTCCCGTATCCGGCATCGGCTTTCTCTACCTCAGCGATCGCGGTTTTCCTCATGGGGATTCTGCAGTTCTTGTTGTTTCCGAATTCCACGATCACGTCGTCGTCCGTGATATCGAGAATCACGCCGTAGAATCCGCTTGTCGTGACAACGCTGTCACCGACGGCCATGTCATTCAGCATCGCGCTGACCCTGCTCTGTTCCTTTCTCTGCGGACGGATCATCAGGAAGTACATAATCGCGACCATCACGACCAGCCAGATCAACATCGTTGCGGTTCCGCCTGCCATACTGGCAGTTTGTGTCATCACTATCATACTAAAATCTCCTTCATGTTCCTTTCAAAAGTCAAATCACCCTATCCTTGAAATCAGGTGACTCAAATCCTATGATACACTTTATAAAAACCGACCGCAAGTGGAACCTGACGAAGCTTGAAAAAGCCTCATCGGGGCCGCATAACGCGGTTGTGAACGGGATGGGCCGCAAACCCTTCCATTTTTTTCTTCTTATATTCCGCAAAGCATCCCCGGTCAAGGGCATCACGGATTTCTTCCATCAGATGATTGTAATACCAGAGGTTATGAATTACGCACAGCCGCATGCCGAGCATCTCGCCGCTCTTTAAGAGATGGCGGATATAGGCCCTGGAATGATTCCTGCAGGCCGGGCAGCCGCAGTTTTCGGAAATCGGCCTCGGATCTCTCTCATACTGAGCGTTGAACAGATTCAGATGTCCCTCGTCCGTATAGACATGGCCGTGACGGCCGTTCCTCGACGGATAAACGCAGTCGAAGAAATCCACGCCCCGTTCGACACCTTCCAGAATGTTGGCCGGTGTACCGACGCCCATCAGATAGGTTGGCTTTTCCTTCGGCAGATGCGGGACCACCTGATCCAGAATATGATACATCTCTTCATGGGTCTCGCCGACCGCGAGGCCTCCCACCGCGTAGCCGTCCAGATCGAGTTCCGAGATCTCCTCGGCGTGCCTGATCCGGATATCATCGATGATCGCTCCCTGATTAATTCCGAACAAAAGCTGATGGGGATTCACGGTGTCCGGAAGGGCGTTCAGCCTTGCCATTTCCTCCTTACAGCGGACAAGCCACCGGGTCGTCCGATCCACCGACTCCTGAACGTAATCTCTATCGGCAAGCGCGTTCGGACATTCGTCAAATGCCATCGCGATCGTGGATCCCAGATTGGACTGGATTCTCATACTCTCTTCCGGCCCCATAAAAATGATACGGCCGTCCACATGGGAATGAAAACGCACGCCTTCTTCTTTGATTTTTCTCAGCTTTGCCAGGGAAAAGACCTGGAATCCTCCGGAATCCGTAAGGATGGGCCTCTTCCAGTTCATGAACTTGTGAAGGCCGCCCATTTCCTTTACCACCTCGTCACCCGGACGTACGTGCAGATGATAGGTGTTGCACAGCTCGATCTGGGCGCCGAGTTCCGCCAGTTCCGGTGAGGAGATCCCTCCCTTTATGGCCGCCACGGTCCCGACATTCATAAAAACCGGTGTCTCGACGGTTCCGTGCACCGTCGTCATGCGGGCACGTTTGGCCTTCCCCTCCGTCCGGAGGATTTCATACCTCATAGGCACCATTTCCTTTCATATTTTATGCTTCCCTCATACGAATCTGTCTTCTCGCTGTGCTCATCATAAGCTTGATCCTGTTGAGCTGATTCACTTCGGAAGCGCCGGGGTCATAGTCCACGGCCACAATGTTGGCATTCGGATGCTGCCTGCGGATCTCCTTGATGACGCCTTTCCCGACGATATGGTTCGGCAGGCAGGCAAACGGCTGGATGCAGACAATATTCGGAACGCCGTCTTCAATGAGCTCCAGCATCTCTCCGGTCAGGAACCAGCCCTCACCGGTCTGGTTGCCGTTGGATACGATCGAAGACGCGTCCTCAGCCAGATGCGCGATATCCGCGGGCGGAGTAAAATGCTTCGATTTGCGGAACTCTTTCGCGGCCGCCGACCGGAGAAGATCCACGGCATGCACAGCCGCGTTCATTTTCATCTTATAGGCTTTTCCATATCCGAGCTGTTCGGATTTGAAATTCGCGTTGTAGAAGCTGTACTGGAAGAAATCCAGCAGATCCGGCACGACCGCTTCCGCGCCTTCCCGCTCGAGCAGTTCCACCAGGTGGTTATTCGCGGTAGGCGAGAACTTGACGAGGATTTCCCCGACAATTCCGACGCGCGGCTTGATCTCTCCCGTTACGGGAAGAATATCAAATTCATGGATGATGCTTTTGCACAGCTGTACATAGGTCCTGTAGTTGATGGATCCCTTAAGGAATGCTCTCGCGCGGCGGTCCCATTTTTCATAAAGCTTATTGGCCGAGCCCTTCACCGCCTCGTACGGTCTCATGCGGTACAGGCATTTCATAAGGATGTCGCCAAGCTCCACCGCATAGACCGCTTTGATCAGCATGCGCAGCGTAATCTTGAAGCCCGGCTGCGGCTCAAAACCGTTGAAGTTCAGCGAAAGAACCGGTATATGGGCCATATCCGCCTTTTTAAGGGCTCTTCTGATGAACGCGATATAGTTTGACGCGCGGCAGCCGCCTCCGGTCTGGGAAATGATCACCGCAGTCCTGTCCAGATCATATTTTCCGGATTTAAGGGCGGCCATGATCTGTCCGACCACAATAAGAGACGGATAGCAGGCGTCATTATTGACATACTGAAGTCCCGTATCAATCGCCTCGCGGTTATCATTTCCGAGAATCACGAAGTTATAACCCTCGGAATTGAAGGACTCTTCAAGCAGCCGGAAATGAATCGGCGACATCTGCGGGCAGAGGATCGTATAGGTTTTCCTCATCTCCTCCGTAAATACCACTCTGTCAAATGCCGTACTCTGAACCGTTGTTTCCGGCTTCGTCTGCTTGCGGACGCGGATGGCCGCGAGAAGGGACCGCACCCGGATCCGGGCGGCGCCCAGATTGTTGACTTCATCGATTTTCAGGCAGGTATAGATCCGGCCGCTTCCGGTCATAATCTCCTGCACTTCGTCTGTCGTGACGGCGTCCACGCCGCATCCGAAGGAATTGAGCTGAATGATGTCCAGATCATTCCTTGTCCGGATATAGGAGGCTGCCGCGTAAAGGCGGGAATGATACATCCACTGATCCTGTACGCGTAAAGGCCGGTCAATGACGCCGAGATGGGAAATGGAGTCTTCGGTCAGAACCGCCATTCCGTAGCTGTTGATCAGCTCGGGAATTCCGTGATTGATCTCGGGGTCAATATGATAGGGACGGCCCGCGAGGACAATGCCGTGACGGCCGGTCTCCTCCAGATATTTCAGGGTCTCTTCGCCCTTCCTTTCGATGTCCCTCCTTGCGCGGGACTGCTCCACCCAGGCCAGATGCGCGGCACGGAGCACTTCGTCTTTCGGAAGATCGCTGAAATACTCCCTCATTCTTTTTGTAAAAATCTCCTCGCTTGTCAGCGCAAGGAACGGATTCATAAACGTAAAGGAAGGATCCTTCAGCTCATCGACATTGTTTTTGATATTTTCGGCATAGCTTGTCACGATCGGACAGTTGTAATGGTTGACGGCGTCCGGGAATTCATTTCGCTCATACGGAATGCAGGGGTACCAGATCTTTTTGATCCCCTGCCGGATCAGCCATGTCACATGTCCGTGCGCGAGTTTAGCCGGATAGCACTCCGACTCACTCGGAATCGATTCGATGCCGAGTTCATAGAGCGCATGCGTGGATGTCGGAGACAGCACCACCTCATAGCCCAGTTCCGTAAAGAACGTGAACCAGAGCGGATAATTTTCATAGATATTGAGAACGCGCGGGATGCCGATCTTTCCTCTGGGCGCGCGGTCTCCTCTTAAAGGCTCATACCCGAAGATCCTCTTATACTTGTAGTCATAGAGGTTCGGCAGGTTGTCCTTGTTTTTCTGTTTTCCGATTCCCCGTTCGCAGCGGTTTCCGGAAATGTATTTTCTGCCGCCCGGGAACTGATTGACCGTCAGGCGGCAGGCATTGGTGCACCCGCGGCAGTGTGTCATGGACGTCGAATAGCGGAACGCGCGGATTCTGTCAATGGAGAGCATGGAGGAAGGCTGTCCTTCCACTGCCCTTTCCTTCGCGATCAATGCAGCGCCGAAAGCACCCATGATGCCGGCGATATCCGGCCGGATGACTTCCGTATCCGCGATCAGCTCGAACGCACGGAGAACGGCATCATTGTAAAAGGTTCCGCCCTGAACCACGATATTATTTCCGAGTTCGGAGGCATCCGACACCTTGATGACTTTATAGAGCGCGTTTTTAATGACCGAATAGGCAAGTCCGGCCGAAATATCCGCGACCGACGCGCCTTCCTTCTGCGCCTGCTTCACTTTTGAATTCATGAAAACCGTGCAGCGTGTACCGAGATCGATCGGATGCTCAGCAAAGCACGCGGCTTTAGCGAAGTCCTCTACCTTATAATTGAGTGTCTTCGCGAAATTCTCGATAAAGCTTCCGCAGCCGGAGGAACAGGCCTCGTTCAGCATGACATCGTCGACGGCGTGATCCCGGATTCGGATGCATTTCATGTCCTGACCGCCGATGTCCAGGATGCAGTCCACTTCGGGATCGAAAAACTTCGCGGCGTAATAGTGTGAGATCGTTTCGACCTCACCTTCATCCAGAAGGAGCGCCGCCTTGATGAGGGCTTCTCCGTATCCGGTCGAGCAGGCTCCCGCGATCTCCACTCCTTCCGGCATATGCTCATAGGTCTCCTCTATGGCGCGGATGGACGTTGCCAGCGGATCGCCGTGGTTATTGTCATAAAATGAGTAAAGAAGTTTTCCGTCTTCGGAAATCAGGGCCGTCTTCGTCGTTGTCGATCCGGCGTCGATACCGAGATAAGCCTTGCCCTTATAAGAAGAGAAATCCGCTTTCTCCACCTTATAGCGGTCCTGGCGTTCACGGAAACGGTCATACTCTTCCTTCGAAGAAAACAGCGGATTCATCCGGTTTACTTCGAATTCCATTTCCACGCCGTTTTCCAGGCGTTTCATAATGGCGCTTAACGTCACCTTCTCATCGCCAGGATGATAGACCGTCTCGTTCATCCGCGCTTCATTTTCCGCGGCTTCCTGCGCGTTCATGGCAGCTCCGCACGCGGCGAAAAGATGGGAGTGTTTCGGAATAATCGCATGCTCGCTGTCCAGGTGCAGCGTCCGGATATAGCTTTCCCGAAGCTGATCCAGGAAATGAAGCGGCCCTCCGAGGAACGCGACATGCCCCCGGATCGGCTTTCCGCAGGCGAGGCCCGATATGGTCTGATTGCAGACCGCCTGGAAAATGGACGCGGACAGATCCTCTCTCGTCGCGCCCTCATTGATCAGAGGCTGAATATCGGTCTTCGCGAAGACTCCGCACCGGGCCGCGATCGGATAAATCGCGGAATAGCCTTTCGCGTATTCGTTGAGTCCGGCAGCGTCTGTCTGGAGAAGGTCCGCCATCTGATCGATGAAACTTCCCGTGCCTCCGGCGCAGATTCCGTTCATTCTCTGTTCGATCGTTCCATTTTCAAAATAGATGATCTTCGCGTCTTCTCCGCCGAGCTCGATCGCGACATCCGTCTCGGGGCAGAACTGCTTCAGGGCATCCGCGACCGCTTCCACTTCCTGAACAAATGCGACATTCAGATGTCTGGCAAGCGTAAGACCCCCCGAACCCGTAATAGCCGGTGATACTGTCACATCACCGGCTTCTTCATATGCCTCCCGGATCAGAGCGGCTGCGGTTTGCTGTATTTCCGCATAATGCCTCCTGTAGTCCGAGAACAGCAGTTCATTTTTTTCATTTATAAGGGCAATCTTGACGGTCGTGGAACCGATGTCTATGCCCAGCAATAAATTTCCTTTTTGCATGTCTTTCATTTGTTTTTGTAAGTAGGTTCAAACAGCGCGTCCACAAATTCATCAGCGTTAAACTTCTGCATATCCTCCACGGATTCACCGACACCGATGTACTTGATCGGAATACCGAGTTCGGACTGAATCGCGACCGCGATTCCGCCTTTCGGTGTGCCGTCCAGTTTCGTAAGAATAATGCCGGTCACATCCGCCACTTCAGAGAATTCCTTCGCCTGAATAAGGGCATTCTGTCCGGTCGTACCGTCGAGAACAAGCAGTGTCTCGCGCCGTGCCTCCGGATACTCCTTTTCCAGAATCCGATAGAGTTTATGAAGCTCGTTCATCAGGTTTTTCTTGTTGTGAAGTCTTCCTGCCGTATCGATGAGGAGAATGTCCGCGTCACGCGCCTTGGAAGCCGCGATCGCGTCATACACGACCGATCCCGGATCCGCGCCGTCCTGCCCGCTGATGAGCTGGACGCCGGCTCTTTTGGCCCATTCGGCAAGCTGCTCATTGGCAGCGGCTCTGTAGGTATCCGCGGCTGCCATAATGACTTTCTTTTTTCTGTTTTTATAGATCGAAGCCAGTTTCCCGACGGAAGTCGTCTTTCCCGCTCCGTTGACGCCGATGACAAGAACGGCGGATTTTTCATTTTCAAAGGCATAATCCGCTTCGCAGGTCTTCATTCTGTCTCTGATCAGCTCAATGAGAACATCGCCGCAGTCCGAGGGGTTTTTGATTCTCCGCTCGCTGACGATATCCCTGAGCTCGTCGAGAATTTCTTCCGTCGTATGAACGCCGACGTCGCCTTTGATCATGATCTCTTCCAGGTCGTCATAAAAATCCTCGTCGATCCGGTCATGGCGGGCCATGACATCGTCGATCCCTCTTACAAGTACAACCTGAGTCTTCTTCAGGCCGCCGCGAAGTCTGTCAAAAAATCCCATATGTCCGCTCCTTTATACACAGCGTGAAGTGTTTTACTTCGAAAGCTTGTCTTCGATCAGATTGACGGAAACCAGCGCCGATACGCCTTTTTCCTGCATCGTAATGCCATAGAGACGGTCACAGGAAGTCATGGTTCCGCGTCTGTGCGTAATGATAATAAATTGCGTATTCTTTGTCAACTTGTGCAGATATTCGGCAAAATGGCCTACATTGCTCTCATCCAGAGCCGCCTCGATCTCATCCAGAAGACAGAATGGAGAAGGCTTCAGGTTCTGGATCGCGAAAAGCAACGCGATCGCGGTCAGCGCCTTTTCCCCGCCGGACAGCTGCATCATATTCTGAAGCTTCTTTCCGGGCGGATGAGCGATAATGCTGATGGACGCGTCGAGGATATCCGCGTTCGGGTCGATGTCGATCGTCCCGTGTCCGCCTCCGAAGAGTTCCTGAAATGCCTGGTCGAATTCCGTACGGATCTCTGCGAACTTCTCAGAGAACTGTCTCCTCATCCCCTCGTCGAGTTCGGTGATGATCCCGGTCAGGGTATCCTCGGAACGGATCAGGTCCTCGTGCTGGGCTGTCAGGAACTCATAGCGCTCCGACACCTCTTTATACTCTTCGATCGCGTTGACGTTGATATTGCCAAGACCCTTGATTTCGCTCTTCAGTCCGGAAATCTGCTTCCGGATCTGCCCGCGGTCTTCATCCTTTACGTCAGGAGACAGCGCTCTCACTTCACTTGGTGTAAGAGAATATTCCTCCCACATATAGGCGCTTCGTTCCTCGCGTCCTTCCGAAGCCTTTTCCTTCTGGGAACCGAGCCGGTAGACTTCCTTATCCAGAAGGTTCATGCGCTGCATGAGCTCGTCCCGCTTTTCGAAGAATTCTTTATGATCCGCGGAAAGCCTGTTCTTTTCTTCGATCAGTCCGGCCTTCTTCGCCTCATCTTCTTCCGCTTTTTTTGTAGCGGCATCAACAGTCAGTTCCACTTCCCGGATCTGCTGTTCCTTGGATTCTTTCTCCTTGAGGCCTTCGTCGATTTCCTGATTGAGAAGTTCCAGTTCCTCCTGCAAGGCCTTAAGTTCGCGGTGCATACGCTTCAGGTTCTCGTTGCGGAAGTTGCGTTTTTCGGAAATGCTCAGCGAACGAAGGTGGATTTCCTCCAGAAGCTTTGCCTGTTCGTCCCTCTTCTTTCGAAGCTCCGCTTCCTGTTTCTTCAGGTTCTCGGCTTCTTCGTTCACTTCCTGTTCGAGGTCCATGGATTCGGCCAGCGTCTGCTCGTTGCTGCTGTTTCTTCTCGTGACGTCTTCGATCTGCATCCGGATCTCGTCCGCCTCCCTCATCAGGGCATTGGCATCGATCTGAAGAAGCTGCAGCTGCTCGTCCGCCTGCCTCCTGTTCATCTCAACCGTGTTCATACGGATCCTGAGATGCTGGATTTCCTCGCCTTTTTGGGAGACTTCTTCCCTTAAGCGGTTTCGTTCCTGTTTCTTATTCTCGATCGACTCTCTTAACTTCTCGGTTTCCTTCCGAAGTGAAACAGTAGAGTGTTCGAGTTCTTCAATCTCTCTCTTTCTGCCAAGCAGATTGTCTGTATTTTTAAATGCGCCGCCTGTGATGGAGCCGCCCGGCGAGAAGGATTCGCCCTGAAGCGTCACCATATAGATGCTGTGGCGGTACTTTCTGCCGATCGCGATCGCGTGGTCGATATGGTCGACAACGAGGATCCTGCCGAGGAGATAGCTCTTCAGTTCACTGTATTCCTCTTCGGTTTCCACGAGGTCGGCGGCGATGCCGATGACACCCGGCTCCGAAAGAGCTTCCGGTTTTGTAAACGGCCTGCCCTTGATGCTTGTAAGCGGCAGGAACGTCGCTCTGCCGAAGCGGTTTGTCTTCAGGTATTCGATCAGATATTTGGCGGTTGCCTCATTGTCCGTCACGATATTCCGGATACTTCCGCCGAGCGCCGTCTCGATCGCGAGTTCGTATTCCGCGGGAGAGTCAATCAGATCCGCGACAACCCCTTTAATCCCCGGATTGCGCTTTTTCTGTTCCATGATCCGGCGGATGCCGTTTCCGTACCCGTCGTAGTGTTCTGCCATCGCCTTCAGCGATTCCAGTCTGGAGGAGTCCCTGTGATAGGACGTCGTAGCCTCATCCAGCCTTTGATGGATCTCGCCCATCTCCGTTCTCAGAAGAGTCAGCGTCTCATCTGTACTTGCTTCTTCCTCACCCAGACGGTCGATTTCTTTCGACAGAGCATCCGCCTCTTCCCGGTTCTTCCGGGCCTCTTCGGCATACGTGTCCTCTTCGTCTTTGAGTTTCAGAAGACGGGCACTGATCTCGGATCTGCGGATCTCCATCTGCTCCAGCATTGTATCATAACGCTGGCCTTTTCCCCTGACCTGCGCGCGGTCATTGAGGACGCGGATCACTTTATTTTTCGCAAGGTCGATGGCGTGAACGGTCTCGCTGATCTGCTCGTCCAGAGCTTTGAGTGCAGCCGCCTCTTTTTCCTCTTCGGCGATCACCTGCTCCTCATTTTCAGCCTCAGCTTCATTCTCCGCGTTTCTGCTTTGGATTTCAGCGTTATTTCTTTCAATATCGGAAGCAATCTGTTCCTTGCGTTTTAACTGCTGTTCCTTTTTCACCTCTACGGCGCGGATCTGCTCGTTCAGAAGTTCAATCTGGCCGATCAGCTGCTGCCTTATGACGGCTTCTTTTGAAGAAGATTCCTGCAGGGTACCGATTCCCTCTTCGAGTTCCTCGAGCTGCTTTTCAATCTCTTCATATTCCTTGCGGGTCTCCTCGTAGGCCTCACCGGCTTCACCCAGTTCCGTTTCGGCGGCTTCCAGTTTTTGGCACAGCTCGTTGAGGAGATGTTCCGTCCGGGTCTCCTCAATGACAAAAAGCGCTATTTCCTGCTTTTTCAGTTCCTCTTTCCGATCCAGATAGATCCGGGCCGCTTCCGACTGTTTCTTCAAAGGCCCTACTCTGGACGTCAGTTCTTCGAGAATATCATTGACGCGCAGAAGATTCTGGTGCTCATGATCGAGCTTCCTTAACGCTTCACGTTTTCTCTTTTTGAATTTCACGATACCCGCGGCTTCATCGAACAGTTCCCGGCGCTCTTCCGCTTTTCCCGAAAGGATCCGGTCGATCTGTCCCTGTCCGATAATCGAATAGCCCTCCTGGCCGATTCCGGTATCGTAGAAAATCTCCTGTATATCTTTAAGACGGACCTGCGACCCGTTGATGATATATTCACTCTCTCCGGATCTGTAGAGCCGTCTTGTTACGGTCACTTCTTCATAATCGACATCCAGCACATGGTCACTGTTGTCAAATGTAATCGCCACGGAAGCAAATCCCTGCGCCTTCCGGGTCTCGGTCCCGGCGAAAATGACGTCCTGCATCTGTCCGCCTCTCAGCTGTTTGGCGCTCTGTTCTCCAAGCACCCAGCGAACAGCGTCCGCGACATTGGACTTCCCGCTTCCGTTCGGTCCGACGATGCCGGTGATGCCTTCCTGAAATTCAAAGGTCAGCTTGTTGGCGAATGATTTAAAGCCCTGGACCTCGATTGATTTTAAATACATACTGTTCCTTTTTCCCGGTTTTCTCTTTTATTTCACTTCGATGCGGGACAGCGCATCCGCCGCGGCAGCCTGAGCCGCCCTCTTCTTGCTGTTGCCCTTCCCTTTTCCGATCAGTTCTCCGTTCAGATAAACGCCCATCTCAAACTGTTTCGCGTGATCCGGACCGGATTCCGCGAGCAGTTCATATGAGGGACAGTTTCCGCCGCCTGACTGCAGTACTTCCTGGAGCCGGGTCTTGTTGTCCTTAAACAGTTCCGAAGGCTTCAGATCCAGAAGAATCAGCCTCTTTACGACTTCCGTCACACATTCCGCCCCGCTGTCCAGATAGACCGCTCCGATCACGGCTTCCATCGCGTCAGAAATAATGGACGGCTTCTTTCTCCCTCCCAGATGCTCTTCACCGTTTCCGAGCCTCAAATACTGATCGAGTCCGAACCGGCCCGCGCATTTGGCAAGGGACGATTCGCAGACCATGGAGGCTCTCATCTTCGAAAGCTGTCCTTCGTCAAGTTCGGGATACTCCCTGAACAGGTATTCGGAGGAAATCGCTTCCAGAATCGCGTCACCTAAGAATTCCAGTCTTTCATTGTGGGAAACGCCCTCATCCGGATGTTCATTCACATACGACGTATGTGTCAACGCTTCCAGAAGCAGGTGCTTATTATGAAAATGATATCCCAGATGTTCTTCTATTCTTCCCAGATCCGGTATCATGACTGCTCCTTTGATGCATCGGCCTCTTTAGCGGCTTTTTTTGCCTTACGCTGTTTTTCCGCCTGCTCTTCCATAAGAAGCTTGATTTTCCCGTTGACGTCTTCTTCATAGAACAGGGCGCACTGGGCAACCGCGTTCTTGATTTCAACCGCTTTGGAGCTTCCGTGAGCCTTCACCACAAGGCCCTTCAGTCCAAGGAGCGGAGCACCGCCGTAACGGGAGGCGTCAAAATCCTTCAGCGCGGATTTCAGGGGTTTCTTAATCAGAGCTCCGCCCAGCATTCCCGGAACGCTGCTCTTCAACGTCCCCTTGATGACTTTCAGAAGCGTGCCGGCAACGCCTTCATACATTTTCATAATCAGGTTGCCGCTGAACGCGTCCGTGACGATGACATCGGCCGCGCCGGCGGGAATATCTCTCGCTTCCACGGATCCGATAAAATGAATCTCCGGGCAGGCGCGAAGAAGCGGAAACGTCTCTTTTACAAGAGCATTGCCTTTCTCCTCTTCGGCGCCGACATTGACAATGCCGACTGTCGGATCCGCGATCTTCATCGCGTGTTTCATGTAGACGGTTCCCATCTGGGCGAACTGGACAAGCCATTCCGGACGCGCGTCCATATTGGCGCCGCAGTCGATCAGGAGGGAGAACCCTTTCTCCGTGGGAATCAGCGCACCCAGAGGCGGTCTGTCCACACCTTTCAGTCTCCCGACGATCACCTGTCCTCCGACCAGAATCGCTCCGGTGCTTCCGGCGGAAATAAAGGAGTCGGCTTCGCCTTTCCGTACCATCGTAAGACCCCGTACAATCGAAGAGTCTTTCTTTTTGCTGATCGCGTTCACCGGCGGTTCCGCCATCCCGATCACTTCCGAACAGTGAACCACCTGAACGTGGGATTCATCATATTTATATTTCTTCAGTTCCGCGCGAACGGCATCCTCCTTACCGAGAAGAATGAGCATAAGCTCAGGATGTTCATTGAGAGCCGCTATGGCGCCTTCGACGATCGCACCCGGAGCCAGATCTCCTCCCATCGCATCCACAGCTATACGAAGCATTGACATCTTCCTCTCCTTTCCCGGACAAATCCGTAAAAACCCGCTTGTTCAAAAAAGCTGCCGCCGGATCTACGGCGGCAGCTCTTTATGCTTGCTTTTCATTCCTCAGTCAGTCTTCGTCGATAGTAACGATCTGACGCTTGTTGTATGTTCCGCACTCCTTGCAGACTCTGTGCGGCATCATTAATGCACCGCATTTGCTGCACTTAACAAGTGTCGGAGCTTTCATTTTCCAATGAGCTCTTGTCTTGTCACGACGTGCGGAGCAATGTTTATTCTTCGGACAAATGGACATATCTTACACCTCCTTCGCGCACTCGACAATTATACAGTGCATGCAGGAGCTTTGTCAACAATCTATTTTGCAAATAAATCCGAAAAAATCAGCTGAGGCGGACCGTCTCTCTGGCGATCGCGAGTTCCTCATTTGTCGGAAGGACAAATACACGAATCGCGGAATCCGGTGTGGAGATCTCCGCGCGCTCGCCGCGCACTTTGTTCTTCTCTTCGTCAATCTTGATGCCCGCATATGAGAAGTGCTTCAGGATGCTCTCTCTCATCGCGCAGTCGTTTTCACCGATGCCGCCGGTAAACGCGATCGCGTCAGCGCCGTCCATCACTGCCAGATAGCCGCCGATTGTCTTGACGACTTTGTGGCGGAACGCGTCCAGAGCCAGTTTTGCCTTTTCATTGCCGTCCGCTGCTGCAGAAGCAAGATCACGGAAGTCGCTGCTCAGGTTTCCGGACAGAGCCAGAACGCCGGACTTCTTATTGAGAATCGTCAGCATTTCGTCGACGGAGATATTCTCATGGTCGCAGATGAACTGGACAACGGCCGGATCAAGGTCGCCCGAACGGGTTCCCATGATAAGGCCTTCAAGCGGGGTAAGTCCCATGGATGTGTCGACTGCTTTTCCGCCGATGCTCGCGGAGATGGAGGAACCGTTGCCGAGGTGGCAGACGATCACTCTCTGATGGCCTTCCGGAAGGTTCGCGTAGCGGATGGTCTCACCGGACACAAACATGTGGCTTGTGCCGTGGAAGCCGTAGCGGCGGATCTTATATTTGTCATAATATTCTTCCGGGATCGCGTAGCGGTATGCGTACGGCTCAAGGCTCATGCCGAAAGCGGTATCGAACACAGCCACGTTGGATTTGCCGGGCATTGCCTTTTCGCAGGCTTCGATACCCATGAGGTTGGCCGGATTGTGCAGCGGTCCCAGGTCGAAGCACTCGCGGATCACTTTCTTGACGTCGTCGTTGATCTTGATGGATTCCGTATAAACCGCGCCGCCGTGGAGGACACGATGGCCGACCGCGTCGATTTCGTCAGCGGATGCGACGACACCGTATTCCGGATCGATCAGCGCCTTCAGAACGAGGTCAATCGCTTCATTGTGCGACGGCATCGCTTCTTCGACCACATAGTCTTCCTTTCCGGGAACCTTGTGGGTCAGCTTCGAGCCTTCGATACCGATACGTTCGCACAGGCCTTTGGCCTTGACGGACTCGTCTTCCATGTCGATCAGCTGATATTTCAGGGAAGAACTGCCCGCATTGATCACTAATACTTTCATGCCTTATATCTCCTTCTATTTATGTTATTCGCTCTTTTACGCCTCAGACCTGAGCCTGGACAGCCGTCATTGCCACAACGCCGACAATATCATCCGCGGAGCATCCGCGGGACAGATCGTTGACCGGCATGGAAAGACCCTGAAGCATCGGGCCGTAAGCATTGGCCTTTGCGAGCCTTTGAACCAGCTTGTAGCCGATATTGCCCGCTTCAAGAGACGGGAATACAAGCGTATTCGCATATCCGGCAACCGGGCTTCCCGGGGACTTCAGAGCGCCGACGGATTCTACCAGAGCGGCGTCAAGCTGCAGTTCTCCGTCCAGGAGGAGTTCGGGATACTTTTCATGCGCGATCGCGACAGCGTCCGTAACCTTCGTCACGTCGTCGCTCTTGGCACTTCCCTTTGTGGAATAAGACAGCATCGCGACCTTCGGCTCGGCACCGATAAAGCTCTTGAAAGAGTCCGCGGAAAGATAGGCGATCTCAGCCATCTTCTCGGCATCGATTTCCGGATTCACAGCGCAGTCCGCAAAGATGAAGAGTCCGTGTTCACCGAATTCGCAGTTCGGAACTTCCATGAGGAAGAAGCCGGATACGGAACGGATGCCCGGTTTGCACTTCAGAAGCTGAAGGGCGGGACGAATCGTATTGCCTGTGGAATGGCACGCGCCGGAAACCACGCCGTCCGCGTCGCCGCATTTGCACATCAGGCATGCGTAGTACATATAGTCATCCATCATCTGCTTTTCAGCCATTTCAGCCGTGACGCCTTTGCTGGCGCGCAGTTCGACGAACTTGTCGATATATTTCTGTCTGTTCGGATCCGTATACGGGTCTACAATGAGAGCGCCTTCAAGATTGAAGCCGGCACCGTTCTTTTCGATGTCTTCAGGCTTGCCGATCAGGATAATATCGGCGATTCCCTCTTTCAGAATCTTCTCTGTCGCGTCGAATGTACGCGTGTCCATTGTCTCCGGAAGCACGATTCTCTTCTTGTCGCTCTTTGCTTTTGCCATGATATCATCAATAAATGCCATCGTGAAACTCCTTTCGCGTGCGCGGTTTCATTACCGCATATATGTTTATTATAAACCCGCCTCATCAATCGGCAAGTTCTTTTTTACCCTTTGCGGGTCCGTTTCTTAAGCTTTCACTTTCACAACGCCGCGTTCGTATTCGTTGACGAAAGGCATGCCGCTTTTCATCGCTTCAAGCATTCCGTAGAGATTCGAGATCCGCATCTCCTCCGAAAAGAGCATTGCCTCATTTTCGCTCATGTTGCGAAGGTCCGCCTTCTTACGGATCACTACAGGAATACTCGATTGAGAGCAGATCCTTTTCAGAAGCGGTTCAGCGTCCTTGCGTAAGGCCAGAAGCTCCGTCACCGACTCGTCCCTGTAAGGCACATCCTTTTTAAGTCCGAGCGCGATATGCATAAGCGCCCTCATCGCGTGGCTTTCCGTGAGGGATTTTGAAGCGAGCTGTTCCGAAAATGACTGAACTCCGGAAAAATGATTTCTCCCAGCCAGGATGCGCCTTGCCAGCTCATCCGTCACGTCCTCAAATTCCGTAAAATGATCCGCTTCGTCGGACGAAAACAGCGCCGCCGCGAGAATAGCGGAAAAATCTTCCGCTGCCATCCTCTTTTCCGCTGCCCTCCGGAACAGGTCCGCTGCCTCCGAAGGTACGGTATTTCTGAATTCCGCATTGTCTGTTCCGCTGTTTTTGATGAGTTCTCTGATGGCGGACGCGGAAGCGCAGATCCCGCTGCCGTCCTGTCCGAAATCTTCGCCAATCAACTTCTCGTGATAGGAGGCTCCCTTCCGCCGTACCGTCAGCGCCTCAAATCCCGCATGCCGTCTTCTCATGCTCTTCAGGTATTCCACGGCAAGGATGTTATTCGGTTCTCTCAGTATTTCAGCAAATTCCGGAAGTGCCTCCGCTCTTGCTTTCGGAAATGACAGCCCTCTTTTAAGACCGTCCCTCAGCTTTATGCGGTAATCCTCAGGTTCTTCAGCAAGGACTTTCGCGCATTGATCGATTGTTTTCAGATTCCCGCTCTCCGAACCGAAGATCAGGAAATCAACGCAGTTGAGTCCGATGAGCGCCCGGATATTGGCGTCCGCGTATCGTTCCGCGGAGGCGGTTGAAAATCTCGCGGGAATCGAAAATACCGCGTCCGCACCGCAGCGGACCGCGGCTTCAGCCCTTACATACTTGTCGAAGACGGCCGGTTCTCCCCTCTGCACAAAATTCCCGCTCATCACAACAAGCACGTGATCCGCTCCCGCTTCACGTGCCTGTTCGATCAAATATACATGTCCGTTGTGCAGCGGATTGAATTCCGCGATGATCGCAGCCGTTTTCATACGCGCGCTCCGATTCTTATGATTCTTCAGCTTCTTCGTCGGTATAAGCATCACCCTCAGCTTCGACCTCGGTATCGCCATCAGTCTCAGCAGAAGCATCCTCATCGACAGAGGCTTCAGCATCTGCGCTGTCAGATGCATTCTCAGCTGAATCCGCGTTATCAGATGCATCCTCAGCTGCTGCCGCATCAGCAGAGGCATCCGCAGCCCCGGAGGCGACATATTCCGCCATCCTCTCGTCGATCGTCTGCTGCTCGTACTCAACGCCCGACTCCGAGAAGATAATGACCGGCGTCCCCTCGTCGATATTATAGTAGAAGTACTCAGCCGCTTCGTAGGGGATGTTCACACACCCGTGAGATCCGTCATAGAGATAGGTATCCCCGCCAAACTCATAGCTGGCTCTCCAGCTGGCATCGTGCAGACCATAGGACGGATAGAACTGCAGGAAGAAATCGACATGGACCTGGTACGACGGGGTCCCGTCCTCTTTCGGCGCTCCCTCCAGAATGGTATCCTTCCACTTCTGCTCGATTTCGAAAATGCCCAACGGAGTTTTATTGTTGAGCCCCGTTACGCACGGCGCGGAGTATTCCAGCTCACGGTTTCTGTAGAAATAGACTGTCTGACAGTCGATATCGATTTCCACATACGTGCCACCGAGCCGGTCATCATTTTCATCGTCAAAAACGCTGTACGTCATATCGTGTTCGGCGGAAGTATGGGCTTTCAGATCGCTGATCAGCTCGTCAGCCATTTTGATCCGGTCCAGCTGATGCCCGTGAAGGCTGTCAGAAACTAGCCTTAACGGTCCGAAATTGGTGGAAGTAAACGCACGGTAAAAGCCGAAATTGTCGTCCTTTGAGGCGAGATACTGAATATAGGAGGACGCGCCGCGGGAAAGGGCCTTATCGTCAAGAGTGTAAAGTCCGTTTTCATCCTTTACGAGCCAGTTTCTCATCACGGAACCGTCGAGAACCTCCTTTGTCCCGTTCGACATCTTATATGTAACCGTTGTTTCCAGAATGGGGTTGATGTCCTCCAGGCACTTATTCAGTGCCTCATCGTCGGAATAGACCGAAGGGCGCAGGTACAGGTTTTCATTTTTCGAAAGATCGAGTGATGGCTGATTGTTTTCAATCGCGCCGCGAAGCTCGGCTTTCAGAACTTCCGTATCGATGGTATCTCCCATCACCTCCGGAACGATCTCCAGCCGGTTTTCGTCATTGATTTCGACATACGCGTTCTGCGGCTCCGTCACATTGTCCGGATCGAGCGCGGGCCAGTATTTCATGAGTTCCATCAGCTTGATGTAGTCATAGCTGATCGTGGGTTCGTAGGTATAGACTCTCTGCCATCCCAGAAGACCGGCTATCCATCCCGGGTAAAACTGACGGTTTACAAAGTCTTTTAAGGCATCGTCCGGAAGATAGTTGAGATCGATCTGGGGCGCGCTGATCACTTCCGTCTCTCCGCCCGGAAATGTCACGGAAAGACTTCTCTTAGACACCTGTTTTTCCAGGTACGCCTCGTATTCTTCAAGCGTATGGCCGCCGACATCGACCTGGTTAATGATGGTTCCGGGCAGGAAATACCCTTGGTACAGATGAGCCACGTAAAAATAGACTCCGCCGGCAGCAAGGACAAGAAAGAGCAGAACCACAAGGATCCCTGTTCTGATTTTCTTATTTTGTTTAGAGGAAATATGCTTCTTCACGTTCGTTACGATCCCACAAATTAATTTTTGAAGCTGTGTACAGGCGCAGGTATTCTGCCGCCCCTCCTGATAAATCTGTCACAGCCGAAGCTGTTGACGGCCATTACCGGCGCGTGGCCGAGAAGGCCTCCGAACATGACCCTGTCTCCCACGTCCTTTCCGGGAGCGGGAATCAGCCTTGCCGCGGTGGTCTTCTGATTGATCATGCCGAGCGCCATTTCGTCGGCGATAATGCCGCTGATTGTTTCGGCGGTGGTATTTCCGGGGATCGCGATCATATCGAGTCCCACCGAGCAGACACAGGTCATGGCTTCCAGTTTTTCCAGTGTGAGCGCACCCCGTTCGACGGCCTCAATCATACCCTGGTCTTCACTGACCGGAATAAAAGCGCCGGACAGACCGCCCACAAAGGAGGACGCCATTAGGCCGCCCTTCTTCACCTGATCGTTGAGCAGGGCAAGCGCAGCCGTTGTTCCCGGGGCGCCGGCCTCGTCCACTCCGATTTCTCTTAAGATATCCGCCACCGAATCGCCGACAGCCGGTGTCGGGGCAAGGGAAAGATCCACGATTCCGAAAGGATAGCCGAGCCGCACGGATGCTTCCCGCGCGACCAGCTGGCCGACGCGCGTGATCTTGAACGCGGTCTTTTTGATGGTTTCACAGAGCGTCTCAAAGTCGTCGTCCCTGCAGTCTTCAAGGACCGCTTTTACAACACCGGGACCGGATACGCCGACATTGATGACCGTATCCGCTTCCGTAACGCCGTGAAAAGCGCCTGCCATAAACGGGTTATCGTCCGGTGCGTTGCAGAATACCACCAGCTTCGCGCAGCCGAGTCCGTCACGGTCAGCCGTTTTCAAGGCCGTCTCTTTGATAACGGTGCCCATAAGGCGCACCGCGTCCATATTGATTCCCTGCTTTGTAGACGCAAGATTGACCGAACTGCAGACGCGGTCCGTAACAGACAGAGCCTCCGGGATCGACCGGATCATCAGTTCGTCCGCCGGAGTCATCCCCTTGGATACAAGCGCGGTGAAGCCGCCGATAAAATTGACGCCTACTTCCCGGGCGCAGTCGTCGAGCATTTTGGCATACAGAACCAGATCCTCTTCGCTTTTCGCGGAGGATGCGGTAACGAGCGCCGCCGGCGTCAGGGATATACGTTTGTTGACGATGGGAATACCGTAATCTTCGCCGATCTCGTTGCCGACGGCAACCAGTCTTTCGGCTCTCATCAGGATGCGTTCCCGCACTTTTTCCCGAAGTGTCGCGGAATCGTCGGATATGCAGTCGAGAAGGGAAATGCCCATCGTAATCGTACGGACATCGAAGTTCTCCTTCTCGATCATCTTATTGGTTTCGAATACTTCGCTGATATTGATCATTTTAAAGGTCTTCCTCCATCACAGCCGGTGCATTTTATCGAAAATCTCTTCCCGCTGAACATGGATCGTGACCCCGATCTCGTCTCCGATCTGATGCAGTTCATGTCTGATTTCGCTGAACCGCTTGGTCGAAGCCGAAATATCCGCTATCAGCATCATATTGAAAAAACCGCCCGTAATGGTCTGGGAAATGTCCTCAATATTGCACTGATTATTGGAAAGGTACGTACATACTTTCGCTATGATGCCCACCGCGTCTTTTCCGACCACGGTAATGATGGTTTTCTGCATGTTGAATTCCTCGTTTTAAAATAGTATCAGAATACGACCGCCATCGACGGAACGTCCCTTTTGGCTACGCTGATCTGAAAATCACTGGAGCGCCATGGGTTGTCGCCGAGTGTCACTTCGTCGCAGACCGTGGCATAGGCCAGATCTTCGTAATTGTTCTCCTGACTCAGATGCCCCAGGAAAACATGAGAGATCTTCTCGTTCAGAATCTGTCCGAGAAGCTTTCCGGAAGTTTCATTGGAGAGATGTCCCTTCTCTCCCAGAATTCTCCTCTTCAGATAGTAAGGATATCTGCCCGTCTCGAGCATCCGGACATCGTGATTCGCCTCAAGCAAAAGGACATCGAGTCCCTGAAGATGATCGATCGTGTATTCATCATAACAGCCCATATCCGTCGCGACCGCGCAGGTTTTTCCGTTGTGGCTGATCCGAAAGCCGACCGGTTCCGCCGCGTCATGGGAAATGGAAAACGGCCTGACGGTCAGATCCCCGATCATGAACTCGTTGTCTGCCGAAATAATGTGAATGAGTCCCTCCGGAATTTTACCGACGGAGGAATTTTCGGCAAGCGCTCCGGCCGTGCCGGCTGTCGTATAGATCGGAATGGAATACCTTCTCGCCAGCACGCCGAGTCCTTTAATATGATCGGAATGCTCGTGTGTAATACATATGCCGTCAATATCAGCCGTCGTCTGTTCGATTCCCTTTAAGCCCTCTTCGATCTTCCTTCCGGACAGACCGGCATCAATTAAAAGCGACGAAGAGGCGCTGCCCGCGTAGATGCAGTTGCCGCTGCTGCCGCTTGAAATACTGCAAAATTTCATATTTTTTGACGAATCTCCTTTACTCTCTCCCGGATGCCGCTTTTGCAGACGTCAAAACTTCCGTCGTTGTCAAATACCGCATCCGAAAACGCGCGGAATTCCTCATCCTTTTTCTGCGCCTGAAAAATACCGCGGATCCGCGGGTCCGTCCAGCCCCGAATATCGCGAAGACGTCTGTATCTTGTGTCTTCACTCGCGTAAATATACCAGATCTCGTCGCAAATTGTATCATAATGCTCTTCAATTAGCAATGCGGATTCTATAATCACAAATTCGGGGGCATGTTCGGGATCCGCCCGTAATCGTGAGAGTACCCTGGCGGTTTCATATTTCACTTCAGGATGTATGACGGCATTGAGCGCAAGGCGCTCATAATCACTTTTGAAAATGCGCTCCGCGATATATGCCCGCCTGAATTCGCCCTTCTCATCCACCGACTCCTTGCCGAACAGGCTGAGTACGGCACGATAGCAGCCTCCGTAAGGCTCCATGAGCCCTCTCGCGATCTCATCCGTGCTGATAAAAAAGGCACCGTATTCACTGACCATGAAGCGAACCGCCTCGCTTTTCCCGCTTCCGGCGCCGCCCGTAATGCCGATCACATACATAACCGTCCCTCTCGCTATTACTTTGCTTCGTACCAGTCCGTTCCCTGATGGCTGTCCGTGACAAGGGCTACCTTAAGAGACGCGGCCCGGGTCATTTCCTCATTGATCAGTTCTTCCGCCCTGTCCGCGTAAGCCTTCGGCACTTCCACCAGAATTTCGTCGTGGATCTGAAGAATCACATTTGCCTCCGGAAGTTCCCTCTTCAGACGGTCAAAAACGCGGATCATCGCGATCTTCATGATATCCGCAGCGCTTCCCTGAATCGGGGAATTCATGGCGACCCGTTCGCCGAAGCTCCTCTGAGCAAAGTTGGAAGCCTTCAGTTCGGGAACCGGCCTTCTGCGTCCGTAAATGGAAACCGCATACCCGTTTTTCTTCGCGCTCGCGATCAGACCGTCCAGAAAGCTCTTGATTTCCGGATAGGTCTCGAAGTAACGCTCGATATACGAACGGGCCTCCGCCGGAGTAATGGAAAGTCCCTGCGACAGTCCGAAGGAACTGATGCCGTACACAATGCCGAAATTGACCGCCTTGGCGTTCCGGCGCATTTCATCGGTCACTTCGTCAAAGGGAACGTGGAATACCAGCGACGCGGTAATCCGATGAATATCCTTGTCTTCGGCATAGGCCGCGATCAGCTTTTCATCGCCGGACATATGGGCGAGGATCCTCAGTTCAATCTGGGAATAATCCGCGTCTACAAACACGCATCCTTCCGCGGGATAGAAGCACTTCCGGATCATTCTTCCGAGTTCTTCCCGCATCGGAATGTTCTGCAGATTCGGTTCCGTGCTCGAAAGACGGCCCGTAGCGGTAATCGTCTGATTGAAGCTCGTATGGATGCGTCCGTCCTCTTCAATATAAGACGGAAGTCCGTCTGCGTAAGTCGATTTCAGTTTTGTATATTTGCGGTATTCGAGAACATTTGCCGCGATCGGATAAGCCGGCGCGAGTTTTTCAAGTACGTCCGCCGCGGTGGAATAGCCGCTTTTTGTCTTTTTGCCGCCGGGAAGTTTCATTTCCCCGAAGAGAATCTCTCCCAGCTGTTTCGGAGAATTGATGTTGAACTCTCTTCCGGCGTCTTTCACAATCTCCTTCTGAAGCTCGTCGATTCTTTCGGAAAGCGAATCACTGTACTCTTTGAGCGCTTCCCTGCTCGCGAGAATTCCCTTTCGTTCCATGGAAGCGAGAACATAAGTCAGCGGGATTTCGATTTCCCAAAAAAGCTGCAGCATCTCCGTTTCACGGAGCCGCTCCTCTTCCTGAGCGTGAGCGCAAAGAGCGGTATAGGCTTCCAGAGCACAAAGCTTCAAAGCGTCCTCTTCGCCCGAAGCGGCTGCCGCCATTCCCGCTTTCCCGAGAAGCTCCTTCGCTGAAGGGATGGTTTTTCCGAGATAGGCCTGGGAAACAGCGTCCATTGCCCAGTCACTTTTAAGCGGGTCGATCAGATAGGCCGCGATCACGGAATCGAACGGTTTGAGTTCCTTGAATTCCTCATAGGACAGATACGGCATCAGGAGCTTCATCAGGCCCTTTACATCGGGCGCGCAGAAGCTTTTTCTCTTTTTGACGGCATCGGCCGTTTTGCTCAGCAGGTAATCTTCCGTCAGAAAGCCGCCGGGAGTCATGACATACACACGGTCGCCGTATGCAAGAGCAAGAACGTAGAGATGATATTTTTCAAATAATACAGCCACGGAGGCATCATCCGCATCCGCGAACTCTTTGAAAATCTCTTCCGCCTCGGAAAGATCCGTCACGGACGTGTATTCAAACGGCACCTCCGAAGGCTCATAGGTCTCTTCAAAACGGCCGAGGAGGCTTTTAAAGCCAAGACGCTTGAAGCTCTCATAAGCCTTGGGGGTATAGATATTGCCGACCCGGAAGCTTTCCGGATCAAAAGCGACGGGCGCGTCCCTTACAATCGTGACGAGCTCTTTGCTTAAGCGGAGCAGATCGGGATTATCCGCCATCGCTTCTTTGGCCTTCTTCGGTTTGATCTCATCGATATGGGCATAGGCGTTCTCTATGGAGCCGTAGCTTTCCATGATCTTCTGAGCGGTTTTCGGGCCCACGCCCGGAAGGCCCGGAATATTGTCCGAGCTGTCTCCCATCAGCGCTTTCAGTTCAATAAACTCTTTCGGCGTGACTCCGAACTCTTCTTTTACCTCCGCAGGCGTATAGCGAAGATAGGTCGTCTGTCCGCCTTTTGTCTTCGGAATGACCACGGTGACATCGCTGTCCACAAGCTGCAGCTGGTCGCGGTCTCCCGAAAGAATGACCGTCTCGATCCCGCCCTGCTCTGCCTGAAGGGACAGCGTCCCCATCAGGTCGTCGGCTTCGTAGCCTTCCGCAGTTACAACCGGAATCTCCATTTCCTGAAGAAGGGAACGGATGACCGGAACCTGCTCACGGAATTCGTCAGGCGCAGCCGAACGCGTGCCTTTATAGTCCGGGTAAAGCTTATGGCGAAATGTCGGAGTCGGCAGGTCAAATGTCACGGCCATATAATCCGGCCGTTCTTCGTCCAGCATTTTGGAAAGAATCATCAGAAAACCGTAGAGCGCGTTGGTATGGAGTCCGTCTGCCGCGGTCATATTGACGGGCATTCCGTAAAATGCCCGGAACAGGATACTGTGACCGTCGATAAGCAACAGTTTTTCTTTCATCGCATCCTCCAGAAATCAAAATCCAGTTCAATATTGAAGAAATCTATAATCCCCTGTCCCAAAGACCGGAATGTTTCGGGTGAGACGAGGATCGCCACAACGGCCGCAATGATCGCCGCGAGAATGATGATCATCACCCACAAAACAACGGTCATGACAAGCCTGCGGTTCATGGCCCATTCCATATGGACCATATCCTCTTCGAGGAGCTTCGCGGGATCCACTTCGTCTCCCGCCTCCATAAGGATACGGCCCGCATTTTCGGCAAGATAATTCGTCTCCAGATCCAGTCTGCAGTTTTTACACCCGCGCACATGGCGGATCAGAGCCTTCATCTCTCTGTCGGAAATATTGCGCTCCACATAGGGCTGCATGAGAGCCTGGGCTTCTTTGCAATTCAGTTCCATATGAAAGGTTCCTCATGGAATCAGGCGAAACAAAAAGTTCTCATAAAAAATGCCGCCAAAGCTCTTCTGCTTTAGCGGCGTATGCTGCCGGTGGTGGGACTCGAACCCACACAACCTCACGGCCGGCAGATTTTGAGTCTGCTGCGTCTGCCAGTTCCGCCACACCGGCTTCACTCATGCCCGATTATAACACGAAATGTGTAATCGCGCGAGCATTTTTAACTGCCTTCCATTAAAGCTGCTCCATGAGTTTTCCGTAGAACGGCATTTCCTCAAATGTCGAGAAATAGTCGGCCGGCGTCTCAGCCCGGCGGATCTTCGTAAACGAGCCGTCTTCATGAAGAAGCACTTCGGCTGAACGAAGCTTTCCGTTGTAGTTATAGCCCATCGCGAATCCGTGAGCGCCCGTGTCATGAATATAGAGGATGTCTCCCATATCAATCTTCGGAAGCATTCTGTCAATCGCGAATTTGTCGTTATTTTCGCACAGGGAACCGGTGACATCGTAGATATTCGTGTACGGTGCCATTTCCTTCCCCATTACCGTAATGTGGTGATAGGCGCCGTACATCGCCGGACGCATCAGGTTGCATGCGCAGGCGTCTACGCCGATATAGTGCTTCATGATATTTTTCTCATGAATGGCAGTCGTAATAAGCGCGCCGTAAGGGCCTGTCATGAAACGGCCAAGCTCCGTATAGATGGCCACGTCGCCCATGCCGGCCGGAACAAGCACTTCTTCGTATGCCTTGCGGACGCCTTCTCCGATTTCGTAGATGTCGATCTCGTTCTCGCCCGGCTTATAGGGAATGCCGATACCGCCGGAAAGGTTGATGAACGAAATATGGCATCCGGTATCCTTCTGAAGTTCCACCGCGAGCTGGAAAAGCAGTTTCGCGAGCATCGGATAATAATCGTTGGTCACGGCGTTGGATACAAGGAAGCTGTGGAGGCCGAAATTCTCGACTCCGTTGCTCTTTAAGATTCTGTAAGCCTTGAAAATCTGGTCCGTGGTCATGCCGTACTTCGCGTCGCCCGGTGTATCCATGATTCCGTTGGATACCTTGAAGACGCCGCCCGGATTATAGCGGCAGCACATTGTCTTCGGAAATGTTCCGACTGCCTTCGCGAAGCTGTCGATCATCGTGATATCGTCGAGGTTGATGATCGCGTTCATCTCGTTGGCCATGACATATTCTTCATCCGGCGTATCGTTGGATGAAAACATGGTCAGTTCGCCGCCGCAGCCGATCGCCTTGGCCATCATGAGTTCCGTCAGGGAAGAACAGTCGCAGCCGCAGCCTTCTTCCTTCAGCACCTGCAGGATCGCCGGGTTCGGCTCCGCCTTTACCGCGAAATATTCGCGAAATCCTTTATTCCAGGAAAACGCTTCTCTTACGCGTCTTGCATTTTCACGAATGCCCTTTTCATCATAGATATGAAACGGCGTCGGAATTTCACGAATGATCTCTTCCAGTTTTTCTTTGCTCACAAACGGTGTTTTCATAACTGACTCCTCATTTTACATGCTCATGTGTATAAAGATGATCCATGCAGTACTCGCGCGAACCAGCGCACTTTGAACAAAAGCGGAATTCCAGGTCCGGATCCGTAATATCCGTCCGTCCGCATATCTCACAGCGATGTCTGGGCTGAATGTTGACAATTCTGGCGTTGCCGTCGACCACTCCGCCGCGCACAGCGGTATCTCTCCCGCGTGCCGCATTTCCTCCGAACGGATCCCGGCCACCTCCTGCCGCGCGGACCTGCCGGAAAAATTCCTGCTGCCTTCTCTTCTGTTCCCTGGACATTCTGAATCCGGGTTTTAAGAAGAAGTAGAAAAAGAGGAAATTGAGAACCGACGCCAGCATCGCGATCACCGGAATGAAATAAAGGGCATTGCGCAGCGCGATCGCCACGCGGATATACCTGAACGCGTCATATGCCATAAACGCGGCATAGATCCAGCCGAAGTATTTCATTTTCACCGGAATGATGAACATCAGAAGAATCATCGCGTCCGGGAAAGTGGCCGCGTAAGCCAGAAGAATTGACATACAGATGTAATAAGTGCTGAAGAACATGCCGATCGCATTGCCGACTTCAGCCGGAATTGCGCCCGCGGCGCAGAAGGCCGCGTAGGTAATAAAGGCTACGACAAGCGTGATCAGGATTCCGCCGAAAATATACACATTGTAGCGGAAATCTCCCCATGTCCTCTCCAGCGAAGTGCCGATGGAGAAATAAAAGAACAGCATAATAATCGTGAAGAAGTTAAACGCGGAAGGCGGAATCAGAAGCCAGGTCACAAGTCTCCACACCTGTCCGTGAAGCACGGAATCGATATTGAGTTCCATATACTGGACCAGGTTCGGAACCACCATCATAAGAATATATCCGGCCGCGATCAGAATGATCATGATCATGGTCAGTCTCTTGATGGCGTATCTCCCGAATTTCCGCTCCATATTTGAAAGCCAGCTGTTCATCTATAACTCTTCTTTCACAAATCACTTTAAGTCGTAATTATACGGAATCGGCCAGTTGGTGTCAAATGCATTTGCAATTGTTGCCGCTCTTCCTATATACTTTATTCATTGCGATGCACCAAAGGTGCCAGACCCCTGTGGTGCAATCTGCACCAGAGGTGCCAGACCCCCGTGGTGCAATTATAAGAAAAAGGGAGAGTAAACATGGCAGGATCAGGATTCGGTACCATCTTCAGAATCACGACCTGGGGCGAGTCCCACGGCCCGGCGCTCGGCGTGACGATTGACGGCTGCCCGGCAGGCATTCCGCTTACGGAAGAGGATCTGCAGCCGTATATGGAACGCCGCCGTCCGAATGCGGGCCCGCTTTCCACGAAGCGAAATGAGGCGGACCGGGCTGAGATTCTTTCGGGTGTGTTTGAGGGAAAAACGACCGGCACACCGATCTCGATTCTGATCCGCAACACCGATCAGCACTCCCGCGATTACAGCGACATCGCGGATGTGATCCGGCCCGGCCATGCGGATTATACGTTTGACGCGAAATACGGGTTCCGCGACTACAGAGGCGGAGGACGTTCCTCGGGCAGAGAAACGGCCGCCAGAGTGGCGGCCGGAGCTGTTGCTTCAAAACTTCTTGAATTGTGCGGTATCCGTTTTGATACCTTTCTGTCCGCTGTAGGCGGCATCCCTGTTCCGGATGAATATTGCGCGGATCCGGTCTCCTGCCCGGAAATCGCTGCCCTCATGGGTGAGGCCCGGGAAAATGGCGACTCCGTCGGCTCCGAAGTGTGCTGCCGGATCAGCGGGGTTCCCGCCGGCCTCGGCGACCCGGTCTTCGAAAAACTGGACGCGAAGCTCGCTCAGGCCGTCTTCTCCATCGGCGCCGTAAAAGCGCTCGAAATCGGCAGCGGCATAGCCGCATCCAAAATGCGCGGATCCGAATTCAATGACGCGTTTGTCCTGTCCGAAGAAGGAACTGTTCAGAAAATGACAAATCACGCGGGCGGCATCCTAGGCGGCATCTCCGACGGCAGCGACATTCTGCTGCACGTCTTTTTCAAACCGACGCCGTCCATCTCCGCTCCTCAGCAGACGGTAAAAGGCGCGTCTGAAAATATCGAACTCTCCATTCACGGCCGTCACGATCCCCTGATCGGAGCCCGTGCCGCCGTTGTCGTCGAAGCGATGTCCGCGATGGTCCTCGCCGACGCGCTGCTTGTCAACATGACTTCACGCGTTGATTCCGTCATTCGTTTCTATAAAACGTGACTGGGATCACTTATATAAATTGACAGACAAAAAACAGCCCGAAGGCTGTTTTTTGTCTGTCAGGTTCATTCAATCGAAACCGGCGTATAGCGTTTTACTTCCTCTACCGCCGCGTCTTCCGCTTCCTTCTCGGTGACATTGGCAAATACTTCCGGCGCGTCCGTGATCTTCTGGAACACCATGCAGTTCGGAGTATCCAGTTTCTGCGGTCTTCCCTTCATGACCAGCGTCTTCTTCTCGTAGTCAATATGGAATGTGGTAATGGTTCCGGAGCCGTTATTGACCACCGCGATGTGCTTCTGATCCGGGAACAGCGCGATGTCCTTCGGATATCTTCCGGAAGTCGGCAGCGAGAACAGTCTCGTCAGCTCTCCGTTTTCGGAATCGGCTTTGTAACAGGCAACGGAGTTGTCACCCGCTGTTGAGCAGAATACGTATTCGCCGTCATAGGAGACACGGAGCGCCGATGCCGCGTCGTGCGGATCCCGCGCGTCAGACAGGGTGGACAGCTCCTGGATCAGTTCAAATACCGGATAGTCATTGACGACCTTATAGGTATATACACGAACGACGTTCGTAATTTCGCAGAGAACATAGGCAAGCTTCCCGTTCTTGCTGAAATGGATACTCCGGGGTCCGGCCTCTTTTCCCATACGAAGAATATCCACGACCTGAAGCCGGTTGTAGGTCTTATTGATCTTATAGAGCACGACCTGATCAATTCCGTTGTCAACGGCGCACAGGAAGCGGTTATCCGGAGTCACACGAACACAGCAGACATGCGGGCGGAAGCTCCGCTCGTTGACGGCACCCGTGCCTTTATGGAAGACGCCGTCCATCAGGTTTCCGAGCCTGCCGTCCTTATGCGTATGGACCACCGTCACTTTGCCGTCATGGTAACCCGCCACGAAGAGATATTTTCCTTCCATGTCAACGGACATATGGCAGCCGCGCATGCCGTTGATATCGATCTGGTTGATCGGCTTTAAATCTCCGTCCGGCTGAATCTCATAGGCCCTGACGCCTTCATCAGCGATCGAATAGAGGAATTTTTCATTTTTCGAACGGGTGATATAGGATGAATTGCTTACGGGAATGACCTTTCTCAAATAGAGAAGCCCCTCCTCGACATCCACATCGTAAATATGGATGCCCTTGCTGCTGCCGTTCGTATATGTACCGGCATACGCTACATAACCTTCTTTTCCCATGACTGCCTCCTTTTACCCCATAAGCTTTTGGCAATGGTTCTTAACCTTTATTAAAAATGGATTCTGTCTCCCGTCCGGAGTACTTTTATGTTCTTTTCCGAAAATGAAAGCTGTTCCCTGCAGTGATAAGGAACCACACATTGGAAATCATTTTTCCGGATCAGCTTCTTCATTTCCGAAATATTCTGATGAACGGAAATGCGTCTGAAATCAGCCTTTCCCTCATCCAGAATCTTCCTTGCAAAACTGGCAGGATCCTGTTTTCCGGTGAGAACCGTACGGCCGCCTTTGGCCGCGACGCCTCTTGCCACTTCCCTGTTCTGCTCTTTCACAAGCTGTGAATCCCTGACAAGAATCCCGCAGCGGATATATTTTCTTGGAAATGAGTTCCCTCTTCCCAGTGTCTTGCAAAATGCCGCCTCAAAATCCCGGATGTCTTCCGTATTCATTTCGGCCATCACTTCGAGAAAGCTTTTCTTCAGCCAGAATTCGCGGTTGTCCGAATCCTGGTATTCACGGACAAGAGATTCCGCCAGCACACAGGTCACGCCTCTTTCGGCGAGGAGTTTCATCACGTCAAACCCCCTGCCGTGAGAAGGAACCGGAAACAGCATCGGCTTCTCTTCCTGAACCAGACGGTCCAGTAGCTCCTCCAGTTCTTTCCGATGAACGAGGGCGTCTTCCTTCTCCGTTCCGTAAGCGCAGTCCAGAACCGCCAGATCCGCGCTCAAATTTCTGATTTTATCACATTTGTAAGCATACGAATGCTCTTCGTAGTCGCCGGTAAAAAGGATCGTTTTTTTGCCGATTCCGAACCGATACCAGACACTGCCGATGCAATGCCCGCTTCTGCCCCAGGTCACACGGAAATCCGTACAGAGTTCCGTTTCCTCCCCGGCCGGGCAAAGATCCTCAAGAACAATCGCGTTCTCAATCTCGCCTGGAATGTTCTGAAGCGTCGCTCGCGAAGCAACCACCCGGCCCTGAAAGCCCTTCTCATACAGAAGGAGAAGCGCTCCCGTGTGATCCGTATGGCAGTGTGTCAGAAAGAGGTAGTCGATTTTCGCAATCTGTTTCCGCGAAAGCTCCGGAAACGGCTTGTCGGGGATCTCTTTCATCTTCCCCGCGTCGACCAGAAACGTCACCTTCTTAGAAGTCACTAAAAATGAGTTGCGTCCGTGTTCCGAACAGCCGCCGGCGACATATAATTCCATAGAAGACCCTCACCTGATTCTGTCTGGGAAACCTATTTTGTGCTGTACCTTGCGAAGTGTCTTATTTGCGAAATACTGTGCTTTTTCCGCGTTATTTTTTATAATGCCGTCTATATAGGCTTTGTCTTTGGAGAGCGCGGCGACCCGTTCCTGAAGAGGCGTAAGCGTATCCGCCACCGTTTCTCCGACTGCCGTCTTCAATTCGCCGTATCCCTTACCGTCGAACTCACGCACGACCTCATCCGGTGTTTTTCCCGTGCAGGAACAGTAGATATCGATCAGGTTCCGGATTCCTGGCTGTTCTTCCCGATAGACGATCTGCGCCTCGGAATCCGTCACAGCCCTTTTGAACTTCCTCATGATTGTATCCCTGTCATCCATCAGATAGATGCTGGCGTTCGGGTTCTCATCGGACTTGGACATCTTTTTGCCCGGATCCTGGAGGCTCATGATTCTGGCTCCCGTTTTTCCGATATAGGGCTCCGGAATCGTGAATACATCTCCGTAGATGTTGTTGAAACGCTCCGCTATGTCGCGTGTGATCTCAAGGTGCTGGAGCTGATCATTTCCGACGGGAACAATATCCGCCTGATAGAGAAGAATATCCGCCGCCATGAGAACAGGATAGGCAAACAGACCGACGTTGATGTTGTCCGCGTGTTTCGCGCTCTTGTCCTTGAACTGCGTCATACGGTTCATCTCGCCCATATACGTAAAGCAGTTCAGAATCCATGCCAGTTCCGCATGGGCGGAGACATGAGACTGATAATACAGGCAGGCCTTTTCCGGATCAATTCCGGCCGCGATATAGAGTGTCAGCAATGCGCGGGCTCTTTTCCTCAGAACCGCAGGATCCTGACGAACGGTAATGGAGTGCTCATCCACCACACAGTAGAAGCACTGGTATTCATCCGTAAGGCTGACCCAGTTCTTCAGGGCTCCGAGATAATTCCCCAAAGTCAGATTGCCCGTTGCCTGCATTCCCGAAAACAATACCTTCTGATCGCCAATCATAATACTATCTGTTCTCCTTGTCGTTACATATTCAAATCATTTTTATTATTTTAACACGTCAGGCGTAAAAACCAAACAAAAACGCGGTGATAAATGATAAAACGAGGATCATCATACTGACTGTCCATGACAGCACCCTTCCCGCTCTCGTACTGTCCTCGCTGTTGCCGATGAGCGAAAGGCCTATGAGCGGATAAATGACCGACGAAGCGATCCATCGAAGATTCATGATGCCCGTCGTCGGATAATACAGACAGACGCACACATAGCCGATCAGCTGCGCGAAATAGCCAATTCCCAGGAATCGCTTGGGCGCTCTCTCCAGCTTGGAACTGATGAGCAGGGAGAACAGCATGATATGGGCCAAAAGGCAGATTACAAGGCTCAGATACACGGCAAATGTCGTGATCATGTATGTACCGCTGAGCGAAATGTCAATCGCGTTAAAGTCGACGATGGCCGTCTTGAAAAGCTGCGCCCAGATATTGTATTCGAGCGCGCCGTTGCCGCCTGTATGGAGATGTCCTAGAAGGATCGGCCCCGGAATCCGGAGACGGTCAAAGATCCCCGCGTGCAGCTCCGCGCCTTGTGGCATCTGGACATAAAACAGAGGCAGATGCCAGCGGATACTCAGATAGATGGGCCACCAGAAGGACATCAACGATGTGATGATCGCAAAATTCCGGAACTGGACCTTCAGCGGAGTCTGGTTCCTCCTGCCGTCGAAGGAGGCGTAGTACATGATGACGATCAGCGCCGGAAGAATGAGGAGCGTCATATAGCTGCACATCATCCCGAGGCCGAATTCAATGGCGGCGCCCCTTAGGACCTGATAGCGCCTGGACCGGTACCAGGCCAGTACATTGTTGAGGCACAGCATGGAAAACATGAAAGCCGGGCCGCTTCCGTCCATTGCCGCGGAAAGGTGATAAAAAAGAGGGAAAAGAAGCAGAAACAGGATGGCGACAACCATCTTTCTCCCTTTTACCTGGAATTTCTGCAGGATGCCGATCCCGCAGCACTCTCCCACGAGGACGAAGATGACGTTGATGCACTGAATCGTATGAAGCGCGATTCCGGCCGGCCAGTTCAGAAGGCGATGGAAAAACTCCATCAGAAGAGCCGCGAAGACATAGTAGAGAGGCGGGTTCGCGAAGCAGGCGTATTCCGAGGGGTTGACAGACGGCAGTTTGTGGAACATGAACAGGTATTCGATATAGCCGAGGTGTCCTCCGGCGGGGGCCGTTTCGGTGATCTCCTGCCACATGCCGGACTGGAAGGTGGTGTTTTCGAAGCCGGCGTTGATGACGTAGACGACTTTCAGGAAGAAGCCGCACATGATGACGAAGCCGATCCAGAATTCGTTCGGGATTCCCATTATTCTTCTGGAATTATGTTCTGCCATCTCGGCTGCCTCCCATCATCTTATTTAAAGCCAAAAGCCCAAAATGTGATCCCGAGGAAGACCGGGATCACATTCAGAATTCACGAAAGCGGATGAATAAACAGTCCGCTCAAAAGTTTCGGTTCAAACCATGTGGACTTCGGCGGCATGATCTTCCCCGCGTCAGCCACATTCATCAGTTCCTCCATCGACGTCGGATACATCGCGAACGCGAGCTCCGCGCCTTCATTCGTCAGCCGGACCAGTTCCTTCAGGCCCCGGATTCCGCCTACGAATGAAATTCTCCCATCCGTTCTCGGATCCTTGATGTTGAGGACAGGCGTTAAAACACGCTCCTGAAGGATGGATACGTCCAGCTGCCTTACGGGATCCGCCGGATCATAGGCTGATGGAAGGGCTTTCAGTTCATACCACTTCCCGTGAAGAAGCATGGAAATGGAGTGCTTCTCCTTCGGCCGCACCATCTCGAGCGCCTCTTCGGAATCGTCCCACGGTTCGGGCAGCGGTTTTACCGAAAAGCTGTTGCGCAGTTTGGCCAGGAACGCGTCTTCGGAAAGACCGTTCAGATCTTTCACGACACGGTTGTAGTCGATAATCTGAAGCGAGGATTCCGGGAAAACAGCCGCGAGGAAGAAGTTGAACTCCTCGTCCCCGGTATAGGAAGGATTCTGTTTCCTTCTCTTAAGAGCCACCTTTACGGCCGAAGCGGTTCTGTGATGTCCGTCGGCGATATAGAGGTTCGGAACCCTTCCGAAAGCCCGCTCGATGAGGGCGATCGTTTCCGGGTTGTCCACGCGCCAGACAAAATGGCGGACGCCGTCATTTTTCGTAAAATCATACAGAGGTGTTTCCGTATCGGCGACTTCGTTCATCCGTTTTACAACGGCGGCCGTGTCCCGCATCGTCAGGAAAATCACGCCCGTATTGGCATCGCAGGTATCCACGTGGCGGATCCTGTCGCGTTCCTTTACCTCTACGGTAAATTCGTGTTTTTTAATTGTGTTGTTCAGATATTCATCGACGGAGGCGCAGCCGACGATACCGGTCTGCGCTCTTCCGTTCATGATTTCGCGGTAAATGTAATAGCATGGCGTCGTCTCTTCAATCAGCACCCCTTTTTCACGCATGAAATTCAGATTCTCGGCCGCTTTCGCGTAGACTTCGTCACTATACACATCAATTCCCTTGGGGAAATCGATCTCCGCACGGTCCACGTGCAGAAAATCCCATGGCCGGTCTTCAGCCATTACCCTGGCTTCCTCGCTGTTCATCACATCATACGGAAGCTGTGCAACCTGTTCCGCGTATCCGGCTGCCGGTCTCACGGCCCGGAATGGTCTGAAAATCGCCATCGTCGTTCCTCCTTAATGAGCTGCTGCAAATTCCTTCATATAAGCAATCAAAGCTTCAACGCCTTCCTTCGGCATCGCGTTGTAGATCGAAGCGCGCATGCCGCCAACCAGACGGTGACCCTTGAGGTTCGAGAACCCGTGCGCGGCCTGTCCTGCCACGAACGCCTTGTCCAGTTCGGGATCCGCCGTACGGAATGTGACGTTCATAAGGGAGCGGTCCGCTTTTTCAACTGTGGAAATGTAGAAATCCTGGCTGTCCAGATAGTCATAAAGAAGCGCGGCTTTCTCAACATTCCGTCTCTTCATCTCTTCAAGACCGCCCTGTTCCATCAGATAATCCGTGACGAGCTTCACGATATAGATCGGCCATGTCGGAGGCGTATTCAGCATGGAATTCTTCTCGTCCTGTGTCGCGAATTTCCAGATCTTCGGCGTAATCGCCATCTCTTTTCCGAGCAGATCCTCGCGGATAATCATAAGAGCGAGGCCGGACGGAGCCAGGTTCTTCTGAACGCCGGCGTAGATGATGCCGAATTTGGAAACGTCAACCGGTTCGGAAAGAATGCTGGAAGACATATCCGCTACAAGCGGAACACCGTTTGTCTCCGGAATGTACTGATATTTTGTTCCGAAGATCGTATTGTTCCAGCAGACATGTACATAATCCGCTTCCGGACTTAAGTTCAGTTCTTCCTGCTTCGGAATTCTCGTGAAGTTCACGTCTTCCGTAGTGGCCGCGATTCTCGCCTCTTTCAGGTACTTCTTGCCTTCCTTCTGAGCCGCGCCGGAGAAATTGCCGCTGATGATATAATCCGCGATGCCGCTTCCGGTTCCGATATTCATCGGGATCGCCGCGAACATGCCGGAGGCACCGCCGTGCAGGAACAGGATCCGGTAGTTTTCGGGAACGTTCAGGATCTTCCTGATATTGTCCTTCGCCGCGTTGATGATATCGTCAAATACCTTGGAACGATGGCTCATTTCCAGAACCGACATACCGCTTCCGCCGCAGTTGAGGAATTCCTCTTTCGCCCTTAAAAGGACAGCCTCGGGAAGCATGGAAGGACCAGCCGAAAAGTTATAAATTCTTCCGTCAATCATCTCACAAATCTCCTTTTTTCATAATCTCCCGCGCCTTCAGGCGCTTAAATGGTATCATAGCATCAGAGTCGTTTTATTTCAAGACAGGCACAATCAGAACGCGTCGTTTAGAGCGTCCAGAAGAGCCGTTTTCCAAATTTCATATTTTTGATCCGGATGATAGATTCCGAACAGTCGGTCACTTACTCTGTGGACATCCTCGGAGATTTTCCCCCTTAAGGCGTTGTCGGACATTCTTCCGAACCCCAGGATGAGCGCGCTGTATCCGGGATCCTCAGTGCACAGTTCCATATAGAGCATTCCGAGGTGATAGATCTCCCTGTACAGCAGATTTCTGTACAGCTCATCGCCCGTATCAAGCCTTGAAAAGCCGATGCCGTCTAAAGTGGACGCCAATTTCGCGCCGTTCCGGGCCATAAACAGGCCTTTTCCGTTTTCGGACAGATAACTCAGTTCCATCCATGCCGCCAGAAAGCGGTCAATACGGCGGCCGTCCTTCATGACATACCGAAGTTCCCACAGCTCCCTGCGGATCTTGTCCTCTTCCGTCCGGCCCAGATTCTCTTCGGCAAGCGTAAGAAGCTTCAGCCTTACATCCGCGTCCTGTTCGCGATAATAGGAATCAGGGTAGTTCAGGAGCTTTATCTTCAGCTGCTCTTCCTTCCCACCCTTCCCGTTGTTATTTATGATCTTCATCATATCTCCCGGTATCAATCAATAGAGCTTCTGTCCGCGGACATATTTGCCGACCACGTTCCGGTCGTCACCCAGATACATTAAGCGTTCCATACGTTCGGCGGCGCCGTACTCGTTCATCGTTGAAAGCGAGAAATCATCGAGCACGACAGCATCGAATTCATAACCTTCTTCAAAACTGCCGACCTTCCCGAAGAACTCTCCGCCACCTAACGTCGCCATATAGAATACGTCTGAAAAATCGAGGCTCCTGATATTCTCGTCATAAAATCTCTTCCGCAGTTTGGAAGATGTCAGCGCCGCCTTCATCGTATCGAAGAGGCAGGGGGACGCTCCGGCTCCCAGATCCGTCCCGAGGCCGATCCGAAGGCCTTCGTCCAGATAGAGACTCGCCGGCGCTGCTCCGGAAGTGAGGTTCATATTCGATTCCGGACAGTGCGCGATAAACACGCCGTTCTTTTTCATGAGCGCGATCTCTTCCTTCGGGGACCAGACGCAGTGCGCCATGATCGTATCCCCGTATCCGGGGCACTCTTCCCGTTCCGGTCTGATGTCGGAAGGCAGACCGAAAAGGCCGGTTTTTTCATAGGTTTCGCCGTAAAATGAGGCGTCCGGCTCCAGTTCCTGCACCATTCTGATTTCCGTAAGGTTTTCCGACAAATGGGACTGAACCGGCAGATTGTACTCCTTCGCGATTTCTCCGAGACCCTGCATCAGCTTCCTTGAACAGGAAACGGTAAAGCGGGGCGTGATAATCGGCATCGTCCGCTCATATTCCTCCGCGAGCGCTCCCTCGACAAACGTGATCGTATCCTCAAGGGACTGTTCCGCCGTCTCGCAGTAGTACTCCGGGACATTCCGGTCCATATTGACTTTTCCGACACAGGTAACAAGGCCCGTATCTTCCAGCATATCCATAAGGAGCAGCGTCGACTCCACGTCCGCCGTTCCGAAAATCGCGGCCCTTGTGGTCGGTCCCACAAAGAGATCCTCGATGAACTGGTCATACGAGCTCTCGGCATATTCGAGATCCTTATAGCGTCTTTCTTCCGGAAATACAATCGTATTCAGCCAGCCGAGAAGCTCCATGTCCATCCCCGTACCTCTGAACTGGTACTGCGGGGCATGTACATGAAGATCCGTAAATCCCGGCACGATCAGCTTGTCCCAGTAGTCTTCCACTTCAAGTCCCGCGTATTCTTCCGGAAAATGGTCAAAGACTCCCCGGGAAACGCCGTCCACACAGACAATCCATGCCTCATCCATGGAAATAATGCGTTCCCGGTTTTCTGAGTAGACTGCCGCTCCGTGCAGAATGAACCCGTTTTCTGACATCAAGTCCACATTTCCTTTCGTGTGTCCTGAAGCGCTGCCGCAATGACTTTATCCATATCGTAATAGCGGTAAGTCCCGAGTCTTCCCCCGAAGATTACCTTCTCTTCCTGTTCGGCCAGAGCGCGGTATTTTTCATACAGGCTGTTGTTCCGTTCGTTGTTGATCGGATAATACGGTTCCACGCCCGGCTTCCATTCGCTCGGATACTCCTTCGAAATGATCGTATCCGGCTGTGTCCCGAACGCGAAATGCTTGTGCTCGATAATTCTCGTATACGGCACCTCGGCTTCCGTATAATTCACAACCGCGCAGCCCTGGTAATTGTCGGTATCCGGATATTCATCCTCAAAGCGGACCGATCTGTATTCCAGATGGCCGAAGCGGAAATCGTAGAATTCGTCAATCATGCCGGTATAGACCAGGCGGTCATACTCATCGGAATGCTCCGCGGCAAATTCCTTGTAATCCGTATCAAGCAGAATATCCGCCCCTTCGAGAAGACGTTCGACGAGAACGGTATAGCCCTCTTTCGGAACGCCTTGATGGGGATCGCTGAAGTAATTGTTGTCATAGATAAACCGAAGCGGCAGACGTCTGATGATAAACGCCGGAAGTTCCGTGCAGGGTCTTCCCCACTGCTTTTCGGTATACCCTTTGACCAGTTTTTCATAGACATCCCGGCCGACGAGCTTTAAGGCCTGCTCTTCGAGGTTGGCCGGCTCTTCGATATGAAGGTCCGCGATCTGGTCCGCGATGATCTTCTTGGCCTCGTCCGGCGTCCGGATTCCCCACATCTTCGAAAAGGTGTTCATATTGAACGGCAGATTGTAGGTTTCGTCTTTATAAACCGCGACCGGACTGTTGATATAGTGATTGAAATGGACAAAACGGTTTACATAATCCCACACTTCCTCATCCGATGTGTGGAAAATGTGCGCCCCGTAACGATGCACAAGAATGTCTTTTTCAACGCTGCAGTAAATATTGCCCGCGATATGGCTTCTCCGGTCAATGACGAGGCAGCTCTTTCCGTGGTCCATGGCCTCTCTGGCAAATACCGCTCCGTAGAGACCTGCACCGACGATCAGGTAATCATAATGTTTCATCATCTGTTCTCCTTCTCACTCAGATTCCTTCAGACGGCGTAAACCGGCGTTCCTTCTTCGTCCCTTTTTTCTTCGGAACTTTTGCCCATGCTTCCTTGCAGAACTGCTCCTGGGAATTCACGAGCTTCTTGCCCCTTTTGTCGATCTTCTCATAGCTTCCGTCCGGAAGAAGCAGATGCGCCTTGACGTTATCTTCAAACTCCGTAGTGAGGATATGTTTCACTTCTTCCTTCAGCTCCTCGGAATCTACCGGAAATACAATTTCCACGCGGCGGTCCAGATTTCGCGGCATCCAGTCCGCGGAACCCATATAGACTTCATCGTCGCCGTCATTTGAGAACCAGAAAATGCGCGCGTGTTCCAGGAAATTCCCGACGATCGAACGGACGCGGATATTCTCCGAGATTCCGGGCTGTCCGGCCTTCAGGCAGCAGATTCCGCGCACGAGCAGGTCGATCTGCACGCCTGCGTAAGAGGCTTTGTACAGCTCGCTGATGATCTCCGGATCGCAGAGGGAATTCATTTTCGCCCGGATAAACGCGGGCTTTCCTGCCTTCGCGTTTTCGGCTTCGCGGCGGATCATTTTCTTGAAGCCGTCCTTCAGCCAGATCGGAGCGACGAGAAGCTTGTACCAACGGTCAGGCTCCGAATAGCCCGAAAGCATATTGAATACGGCTGTCGCGTCCTGTCCGATGGACTCGCTGCAGGTGAAAAGGCCCAGATCGGTATAGATCTTTGCCGTGGAGTCGTTATAATTGCCGGTTCCGAGATGGACATATCTGCGGATCCCGTCTTCTTCTCTCCTTACGACCATCGTGATCTTGCTGTGGACCTTCAGTCCCAGAAGACCGTAGATGACGTGGCAGCCGGCTTTTTCAAGCGTCTTCGCCCAGGCGATATTGTGTTCCTCGTCAAAGCGGGCTTTCAGCTCGACAAGAACCGTTACCTGCTTTCCGTTATCCGCTGCCGTCGCGAGTGCCTTGATAATCGGCGAGTTGCCGGAAACTCTGTACAGCGTCTGCTTAATCGCCAGAACGTCAGGATCCACGGCAGCCTGGCTCACGAACGAAACAACCGGATCGAAACTCATATACGGATGGTGGACGAGGATATCCTTCTGGCGGATCGCGTCAAATACGCTGGCCGCGCCCTCGAAATCCTGTACAGGTGCCGGCGTATAGGGTTTTTCCTTATATTCATCGAAGCCGTCAAGGCCGTAGAGCTTCATGCAGAATGTCAGATCCAGCGGTCCCGGAATATAGTAAAGATCCGCGTCCGCGATCTTGAATTCTCTGCGCAGCACTTTGAGGAGCTTCTTGTCCACTCCTTCTTCCACTTCCAGCTTGATGACTTCGCCCCACTGGCGTTTTTTGATCTGGCGCTGGATCTCGAGAAGCAGGTCTTCCGCTTCCTCTTCGTCGATCGTAAGGTCGGCGTTTCTCATGACCCTGTAGGCGCAGGTACAGACCACATCATAGCGCTGGAACAGCTCGCCGATATAGCCCCGGATCACTTCCTCCAGAAGGATCACCGTGCGCGTTCCGTCACTCAAAGCAGGAAGTTCGATCACTCTCGGAAGGACGGAAGGAACCTGCACGGTCGCGAATTCCATTTCCGGCTTCTTCTTTTTCCCCTTCCGGCTCAGCTTTCCGCTGTTTTCCTTTGCGGAAATGAGCGCGCCGATATTCAGCGATTTGTTGCGGACAAGGGGGAACGGTCTCGAAGAATCAAGGGCCATCGGCGTCAGTACCGGATAGATCACCTCTTCATAGTACTTGTGAAGGAAATTCTTCTGAGCCTCTTCCAGTTCCCCGAAAGCGGCGATCTTGAGCCCCGCTTTTAAAAGAGCGGGTACGATTGAACGATTGAAAGTACTGTACTGGTCATGTACGAATTCATGCACCTTGACGGAAAGAGCGTCCAGCTGCTCCTGGGAATTCATGCCCGCGATGTCCACGCCCTTATAGCCCGCATGCACCTGGTCTTTCAGAGACGCGATCCGGACCATGCAGAATTCATCCAGATTCGATTCGGTAATCGAAAGGAATTTCAGGCGCTCAAAAAGCGGGACAATCTTCGAGTCCCTGGCCTCGCTCAAGCATCTGGAATTGAAACCGAGCCATGATATTTCACGGTTGTAGAAATTGGACGGTGCTGTAAAATCCGGAACTCCCGCTCCGTCAGAGGCTTTCGCCGCCGCATTTGCCTCAGCCGCTTTTGATGTTGAACTCATTTTCTTGGAATCAGAAGGTGCCATTCCATTTCCTGCCTTTCATCGATAATTGTACGTCCCTTTTCAACCCAAAGTCCGAACCTTCAGCATGGGCTTAAGGTCAAATATTTCCTCAAAGAACTCCGAGTTCACATCGAAGAACCCGCGCTCGAGCGTATAATCTTCCTTCGTTCCGATACTGATGTGCAGTTCTCGGTCTTTCACGGACACCTTCAGGCTGTCCGCTTTCTGTTTATAGCTGATGTCCAGACTTCCCGCCAGACGGAGGATCGCGGCGAGACGAAGCGCGAGCATATAGTCGCCGGTACTTAAGTCTTTCGGCCGTTCCGCGGGATTGTATGCCGCCATAGATCTTGTGTTAAATCTCACTACATTGGCGATAATGCTTCTCTCTCTGTCCGAAAGTCCGATGATTTCCGTCGACATGATGATGTTGTAGGAAGATTCCGCGGTGTCCGTCATGCTGATGTATTTTCCGCAGTCATGAAGGTAGCAGGCCACTTTCAGCAGCAGGCGGTCGCGCGGAACGAGGCCGCAGATTTTCCTCACCGCGTTGAAAATGGTCTCCGATGCCGCCACAAGCGCCTCATTGTGCTGTTTATTGCTGGCATAGCGTCTTGACATGTTGCGCGCGGCGCGGAGGATATCATTTTCAAAATCATGGGAACTCTTAATGAGCTTCTTCCGTTCGCCGTAATCATAGGCGATACCGTCAGTAAGCTGGATGCCCGGAAGCCAGATCGTCTGGACGTCGAATTCGTTGATCAGCATCCTGTAGAGAACCGCCATCGGGATGAGGACCGTCGAAACCTCCGAAGAGATGCCCATTTCCTCTCCGACTTCGCGCGGGGAGCCTTCCGCGATGCTCTTATACCATTCCATGAATTCGTCGCGGGTCTCCGTCTTGTTCATGTCGCTTCTGTTCTGGAAAATCAGGTTCGTGAAATAATCGCCGACCAGAATGATGTTCTCAATACGACGGTTCTTCAGATACATTTTCCGGAAACTGACCAGCTCCGAACGGATCAGTTCTTCGATCAGAGCGTCATAGCGAAGCGTTTCCCGGTCAATACGGGAAAGATTTTCGCGGATTCTTAAGGAACCGAGAAGAAGATTCTGGGTCGAGACAAGAGCGTCTTTGTCAAACAGGGAGATCTGCGCGCTGCCGCCGCCGATATCGACGATCGCGGTTCCTTTTTCAATGAATTTCTGGAATTCCTCGCCTCTGGACGCGATGGACTTGTATCCGAGGAAACGCTGTTCGGAGTTCGAAAGGATGTCCACCCGAATTCCGGTCGCCCTCAGAATATGGTCAATAATCAGGTCGCGGTTCTCCGCTTCCCTGAAGGCGGATTTCGCGCAGGCCCGAAGATCGGTAACGCCGTACTCTTTCATGATCCGCTTGTAATCGGTCAGAATACGGATCAGTTCCCCGAGCTTCTCCATACTGATCTTTTTAAGGGCAAATGTATCCTTTCCGAGTTCAAGCGGCATGCGCACGCTTGTAAGAGAACGAAGGCCGTTCTTTCTGCCGACCTCAAATATTTCCATAGATACATTGTAGGATCCGATGTCAATGGCAGCGAATTGAGTAATTGCCATCTCTTGTTTCAACCTCCCTTTGATGCCATGCGGCAATCTTTTAAAAAGCGGCCGGGCTGTAAGCCGGGTTCTGTCGTGTACGGTCATCTGTCTAGACTGCCCGTTGCCGGACAGCTCAAGCGGTCTACCACGAGACACAACGGGCCGCTGTATCGTCTCGTACTTGACCTTGCTTCGGATGGGGCTTGCACTGCCTGTCCCGTTACCGGGCTCAGCGGTAGTCTCTTACACTGCCTTTTCACCCTTACCGGTCAATGACCGGCGGTTCTTTTCTGTTGCGCTATCCCGAGAGTTACCCCTGCCGGACGTTATCCGGCATCCTGCCCTTTGAAGCCCGGACTTTCCTCGTCATGCATGCGCATGCCGCGACCGTATACCCGACCGCTGTAAATCCATTTTAACACGTTTTACCTTATTTTTTCAGGACTCCGTCCCATTTTTCTTCACAGTAACGGCACCGGTAAAGAGGTTTCTCCGGATCCGCCAGTATGAAGATCTGATCCAGGCCCTGCTCGATCGACGTGATGCAACGCGGATTCTTGCAGCGGATCACGTTCGTCACCTGAGCCGGAAGCTTCAGTTCCTTCTTTTCGATAATCCGGCTGTCTTTGATCACGTTGACGGTGATATTGTGATCAATAAAGCCGAGGACATCCAGATCGAGGTAGTCGATGGGGCACGCCACCTTGATAATGTCCTTTTTCCCCATCTTATTGGAGGAAGCGTTTTTAATAATCGCGACCGTGCAGTCCAGCTTTCCGAGTTTCAGATAGCGGTAAATCGTCATCGCGTGGCCCGCTTCGATATGGTCCAGCACAAAGCCTTCCACCAAAGCGCCGATACTCAGTGTATTCTCGCGACCGTTCATCTCAATAGTCTTTTCATATTCCATACTCAGTCCACCTCAATTCCAAGAAGAGTAAGAATCAGAGCCATTCTCGCGTAAACGCCATACTGTGCCTGACGGAAATAGCACGCCCTCGGATCGTCGTCCACATCGACCGCGATCTCATTGACTCTCGGAAGCGGATGCAGGACGCACATGTCCTTCGGCGCGAGTTCCAGTTTTTCCCGGTCTAAAATATAGAAGTCCTTCATACGTACGTAGTCCGCTTCATTGAAGAAGCGCTCTCTCTGAACTCTCGTCATATAGAGAATGTCCAGATCCGCCATGGTATCGGCGTCCAGCTTCACGACCTCGCTGTACGGGATATTCTTCGCGCGAAGCGAGTCCCTGACATAGCTCGGCACTTTCAGTTCTTCCGGTGAAATCAGGACGAAGGAAATGCCTTCATAGCGGGACAGCGACGCGATCAGTGAATGCACGGTTCTGCCGAATTTCAGATCCCCGCAGATTCCCACCGTAAGATTGCCGAGCCTTCCTTTTAAGGAACGGATCGTCAGGATGTCGGTCAGGGTCTGGGTCGGATGCTGATGTCCTCCGTCGCCGGCATTGATCACCGGAATTGAGGACTTTAACGAGGCAACGAGCGGAGCGCCTTCTTTCGGATGACGCATAGCCGCGATATCCGCGTAGCACGATACGATCCGGATCGTATCCGCTACCGACTCTCCCTTGGCAGCCGAAGAGGAATCTTCAGAGTGGAAACCTAAAACACTGCCACCTAAGTTCATCATCGCAGCTTCAAAACTCAAACGGGTTCTGGTACTGGGTTCATAGAACAAGGTGGCAATTCTTTTTCCGTCACAGATATGTGCGTATTTTTCACGATGCAATTCAATGTCGTTGGCAAGATCCAATAAATGATCCAACTCTTCCACTGTAAAGTCCAGCGGACTCATCAGATGTCTGACTGCCATAGTACCTCCTTTAAGAATACTCTTAAAATGTCGTTTTTGCATATGGACATTCCGTATGCCGTATCCAACTCTCAATTTCGCCGCTCAAAATTTTAATATATTGAGTACCATCTTGCAAGACATGTTTTGAATAAAAAAGCGATGAACAAAAGGACAGGAGCCGGTGCATTCCGTTCCCCTGTCCGTCGGTTCATTTCTTATTCAATAGAAGCAATTCCATTCCTTTACTGATTGATATTGTGAGCCTTCTCGTAGTCCGTGATCGTCTTGATATTTTGCTGCTCCAACTCGGTCAGCTTGATCTTGGAAGCGTCATCGACCGTTCCCTTATACCAGGGCTGCGCCGAGAAATACTCCTGAAGATCTTCGGATTGGAAGATCAGGCCGTGGCGGGCATAGATCTCATTTCTCGCGATCCGGATATCTTCCGCGGACATTCCGTCAAGCTGGTTCGCCTTGATCTTTTTATCCGAGCTGTGCGGAAGCTTGTCTGTGGTCTCTACTGCAACGGGAATTTCCTCAGTGCTTTCTTCATAGACCGGAAGATCTTCTTCTGTCGGTTCGTAAACCGGCAGATCATTTTCATCCACGAACTCTTCCACTTCTTCAGCGATTTCCGGTGTCGGCGTCATAGTCGGTTCCGGTTCAGGCGTAGGCGTAGGAGTCGGCGTCGGTGTCGGTGTAGGAGTCGCTGTAGGTGTCGGGGTAGGCGTTGCCTTCGCCTTCTTCTTCGAAGATTTCTTAGCGGGCTTCGGAGTCGCGTAAGCAGTCGGCGTAGGCTCCGTTTCCTCTTCCGCTTCCACTGTCGGCACTTCCTTCGGCGCGTAGGTCGGGATGAGTTCCGCCACTCCTTCGGAGGCGGCAGACGCTTCCGCGTTCAGCTCCGCTTCAGGGCTCTTTGTAACCTTCTGAGGAGCTACACCGAACAGAAATACCAGTTCAAAGACCGTCAGAGTAAGGAGACACGCCATAATGACGCCGGGAAGCACGGAGGAAGATCCTCCCTTCTTCTTTCCGTCCTTATCTTTTAAATGAATACTCTCATATGTCAGATCCTGTCCGCATTCCGGACAGGTCGCGGTACCTCTAGGTACCTTACTGCCGCATTTTGAACAATACATATATTAATCTCCCGATGTAATCGTTTTACAGTTCCGGTCCATCAACTGTCTATTGTGGCACAGGATTGTGTCCGTCTTGTGAAAACGGAATTCTTGCAATTTGAAACCCCATCATGTAAAGTAACTAACTGTCGGTTCCAAAGTTGAATGTAAATAGTATTCTACCACGAAAAGCAAATGATGAAAAATAAAAATACTGCGGTTACGCATACTCTTCTTCTCATCCTCGCCGCGATGATCTGGGGCTTCGCGTTTGTATCCCAAAGCGTCGGGGCGGAATATGTCGGCGCGTCCACATTTATCGCCCTTCGGAACTGGATCGCCGTTGTGTTTTTGCTTCCGGTGATTGTATTCATTGATCGCACCCGCATGAGCACACTTAAAAGCACCATGTTCGCGCCAAGGCTCCTTCGCGGAGGCGTCATCTGCGGTGTTGCCCTGTTCGCGGCCAGCGTGGTCCAGCAGATCGGCATCGCATATACCACTACGGCACGTGCCAGTTTCATAACCGCGTTATATATGGTCATCGTTCCGGTGTTTTCGATTTTTCTTGGCAGCAGACCTTCCGGAAAGATCTGGATCGGAATCCTCATCGGACTTGTCGGACTGTGGCTTTTATGCATTAAGGCCGGCGAAGGTTTCGGAACAATCGGCACAGGTGACCTCCTGATGCTCCTCTCCGCCGCGCTCTTCGCCATACAGATCCTGTCGGTCAATTATTTCGTCCGCTATCAGGACGGCGTCAAGCTCGCTTTCTGGGAAATGTTTATCGAAGCTCTGATCGCGACCGTGCCGATGCTCCTCTTTGACAAGCCAACCCTTTCCCAGATTCAAGGTGCTCTTCCCGCGATCCTGTATGCCGGTATCATGTCCAGCGGCGTCGCCTATACGCTTCAGATTGTAGGCCAGAAGGATCTGGATCCCTCGATCGCCTCTCTCGCGATGTGTCTCGAGAGCGTTTTCGGAGCGATCGGAGGATGGCTGTTTCTTTCACAGCGTCTTACGCCAAGGGAGATCGCCGGATGCTCGCTGATGTTCCTGGCGATTGTCATCTCGGAACTTCCGGAGTCGGCATTTATAAAATTCATCCGTTGTATTAAAACAAAAGATATTATACAATAGATTTGTGAAATCAACCGTGTTTACAGGGTGGTTGGCCTTCATTCCCAACATTCATTTATTTGATTTGTCACAAGTAGACTGACATAGAAAAACCGCCCCGAAACTTTGGCAAGCGAAAAGGCGGCATTTCTATGTTATCCTTATAAACTGGTCAACCCCTTGTGGGCGGTTGATTTCCTTTGTTATATTATAATGGATTGCTTTCTAGAAATCAACGCAATCACGAATGGCTGTTTATCAACATATAGTTGATATTTATAAATCGCCCATGAGCTTTTAAAACCAAGGGTCCTTTACTGGCACCAGCCTGATGCCTCTACCTGATGTGACTCAGACTGCTTTTATCTTTCTTACCGGCTCCGCCTGCTTGATCTTCAGGTCCATGATTCCGCCTGCTTTCAGGATCTGATATGCCGCGTTTACATCCGCATTGA